>CAYPYG010000001.1:0-152656 GCA_964415175.1 uncultured Elusimicrobiaceae bacterium
GGCGAGGGCCGCCCGCCGGCCTTCGCGAAAGCGCTGGACAGGATAACGGAGAAAGCGATAAGCTCCGGCTCGCGCGTCGTGCTGCTGACCTTCCCGGATATTTTCGGGACTAAGGACCGGATAAACACCCCCAATACCCTGGGGCCGCATAACTGGTCCTTCCGCGTGCCGGTGCCGCTGGAGAAATTCGCGCAGAAGCACGGCGCCGCGCTGGAAAAACTGGCGCGATGGATAAGGGAGGCCCGGTGAAAAAACTGGTACTGGCCGCCGCCTTCCCCCTGCTGACGGGCTGCTCGCTCAACCGCACGGCCGCCCGCGTGACCGGCGGCGTCATAGACGAGGGCATCTCGTCGGTCTTCTCCCAGTCCGACCCGCAGTACGCCCGCCAGGCCCTCCCCGGCAATCTCCAGCTCATGGAGATACTCATCGCCAATGACCCGGGCAACAAGGGCCTGCTGGTCAACGCCGCGCAGGGCTTCTGCGGCTACGCCTTCATGTTCCTCGAGGACAGCGAGCCGGAGCGCGCCTCCGGCTTCTATCTCAAGGGGCAGGCCTACTCCGAAAGGGCCCTCGGCGGCCGCGGCCCGGCCGAAACCCGGAAGCGGGACGTGCCGGCACTGTTCTGGCACACCTTCTGCAAAGCCTCCTATATCAACATAAACCGGGACAAGCCGGAAGCCATAGCCGAAATACCGTCGATAGAACCCGCTGCGCTGCGGCTGCTGGAACTGGACCCTTCCTACTACTATAACGGCGCGCACAGCATCATGGGCGCCTATTATTCCATACGCCCGCGCATGCTGGGCGGCGACCCGGACAAGGCCCGGTCCTATTTCGACGCCGCGGCTTCGGGCGCCGGCGCGGATTTCCTGCTCAACCGTTACATGGCCGCCCGGATGTACGCCCCGGCCGCTCTCGACGAGGAATTCTTCACGGCGGCCCTGGAAGCCGTGCTGTCGGCGGAACTCCGGGACGGCGGGACCAGGCTGGCCAACGAGGTCGCCAAGATAAAAGCAAAAGCCCTGCTGGAGGAAAAAGATGAACTTTTCTAGGATACTGCCCGCTGTCTGCGCCGCGCTGCTGCTGGCCGCCCCGGCCGGAGCGCAGACGGTGATCAAGTTCGCCACGCTGGCCCCGGAAGGCTCGGCCTGGATGAACGTGATGAAGAAGTTCGCCGACGAGGTGAAGCAGAAGACCGCCGGCCGCGTGAAATTCCGCATGTATCCCGGCGGCGTGCAGGGCGACGAGAAGGACGTGGTGCGCAAGATCCGCATCGGCCAGCTGCACGCCGGCGGCTTCACCGGCGTCGGCATAGGGGAGATAGCCCCCGCCGCGCGCATACTGGACACGCCTTTCCTGTTCAAGAACGCGCCCGAGATAGACTATGTCTACGGCGCGCTTGACGCCGAGTTCAGGAAGATGTTCGAAGAGGCCGGCTATGTCCTCCTCGGCTGGGCCGAGGTCGGCGACGTGCTGATACTCTCTAACTCGCCGGTCAAGAAACCGGAGGACCTGAAGGCGGTCAAGATGTGGATGTGGGAAGGCGACCCGACGGCCGAGGCCGCTTTCACCGCTCTCGGGATCAAGCCCATCCCGCTCTCCATCACCGACGTGATGACCTCGCTGCAGACCGGCATGATAGACGGCATCTACGGCTCCCCCCTGGCCGTGCTGGCCATGCAATGGCACACCAGGATGAAGTACGCGCTGTCGCTGCCGCTGACCAACGCCTCCGGCGCCGTCCTGCTTTCCAAAAAGGTCTTCGCCTCGCTGTCGAAAGAGGACCAGGCCGCGCTGCTGAAGGCCGGGGACAGCTATTTCAGGGAGCTCACCAGGATAAGCAGGTCCGATAACGCCAAGTCCGCGGACCTGCTCAAAAAAGCCGGGATAAAGTTCACCGACCCGGAAGGCAAAAGCATCGTGGGGGAGTTTGAAAAAGCCGGGGAGGCCGCCAGGAACGCCCTCGCCGGCAAGCTCTATCCCCAGGAAATGCTG
The DNA here is from genome assembly GCA_964415175.1 of uncultured Elusimicrobiaceae bacterium. Classification (GTDB taxonomy): domain Bacteria; phylum Elusimicrobiota; class Elusimicrobia; order Elusimicrobiales; family UBA9959; genus UBA2231. Next base: position 1,996 of record CAYPYG010000001.1, read on the forward strand.
GACCGGATAGAGAAAGCCCTGGCCGACTTCCGCCGGCCCAAAAAATCCGAATAGGACGCCCCGCGCCGGCCCCCGCCGACCCTTTCCGGGGGTTGCGGGGGCCGGCGCCATTATTGGATAATAATATCATGCGTTTCCTGTTCCGCTTCGAAGAATGGCTGGTCAAGGGCGAAAAGATCCTGATCGTGCTGTTCGTGGCGCTGATGATCTCGCTCTCCTTCCTGCAGGTGCTGTTGCGGGTGTTCTTTCACTCGGGCATAGTCTGGCTGGACCCCATGCTGCGCCACATGGTGTTGTGGTCCGGGCTGCTCGGCGCGGCGCTGGCCTCGCGCTACTCTCGCCAGTTCGCCCTGGAGGCGCTGGTCAAGTTCGCGCCGGAAAAGGCGCGCCGCGGCCTGGCCATCTTCGCCGGCGCCTTCACCGTGGCTGTCTCGGGACTGCTGTTCTGGGCGGCCTATAAGTTCGTAAAGGACGATTTCACCTCGGCCTCGACCTCGTTCTACATCGGCCATTTGGCCGTACCGTCCGGCTGGGCCCACATGATTATCCCCGCCGTCTTCGCTCTCATAATCCTGCACACCATCATGAACCTTTTCCGGGTCGTGGACCCGGGCGAGGAGTTCAAGTTCTGATGGGAATACTTATAGCCCTCGGCATACTCCTGCTCGCCTTCCTGGGCGCGCCGGTCTTCACGCTCATCGGCGGCGGAGCGATATACCTCTTCGGCGCGGAAGGAGTGGATTCCTCCGCCGTCATCGTCGAGATGCTCAGGCTCTCCTCGCTGCCCGCCCTCATCGCCATCCCTCTTTTCACCTTCGCGGGCTATGTGCTGGCCGAGAGCGGCGCGCCGCGCAGACTGCTGGCCCTGGCCGAGGCCCTGTTCGGCTTCCTGCCCGGCGGCCTGGCCATAGTGGCGCTCTTCGCGACCGCCGTCTTCACCGCCTTCACCGGGGCGTCCGGCGTCACGATAATCGCGCTGGGCGGCCTGCTCTACCCGATGCTGACGAAGCAGGGCTACCCGGAGAAATTCACGCTGGGCCTGCTGACCACCACGGGCAGCCTGGGCCTTCTCTTTCCGCCCAGCCTGCCTATCATCCTCTACGCCATAATCGGCAAGCTCAACCTGGACCAGCTTTTCCGCGCCGCGCTGTTGCCGGGGCTTTTCCTCCTGCTGGTCCTGTCGGCGTACGCGTATTTCGTGGCCCGCCGCTCGGGCGTGCAGAAGCTGTCCTTCGAGCCGGGCAGGATACTCGCGGCCGCGCGCGCGGCGGCCTGGGAGATCCCGCTGCCCTTCCTGATAATCGGCGGCATCTACAAGGGCGTGTTCACCGCCGGCGAGGCGGCCTCCATCATGTCCTTCTACGTCGTCATCGTGGAAGTCTTCATATACAGGGACCTCTGCCTGCGGCGCGACATAGCCAAGATAGCGGTCAAGAGCATGATCCTGGTCGGCTCCATCTTCATAGTGCTCGGCACCGCCCTCGGCCTTACCAACTACCTCATCGACGCGCAGATCCCCGACGCCATCTTCGCCTGGATGCACTCTTTCGTCCAGAGCAAGTTCCTCTTCCTGGTGCTGCTCAACGCCTTCCTGCTGATCATCAACATGATCGAGATCTTCTCGGCGATAATCATCGTCGTGCCCATCATAGTGCCGGTGGCGCTGCAGTACGGCGTGGACCCGGTGCATCTCGGCGTGATCTTCATCCTGAACCTCGAGATAGGCTATATGCTGCCGCCGCTGGGCCTCAACCTTTTCCTTTCCAGCTCCCGCTTCAACCGGAAACTCCCGGAACTTTACTGGGCGATAGTGCCTTTCCTGCTCCTGCTGCTGGCCGTGCTGGCGCTGGTCACGTACGTGCCGGGACTCAGCATGATGGGGATGAAATAGCGAAATGGGGCATCACCACGATCACGACGGTCATTCCTGCGCCGGCGGCCACGGCCACGATCACGGGCACGGCAGCGAGGGGCACTCCCATCACCACGGGGCCGGCGCTCACCGCAAGGCGATAACCTGGGCCTTTTTCATAACCGCCGGCTTCATGGCGCTGGAGGCGGCCGGCGGCCTGCTGACGGGCAGCATGGCGCTGCTCAGCGACGCCATGCACATGCTGACCGACGCCGCTGCGCTGGGCATGAGCTTCATCGCCTCGCGGCTGGCCGCCCTGAAGCCGGATTCGAAGCGCACCTACGGCTACCGCCGCGCCGAAGTGGTCGCCGCGCTGGGCAACGCCCTCCTGCTCTGGCTGCTCTGCGGCTTCATGCTGCGCGAGGTCTGGGAACGCTTCCAAGACCCCGTTCCCGTCCTCTCGGTCCCGATGCTGGCGATAGCCGCCGCCGGTCTGCTGGCCAACCTGGCCTGCGCCTGGATACTCCACCGCCACAGCGCCGGGAACATCAATATACGCGGCGCCTTCCTGCACGTGCTCAGCGACCTGGCCGGTTCCGTCGCCGCCATCGTCGCCGGCGCGGTCATCTATTTCACCGGCTGGTACACCGCCGATACCATCGTCTCCCTGCTTATAATCGCGCTCATCCTCTTCAGTTCCACGCGCCTGCTCCTGGAGGCTTTCCACATACTCATGGAAGGCGCGCCGCGGGGTCTGTCGATGGACGCGGTGGAGCGGGCGCTCCTGGGAATAGACGGCGTCGACGGCGTGCACGAGCTGCACGCCTGGAGCCTCTCGTCCGGCTTCAACGCCCTGACCGCGCACCTGATAGTCAGGGACCCGGCCAGGCAGCAGCCCGCCCTCAAAGAGGCCTCCTGCCTGGCGTCGGAAAAATTCGGCATAAGGCATTCCGTGTTCCAGGTGGAGAGCGAACTGCGCAAGGATTCCTCCTGCGACACCTGCTGCTGAGGTATCCATGAAAATAAAGTTCAGCCGGAATTTCAGACAGTTCAGGCCGTTCCTTTTCGAGGAACTCTACCGCCAGGCCGCCGCGGAACGGGCCAAGGGCAGGGACATAATCAGCCTGGCCGTCGGAGATCCGGACATTCCCACCGACCGCGGGATCGTGGCCAGGGCCGCCGCCGAGGTGAAGAAGGCCGCCAACCACCGCTACCCCAATACCAAGGGCAATGAAACCCTGCGCAAGGCCGTGGCCGCCTGGCATAAGCGCCGCCACGGCCTCTCCTTCCATCCTTCGGACGAGGTGTCCATACTTATCGGCTCCAAGGAGGGCATAGCCCACCTGCCGCTGGCCGTCATGGACCCGGGCGACCTCTGCCTCATACCGGACCCGACCTACCCGACCTACCGCACCGGCGTGGTGCTGGCCGGCGGCCGCGTGCACGACGTGCCGCTGGAGGAAAAGAACGGCTTCCTGCCGGACCTGGGGAAGATACCCGGCGGCGTCGCGTCGAAGGCGAAGCTCTTCTTCCTCAACTACCCGAACAACCCCACCGGCGCGGGAGCCACCCTGGATTTTTACAGGGACCTGGTCCGCTGGGCGAAAAAGAACTCGGTGATCATAGCCCAGGACGCGGCCTACTGCGACGTTTATTTCGGCGAGCCCGCCCCCAGCATACTGCAGGTCCCCGGCGCGCGCGACGTGGCCGTGGAGTTCTACTCCGTCTCCAAGACCTACTGCATGGCCGGCTGGCGCATAGGCTGGGTCGTCGGCAACGGCGAACTGGTGCGGGCGCTCAACGCCCTCAAGGAGAACATAGACTCGGGCCCTTTCAACGCCGTGCAGAACGCGGCGGCCTGGGGACTGGACCATCACGAACGCATAACGCCTCCGGTGCGCGCCAGGTTCGCGGCCAGGGCGGACAGGTTCTGCTCGGGCCTCGAAAAGGCGGGCTGGCGGTTCAGGAGGCCCGGCGGCAGCTGCTTCGTCTGGGCCCGGCCGCCGGCGGACATGAGTTCCCTGGATTCGGTCTGCCTTATGCTGGAAAAAGCCGCGGTGCTGGCCGCGCCGGGCTCCGGCTTCGGCCGCTGCGGCGAGGGGTACGTGCGTTTCTCGCTGACCGAACCCGAGCCCCTCCTGTACGAAGCTCTGCGCCGCATACGGGAACTGCGCTGGCCCGGGAAGGAGCCACGGTCGAAACGATGATATCGCGGTATCTTTCCGACGATCTTTCCAGGCCGCGCTGCCTGGGACTGCAGTTCAACGACCTCGCCGCCCTCGTCGCCGGGGTGAAGAGCGTGGTCTATACCAGCGCCGGGAGCGCGGAGGACATGCGCCGGCTGGACGAGTTATGCGAGGGGCTGAAACTGAAAAAACTGGTCCTGGAGGAAAGGCGCGATGTTTCGGGGGCCAGGATCAGCGACCTGCTCATAGGCCCGCGCCCGGCCGACCTGCGCAGGGCCGGCAAAGCGTACTCGGATATCATGTCGCGGGAATGGGGCGAAGCCCTCGGCTACCCTGAATGCTGCGTAAAGGCCTACCTGGGCTGGAAGAATAAGAAGGACCGCCTGCCCCGCATCAAGGACCTGATCTTCCACATCCTCGATGCCTCCCCGGAGGGGGAGCTCTTTCCCTTCTGGGTGAACAATGTCCCCAATTATTACTCCCGGCTGGGCCTCCGTTCCGATCACCGCGACTTCGTCCGCTTCTGCGGGCTCAACGAGGGCGCGGACCGGGAGACGATCATCCCCTGGCATCCCTGTTCCTACCGCTGCACCGAAACCATGAAAAAAGGCCGGAAGATATACGAGGTGTTGGAACGCTATATGCCGGCTACGGCCGCGTTCAGGAAAACTTTTCTCTCCCGCCCGGTCGTCTTCAGCGGCAAGTTCAGCTTTGTCGCTCTCGACGGCGGATGCCGCAGGGAGGCCGGCGGCTTCCGCGTCGTCCACGGTGGGCCGGCCGGTCCCAGGGCGCCCGGCGCCGGAAAACTTCTCAGGGTGCTCTCCGCGCCGGGAGAGCTGAAAGCCTCGGGGCGCGGCGCGATATACTCCGAGCCGGGCGCCAGGCTGCCGGCCGGGACGAGGTTGATCCCTTTCTCGGCCGCGGCCGTGGACTGAAGCCGGTCCCGGCCGCGGAAAGGTCGTTTTGTGCATTCTAAGCCCCGCGTCCGTACGCGGGGAACACGGAGCCGGAAGTGGAAGAACTCAGCGTAATTATCATCGCCAGGAACGAGGAAGCCGACCTGCCCGCCTGCCTGCAGGGCCTGCTGGGCCTGGCCGGGGAAATAGTGCTGGTGGACGATTTCTCCACGGACGCCACGACCGCCATAGCCGAACGGCACGGCGCCAGGGTGCTCAAGCGCAGGTTCGACACCTACGGGGGGCAGAAGCAGTTCGCCCTGGACAACGCCACGAGGACATGGGTCCTCAACGTGGACGCGGACGAGGTGGTCAGTCCGGAACTCGGGAAAGAGATAGAAGCCGTACTGCGGGACCCCGGCGACAAAGCCGGCTTCGAGATCCCTTTCAGGGTGCATTTCCTGGGCCGCAGGCTGCGCTTCGGCCGGGGAGCCTCCGAGAAGCACCTGCGCCTCTTTCGCCGGGACCGCGCGGGCTACAGCGTGCGCGCGGTGCACGAGCGCCTGGCCGTGGACGGTCCCGTAGGCGTACTGCGCGCCCACATCGACCACCACACTTATTCCGACCTGCACGAGTATTTCGACAAGTTCAACAGGTACACCTCCCTGATCGCGGCGCAGAAACTGGAGAGAGGCGAACGGTTCAGGCCCTGGCACGTCCTGCGTTTCCCTTTCGAGTTCCTCTCGCGCTACGTGCTGCGGCTAGGCTTCCTGGACGGCTGGCACGGCTTCCTCGCGGCGTTCCTGGCCTCCTTCTACACGACCGTCAAGTACCTCAAGCTCTGGGACCTGCAGCGGCGCGCGCCGGGCCGGAAGGCGCGCCCGTGACGGCCGCCGCGCTGGTCCTGCTCGCGGCGGCCGCTTTCTCCGCCAGGTGGAACTGGTGGCGCCCGGTATCGCGAGGGCCGGCGATACTCATGTACCACAAGGTCGGCAACCCGCCGCCGGGGGACCGGCTGCCCAAACTCTGGGTCAGGACGGCCGATTTCAGGCGGCAGATGGACTGGTTGAAGAAGCGGGGTTACGCGGTCATGACCCTGCGCGACCTGGCCGCGGTCTACGGGCGGGGCCAGGAGCCGCCGGAAAGGTCGGCCGTGATAACTTTCGACGACGGCTACCGGAACAACCTGACGGAAGCCCTGCCGGTACTGGCCGGGTTCGGCTTCCCCTGCGTCGTCTTCATGGTCTCCGAAGCCGTCGGGGGAGAGAATTTCTGGCGGGGAGGAGGGGAAGCCGGGACGGAAATACTCTCGGCCGAAGAGCTGCGGTCGCTCGCGGCCAAAGGCGTGGAGATCGGCTCCCATACGATGCGGCACAGGAACCTGGCCGGGGCCGGCGGCGGGGAGGCCCTGGAGGAACTCGCGGGCAGCAAGGCGCGCCTCGAAGAGATCCTGGGCGCGCCCGTGACCTCCTTCGCCTACCCTTACGGCGGCGGCGCCTTCGACGACGGGATAAGGGACCTGGTGAAGAAGGCCGGCTATACCTGCGCCGTCAGCGTGAAGCAGGGCAAGCCTCGTCCCGGGGACGATCTTTTCAGGCTGAAACGGATACTCGTGCGCGGCGACGACAATATGCTGGACTTCGCCCTGAACGTCACCCGCGGCAAGTCAAGGTTCTGACGGGCCTTAGAAACTGACCTCCGAATTCTCTCCCACGTTCAGCTTGTCCCGGCGGCCCGCCACCAGGGCGCTCGGACCTATGAGCGAGCCGGTCAGATTGATATCCGAGACCTGGGCCCCTTCGTTGATTATCGAATCGGAGATTATGCACCGCTCCAGGCGGCAGCCGGCGCCTATGGAGACGTGCGGACCGATTATCGAGCCCGACACCTTCGCCCCGGGCGCCACGTATACCGGCGGTATCACCAGGCAGCCCGGGACCCTGGACCTGAAACGGCCCCGGTCCAGGATGTAGCGGTTCGTCTCCAGCAGCGTCTCCGGCTTGCCGCAGTCGTACCAGCCCTCTATGCGCACCGGTTTTATCCGGTGGCCGCCCCTGACCATCATGGCCAGGGCGTCGGTGAACTGTATCTCCCCCTTCGTCGTGGAACCCGAGTCGACCAGCCGCTGCAGGCTGCCGTAGAGTTGGGCGGAATTGCGAAAGGAATAGATCCCGACGATGGCCAGGTTGGTGCGCGGCTTCTCCGGCTTCTCCACCATGGCCGAGATATAGCCGTTCCTGACCTCGACGACGCCGAAGCGGCGCGGGTCGGCCACTTCCTTGACCGCGATGCAGTCCTCGCGGCCGCCGAGGAACTTGGACAGGTCGGCGGAGAGTATTGTGTCGCCCAGCATCACCAGGACCGGGCCCGCGACCCTGTTGCGGGTCAGCCAGATGGCGTGCCCCAGGCCCCTGGGCTCGGGCTGGTCGACATACTCCACCCGCAGGCCCGGGTAGGCCGAGGAAACATAGGCCTTTATCTTGTCGCCCAGGTAACCGGTGACCAGGCAGACCTTCTTTATGCCGGCGGCCGCGACATCGTCGAGGATATGGCCGATTATCGGCTTGTCCCCGACCGTCAGGAGCACCTTGGGATAGGTGTAGGTGTGGGGGCGCAGCCTGGTGCCGGCCCCGGCGACCGGGATCACGGCGGTGAATCCGCTCTTTTTCATAAGAACCTCCCTATTCTTCAGTTATCTGGCGGTAAACTTCGGGAAAATCCGGGGCCTTCTTTATCGCGCGGGAGGCGTAGAGCCGCGAATCCCAGAAATTATCGCGCTCGAGCGCGGCGCGGTAATCCTTCAGGGCGTCCTCGCGCCTCCCCATGAGATCGAAAGCCTGCCCGCGCCGGAGATAGCAGTAAGTGACCCAGCCCTTGGCGGGGTAGGCGGTGTTCTCGATCCCCTGCGTGAACCAGGCCGCGGCCTCGGCGGGCTTATTGAGCGCCAGCTTGGCGTCGCCGGCCTGCAGGTAGACCAGCGAGAGCTGCTGGGCGAGCCAGGACTGTTTCGTCCCGACGTTCGCGGTAAGGAACTTCATGCTTTCGTCGAAGGCCCGGTCCCATTCGCGGGCGTGTATCAGCGTGAGGATCTCGCCCAGCCAGAAGAAAGAATTGTCCGGATCTCCGGCCCGCAGCAGCCGGGATTCGGCCACGGCGGCCTCGAGGTCCTTCTCGTGGCGCGTCAGTATGTCTATGAGGAAGATACGGGCCTCGGTCGGGAAGAAGCGCCCCTTCTCCATGGCCAGGCGCACCTGCTCAATCCCCCTCTCCCGGTCGCCGCGCACGAAGAGCAGCGCGGCCACGCCCAGCACGCCGGGCAGCGTATCGGCGTAGTAATCGAAGATGCCCAGGCCGAGATAGGCGTCGTAGAGAGCGGGATTGAGCCCTACGCATTTTTTCAGCAGTTTCCGGCCCTTGTTCCCGCTGAGATAGGACTTCCACCAGCTGCGCTGCAGGGCGTACCAGCGGCCCTTGAGGCCGTGCGCGCTGCCCATGAAGAAAAGGGCGTGGTCCCTGCGTCCACCGGACTTAAGCATCAGTTCGGAGACCCTGACGGTCTCGTCGGCGTGCCTCAGGAATTCCGCCTCGTAATCCGTGGAGCTGGACCGCACGTCGAAATTCTGCGCCGCGCGCCACCAGTAGAGCGCCGTCATGGCGAAATAGCCGGCGGGATTGGAAGAGGACTCCTCTATCACGCCCCGGAAGACCTCTTCCGAGGCGTCGAATTCCAGGCGGTACATCAGGGCTATCCCCCTGTCGTAGGCCTCGTCGATCTCCGGGCCCAGGGTGAATATCTCCTCCGTTAGCGCGCCGCCGTTGTCCTGCTCGGCCGCGGAGGCCGCGGCCGGCAGCAGAAGGAATAAGACGAGCTGAACGGCAAGTTTCATTTCAGTTCCTCCGGCGGCGGCGTTCAGACCAGCGCCGCGGCCCCCAGCAGCGCCAGCACCGCGAAAGCGGAGAGCGCGAAAAGATACTGGCGGGCGCGCGCGTAACCGTAAAAGAGCGCGGCGACCCTGGCGGCCGGCGTCGCGAGCAGGACCAGGACCCCGGCGCGCGAAAAAGCCTCGCCGGCAGGTGCGCCGCTCCAGGCGGCGCCCAGCAGGAAGAACAGGGCGCTGAGCAGCACGCCCGCCTGCAGCACGCGCTGTATCAGCTTCGCCAGGTCCTTCTCGGAATATCTCTCTTTCACCATAGCAGCATCTTCACCGCTATCATCAGCATCGCGGCGGCGAACACCATCTGCAGCCTCTCGGACCGGGCCTTGTAAAGCAGGGTCATGCCGGCGAAGGAACCGACCAGCACTCCCACCACCATGACGCCGCAGGCTTCGACGGGGATGTGGCCCTTGCGGTAATAGATGAAAGCGCTGGCCGCCGCGGAGACCCCTATCATGAAATTGCTCGTGGCGGCCGCGGCCTTCATCGGCACGCCGCAGAGCATGGTCATCACCGGGACCTGCACCACGCCGCCGCCCAGGCCCAGCAGGCCGCTCAGCCCGCCGCCGAAAAAGGAAAGGAAGGACGCCGGCAGGACGTTCTTCACGGAATAGTTCCTGCGGCCGCCGGCGGAATGGTCGAAGAACCCGGAGTCGAAAGAGGAGGCGGGTCCCTCCGGCAGCAGGTCCGGCGGCGTCCCGGCGCGCAGGGCGCTGCGTCCCCTGAGGAACATCGAAAAAGAGATAGGCAGCAGCGCCAGGGCGAAGGCCGTCCGCAATATGCCGCCGGGCAGCCGGCTGGCGATGAGAGCCGAGAACAGCGAGCCCAGCGCCATCGTCGTTTCGAAAACTATGCCCAGGCGGAGGTTGGTCAGGCCGCGCTCCACGTTGACCGAGGCCACCGCGCTGGAAGCGGCGGCGATGGCGACGAGGGAGACCCCTATGGCCTGATGGATAGGCAGGCCGAAAGCCAGCGTGAGCAGCGGTACGGTGAAGACGCCGCCCCCGATGCCCAGCGCGGACCCCAGCACGCCGACGAAAACGCCGAAACCGCCGAGCAGCAGCGAGCCCTGGACGGAATGGAGTTCGATCATCCCCGGGACCCCGCCCCGGCGAGGAAATCCATCGCCGCCTTCTCGCCCACCTCGAAAGCCCGCCGGCATTTGGCTCCGTCCAGTTCCAGTATGCCCATCCCCAGGTCCTCCTGCGGCTTGAGCAGGTGAACCTCGGGCGCCGACTTTATGAGCACGCGGGACTCGTGGATCTTCTGCGTGTGCACGGCCAGCATGCGCCTGGCCTTGTTCTCGAAGAAGCTCATCCAGCCGCGGCCGCGGAAACCGATCTCCGCCTCGCGGGAATTGCTGAGCATGATGACGGTGCGGCAGCCCTCCAGGACATTGAGATTTATCGTGGCGTGGCCGATGACGCCTCCGTCCACGAGGTGGTATTTCCGCCCCTCGTCGAACCAGGTGACCGGCGGGAACACCGAGGGGATGGCGCAGCTGGAGATAAGGGCGTCGTTGAAGGAGATCCTGGCGCCGCCGGCCCGGCCGTTGAAGCGGAAGATCTGCGGGAGCCTGCGCTCTACGCAGTGGCTGATCACGTAGAAAACGGCGCGCCGGGCGAAAGGCAGTTCGCGGCCGCCGAGCCAGGATTCCACCAGCGCGTAGAGCGGTTCGGCGGAGAAAAGGCTGAACCTGGCCAGCTGGTCCTGTATCTTCTGGCCGGCGCGGGCCAGCGGGCCGGCGTAAAGGCCCGAATGCAGGTCGAGCGGCATGTTCCTGTAGGCGGGTCTGACCTTGAGTATGGTCTCGGGACGCAGGCCGGCCCAGATATCCTCGAGTTCGTCCGTGCGGCCGAAGCAGTAGGCCGCGCCGTTGAGCGCGCCGACGCTGAAGCCCGCCACCGCGTCGGCCTCCAGCCCGGCCTCGGCCAGGCGCGACAGCGCGCCGGACTGCCAGGCGCCCAGCGCTCCGCCGCCGCACAGAAAAAGGCCCACCGGCTTCTTCAGTTTCAGCATCCGTTTTTACACTCCCGCATAAATTAAATAGAATGTAATTGTAGCACAATCGGCCGGAGCGGCTTAAAGGCCCCTCCCGCCCCATCCTGGCGGACCGGAGTTTCTTACAGATGCCCGAATACCTCGTAGTGGCAGGCCTGGCGCTCATCATGGCGCTCACACTGGTCCTTCCCTTTTCGGTCAAAAAAGTGGAAGAGGAACTCGAGATCTTCCTGTTCATCATGGGCGTCATTGCCGTGACCATCTCCGGCCTCTGGAGCGGGCACCTGGTGCTGGAAGCCATGAAGGAGCCGCTGCCCATAACCGCGGCGGTACTGGGGCTGGGCTTCGTCTTCAGGGCCGTGAGGCCGCGCCTTAAAGGCTGGCTGAACTGGCTGGTCTTCAAAACGGGGCTGACCGGGGCTATTTTCCTGATGGTGCTTTTCCTGGGCCTCGCCTCCAGCCTTATCACGGCCATCATCGCCTCGCTGCTCCTGGCCGAGATCTTCACCGTGCTCCGTCTCAGGCGCGACTTCGAGGTGAAAGCCGTGGTCTATGCCTGCTTCGCCATCGGGCTCGGGGCGGCCCTGACCCCGCTGGGCGAGCCCCTTTCGACCATAGTGGTGTCCAAGCTCAAAGGCCCGCCGCACTACGCCGACTTCTTCTACCTGCTAAGGCTGCTCGGGGCATGGATCATACCCGGCGTGCTGCTCTGCTCCTGGCTGGCGGCGCGCGGCGCGGGAGAGGCCAGCCTGGGCAAGGACACGCTGCAGAACGAGGTCTTCGAGACCCCGCGGGTCATAGTCATGCGCGCGGTCAAGATCTACTTCTTCGTCATGGCCCTGATCTTCCTGGGCGCCGGGCTCGCCCCCCTGGCAGAGCGCTTCATCGCCAGGACCCCGACCTGGGCCCTTTACTGGATAAACATGGTCTCGGCCATCCTCGACAACGCCACGCTGGCCGCCGCCGAGATAGTGCCGTCGATGACCAGGAGCCAGATCGACTTCCTGCTGATGGGCCTGCTGGTCTCGGGCGGCATGCTGATCCCCGGCAATATTCCCAACATAGTCAGCGCCGCCAAGCTCGGCATAAAATCGAGCGAGTGGGCGAAGGTCGCCGTGCCTTTCGGCCTGGTCCTGATGACCGCCTATTTCGTCCTGATGATGATTTTCGTCAAATAAGAACCGGAGGAACCGCCCGATGGAATGGAAATGGAAGACCATAATAGAACCCTTCAAGATAAAGACCGTGGAACCCCTCGGCTTCACCACCCGCGAGGAGCGCGCCAGGCTGCTGGAGCAGGCCCACTACAACCTCTTCAACCTGAGGGCCGAGAAGGTCCTCATCGACATGCTGACCGACAGCGGCACGGGCGCGATGAGCGCGGACCAGTGGGGCGGCATCATGCGCGGCGACGAATCCTACGCCGGCGCGCGCAGCTACTATAATTTCGAGGCCCAGGTGCGCGAACTGACCCGCCTGAAGGAGATAATCCCGGTGCACCAGGGCCGCGCCGCCGAGAAGATCCTCTTCTCCGTCATAGGCGGCAAGGGCAAGTACATCATCTCCAACTCTCATTTCGACACCACCCGCGCCAACGTGGAGTATTCCGGCGCGCAGGCGATGGACTTCCCGGTCAAAGGGGCGCTGGATTTCGACAAGGTCGCGCCGTTCAAGGGCGACGCCGACGTCGCCGCGATGGAGCGCTTCATAAAGGAGAAAGGCGCGGAGAACGTCCCCCTCTGCGTGATGACCGTCACCAACAACTCCCTGGGCGGCCAGCCGGTCTCGATGGCCAATCTGAAAAAAGTGCAGGAGCTCTGCCGCCGTTACGGCATACCGCTGTTCCTCGACTGCGCCCGCTTCGCCGAGAACGCCTACTTCATAAAACTGCGCGAAAAGGGTTACAATGCGGCGCCCGTGCATGAAATAGCCAGGGAGATGTTCGAACTGGCCGACGGCTGCTGGATGAGCTCCAAGAAGGACGCCCTCGTCAATATCGGCGGCTTCCTGGCGATGAACAACGCCGAGTGGTCGCAGAAATGCCGCCAGATGCTCATCCTCACCGAGGGCTTCAACACCTACGGCGGCCTGGCCGGGCGCGACCTGGAGGCGCTGGCCATCGGCCTGCGCGAAGTGCTCGACGAGAACTACCTGCAGTACCGCATCCGCTCCTCGGCCTACCTGGGCGAGGGCCTGCTGAAGAAGGGCGTGCCGATAGTCAACCCTCCCGGCGGCCACGGCGTCTACATAAACGCCAAGAAATTCCTGCCGCATATAAAACCGCAGAACTTCCCCGCCCAGGCGCTGGCCTGCGCGCTCTACCTGGAAGGCGGCATACGCGGCGTCGAGATAGGCACGCTGATGTTCGGCCGCAGGGACGCCAAGGGCAACTTCATGGCCGCCCCGATGGAGCTGGTGCGGCTGGCCATCCCGCGCCGCGTCTACACCCAGAGCCATATCGATTATGTGATAGAGGTCTGCGGCGCGCTGGCGAAGAACAAAAAGAAGATACGCGGCCTCGAAGCGGTCGAGGTCTCGCCCATACTGCCGCACTTCACGGCCAAGCTGCGCTCGCTGTAAAAGGGACGATGTTCAGAAAGGACCGCCTCCGCGGAACGCTGGAAGGGCTCAAAAGGATAGCCGGCGAGGACAATGTCTTCACCGCCGAGGCCGACATACTGGCCTATTCCTACGACGCGGGTTCCGCGCGCGCCCGGCCGGACGCCGTCGTGCGCGTGGACGCCGCCGAGAAGGTGGCGCCGCTGGTAAAACTGCTGCACGGCGCCGGCGTGCCGTTCCTGCCGCGGCTGGCCGGGACGAACCTTTCCGGCGGCACCGTCCCGCTCAAGGGCGGCGTGATACTCAACCTCTCCCCCCTGAACAGGATACGGTCCATAGACACCGCGGCTGGGACAGCCGTCGTGGAGCCCGGCGTGGTCAACCTGAAGCTCCAGGAGGAACTGGCCAAAGCCGGCTTCTTCTATCCGCCCGACCCCGCCAGCCAGCGGGTCTGCACGATAGGCGGCAATATCGGCGAGAACGCCGGCGGTCCCCTCTGCCTCAAGTACGGCGTCACCGCGGACAATGTCCTCGGCCTGACCGTCGTGACCCCGCAGGGGGAGACCCTGGAGCTCTCCGTGGAGGATCCGGGACCGGACCTGCCCGGCCTTTTCATCGGGTCCGAGGGAACGCTCGGCATAGTCATCTGCGCCAGGCTCAGGATACTTCCGCTGCCCAGGCACATCATGACGGCCGTCTGCAGCTTCCCCTCGGTGGACAGCGCGATGAAGGCCGTCGCCTCGACGATAGCGGCCGGCACGGTGCCGCGCGCGCTGGAGGCCATGGACCGGACCTCGCTGGACGCGGCGGGCGGCGGCGGGCTCAGGCTTTCGGACGCCACGCAGGCCGTTCTCATCGTGGAACTCGACGGCAATTCGCGCCGCGAGCTCGAGAAGGAAATGGCGGAGACGCGCTCCTTCGCAGCGGCCGCCGGCTCGCTGGACTTCCGCGAAGCCGCCGACGAGTCCGAGCGCGAGGCGCTCTGGGCCGCCCGCAAGGGCGCCTACCCGGCGCTGGCCAGGCTGGCGCCGAACGTCATGGTGGAGGACGGGGCCGTGCCGCGCCCGAAACTGCCGGAAGCGGCGGCCAGGGTCCGAGCCATAATTTCCGACTACAAGCTCACCGCCGGGCTGCTCTTCCACGCCGGCGACGGCAACCTGCATCCGAACGTCATATACGACGAGCGCGACGCAGAGGAGACGCGGCGCGTGCGCAAGGCCGGCCACGAGATCCTGCGCGCCTGCATAGAACTGGGCGGCACGATCTCCGGCGAGCACGGCGTCGGCGTCGAGAAGCGCCTGGCGATGAACTGGCTCTACGACAGGGCCGAGCTGGACCTTTTCTCCCGCGTTAAGGAAGCCCTGGACCCCGGGGACCTGGCCAATCCCGACAAGATAATCCCCGTCTCCGACCGCCACGCCCGCAGGAAGACGGGACCGTTCCCCTCCCGCACGGCGGCGGCTTCGAACCTGGTCTCCGAGCTGAAATACCGCGCGGCGCACGGGATAAAGTCCCGCGTGCGGGGCCTGGGGACCCGGAACCGGCCGCCCTCCCCGGATGGCGGCGACGCCTGCCGGAACAGGGCGGCATTGCCCGCAGTCGGTGCCACGAGCCCTGCGAGTGGCCGCGACCTCGACGTATCGGGCCTGAATTCCGTCCTGGAGATCTACGCCGAGAACCTGACCGCGACCTTCGAGGCCGGCGTGCCGCTGCACGTCCTGCGCTCGGAGCTGAAAGCCGCGGGGCTGGAAGCCCCGATGCCCAAACTGGACGGCACGCTCGGCGGACTTATCGCCTCCAAGGCCTGGACCGGGATACGGGACCTGCTGCTGGGGCTGGAACTGGCTCTCCCCGACGGCACCGTCTGCCGCCTGGGCGGCAGATCGGTCAAGAACGTGGCCGGCTACGACCTGACGCGGCTGCTCTGCGGCTCGCTGGGCGCCTACGGCGTCGTATTGTCGGCCACCCTGAGGGTCTGCCCGGCCGGCAGAGCGCCCCGCTTCCACCGCCCGGACGGCCCGGACCGGGCCTTCTCCCCGTCGGAGGTCCACCGCCGCCTCAAGAAGGCCTTCGATCCCGATAATCTCCTCAACCCCTGGATATACGGATGAATTCCAAGTACGACGTCAACGAGATGTACGACCGCCACGCGGAGGGGGAACTCCACCTCCCGTCGCTCCTGACGCACCTGGGAGAGCGGTCCCTCTACGACGCGGTCAGCCAGTGCAGCCGCTGCGGCTACTGCGAGACGGTCTGCCCCACCTATATGCTGACCGGCCGCGAGCCCATCTCGGCCCGCGGGCGGAACCAGCTCGTGCGCATGTCCATGGAAGGCAGGCTCGGAGGCGCCGCGGCGGCGGCCGGAGAGGCCCTGGACACCTGCCTGCTCTGCGGCGCCTGTTCCGAGGCCTGTTTCGCAAAAGTCCCCACGGCCGACATAGTCCTCGAAGGCCGGCGCGCGGCCCTGGGTCCCGCCCCCCGGCTTATCCCCGCGCTCCTTTCCGGGCTCATGCTCGAAAGGCCGGGCCTCTTCGCCTTCCTTCTCAGGCTCGGCGCGCTGGCCAGGCTCACCGGCCTGCCCAGGCTGGCAGGGAAGCTCGGGCTCTTCCGCATGCTCGGCCTTGCGCCGCTGGAGAAGGCGGAGCGGGAGGCCCCGCGCATGCCCTTCACTTTCCTGGCCGGGAAACTCTCCGCGGACCCCGAACTGGCCGACGCGCCCGGCGGTCCGGCGCCGGCCTGGGCCTATTTCGCGCCCTGCGGACCCAACTACCTTTTCACCGCGGTCGGCGAGGCGACGGTGGCCCTGCTGAAACGCTTCCTGGGCAAAGGGCTGTTCTTCCACAATAACTGCTGCGGGCTCCTGGCCTATAATTACGGCGACATACGCCACGCCAGGGAATTCGCGCGGCGCAACATAAAGAAGTACGAGGAGCTGAAGGAAAAGCACGGGGAATTGAAGGTCGTAGGGGACTGCTCCTCCTGCACGGCCTTCATGAAGACCTACGAACAGCTCTTCACGGCCGAGCCGGAATGGCGGACCAGGGCGGCGGCTTTCGCCGCCGCCGTGCGCGACGCCATAGAGGCCGTCCCATCCTCGGCCATGACCCACGCCCCCAGGGAGGAGCTGGCCGGGACGGGCAGGATAACCTACCACGATTCCTGCCGGGCCTGCCACGGGCAGGGCATACGGAAGGAGCCCCGCGAAGCACTGAAGACCCTGGCGGGGAAAAATTTCGTCGAGCTGCCCGAAAGCGACTGGTGCTGCGGCGGGGCGGGCGCTTATTCTTTCACCCAGCCGGAGATGTCGGAGCGGATACTCCGGCGCAAGACCGCTAATATCGCCTCGGTCCGGGCCGATACCGTGGCCGTGGGCGGCACCTCCTGCCTGCTGCAGATAAACGCCGGCCTGAAGCGGGATTATCCCCGGGCGAAGGCCGTGCATTACACCCAGCTGCTGGAGCGGCTGACCAGGGTCAGGGGACGCTGATTCCTAAATGACTGATCGATAGTAAATTAGTCATTTAGGAATCAGCGTCCCCTTTGCTACAATATACCTATGACGCGGGCTGAAGACCTCGAAAAACGGCTCGAGCTGCTGGTCAAGTTCGGCGGCAGCATCTCCACCGAGACCCACATCCACAAGCTGATCGAGCTCATCGCCGACCAGGTGAAGACGATTCTTGCCTGCGACCGCTGCACGGTCTTCGTGATCGACCGCCACACCAACGAGCTCTGGTCGCAGGTCGCCCAGGGCATGAACCAGCACACCGAGATCCGCATCCCGTACGGCCGCGGCATAGCCGGCCACGTGGCCGCCACCGGCCAGGTGATGAACATCACCGACGCCTACGGCGACAGGCATTTCAACCAGGACACGGACCGCCTGACCGGCTACCGCACCAACACCATACTGGCCGTCCCGCTGCGCAACATAAACGGGCGCATCATAGGCGTCTTCGAGGTCATCAACAAGCTGACCGGCGTCTTCAACAAGGACGACGAGGGCATACTGCAGCTGCTGGGCTCCATCGCCTCCTCGGCCATCGAGAACGCGCAGCTCTACGAGAGCCTTTCCAAGTCCCAGCTCGAGACCATCTACCGCCTCGCCGTCACGGCCGAGTACCGCGACCAGCAGGACACGGCCATCCATCTGCGCCACATCAGCGAATACTCCGCCCTGCTGGCCGAGAGCGTCGGCCTGCCGCAGAAGGAGATAGAGAACATCCGCTACGCGAGCCCCCTGCACGACATCGGCAAGGTGGGCATCGCCGACGCCATACTCCTCAAGCCCGGCAAGCTGACCGCCGACGAGTTCGAGGAGATGAAGAAGCACACCCTTTACGGCGCCAAGATCCTCTGCAACGCGGAGAGCACGCTGCTGCAGATCGCCTGCAAGATAGCCGGCTCCCATCACGAGAAGTTCGACGGCACGGGCTACCCGGCCCGGCTGCGCGGCGAGCAGATCCCGATCTACGCCCGCATCGTCTCGGTCGTGGACGTCTTCGACGCCCTCTGCATGCCGCGCGTCTACAAGCCCAAGTGGGAGCCCGAGCGGGCGCTGGAATACATAAGGAACGAGAGCGGCAGGGCCTTCGACCCGATGGTGGTGGACGCTTTCGAGCGGGTCTACGACCAGGTGGTCAAGATCTACTCCCTTTCCGACGCCAGGACCACCGTCATCCCGGGCATAACCCGGGAGATCCACAAGCACAATTACTGATCCCCGGGCTGAAACTTCCGCCCCCACTCCGGCATCAAAAGGATGAACGATACCCCGGCCCCGGCCGGCAGGGAGGCTCATATGCGGGATATTGAAATAACTTTTCCCGGCGGCAAAAAAGTCGCGGCTGGATTCGACGGCTTCGAGATAATGACCGACCAGCCGGCGGCGGCGGGAGGCGAGGGCTCGGCGCCCTCGCCTTTCGACCTCTTCCTGGCTTCGCTGGGCACCTGCGCCGGCATCTTCGTGCTGGGCTTCCTGCGGTCCAGGGGCCTCGCGACGGAAGGGCTGAGGATAATACAGTCGGTGGACTGGGACCCGGCCGCGCACCGGCTGAGGAAGGTCTCGTTCAGGGTGGTATTGCCGTCCGGCTTCCCCGGGAAATACAGGGGCGCGGTGGTAAAGGCCGCCGAGCAGTGCCTGGTAAAGCGCACGCTTCACGACCCGCCGGAATTCGAGATAACGGCCGGCTAGACTTTTATCTTGGCTATGGCCAGGCTGACCAGGACGAACTCCCCCCCGACGACGAAATAGATCAGCGCTCCCCATTCCAGCGAGACCTGCGTCACGAGGAAAGCCGCGACGGAAAGGGCCGCCGCGGTGAGGGCCGATATCGAGACCACCCGGCGGCGCGAGAAGCCCAGGGCCTCAAGCCGCAGCGCGTAATGGTCCTTGCTGCCCAGGAAAGGGGAATGCCCCCGCCTCAGGCGCATCACGGAGACGAAAAGAGTGTCGTAGATGGGCAGAGCCAGTATGAACAGCGGGGCGTAGACGCCCAGGGGGTTGAGGTTGGTATAGCTCGTGCCCATGGCTATGACGGCCAGCGTGTAGCCGCAGAAGAGACTGCCCGAGTCCCCCATGAAGATCTTCAGCCGCCTGGAAAAATTGTAGGGCAGGAACCCCAGCGCCGCTCCGCAAAGGGCCGCCGACGCGAAATTGACGTAGATGGACTCCGACGGCAGCGCTATCAGCAGGAAACCGGCCGCGGCCAGCGCCGCCTGGCTGGCCGAAAGGCCGTCCATGATGTCTATGATGTTGAAAGCGTTGGAGACCCCGACTATCCAGAGCACGCTCAGGGCCGCGGCCAGGTAGCCCGGCTGAAGGAAGTCTATCCGTATCCCGTAAAAGACCGTGAAGAAGGCCACGGCGGCCTGGACCGCGAACTTCGTCCTGACACCGAGGCCGTGAGGCTTTTTCAGGTCGTCGATCAGGCCGAGCAGCAGCATGACGGCCCCGCCGGTGAGCAGTATCCTCAGGTCGCGGAGCGTGCCCGTAGGGAAGTCGGTAAGGAAGCGCACGGTTATCAGCGAGGCGGCGAAGGCGGCCGCCACCGCCACGCCGCCCAGCAGCGGCGTCGCCACTTTATGGGTCTTAACGTGAGTGGAGGGCGCGTCCAGGTGGCCGAACCTCACCGCCAGCGCCCGCAGGAGCGGGGTCAGGGAAAGGGAAAGCAGCAGCGCGCCCAGGAAACAGGCGAGGTAAAGGTAGAAATTCTGGACCAGGGCTTCCATCAGCGGGACCGGGGAGGGAAGGAGCTTGGGCGCAGCGACAGGCGCAGCCGGAGTATCTTCAGCACGCCCTTCACCGCGTCGCGGAAATCTATCTTTTTCCCCTCCTCCCGCGAACGGGGCGAATAGGCGATGGGCACCTCCAGGAAACGGAGCCCGAGGAAAGCCGTCTTGCAGGAGAGTTCGGCCTCTATCTCGAAACCCGTCGAGACAAGGCCGAAGCGGCGCAGTTCCGCGGCGCGGAAAGCCTTGTAGCAGGTGTAGGAATCCGTCATCCGCACGCCGAACAGGACCGAGATCAGGAAGGAGAGGAACCTGTTGCCGGCCAGGTAGAGACGGCTGTAGGTCCTGACGCCGGAGGAGAGCATGCGCGAGCCGAAGACGGCGTCGGCGCGGCCCTCGGCTACGGGCCGCACCACCTCCGCTATCTGCAGGGGGTCGTACTCCAGGTCCGCGTCCTGTACGATCACGGCTTCGCCCGCCGCGGCTCCGAAACCGGTTATGAGCGCGCCGCCCTTGCCGCGGTTCCGCTCGTGCTTTATCAGCCTCAATTCGTAGGGGAAACGCCGCTCCGCGATAGCCCCGTCCAGCCATTCCCTGGAGCCGTCGGACGACCCGTCGTCGACCACCACCACTTCCTTGTCGATAGGGAGGGCCTTGAGCCTTTCCAGGACCGCGGGCAGGGTCCGCATCTCGTTATAGGAGGGTATTATGATGGAAACTTTCATTATGGGGCCCGGCGGCTCGCGGGAGATTCAATTATACAATAAAGACCCTTTTTTTATAGAATTAGGGCTCGGGCGGCGGAAAAGCCGCCCCACGGAGGCGAAACCGATGAAAGTTCCCATGGTAGACATGCTCGCGGGCTATCCCCCCATACGCGAAGAGATAGAGAACGCGGTCAAGGCCGTGTTCAACAAGGCCAATTTCATACTGGGCGAAGAAGTAAAGAAGTTCGAGGCCGAGTTCGCCGCCCATAACGGCGCCAAATACTGCGTGGGCGTGGCCAACGGCACCGACGCCCTGCGCATGGCCTATATAGCCAGCGGCATCAAGGCCGGAGACGAGGTCATCACCTCCCCCTTCACCTTCATCGCCACCTCCGAGACCATCTCCCAGATCGGCGCGGTCCCCGTGTTCGCCGACATCGACCCCGTCACCTTCAAC
Organism: uncultured Elusimicrobiaceae bacterium; assembly: GCA_964415175.1. Taxonomy (GTDB): domain Bacteria; phylum Elusimicrobiota; class Elusimicrobia; order Elusimicrobiales; family UBA9959; genus UBA2231. The sequence goes on from CAYPYG010000001.1 coordinate 22,820, forward strand.
CTCGACCCGAAGTCGGTCGAGAAGAAGATAACGAAGAAAACGAAGGCCATCGTCCCCGTCCACCTCTACGGCCTCCCCTGCGACATGGACGCTTTAATGGCGCTGGCCAGGAAGCATGACCTTATCGTCGTGGAGGACACCGCGCAGGCTTTCACCGGCAAGTACAAACCGGCGGGCGGCGACTGGAAATACCTCGGCACGCTGGGACACTGCGGCACCTACAGCTTCTTCCCGGCCAAGAACCTCGGCGCCTTCGGCGACGGCGGCGCGGTGGTCACCAACGACCAGAAGATCTACGACACGCTGATCCAGCTGCGCAATCACGGCAGCAAGGTGCGCTACCATCACGAGATGGAGGGTTTCAACAGCCGCCTCGACACCGTGCAGGCGGCCGTCCTGTCCATCCGCCTGAAGCACGTGGAGAAGTGGACCGAGATGCGCAACAAGGTGGCCGCCGGGTACGCGAAAGCCCTCGAGGGCGTCTGCGTGACCCCGGTCGTCCCGGCCAATGCCCGCCACTCGTTCAACTACTACACGATACGCTTCGACTCCAAGGCCAAGCGCGACAACGCGCAGAAGCACCTGACGGAGCAGGGGATAGCCAACCAGATCTACTATCCCATAGCCCTGCACCTGCAGGAGGCTTATAAGCACCTGGGCGGCAAGCGCGGGGATTTGCCCGTCTGCGACGCCGTGATGGACACCGTCTTCTCGCTGCCCATGTACCCGGAACTCAGCGACGAACAGATAAAGACGGTCACCGACGCGGTAAAAGCGTCGCTCAAGGCCGCGGTCTGAGGCCCGGCCGATGAACTGGCGCGGAAGCAGGGTACTCATAACCGGCGGGAGCGGCTTCATAGGGAGCCACCTCACGGAAAGGCTGGTCAGGCTGGGGGCCAGGGTGACCGCCCTGCTGGAATACACCCCCTACAACGACCTCGGCGCGCTCAAGCACGCGCCGCGGCAGCTGCTCTCGCAGATCGAGTTCGTGCCGGGCGACCTGCGCGACCCGGAGATGGTGAAGAAACTGCTCAGGAAGAAGGACGTGGTCTTCCACCTCGGGGCACTGGTGGGGATCCCGTACTCCTACGTGAACCCGCGCGAAGTGTTCGAGGTCAACGCCCTGGGTACGCTCAACGTGCTGCTGGCCGCGCGCGACGCCGGCGCCAGCAAGGTCGTCACCACCTCCACCTCCGAGGTCTACGGCACCGCCCTCTACACCCCGATAGACGAGAAGCACCCGCTGCAGGCCCAGTCCCCCTACTCCGCCAGCAAGATAGCGGCCGACAAGATAGCGGAGTCCTTCAACCGCACCTACGGGCTGCCGGTGGCGGTCATACGGCCCTTCAACACCTACGGTCCCCGCCAGTCGGACAGGGCGATAATCCCGACCATCATCGCCCAGGCCCTTACGAAGCGGACGGTCAAGCTGGGCGCCCTCGCCCCGCGCAGGGACCTCAACTACGTGGCGGACACGGTGGACGGCTTCGTAAAGACCGCCGAATCGCCGCGCGCGGTGGGCAGGGTGATAAACATAGGCACCGGGCGCGATATCTCCGTCGGGGAGCTGGCGGCCGAGATACTGCGGCTGATGGGCCGCAAGGTCAGGATAGAGACGACGAGCGCGCGGAAGCGCCCGAAGGCCAGCGAGGTGATGCAGCTGCTCTGCGACAACTCCCTGGCGGCCGGCCTGATAGGCTGGAAGCCGCGCACCACGCTCGAAAGCGGCCTGAAGCAGACCATCGACTGGATAAAGTCGCACTCGGAAGGCTACAGCCCGGACAAGTACAATATCTGAAGCGGGGGAAAGGGGAACTCGGATGAAAGCGGTCATAATAGCCGGCGGCTGCGGTACCAGGCTCCGCCCTTTCACTTTCTCCATACCCAAGCCGCTCCTGCCGGTGGACGAGAAGCCGATACTGGAGCACATGGTCCTCCGCCTCAGGGCGCTGGGAATAAAGGACATAATCCTCACCCTCGGTTACGGCGCGGAACTGATAGAGGCCTATTTCGGCGGCGGCAGGAAGTTCGGCGTCAGCATCGGCTACACGAGGGAGCGCCGCCCTCTCGGCACCGCCGGTCCGCTGAAGCTCATAAAAGGCCTGCGCGAGCCCTTCCTGGTGATGAACGGCGACATCCTCACCCGGCTGGATTTCAGGAAATTCATGACCGCCCACCGGCGCTCGGGCGCGGACCTGACCATCGCGGCGCGCAAATACTCCGACCGCCTCCCTTTCGGCACGGTCTCGGTCTCCGGCGGCAGGGTCACCGGCATAACCGAAAAACCCGTGACGGAACATCTCGTCTCGGCCGGCATCTACGCCGTCTCGCCCTGCGCCCTGCGCAGGATCCCCCGCGAGGGGGCCTTCACCATGCCGGAACTGGTGAACTCGCTGCTGGCCGCCGGCAGGCACGTCGGCATGTACGAATTCTCCGATTACTGGCTGGGGATAGAGAAGGCGTCCCAGCTGGAGGAAGCGGCGCAGGAGGCGCGCCTCCTGCGCACCCGACCCGGATGAAGCTTTCCGTCATAATCCCCTCCTACAACGAGGCCGCGACCGTGCGCGAGATCATCGCTCGCGTCCGCCGCGTGCCCGTGGACATGGAGAAGGAGATCATAGTGGTCGACGGCGCCTCTTCCGACGGCACCAGGGAGGCGCTGCGCGCAGAGGAGGCCGTCCCCGGCACGCGCGTCATATACGAGGAGCGCCGGGAAGGAAAGGGGGCCGCCGTGCGCAAGGGCCTCGAGGCCGCCACGGGCGAAATCGCCCTCATACAGGACGCGGACCTGGAGGTCAGTCCCGAGGAATATCCCGCCCTGCTGCGTCCCATCCTGGACGGCGAGAGCGACGTGGTCTTCGGCTCCCGCTTCCTGGGCGGGGCCAGGTTCAGGACCGCCAGCCTGATAGCCAACCGGGTGATCATCGCCCTGACCAACCTCCTTTACGGCGCCGGCATGACCGACGTGCTCACCTGCTACAAAGTCTTCAGGCTCAGAACGCTGGAGGGGATGAGGTTCACCTGCAACGGCTTCGATTTCGATACCGAGCTGGCCGTCAGTCTCATCAGGCGCGGGGTCAGGATAAAGGAGATCCCGATAAGCTACACCCCCCGCACCTACGGCGAGGGCAAGAAGATCAACTGGAAGGACGGCTTCATGGCGGTCTGGAACGTTATCAGGCTCCGGTTCTCGCGGCGAGCGGGGAAGGCGGGACTTCCATGACGAAGAACGCCCCTCCCCCCCCACTCACGCGGCGAATAGATCTGAACGTGGGCTATTCCTGCAACATCAAGTGCAGTTTCTGCTATTATCTCACCGACGTCAAGGCCCGCGACCGCGACAAGGACCTGACCACGGAGCAGTGCAGGACCCTCATCAGGCGCCATTACGCGGAGGGACTTCGCGTGCTGGAGTTCACCGGCGGAGAGCCCACCATACGCCGCGACCTTTTCGACCTGGTCCGCTTCGCGAAAGAGACGGGGTTCCCCAGGGTCTCGGTCATCACCAACGGCCTGAGGCTCTCCGACAAGGAATACGCCCGCGGCCTGGCGGCGGCCGGAGTGGAGGACTTTCTTTTCTCGGTGCACGGCTCCACCGCCGCCCTCCACGATTCCGTGACCAACGTCCCCGGCAGCTTCGACCGGCTCATGAAGGCCGTACGCAACGCTCAGTCCCTTGGCGCCAAGGTCCGCTGCAACTCGGTCGTCACGGGAGTCAACCTGTCGGATGTGTACGGCAGAGCGCGGCTCTTCCGGGACCTGGGCATCAAGACCGTCAATTTCATCCTCTTCAACCCCATCCAGCAGCAGACCGAGGGCGCCGACGAAAGCAACTTCCTGCGCTACTCGGACGCGGCAGCGGAACTGAAGCGGGCCATGACGGACTTCGGGCCGGACTTCGACAAGTTCACGGTCAGGTACCTGCCGTTCTGCCTGATGCCGGGTCTCGAAAGGCACGTGCAGAACGTGCCCCAGGTCCATTACGACCACGACGAATGGGACTACTATCACCGGTCCCGAGTGCGCGAACCTCTCTGGAAATGGCTGGGCGGCCTGCTGGCCGGCGCCGCCGTACTGCCTGGCAAGCGGTTCTGGCTGTCCTGCGGCTGGGACCATTTCTGGCACGCCGCCATACTGCAGGCCCACTCACTGCTCCACAAACGCATGTTCCCCAAGTGCCGGCGCTGCTCTTTCGCCCGCATCTGCGGCGGGGTCTGGAACGAATACGCCCTCCGCTTCGGGGACTCCGAACTGATCTCCGTCCCCGGCCCGGTCCTGGCGGAGCCCTGGCATTTCATGGACGAGTCCCAGCGCGCGGAGACCCGGCGGTGACCGGCGTCTCGATAGTCATACCGGCCTACAACGCCGAGAGGACCCTCGCCCGCACGCTCGAAGCCTGCCGCGCGCAGTCCCTGCCCTGCGAGGTGGTCGTCGCCGACGACGGTTCGACCGACTCCACACCGGCCATAGCGGACCGTTTCGGGGTGAAGTACCTGCGCCAGGAGAACCGCGGCGCGGCCGCGGCCCGCAACCTCGGCTGGCGCGCCGCTTCCGGCCGCTACGTGCTTTTCACGGATTCGGACTGCGTGCCCGACAGGGACTGGGCCCTGACCCTGGTAAGGCTGCTCGACGAGGGCGCCGGGGCCGCCGGCGGCACCTACACGCTGGCCAATCCGGAGAGCCTGACGGCGTCCTGCATCCATTACGAGATCCAGTACCGCCATGCCCGGCTGCCGCGCGAGGTCCGCTACCTCGGCTCCTTCAGCCTGGGCGCGCCCCGCGAGGTACTCGAAGCCCTGGGGGGTTTCGACGAGTCGTTCCGGATAGCCTGCGGGGAGGACTCCGACCTCACCTACCGCATAGCCGCCTCGGGCCGGCGCCTGCTCTTCACGCGCGAGGCCCGCACTGGCCATTTCTTCCCGGAGAGCGCCCTCGGTTTCCTGCGCCAGCAGTTCTGGCGCGGCTACTGGATAATGAAGCTGGTCGCCAAACACCCCGGGCGCATCGGCAACGACGACTACAGCGGGAAGCGCGACGCCGTGCAGCCGCCGCTCTTCGCGCTCTCGGCCGTCTCGCTCCCTTTCTGCGCCGCCTTCGGCTGGATGCCGCACTGGCTCGCGCTGAACCTGGCCGCCTTCCTGCTCAACCTGCCGCCGGCCCTTTTCGCCGTGCGGGCTTCCGGTCAGGCCCGGCTGCTCTGGATGCTCCCCCTGCTCTATCTGCGGGGCTTCTGCTGGGCCGCCGGCTGCGCGGCCGGAACCGTGAAGTTCATCCTTCTGAAAAAATGAAGAACGACCCGCCCCTCAGTTCCTCCTCCGCCGCCCCGGCCGGCGCCTCCGCCCGCGGCCTCGTCTGGCTCGCCGTCGTCCTCCTGGCCGCGGCGGCGCTGCGCTTCCCGGCCGTCTTCTGGAAGCTGCCCGGCGGGACCACGCAGCTCAACACTTATAACAGCGACGAGTACACCATCCTGGTCTCGATACAGGCGATGGACCCGGCCAGGCTCGATTTCAACCCCGTCAGCGAGAAGGACCCGCTGGCCCTGTCCGGCGGCACCTTCCACACCTATCTCTACGCCGCGGCGCTCAAGGCACTCTCGCTCACGGGCTGGCTGGAACTCACCACCGACAAGGAGTTCTACTATTCCCACCCGGAGGAATGGGCCCGTTTCTACATAGCCGGGCGGACCCTCTCCGCCGTTTTCGGCCTCCTGACCATCTGGCTGGTCTACCTGCTGGGCCGCCGGACCTACGGCGGGACCGCCGGGATCTTCGCCGCGCTGCTGCTGGCGGTGACGCCCTCCCATATCGTCTACTCGGCCTACATGGTCAAGAACGTCCCGGAGACCTTCTGGGCGGCCCTCTCGCTGTATTTCCTGTGGAAGGCGGCCGAGTCCGGCGGCGGCCGGGACTTCTTCCTGGGCGGGGCCTGCGCGGGACTGGCCACGGCCACGCGCTTCTCGTCGGCACCGCTGCTGGCGATGATACCGGCGGCCCTGCTGCTGAGGCCGGCCGGCGAGAGGTCCCCGGGCAAGGCCCTGGGGGCGGCCGGGGCCGCGCTGCTCTTCTTCCTGGTCACTTCCCCCTACACCATCCTCGACTATCCGAGCTTCATGAAGGGGATCGAACTGATAAAGACCGCGGCCTCCGGGGCCCGCCACGCGGACGGCCCCCTGCAGAAGTTGTTCGCCGTCTCGCTCAACGCCGCCGAAGGGTTCGGGGTCCCGGTACTGCTGGCCGTCCTCTCCGGCGCGGGCCTCGCGGCGAAGGCGCGCACGCGCGCCGACAGGTTCGTCCTGGCCTGGGTGCTGCTGATGTCGCTCATCTTCTTCAAAGCGGGAAGGGAGTCCACGGCCGGGCGCATTCTCCCGCTCATGCCGCTGGCCGCGCTGCTGGGGGGCCGGTCCCTGGCGGCCGCGCTGCGCCGGCGGCCCGCCGCGGCCTGGCTGGCCCTGGCCCTGGTCCTGGCCCACGCCGCCGTCTTCAACGCGGAGCACCTGCGGCTGCGCGGGGCCCCGGAGATACGCGACCTTGCCTCCGGGTGGCTGGCGGAGAACCTCCCGCCGGGAAGCTCCATCGGCCTGGCGCGCGAACCCTCCTGGTTCAGCCCGGGCTTGGTCGAGCGGCATTACCGTCATCCGGACCACGGGCTGCTCAACGGCGCCGCCCTCGTTTCCGTCTCTTCCAGCGACTGGGGTTCGAACGGGGACATAGACCTCCTGAAAGAGAAAAGACCCGACTTCGTCCTCCTCTCGGACCTGGAGGCGGAGTTCATAGGACGGCCCGCCGCTTTCCGGGAGATACTGGACGCCGGCTACTCGGAGGCGGCCTCTTTCTCCAGCTCCTTCTCCCGCGCGGCGGCCTGGCCGCTGCCCGGGAAACCGACCCCCATACTCTTTACCCCCGGCGAGATCAGGATCTTCCGCAGGGTCTGACGGCCCGCGGCGCCGGCCTCCCCCCTCCATCCCTATTTGATACAATCTGTTGTCCGGGACGCGCTTTTTCCGCCGCCGTCCCCGGATACCGCGATGTCGCCGGAACGATGACGGACTCCGAATGGGCCGCAATAAAAGAATAATTTTCGTAAATCCGCCTCTTTCCATAGAGGACCGCTACGGCGTAAAGCACCAGAGCGGCGGTCAGACACCGCCCCTGGGCCTGCTGTGCCTGGCCACCATGGCGCGGGAGAAAGGTTTCGACGCTTCGATACTGGACGCGGCCGCGCTGAAACTGGGATACCGGGAGACCGTCGGCGCCATACTGGAACGGGCCCCCGGCTGCGTCGGGATAACCGCGGTCACCATCTCCATAGCTCACGCGGCCGAGCTGGCCGCCCGGCTGAAAAAGGCCGACCCCGGCCTGGTGGTCATGATAGGGGGTCCCCATCTCACGGCCCTGCCCGCTGAGACCATGGAACGATACCCGCAGTTCGACCTCGGGGTCGTCGGCGAGGCGGACCATACCATCGTGGAACTGCTGGAGGCGCTGGAGTCCGGCCGGGACTTCTCGCAGGTGAAGGGCCTCATCCTGCGCACGCCGGCCGGTACGGTCAGGACCGCGCCGAGGGAGCGCGTCGGGAAAATGGACGAGCTGCCCATGCCGGCCTGGGAACTGCTGCCGGACCTGACGCGGTATTACTGCCCGCCCGTGCATACGCTCAAGCGGATACCCGCCGCCCTGCTGGTGGCCTCGCGGGGCTGCCCGGGCAAATGCACCTTCTGCGACCGCAGCGTGTTCGGGAACGTCCTGCGGGCCTACAGCGCGCGCTACACTTTCGAGATGATAAAGGAGCTCTACCACAGGCACGGCGTGCGCGAGATACAGCTCCGCGACGACAATTTCACCGCCTACCGCGGCCGCACGCTGGAGCTCTGCGCGCTGCTCAGGGAGGCCCGGCTGGACCTGGTCTGGACCTGCGCGGGCAGGGTGGACATGGTTAACCCGGAGCTGCTCCGGGCCATGAAGGAGGCCGGCTGCTGGCAGATCTGGTACGGCGTGGAGAGCGGCTCCGACGAGATCCTCGCGCGCATAATGAAGAACACCACCACGCGCCAGGTCCGCGACGCCGTGCGCATGACCCGCGAAGCCGGCATAAGCCCCTGCGGCTTCTTCATGCTGGGCCATCCCGGCGAAACGCCGGCCACGCTGGAAAGCACCATCCGCTTTTCCAGGGAACTGCCCCTGGACGAGGCCCATTTCTCGTTCACGACCCCCTTTCCCGGCTCCTGGCTCTACGATCACGCGGAGGAATACGGGACCTTCGACAGGGACTGGAGCCGGCTCAACGGCTGGCTGCCCGTTTTCGTGCCGCGCGGGCTGACGGCCGCCGCGCTCGAGGCCGCTTCCAAGCGGGCCTTCCGCGGCTTCTACTTCCGGCCGAGGATAATCCTGTCCTACCTCCTCAGGATACGCAGCCTCAGGCACGCCGCCATCTATTCCAGGGGATTCATGGCGCTGCTGGAGTGGCTGTTCAAGAGCAGGCGCCCGGGCAAAGGCGGGGCGCGGGACTGAATGGCGAAACTCCTCTTCCTCCAGAACATCGAGTACGAGTTCCTCGGTCCGATGTACATCTCCGCGGCCGTGAAGCGCAGGCACGCCTGCGAGCTGGCGCTGGGCGGCGGGCCCGAGGATTTCTACGCCGTCATGGAGTCGTTCAGGCCGGACGTGATAGCCTTCTCCATCATGACCGGCTCCCACCGCTGGGCCAGGGAGACGGCGAAAGCGCTGAAAGCCCGGTACCGGACGCTCTCGCTCTTCGGCGGCGCGCATCCGACCTTCTTCCCCGAGTTCGTCGAGGAGGAAGGCGTCGACGTCATCTGCAGGGGCGAGGGAGAGGACGCCGTCCTGGACCTGCTGGACGCGCTGGACGCCGGCAAGGACATCTCCGGCATCGCCAACCTCCACGTGAAGACCGGCGGCGCAGTAACGAGGAACCCGGTGCGGCCGCTGCGCGCCGACCTCGACGAGTACCCCTTCCCTGACCGCGCGCTCTACCGCGCGCTGGGGGCCGTCGCCGACCGCAGCGTCAGGAACGTCATAACCTCGCGCGGCTGCCCCTTCCACTGCACCTTCTGCTTCGAGGACAGCATAAGGCTGCTCTACAGCGGCAAGGGCCGGCACGTGCGGGTGAGGGACCAGGACAGGGTGATAGAGGAACTGCGGGGCCTCAAGGAGGCCGGCGAGGTCCGGACCGTCTATTTCTGCGACGACGTCTTCGGGCTGGACAAGCGCTGGCTTTACGGCTTCCTCGACAGGTACAAGCGCGAGATAGGCCTCGATTTCCTCTGCCTGGCGCGGGCGGACATAATAAGCGCCAATCCCGATTACGCCCGCCGTCTCAGGGACGCCGGCTGCAGGAGCGTTTTCTTCGGCATCGAGACCGGCTCGGAGACGCTGCGCAACAAGGTCCTCGGGAAAGGCGTGAAGGACGCCGACATCTACAAGGCCGCCGCGCTGCTGCACGAAGCCGGCATCACTTTCAGGACCTACAATATCGTCGGGCTGCCGGACGAGACGCTCGAGGACGCCCTCGGGACCATCAGGATGAACGTCCGGATAAAGGCCGATTACCCCTGGTGCTCCATCTTCTCCCCCTATCCACGCACGGCCCTCACGGCCTACGCCCAGGAGCGGGGCTACCTGGAAAAGGACTTCAGCCCGGACTCCATCTCCTCCTCCTTCTTCATAGACTCCAGGCTCAGGATGCCGGACATACGCAGGCTCGAGAACCTGCACAAGTTCTTCCAGACCGCCGTGATCTGGCCCTGGACCCTGCCGCTGGTGAAACTCCTGATAAAACTGCCGCCCAACCCGCTGTTCAACCTATGGTTCGGCGCCGTATATTTTTATATATTCCTAAAGAGCGAAAAGCGGAGTTTTTTCAGGACCTGCGTCTTCGCGCTCAAGAACTACGGCCACCTCCTGAAAAAATAGGCGGCGCGGGACCCGGAAATGATGAACATAAACCTCCTTAAATTCCTGGACAAGTACGCCGGCCTGCCCCTCTGCCTGCTGCTGACCGTCCTGACCCGCCTGTCCGGCCGGGAAACCCCCTCCCTGCGCGGGGAGGAGATACGCAAGACGCTGGCCATGAAGTTCTTCGGCATGGGCAGCATACTACTGCTGGCCCCGACCCTGGCGGAGTTCAGGAAGACCTATCCCGGCTCCAGGCTCGTCTTCCTTACCCTGGGCAGGAACCGGGAGATAAGCCGGGCGCTGGGACTTTTCGACGAGATCGTCACCCTGGACATAGACGGGGGCTGGGCCGCCTTCGCGGGGTCTTTCGCGTCCGTCATGCGGTACCTCTGGAAGGAACGCTTCGACCTGGTCCTGGACTTCGAGTTCTTCACCCGTTTCTCGGCGATAGTCTCGTTCTTCACTTTCGCCGGGATCAAGGTGGGCTATCACGCCTGGGAGACCTGGCGGGGCGGCATACACACCATAAGGGTCCCGTTCAACAGGTACTGGCACATAAGCGACAGCTTTTACGCCCTCGGCACCCACATAGGCCTGCCCAGAAAAGAGAAACTGGAGCCGGTCCGGCCCGTCGTGGACCAGGCGGACCGCGACGCCGTGAAAGAGCTGCTCGGGGCGGGCGGGGTCTCCGGCGCGTACGTCTGCGCCTATGTCAGCGCGGGGGACCTGAGCGTGGAACGCCGCTGGCCGGCCGACAGCTTCGCCCGCCTGCTCGGAGGCCTCCTGGAGCGCGGAGGCCCCCCTATCGTACTGACCGGGTCCGGCAAAGAGGTGCCCTATGTCCGGGAGATGCGCCGCCGGCTGAACGACCCGCGCGTGCTGGACCTCTCCGGCAGGCTTTCCGTCACGCAGCTGGCAGCCCTGCTGGAGGGCGCGGAACTCATGATCTCCAACGACGGAGGCCCCCTCCACCTGGCCGCCGCCATGGGGACCCGCACCGTCTCCTTCTTCGGGCCGGAAACGCCGGTCATGTACGGTCCCCTGGGAGAAGGGCACTCGGTCTTCTTCAAGGGCATAGAGTGCAGCCCGTGCATAAACGTCCACGACCGCAAATCCGTGCGCTGCTACTGGACCGAGCCGAAGTGCATGCAGGCCATAGACCCGGAAGAAGTCCTCGCAGAGGTCGAAAAAAAACTCGCCAGATGAAAAAAGTACTCCTGCTCAACCCTCCCGGCGAACGCCTCTACATCCGCGACTATTTCTGCAGCAAGGTCTCACAGGCCGACTACCTGACCCACCCGGTGGACTTCGTCGTCCTGAGCGGCATACTGGCCGGCGAGTACGAGGTCGGGCTCGTCGACGCCATCGCCGAGAAGCTTTCGCCCGAAAGGGCGCTGGAGGCGATACGCCGCTTCGACCCCTTCGCCGTGATCTGCCTGTTCGGCTCGGTCAGCCTGCCCGAGGACCTGGCCTTCGCGGCCAGGGTACGGTCGGCCTGCCCGGACGCCAGGCTGGTGGGAATAGGCGACGTTTTCCGCGAAGGCGGCGGCAAATACCTCGGCCCGGCGTCCCCCCTCGACGCCCTGCTCCTCGATTTCGCCGCCCCGGACATCCTCTCCTACCTGAGAGGCGATCCCGCGTCGGCGGCCAATATGCTGATACGCTCGGGGAGCGAAGTACTTCCTCTCCGGCAGGGGACCCCCGGTCCCCGCTTCGAGATACCGGTGCCCCGCCACGAACTCTTCTCCGGCCGCGGTTACCGCCACCCTTTCGTCAGGAGCAGGCGCTTCGCCACCGTGCTGACCGATTACGGCTGCCCTTTCCACTGCAGCTTCTGCGTGATGGGCACGCTGGGCTTCAGGTCCCGCGCGCCGGAGTCCGTCATGGCGGAACTGGAGCATATCAGAAGCCTGGGGATCACCGAGGTGCTCTTCCACACCCAGACCTTCGGCGCGCGGAAGGACGAGGCCAGGGAGCTCTGCCGCCTGATGATAAGCGCCGGCCTCGGGCTGGGCTGGACCTGTTTCTCCAGGGTCGACGTGGCGGACCCGGATCTGCTCTCGCTGATGCGGGAGGCCGGCTGCCATACCGTCATCTTCGGGGTGGAGTCCGGCTCCGACGAGATACTGAAGAAGTACGGCAAGGGCTACACGCGCGGACAGGTAGTGTCGGCCGTCGATCATTGCGCCGCCATAGGCATAGAGACGGTCGGGACCTTCATCCTGGGCCTCCCGGAAGAGACCCACGCCACGATGCGGGAGACCCTGGACCTGCTGCGCGCGATAAAGCTCGATTACGCCTCCATAAACGTGGCGGTCCCGCGGATGGGGACCCCGCTAAGGGAGGAGGCCATCGCCCACGGGCTGGTGGACGGGGATTTCGCGGTGATGGACCAGTCCGGGGCGGAGGTGGCCATGGGCAGCAGGTCGCTCTCCCGGGAGGAGATAGCGGAGTACCGCAGGCGCGCCGTCTCGGCCTTTTATTTCAATACGCGCTATATCCTCAGGCGCCTGGCCCGGGTCAGGTCGCTCTACGATCTGACGCGCCAGGTGAAGCAGGCCGCCGCCCTGGCGGCCAATACCTGGTTCGGGGAGAAATGAGATGAACGCCAGGGCCGGGCTTTACGTCTTCCTCGCCGCGCTGGCGCTGCGCCTCGGCCTGCTGTTCGGCGCGCCGTCCATACCCGAGGCCTACGAGCGCTTCGACGCCAGGGCCTACGAGGCCGTGGCGGTGAACCTGATGCGGGGCAACGGCTTCGTCGAGGCGCCGGGCCGCCCCACCGACGGCCGCCCGCCGGTCTATCCCCTGTTCCTGGCCGCGGTCTATTCGGTCACGGGCCACAGCGAATTCGCCGTGAGGCTGCTACAGTGCTTCATCGACTCGGGCAGCGCCGTCCTCCTCATGACCCTGACCGGCCTTATCTTCCCGCCCGCCGCCGCGCTGGGGGCGGGACTCCTGGCGGCGGCCTACCCGCCGTTCATACTTTACAGCAACGTGCGCCTGACCGAATGTCTTTTCATGTTCCTTTTCCTCTGGGAATGCCTGCTGCTGACCAGGGCCTTCAGGGAGGGAGACAACCGCAGGTTCGCCCTGGCCGGCATACTGCACGGCGTCGCCGTCCTCGTCAGGGCGCCGACGCTGCTTTTCCCCCTCTTCCTGCTGCCCGTCGTGCTCTTCAAACGCTTCCGCGGCCTGCTGAAGGGGTTCGTCCTTTACGCGGTGATAAGCACCGCCCTGATATCCGTCTGGACGGTGCGCAACTATTACGCCCACGGCGGCTTCCTGGCGGTCAATACCGGCAGCGGCTGGCTGATGTGGTACGCCATACAGGACGACGCCTGGGACGGCGACAGGATACGGGAGCTCAGCCCGCTGCGCGAATACCCGGAGCTGGCGGGGCTGCCCCGCCACGAGATGGAGAGCATAGTCGGCAGGAAGGTGATGAAGTACGCGCTCACCCATCCCGTCGATTATTCGCTGAAACTGGCCCGGAACTTCCGCCGCCTGTGGACCCTCCCGATAGGCAAAGTGATGATCTCCGATATCTCACCGCTCTACGGCGCGCTCTACCAGGCGGCCCATTACCTCCTGCTCGCCGCGGCCCTCTGCGGGTTCTTCCTGGTCACGAAGTCGAATATCATCCCCCTCCTGCCCGCGCTGCTCTACCTGGCCTACGTCTCGCTCATGCACAGCGTGATCCTCGGTACCCCCAGGTACCGCCTGCCCTACGATCACTTCATGCTCATGTTCTGCGCCGCCGGGCTGGTCTTCCTCCGCGGCGCCGCCGGGAAACCGAAGGGGACCGCCAGGTGAACTGCCCGGTCTGCGGGTCCGGTCCGCTGAAGAGGGGCCGCGCGCTGGGCGCCGGCTTCCTGCACTCCTGCCTGTCCTGCACCGCGCGCTTCATAAGCCCGCAGCCGACGGACGCGGAGCTCAAGGACATGTACGGCGAGGGCTATTACGGCTCCTGGGGCCTCTCCGGCGGCGGGGAGCAGGACGCGCTCAAGGCCATGAAGACCGCCACCTTCGGGCTCCGGCTGGACCTGATCTCCCGTTATAAGACGGCCGGCGACATACTCGACGTGGGCTGCGCCACCGGCTTTTTCATGGAGGCCGCCGAGAAAAGGGGCTTCCGCGCCTACGGCGTCGAGATCTCCGATTATTCCAGCGCGGCGGCCGCGGCCAAGTTCGGCGCCGGAAGGGTGCACCACGGCGTCCTGGAGGACTGCCCTTTCCCGGAAAAGAGTTTCGACGCCATCGCGATGTCCGACCTGCTGGAGCACGTGCGGGACCCGCTGCGCACGCTGGCCGCCGCGCGCAGGCTGCTCCGGGACGACGGCATGATCATGATAATGACGCCGGACACCGGTTCGCTCACGGCCAGGCTGATGGGCGCGAGATGGACGCACTACAAGCCGGAGCACCTGTTCTACTTCAACAGGCGCTCCCTCTCGCTGCTGGCGAAGAAGTCCGGCTTCGAGGCCGTGCGCTTCGAGGCCGCCCGGAAGGCGATGAACCTGGAGTACCTGCGCACCCAGTTCGCGGCTTATCCTCACCCGCTCCTCACCCCGGCCAGCGCCCTCCTGGCGCGGATAACGCCGCGCGGAGCGAGGTCCGGCAATTTTTTCCTGACCATGGGGGAGATGACGGCCGTACTGCGGCCCTCGAGCTGAAGGACCCGGCGCCGTTCCCGGCGCGAAAATGATAGTTGCTATAATATCCTCCCGATGATAAGGACCGACACGCTGATCATAGGCGGCGGCCTGGCCGGTCTTTCGGCCGCCAGGGAGCTCAGGGGCCGGAAAAAGGTGTTCCTGGCCGAACGCGAGGCGCGTTACGGCGGCCTGGCCGCGACCATACGCAAAGGCGGCTTCCATTTCGACTATTCCGGGCACCTGCTCCACCTGCGCTGGCCGGAGACGACCAGGCTCATTCTCGGCGCCCTCGGCTCCAATGTCCGCCGGCTGCGGCGCGACGCGCGCGTCTTCGCGCACGGCCGCTGGACCCCTTTCCCTTTCCAGGCCAATCTCGCCGGCATGCCTCCCGCGGTGCGTTCGGAGTGCGTGCGGGGTTTCCTGGCGGCCCGCGCGGCCGGCGGCGGCGCGCCCGGCGACGGGAGCGAGACCTTCGAGAAATGGAGCCGCCGCGTCCTGGGCGACGGCATCTCAAGGCACTTCATGCTGCCCTACAACGCCAAGCTCTGGCAGTACCCGCTGGACCGGCTCACTACCGAATGGTGCGCGCCTTTCGTGCCGGTCCCTTCCCCCGCCGAGATACTCAAGGGCGCCTACGGCCGGTCCAGGCCCGGCCTGGGCTACAACGCCGTCTTCCACTACCCGCGAAAGGGAGGCATCGGCGCGCTGGCCGCCGCCCTGGCCCTCGGGACCTCCGGCACGCATCTCGGCATCGAGGTGGAGAAAGTGGACCTGCGCGCCCGGAAAGCCCGGGTGCGGCACTTCGGGGAGGTCCGTTTCCGCCGGCTCATAAACACGGCGCCGCTCGACGAATTCGTGGCCCTGTGCGCCGACGCGCCGGCCGCCGTGCGCCGCGCCGCGGCGCGGCTGCGGCGCAACACCGTCTACGTGCTGAACCTGGGCTTCAGGGAACCGGCGCCCGCCATGCACTGGGGCTATTTCCCCGGCGCGGCCTTCCCCTTCTACCGGGCCGGGGTCTCCGGCAATTTCTCCCCCTTCCTGTCGCCGGCCGGGCGCTCCTCCTTCTACATAGAGATAGCCACCGACGGCCGCCCGCTGGACCTGGTATCCGCGGAGCGGGCCTGCGTGAAAGGACTGCTGGCCTGCGGGATGCTGAAGGACGCCGGACGGATCGAGGAGCGGCTCTGGCTCAAGATCCCCTGCGCCTACGTCGTCTACGACGCGGACAGGGCGGCGGCGCTGCCGGTACTGCGCGGCTGGCTCAGGGAGCGGAAGGCCCGCTCCATCGGCAGGTACGGCGGCTGGAAATATTCCTTCATGGAAGAAAGCGTGAAGGAAGGGCTGGAGGCCGCGCGGGAGATCGCCGCGGGCCTCTGAGACCGCGGGGTCAGGACGGCAGTTTTATGCCGGCCTTCAGCATCGCGGCGCGGAGTCCCGGCCGCAGTTTCGCCGCCAACGGCGTCAGAGGCAGCCTCGGCTCGGGACCGCAGAGCCGCAGCAGCGAGACCGCGTACTTCACGGGGATCGGGTTCGTCTCCACGAAAAGGTTCTTCACCAGCGGGAAAAGCCTGTGGTGCATGGCGGCCGCCTCGCCCGGCTGGCCTTTCCTGAATAGTTCGCACATGCGCGAGACCTGCGCCGGGGCGATGTTCGAGACCACGGAAACGACACCCCTGGCCCCCACCGCCATCATGGGAAGCGTCAGCGAATCGTCGCCGCTCATCACGGCGAAACCTTCCGGCGCGCCGTTGACTATCTCGCTGGCCTGGTCGAGAACGCCCGAGGCCTCCTTGATGCCGATGATATTGGAGAATTCCTTCGCCAGGGCGAGCACCGTGGCGGGCAGCATGTTGACGCCCGTACGGCCGGGGATATTGTAGAGGACCACCGGCAGCCGGGTGGCGCCCGCGAGCTCCCCGAAATGGGCCTTCAGGCCGGCCTGCGTGGGCTTGTTGTAATAGGGGACTATGGCCAGCAGACCGTCGACGCCGAGAGCGGAGACCTTCTTCGCCATCTCCGCCGACCTGGCCGTGGAATTGGTCCCCACCCCGGGCATCACCGGCAGTTTCCCCCCCGCCTCGTCCACGACGGTCCTTATGACATCGAGGTATTCCTCGGGCGAGAGCGTAGCGGCCTCGCCGGTGGAGCCGCAGGGCACCAGGCCGTCGGCGCCGTTGGCGATCTGGAAAGCCACGAGGGACCGCAGCGCCTTCAGGTCGGGCCTGCCCCCTTTGAAAGGGGTGACCAGAGCGGTAAAACATCCTTCAAGTTTCAGCATCGTTCCTCCCGTAGGACCATCTCGCCGGCGAAGACCAGGCGGGCCGGCCCCTCTATCGTTATACCGGAAGCGCCCGCGCCCGAGGGCTCCAGGCTTACCGTGAAATCCTCCCCGCTGCGCGAGCGCAGGGCGACCGGCGGTTCGACCGCGCCGGAGAGCGCCAGCGCTATCGCCGCGGCCGTTATGCCGGTGCCGCAGGCCAAAGTCTCGTCCTCCACCCCTCTCTCGTAGGTGCGCACCAGCACCCGGCCTCCCCTGGTCTCCGCGAAATCCGCGTTGGCGCCGGCCGGGCCGAAGGCGCGATGGCGGCGCAGCAGGCGGCCCAGCGCCGGCACGTCCACCCGGCCGACGTCCTTCACGGGGACGACGGCGTGCGGCACGCCGGTATCGAGGAAGTGGACCTCCCTCACGCCGGCGGGCCAGCGGCCGGGGTGACGCAGGGAGACCTTTTTCACGTCGGGCATGCGCATACGGACCCTGCCCCCGCCCGCGATCTCCACCGGCAGGGTCCCGGCCGCGGTGGAAAGTTCGAAGGAGCGCGGCGCCAGGCCGTTCAGGAACGCCCAGAGGGCCGCGCAGCGCGAACCGTTGCCGCAGAAGGCGGCGGAGCCGTCCGCGTTGAAATACCTCACGCTTATCACGCCGGGCCGCGCCCGCCGGACCAGGAGCAGCCCGTCGGCGCCTATGGAGAGACGGCGGTCGCAGAGACGGCGGGCCAGCCTGCCCGCCGCCGCGCCGCGGGGACCGCCGCCGGCGAGCAGCACGAAATCGTTGCCGGCGCCGGACATCTTCCAGAACTTCATCGCCCGCCTCCCGCCGCCTGCGCGAAACCGGCCAGGAACCGGCTTTCTCCGGCCGCGGCCTCCCCTAACGCCCGCGCGGCCTCTCCGCCGCGGCCCAGCGCCCGCAGGGCCAGGCCCCTGGCCAGCGCCAGCGGCTGGTCCCCCTCCGGCAGGAACCGGCCGGCCTCGTCGAAGGCCGCCAGCGCCCCCTTGCGGTCGCCGGCGAAGAGCAGATAGAGGCCGCGCTCGAAGAACAGGTCCCCGTCGCGGCAGTCCGCGCCGCAGGCTTCGGCCGCCAGTTCCGCGGCGCGCGCGTAGTCGCCCGACCTGGCTTTGAGACGGGCCAGCGCCCCGACGACCCCGCGGTCGGCGGGGGCCGCGGCCTTAGCCTCCTCCAGCAGGGCCGCGGCCCCCGCGAAGTCCCTCGCGGCTTCGAGGCAGCCGGCGTATTCCGACAGGAAAGCGGGGCCGGACGCGCCGGCCTCGCGGGCGTCCGCGTAGGAGGCCGCGGCCTGCGCCAGCGCGCCCAGGCCGGCGTAACTGCGGGCCAGGCCCAGGTTGAGCGGCACGGAACCGGGCTCTTTCTTCAGCAGCGGCAGGTAGAGCGGGACGGCCTTGTCGTAAAAACCGTTGGCGAGGTAAAGGTCGGCGAGCGCCCTCGGGAATAGCGCGTTGTCGGGGTAGAGCGCGGCGGCCAGTCTGTAGGAGGCCATGGCCTTGTCGGAAGCTCCCAGCGCCTCCTGGCATTTGCCCAGGCAGTAATACGCCCGCTCCTTGATCCCGCGCGCCGGGGAAAGTTCCAGCAGCGAGTTTATGGAGGCGACGGCAGTCCCGCAGTCCCCGGCCTCCAGGCCGGCGACGGCCTCCTGCAGGAGCTTCTCGTGGGCCGGGTCCGGCTTCTTCTTCCAGAAAAAAGCGCCGGCCCCGCCGGGGGAGAGCAGAACGGCCGACAGGAACAGCGCCGCCGCCCTCACAATCCCTCCAGCAGCGGCCCCGCCGAGCGCAGCGCGTAGGCGCGCCTGATCCCGTCCATGGCCGCCCAGGCCGCCGCGCGGCCCAGTTCGCCGGCCTCGGCGCAGCGCTCGAAATCGGCCACCTTTATGCCGCCGGCCCGCGGTTTCACCACGAAATCGGCCCCCTTCTCCTGGCTCTCTGCCAGGATGGAGCCCCTGATGTCTATGACCTGCAGCAGCGAGAGCAGCACGTTGGACGGCATCTCGTCCACGCTGTTCTCGGTCACGCTGGCCAGCACCCATTCCGCCCCTATCCCGCGGGCCGCGTCTATCGGTATGAAGTCGACGACGCCGCCGTCCACCAGGTAGCGGTGCCTGTATTCGACGGGCGCGAAGATGCCGGGCAGGTTCACGCTGGCGCGCACCGCCACCGCCACCGGACCCTCGTCGAAGATGATCCGCTCGCCGGTGCGGAAATCCATCGCGACGCAGGCGAAAGGGGTGCGCAGCGAGGAGAAGTCCCGGCCGCCCAGGTTGTCCTCTATGACCTGCGTGATGTACTTGGGCGAGATAAGTTTCTCGGTCAGCAGCAGGTTCAGCAGCCGGACGCCGCCGAAATCCCTGTCCAGCCTGAGTTCGGAGGTGCGGCGGCCGAACTCCCAGATCTTTTCGACCGGCATGCCCGAGGCGTAGAAGCCGCCGATGACCGACCCCATCGAAGTGCCGGAAACGCGGTCCACGGGGAAACCGGCGTAGAGCAGGGCCTCGAGCACCCCGGTATGCGCGAAACCGCGCGCGCCCCCGCCCGAAAGCGCGACGCCCGTGACGGGCCGCTCGCCGGCCGGCAGGGAGACCAGCCTGTCCCAGAACAGGTCGAGCAGCAGCGCCTCCCGCGAGGCCGCCGGCGCGGCGGCCGCCGCGCACGGGAGCGCCAGGAGAACGGCCGTCAGGAATCTCTTCGCGCAGAGCGGCTTCACTCGGGCAGTCCTTCGCCCTGCGCCCAGGCCAGCCTGATAGCGGCCATCTTCTGCAGGTAGAGACTCTCGAGCAGGGCGGTCTCCTTCCCGTAGACGGCCCTGAGTCCGGCGGCCGCGCGGCCGGCGTCGGGACCCGCGCGGTAGGCTTTCTCGTAGGCCGTCGACAGGCTTTCCAGCGAAGCCCGGGCCGCCTCGGCCTCCTCGAGGCGGAACACGGCCTCCTCCCACGCCGAACGCAGTTCGCCGCGCAGACGGTCCTCCAGTTCGACCCGCTTGAGCACGCCCTGGCGCTGCTGCGCCCGGCGCTGCAGGATCTGCGTCCACCAGTCGTAGGAAAGCGGGAAATGCATGGCGACCGAGGCGGCCCAGCTGCCGGTGCGGTCGCGCATGGCGGAGATGGAGTCCGCGTCGTAGGCCACGGCGTCGTAGACGGCGCCGACATAGACGTTGGGGTAGCGGCGCAGCGAGGCCATGTTAAGCGCTATCTCGTCCATCTGCGCGCGGTAGATCTCCCCGCGCAGTTCCGGGCGCCGCTCCGTGGCGGCGATAAGGGCCTTCTGCAGGGTGCCCTCCGGCGGCTCCGCGGCCAGCTCCCCCTCTATCTCCAGGGGACCGTCGGCGCCGCGGGCCAGCTCGGCCAGGACGGACAGGGCGTCCGCGTAGGCGCGCGCGGCCCGCTCCTTCTCGCGGCTAAAAGTGTCCAGCGCCGCGGCCGTCTCCAGCGCGTCCCAGCCGCCGGCGGCCTTCGCGGCCAGCGCGGCGGCGCGCAGGTGATAGGAGGAGGCCGCGGCCAACAGTTCCCGCCGGTAAAGCGCGGTGCAGAAAGCCTCCCTCGCCCCGCGCGCCGCGGCCAGCCGCTCGGTCTCCAGTTTGAGGCGCGACTGGCTCCAGGCGTGCCGCGCCATGCGCGCGGCGTTGCGGTTGCGTCCGCCGGTATAGACCGGCTGCACCAGGTGGGCGCGGAGGGCGTAGGTATTGTCGCCGTAGGCGCCGTCCAGGTAGCGGCCGCCCAGTTCCTGCGGAAGTATCATCGGGTACTCCAGGTTCAGCCTGGAGAGGGAACCGGAAAACGCGATCTGGGGCAGCAGCAGCGACCTGGCCTCGCGCAGCCGCTGGCGCGAAATGATCACGTCCTGCTCGGCGGAAAGGAGGGAGGTGTCGTTCTTGAGCGCCAGTTCTACGAAACGCTCAACGGTTATCGGCCCGGCCGCGGCGGGAGCCGCCGCGCACGGGAGGAATATCGGCAGGAGCAGGAGGAGGCGCATCGCTCATGTCTTGAGACCGGACAAGACCCCCCCGAGTTCCGCGGCCGCGGCTTCCAGTTCAGCCTTCAGCGGGCCGGCCTCCGGCCTGGCGGCGGCGGCCTCCAGGCGGGACCTGACGGAGGCGACGGAATCCTTGCTTTCCTTCACCGACTGCTGCAGCGAGCCGGCCATGTTGTTGAACTGCTCCTGCAGGTCCTCGAGATGGTCGCCCTTGCGCAGCCAGACCCGGTAGGTCAGGTCGCCCTCGGCCAGCGTGGCGCAGCTCTTCTCGAACTTGAAGATGGGGCCGGCCATGCGGTGCGAAACGACGGCGGACATGATCAGCACGATGACCATGTACATGAGCATCTTGATGAGGAAGAGCGGCCCCATCGAGGCCATCTCCTCCAGCATCGGCTGCATCATCGGGCGGTCGTTGACGAACTTCGAGAGCGTCCAGATCAGGTCCAGGCCCACTATCAGGAACGCCACGAACACGCTCATCGTGATGAGCGCCATGTACCGGTACTGCAGCCCCTTCTTTATGAGTATCGTCTTGCGCTGGAAGGCCGGCTTGGCCTGCGCCTGTGCTTTGTCCGCCATATTCTCCCCCTTAAAAGAGAACTTCCATCAGCCCGTCCCAGTCCTTCGAGACGGTCTTGAGCTGCCCGGTGGCCTTCTCGAGCGGAACGCCGACTATCCGGTTCCCGACCAGCGCCGACATCTGGCCGAACTGCCCGTCGCGCACCAGCTCGGCGGCCTTCACGCCGACGCGCACGCCCAGCATGCGGTCGAACAGCGTGGGCGCGCCGCCGCGCTGCATGTGGCCTATCACGGCCGAGCGGGTCTCGAAGCCGGTGTTCTTCTCGATGAACGAGGCGATGCGCTCGCCCATGCCGCGGTCCTTCAGGATCACGTGGCCGAACTGGTCCAGTTCGCGCTTCTGCTCCCCTTCGCCGACGACCGGCAGCTCGGAGGCCTCGCTGGTCACGACCAGCGCGAACTTCTTCTTCGCGTAGGCCTCCTTGATCTTCTTGAGCATCGCGCCGGTGTCTATGGTCTTCTCGGGGATGCAGACGAAGTCGGCGGCCGAGGCGATGGCGGTGAACAGCGCCACCCAGCCGGCGTGGCGGCCCATGACCTCCAGCACCATGACGCGGCGGTGGCTGCGCCCGGTGTCCATCAGCGACTCGGCGGCGTCCATGGCCCTGGTGACCGAGGTATCGAAGCCGAAGGTGTAGTCGGTGGCGTCCAGGTCGTTGTCCATCGTCTTGGGCACGCCGACGACGTTGAGCCTGTGCTCCTTATAGAACTTCGTGGCCACGCCCAGCGTGTCCTCGCCGCCCATGGCGACCAGCGCGTGCAGGCCCAGTTTTTTGAAGGTCTCCAGGCACTTCTTCACGTTGTCTTCCTTCTTGAACGGGTTGGTGCGGGAGGTGCCGAGCATCGTGCCGCCCTTCATGATCACGTACTCGGTGATCTCCCTGTTCAGCGGCGTGGTCAGCCCCTCCACGAGGCCCTTCCAGCCGTCGGTAAGGCCGACGCATTCGTAGCCGAACTTCTCGGCCGCCCAGACGCAGCCTTTTATGGCGGGGTTGAGACCGGGGCAGTCCCCGCCGCCGGTCAGGATAGCGATCTTCTTAGCCATGGTATGTGTCTCCTTGCCTTGAGGTGTTCAGAAACTGGTCGTGTAGCGCATCTGCACCACGCGCTCGGGATTGCGCTCGGAGCCGTCCAGGAAATCCTCGCTGGCGCCGAGGTCGCGCATCGCCACGTCCAGGTGGAAGTACGGCGTGATGAAGAACCTGGTGCCGGCGTTCACGCGCTTGGGATTGTCCGAATGGAAAAGGTTGTCGTACTCGAACATGAAGGCCATCTTGTCGCCGAGCGTGTAGTTGGCCGCCAGGAAGCCGAAGATGTAGCCGTCGTCGAAATCGGGCACGTTCAGGCCGCCGTGG
Organism: uncultured Elusimicrobiaceae bacterium; assembly: GCA_964415175.1. Lineage (GTDB taxonomy): Bacteria > Elusimicrobiota > Elusimicrobia > Elusimicrobiales > UBA9959 > UBA2231. The sequence continues at coordinate 45,578 of CAYPYG010000001.1, forward strand.
AAGACCAGTCCGGGGGCCAGGTATTCCTTGGAGCCGACCACGTAGAGGCCGCGGCCCTTCTCCATGTACTTCTTGAGCGCCTTGCGGTAGAAGTACCCCTGCCCGTCGAAACCCAGCGCCAGCGCCGGCACGTAGTAGTCCCCGTCGTGGAAGCGGTAGCGCACCTGTATCTCGGGGCGGACCATCCTCACGGGAGAATCGGAGCCCACCAGTTTGTCCACCGCCATCGAAGCGCCCAGGTTGAGCCGCTCGAGCACGCCGAAGTTCAGCGAACCCAGCACTCCGCCCTCGCTGTAGAAGCGGGTCTTTATCAGGAAACCGTAATAATCCAGTATGCCGGCCGTCGGGACGTCTATCAGGCCCGTCTCGGGCAGTATGACGCCCTCCGGCTTCTCCTCCCGTTCCGCGCCTTTCTGCGCGGCCAGGGGGGCCGCCGCGAGCACCGCGAACGAGAACGCGAACAACGCTGTCATGGTCTTTTTCATCTTTTTCTCTACGCTCCTTGGTCTTTCACCGAACGACATTCTAGAAAATTTCAGTCCGGCCGAGCCGCCAGCAGCGCCTTCACTTTCCTGTCCATCTCATCGAGCGCGAAGGGCTTCTGCACGGTGTCGCTGGCGCCGCTGAGCAGGGCGATAGGCTTCTCGCTGGCGGTGTCGCGCGAGGTCATGATTATTATCTTCGGGGCGTCCTGTCCCAGCCGCCCGGTGACCTCGTTGGCCACGTGGTAGCCGTCCATGTAGGGCATCATCACGTCGAGCAGCGCCAGGTCGAACTTCTCCTCCTGCAGCCGCTGCACGGCGTCCTTGCCGTTGGTCACCACCTCCACCCGGTAGCCCTGCCCGCCGAAATAGGACTCCAGCAGGTCCGCCAGGTCCGGGTCGTCGTCCGCTATCAGGATGCGCTTTCCACCTGCCATGTCTTCTCTCCCAGTACCGCCTCTATGTCCTTGAAAAGGTTCTCGCCGAGGGCCACGCGCTCGCTCATCTCGACCACGTACTTGCCGCTGCCGCGCGTGTCCAGGCGCAGGTAGACGGGCGCGCCGCCCTGGTGCTTCCCCAGCGCGGACCTGAGGGCCGAGAGCTGCTTGTCGTCGAGGAGGTTGGCGTCCGAGAGGAAGACCACCAGGTTCTTCCCCCATTTGCCGAAGGCCTCGCCCATGGCCGAGACCTCGTCGGCCAGCAGCTCGAAGCCGCCTTCGCCGAAATTGGATTCGTTGACCTGCCCCTGCACCACCACTATCTGGTTGGGGACCAGGTACTTGGAGTACAGCGCGTACTGCCGGGGGAACATCGTGGCGCTGATGCTGCCGGAAAGGTCCTCCAGTTCGAAGCGGGCCATCGGGTCGCCCTTCTTGGTCGTGATGTTCTTGACCTGCAGGATCATGCCGCCTATGCGCACCGCGGCGCCCTTCTTGTAGACGCCGCCCGAGACCTTCTCCACGCTGGCCGTGGTCAGCATGGACATCTGCCGGCGCAGGCTGGTCAGCGGGTGGCCGGAGAGGTAGAAGCCCAGCACTTCCTTCTCGTTCTTGAGCAGGTCGTGCTCGCTGAGCGCGGGAGCGGGGCCGTCCGCGGAGGTGTCCTTCTGCACCAGGCTGTCGGCGCCGAAAAGCATGTCCTGGGCCTCGTCGCAGGCCTTTTTGGGCCTGGAGAGAGAGCCGGAGGCCTTTTCGGCGGCGGCCAGGCCCCTGGCCCGGCGCTCCTCCGTCTTAGGGTCCTTGAAGAAGGAATCGAAAGCCCCGGCCTTGGCGGCCGACTCCAGGACGCGTTTATTGAGCTGGTGTCCTTCCATGCGGCAGACCAGGTCGGAGACGTTCTTGAACGGGCCGTTCTTATCCCGCTCGGCGGCCAGTTCCAGCACCACTCCTTCGCCGACGTTCTTTATCGCGGTCATGGCGAAGCGCAGGGCCGTTCTCCCGTCCTTCTTCTCCAGCGAGAAGACCGGTCCGGAGGCGTTGATGTCCGGGCCCAGCACCCCGAGGCCCATCTCCTGGGCCTCCTCCACGTAGGTGACGATCTTGTTCTCCTTGCCGCCCTCCTCGTCGACGGGGCTGTGGCCGATCTCGCTGGTCAGCAGCGCGGCCATGAACTCGGCCGGGTGATTGGCCTTGAGCCAGGCCGTCTGGTAGGCCACCAGCGCGTAGGCGACGGAATGCGACTTATTGAAGCCGTAGCCGGCGAACTTGGCCATGTCGTCATAGACCTTGGTGGCGAGCTTGGCCGGGATCTCCTTCTTCTTGCAGCCTTCGACGAACATCAGCCGCATCTTCTCCATCGCCTCCGCGTTCTTCTTGCCCATGGCCTTGCGCAGGCCGTCGGCCTCGCCGGGCGTGAAACCGGCCAGGCGCTTGGAGATCTCCATGACCTGCTCCTGGTAGACCATGGTGCCGTAGGTGTCGCGCAGCACCTCCTCCATGAGCTGGTGGTCGTATACGATCTTCTTCCGGCCGTGCTTGCGCTCGACGAAGAGCTCGAGCATGCCGCTCTGGATGGGGCCGGGGCGGTAGAGCGCCACGAGCGCCGAGATGTCGCTGAAGACGGAGGGCTTGAGGCTCTTGACCAGCTTCTTCATGCCGTCCGATTCCAGCTGGAACACGCCGGTCGTGCGGCCCTCCGAGAGCAGGTCGAAGGTCCTCTTGTCGTCGAGCGGTATCCTGTAGATGTCGAAACCCCTGTCGCCGGCGGCGCGTATCATGGCGGCCGCCGACTCTATGACGGTCAGCGTGCGCAGGCCCAGGAAGTCCATCTTCAGCAGGCCGAGGTTGCCCAGCTGGTTGCCGTCGTACTGCGTGGTGACGACGTTCTTGTTGTTCTTGTTGGAGAGCGGGACGTATTTCGTCACGGCCTCGCGCGTGATGACCACGCCCGCGGCGTGCACGCCGGGCTGGCGCTTGAGGCCCTCCACCTTGAAGGCCATCTCGAAGAGCTTCTTGATCTTGGGGTCCTTCTGCGCGTCGCGCAATTCCTGCACCTCGGCCACGACCTTGGCCAGCGGCTCGTTGTTGGGGATCAGTTTGCAGAGCGCGTTGACGTCGGCCAGCGGCACGTCCATCACGCGGCCCATGTCCTTGAGGGCGCTCTTGGCCTTGATGGAATTGTAGGTGATGATATTAGCCACGTTGTCGCGGCCGTAGCGCTGGCGCACGTACTCGATGACCTCGTCGCGGCCCTTGTCCGAGAAGTCGATGTCGAGGTCGGGCATGCTCTTGCGGTCCGGGTTGAGGAACCGCTCGAAGAGCAGGCCGTGGACCATCGGGTCCACGCGGGTTATGTCCAGCGCGTAGGCGACCAGCGAGCCGGCGCCCGAGCCGCGGCCGGGACCGACCGGGATGCCGACCGAGCGGGCGTGCTTTATGAAATCCATGACTATCAGGAAGTAGCCGGAGAAACCCATCCGCTTGATGACCCCGAGCTCGTAGTCGAGGCGCTCGATATAGTTGGCCGGGACCTGCCCGACCTTCACGCCGAGGCCCTCGAGACAGAGGTCGTGCAGGTACTCGAACTGGCCCTCGGTCCCGGACTTGTATTTCGGGGGAGGATTGAAGATGGGGAAGACGAATTCGCCGGTATTGAGCTTCACGTTGCAGCGGGAGGCTATCTCCAGCGTGTTCTTCACCGCCTCCGGCGTATGGGAGAAGAGCTCGATCATCTCCTCCGGGCTCTTGTAGTAGAACTCGTGGGTGCTCATGCGCATCCGGGACTCGTCCTGTATCAGGCGGCCGGTGGCGATGCAGAGCTGGGCGTCGTGGGCCTCCCAGTCCTCGCGCTTCGGGTAATGACAGTCGTTGGTGGCCACGACGGGGAGCCCCATCTTTTTGGACAGCTCCAGCAGGCCCTTCATCGCGGCCCGCTCCTCCGGAATGCCGTGGTCCATCAGCTCCAGGTAGAAATTGCCCTTGCCCATGATCGCGGCGTACTCGGCCGCGCGCGCCTCGGCCGCGGCCATATCGCCGGAGGCGCAGGCCCGGGCGACGTGGGACTTGAGGCAGCCGGACATCGCGAGCAGTCCGCCCTTGTACTTTTCGAGCAGCTCCAGGTCTATGCGCGGGTCGTGGTAGAATCCCTCCAGGAAGGCCCGAGAGACCAGCTCCAGCAGGTTCTGGTAGCCCTCGTTGGTCTCCGCCAGCAGGGTCAGGTGGCCGTTGTCGCGTCGGCTGGAGGTGGCCTTGTCCTTGTCGAGGCGGGAACCCTTGGCCACGTAGACCTCGCAGCCGATTATCGGCTTTATCCCGGCGGCGGAGGCGGTGTTGTAGAACTCCAGCGCGCCGTACATGTTGCCGTGGTCGGTGAGCGCCATGGCCGGCACCCGCTTGTCGGAGAGTTCCTTCAGGAAGGGCGACGGCTTGCCGTGCCCGTCCGTGACGCGCAGCATCCCGTCGAGCATGGAATACTCGGAATGATTGTGCAGATGTATGAACCCGGCGGATTTCATGTTGGGACGGCGATAATTATATAATTTATATACGTGACCACCAAAACCATACCAGGGGCCGCGCGGAGAAAGACCGCGGAACTGCGCGAGACCCGTATCCGGACCCTCGGCCGCCTCCCCGGCAAAGCGGTCTCCTTCCGCGTGGACGAGGTGCGCCTGCCCGACGGCAGGAAGGCCGTGCGCGGCTACATGGAGCACGCCGGGGCGGTGGCCGTCCTCCCGGTCCTGGACGACGGCCGCATCGTCTTCGTCCGCCAGCACCGCTACCCGGTGGGACGGGACACGCTGGAGATCCCGGCCGGAAAACTGAACGGTCCCGGGGACGATCCCGCCGCCCGCGCCCGCGCGGAGCTCGGGGAGGAGACCGGCTGCACCGCCCGCCGCCTCACGCGGCTGCTGTCTTTCTGGCCCAGCACGGCCTTCTCTACGGAAATACTCCATATCTACCTGGCCCGGGGCCTCAGGGAAGGCGTCCCCTGCCCGGACGAGGACGAGTTCGTGGAGACCGTGATACTCGGTTTCAGGGAAGCCTGGGCGCTGGTCCGGAGCGGCCGCATCAAGGACGCCAAGACCGTGATAGCGCTGCAGGCGTGGAAGATAAAGGAGCTTGAAAACAGATGAAATTCGACAACACCGACGAACTCTGCGTGAACACTCTCAGGGCCCTCTCCATCGACATGGTCGGCAGGGCCGACTCCGGCCATCCCGGGCTGCCGCTGGGGGCCGCGCCGCTGGCCTACGCCGTCTGGGCCGGCCACCTCAGGTTCTCCCCCGCCGACCCGCTCTGGACCGACAGGGACCGCTTCGTCCTCTCCGCCGGGCACGGTTCCTCCCTGCTCTACTCCATGCTGCACGTCTACGGCTTCGGCCTGGAGATGGAGGAGCTCGGGAACTTCCGCCAGCTGGGCAGCCGCACGCCGGGCCATCCCGAGTACGGCCACACCCCCGGCGTCGAGACGACGACCGGTCCGCTGGGGCAGGGCTTCGCCAACGCCGTCGGCATGGCCCTGGCCGAGAAGCTGCTGGCGGAGAAGCTCAACACGCCGGAGTTCGCCCCGGTGGACCATCACACCTACGTGCTCGCCGGCGACGGCGACCTGATGGAAGGCCTCAGTTACGAGGCGGCCTCGCTGGCCGGCACGATGAAACTGGGCAAGCTCATCTGCCTCTACGACTCCAACGGCATCACGATAGAGGGCTCCACCGCCCTGGCCTTCACCGAGGACGTGAAGAAAAGGTTCCAGGCGCAGGACTGGCAGGTCATAGAGGTGGAGGACGGCAACAGCCTCGCGGAGCTCGACTCGGCCATACGCAAGGCCAGGCGCGAGACGGAGAAGCCGTCGCTGATAATCGCGCGCACGCAGATCGGCTTCGGCAGTCCCAAGCAGGGCAAGAGCAGCGTGCACGGCGAACCGCTCAAGCCCGAGGAGATAGCCGCCACCAAGCGGACCCTCGGCTGTCCCCCCGACCAGCCGTTCTGCATGCCGGAAGAGGCGCGCGCGCGCTTCGCGGAGACCGCCGCGGCCGGCGAGCGCGGCAGGAAGAAATGGCTAAAGCTCTGGAAGAAGTACAGCGAAGCCCATCCCGACAAGGCCGCCCTGGCCAAGGCCATGCTGGGCGGCGAGGTACCCGAGGACCTCTTCAAGGTCCCCGAGAACTTCTTCGACAAGCCGGCCGCCACGCGCGAGGCCTCCGGCAGGGTCATCAACCTGATGGCCGACAGGCTGCCCGGCCTTACCGGCGGCTCGGCCGACCTCGGCCCGTCGACCAAGACGGATTTCACGAAGGAGCCGGGACGCACGCTGCATTTCGGCATACGCGAGCACGCCATGGGCTCCATCCTCAACGGCCTGGCCCTGCACGGCGGGCTGATCCCGTTCGGCGCCACCTTCCTGGTCTTCTCCGATTACATGCGCCCGGCCCTGCGGCTGGCGGCGCTGATGAACGCGCCGGCGGTGTTCGTCTTCACGCACGACGGCATCGGCGTCGGAGAGGACGGCCCCACCCATCAGCCCGTCGAGCATCTGATGAGCCTGCGCCTGATACCGGGCCTGCTGGTGCTGCGGCCGGCCGACGCGTGGGAAACGCTCTACGCCTGGGAGGCGGCCGTCAGGACCCGACGCCCGGCCTGCCTCGCTCTTTCCCGCCAGAAACTGCCGCTGCTGACGCAGTTCAGGGCGAAAGCGGCCGAGGGGGTGAAACGCGGCGGCTACATCCTCAAGGAAGCCGTGGAGACACCCGACGTGGAGCTGATCGCCACCGGCTCCGAGGTGGCGCTGGCGCTGGAGGCGGCGGACCTGCTGGACAAGAAGGGGCTGGCGGCGCGCGTGATTTCGATGCCGTCGTTCGAACTTTTCAGGGAGCAGCCGCCGGCCTACCGCGAGAAGGTCCTCTCGCCCGGCACGCCCAAGCTGGCCGTGGAGGCCGGCAGGACGGCGGGCTGGAAGGACCTGGCGGGCGCCGAAACCTCCGCGCTGGGAGTGGAGACCTTCGGGAAGTCGGCCCCGGCCGGGCAGGTCTACGCCGCCGTCGGGCTGACGGCGAAGCGGGTCGCCGAGGAGGCGGCCGCTCTGGCGAAGGGAAGGACGAGGGGCTGAATCAAAGGGCCCGCGCCCGGCGCAGTCCCCACAGACCGAGCGCCAGGAAGAACAGCAGCGGACCGAAGGCGGCCGTGAACGGGCCCAGTATCTCCACCTGGCCGGCGGACTGGCCGAACATCATCGCGGCCCAGAGCAGGAAGCCGGACCCTATCGCGAGGCCGAGATTGAAAAGTCTGCCCTGGCTGCCCAGCAGCAGGACCACCGCGGCGCCGAGCAGCGCCATGACCGGGTTGGCCAGCGGCGCGGCGAGCTTGCCCCAGAGGACGGTCTCCTCCTCCGCCGACGGGGCGCCGATGAGACGCAGGCGTCTTATGCGCAGGAAAAGGCCGCGCATCGAGATCCCCTCCGGGACCAGTTTGTCCATCACCATGTCCCAGGGCGCGAGCGCTATGTCGGAAATATGCGTTTCGCGGCGGGAAACCGCCGGCCCGGAAGGCAGGTACTCGGTCATCAGCGCGCCGTGGAACACCCAGCGCCCGCGGTCCGGGTCCCAGACGGCGGTCTCCGCCGAGATCTCCCCCGAAAGTTCCCCGGCGGCGTAGATATCGGCCGACACCTTCTCCATCCGGCCCGCCGCCCCGTCGAACAGCCTCGCCGTGAGGAACACCCCTCCCCCCACCGAGAAGGAGACGTCCTCCCGGACCAGGCGGCGCCAGTCGTCGTAACCCCGCAGGTCCTCGTAATAAAGTTCCTGGGACCTCATAAAGGCCGGGGGCATCAGCAGTTCCTGCGCCGCCAGGTGCAGGACGGAGACGCCCAGGGCGCAGGCGAGCAGCGGCGCCAGCATCTGTGCCGGGCGGTAGCCGCCGGCCAGGCCCGCCTTCCATTCGCCCCGCGCCATGAGCCCGCCCAGGGCGAAAAGCGAGGCCAGCAGCGTCGCCATCGGCATCACCCTGACGGCGAAATAAGGCGCCTGCAGTCCTATATAGGAAAGAAAAAGCCCGGCGCCGGCGTCCTTCCCGGTGAAAACGGCCAGTTTGTCGAACGCGGTCCCGAAAAGGATGAGGGCCAGAAAGATCCCCAGGCCGAAAACGAAAGGGCCCCAGTAAAGAGAGGAGACGTACCTGAAGAAGGTCTTTCTCATCTGAAACTCAGTTTCCTGCGCCAGAGCCAGGCCCCCGCCAGGGCGCCGGCCGCCGTCGGCGCGAACATGACCCAGGGAAAAAGACCGGGCTGCTTGCGGCTTAGCGCCATGCCGGCCACGGTCAGCCCGTAATAGAGGAATATGACCAGCAGGCTGGCGGCGAAGCCGGAGGACCTGGCCTTCGAGTCCAGCACCAGCCCCAGCGGGGCGCCGAGCAGGAAAAAGACCAGCGGCGCCAGGGTCACGGAAAGCCGGCTGACTATCTCCATCCGGTAACGGAGGGCCAGGCGGCCGTCCTCCACCCCTTCGGACAGCCTGGCGAGCAGCGCGGGCGTGGTCATTTCCCTGGCGTGCAGGGGCCGCGTTTCGGTCCCGCCGGAAAAGAAGGGCAGCAGCGTCCTGTAGGAAGTGAAACCGCCGTGCATGAGACGCGCCCGTCCGCCGAAGGAGGACTGGCTAAGCGTGCCGTCGGCCAGTTCTATCTTTATCCCGAGGGCGGGTTCCACGCCGTAACGGCCCCGCGAGGCGCTGATGCGCATCAGCCGCGGCTGGGACCCCGGGCGCTGCACCCGCCGCGTCAGTTTCACGCCCCCGAGCCGTCCCGTCACGGCGTCGGCCTCGTCCGCGTAGAAGGTCCAGTCGGCTATCCTGCGGAAAGTCCGCGGCTTGAGCTCGATATGCGTTATGCGGGAGACCATCGCCTCGACATGGTCGTTGGAACGCTTGAGGCTGACCGGGCCGGCCCAGTTCCCGAGCGCCGCGGTAAGCGCCGCGGCGCCCGCCGCGGCCAGGAGCAGCGGCGCCAGGACGCGCCCGAAGGAGAAGCCCGACGCGCGCAGCGCCATGATCTCGCCGTCGCGGGAAAGCTGGCCCAGGCCCAGGAGCAGCGCCATGAGGAAAGCGATCGGCAGCACGAGGGTCATGACGTTGGGCAGCAGGAAGAGGAGCGTCCGCGACATGAGCGGGAAGGAAAAGCCGTGCAGGACCCCCTCGTGCAGTATCTGGAGGAAGTTGACCATTACGATGAGCGCGGAGAAGATGAAGACCGAAAGCAGGAAAAAGCCGCCGAAGACCTTCAGCACATAGCGCTGCGCGACAGTTATCCTCATCGTTTCCATTCTATTATATATTTTGATTATAATACTACGATGACCGTACGGCGGGCAGCGAGCCGCCGCGCGCTTTCGCTCGTCGCCACGTGAAAAAAGTCCTGCCGCTCATACTTCTTCTTTCGGCCGCCCCGTCGCGGGCGGAGGAGCACTATTCCGCTCCCCCTCCGCCGCCGTCCGGCAGGTTCCTGCTGCTCGACAGGGAGGACTCCTCCTCCCTTTTCCCGCCGGCCGCCGAAGAGGAGGCCGGGCCGGAGAGCGGAGAGGGCGGACTGGACCGGCTGCTGGACCGCCTGCCGGTCTCGGACTATTCCCAGGAGAGGTGGAACAAGGTCCGCGGCGACATCGAGACCGGCCGCTTCCAGCGGGAGGAAACGCCGCCGCTGGCCCGCGTGGCCGTCTCCACCGACACCCCGCTGTCCCCTCCGCCGGAACTGGAGTTCAGGGAATCGGGCACCACGCTCTCCCTGACGGGCCGCAAGGTCATCGGCTTCAACTACAGCGGCAAACGCTACATGAAGGAACAGACCACCGTCATACGGCCGCGCTCGCTGAGCCTTTTCGAGATAAGCCAGCAGCTGCAGGTGCGCATGCAGGGCAAGGTCGGGCAGAAGATAACCGTCAACGTGGACTACGACGACACCAAGGAGGACAGGCAGGACATCTCCGTCGTCTACCAGGGCGATCCCAACGAGGTCGTGCAGAACGTCTCGTTCGGCGACATAGACCTTTCCCTGCCCTCGACCGAGTTCGTTTCCTACAACAAGCAGCTCTTCGGCATCAGGGCCGACCTGCGCGCCAAGGGCTTCGCGCTGACCTTCATCGGCTCGCGCACCAAGGGCCAGACCAAGGTGAAGCAGTACACCGGCAACACGCAGTTCCAGACCGTGGACGTCCAGGACGTCAACTACCTGCGCCGGCGCTACTACGACGTGGCCTTCCGCGATTACGCCTATTTCCCCTCCTCCGAGGGACTCCCGGCGGGCCGGCTGCCCATCAAACCCGGCTCCGAGTCCGTCTACATAGACCGGCAGAGCGCGGCCGCCGTCGACAATATCACGATCTCCTCGATAACCGCCGACGACCTGGCGCTGCAGACAACGACCTACACCGGCCGTTTCCAGCGGCTCAGCCCCGGCATCGACTACACGATGGACTACTCCAAGGGCATACTGACCTTCAGCCAGACGCTGAACGTCCAGGACGTCGTCATCATAGACTACGTCAACGCGAACGGCACGCTGCTCTCGCAGAACACCTCTTCCATAACGGTCAACACCGGCGGCACCCTGCGGCCCAAGCTGGTCAAGACCCGCAACGACGCCCCGATCAACTCCGGTTCGCTGACCGACGACGATTTCGCCGCCCAGGCCGGCTGGAACCGCGAGATAAAGACCTATTATTCGATAGGCCAGACCAACCTGGTGCGCGACGACGGCCGCGGCAGCTTCACGCTCAAGCTGCAGGACTTCAACCGCAACGAGGTCTCCGCGCCGGGCACCGACGGCAACCCGGTAAAATACCCCGACAACATAGAAGTGGACTTCGAGCAGGGCGTCTTCAAGCTCAAATACCCTTTCCAGGACCCGGAACTGGCCGGCACGGCCGACCGGCAGATCTATTCGGCCGCCCCGGCCGCGCGGCGGCTCTTCCGCGTGGAGTATTCCTACAGGTTCAAGACCTTCCTGCTGGAGCCCTCCATAGTCGTGAATTCCGAGATCGTGACCGTGGACAAGCAGAGGCTGCGCAAGAACGAGGAATACTTCATCGACTACGACTCGGGCTTCATCACCTTCTACTACCCCGACCGCATAGGCCAGAACAGCGCGATAGAGATCAGCTACGAGGTCTCGCCCTTCGGAGGGGCCGGCAATCTCTCGCTGGTGGGCGGCCGCGTGTCCTACGACTTCGGCTCCAGGCTCTCGCTGGGCAGTTCGCTCCTCTACCAGGGCGGCATCAAGGCCAAGTCCGTGCCCAGCGTGACCGACCTGACCAGCAGCATGTTCGTCTACGAGGGCGACGTACAGCTCAAGAACCTCAACCTCTTCGGCCTGAGGATGACCCTGGGCGGCGAGATAGCCCAGTCCAGGCTCAACCCCAACCTCAACGACTACGCGCTGGTGGACAACATGGAGGGCGTCAAGCAGGAGGATGCGCCCTCCATGGACAGGAACTTCTGGTTCATAGCGGCCAACCCGCCCGGCTCGGTCGACACTTCGGCGGACCCGGCGTCGGTCGCCTGGAACACCGTGGAGATCAAGGCGCGCGACATAAACCCTTCGGCCACTTCCGACGGGACGCAGCAGGTCCTCTCGGTCTCCTACGACTTCACGCTCTCCAACGAGGTCTCCATCGTCTACCCGCTTTCGGCGACCGGGCTGGACTTCACCCAGAAGACGGCGCTCGAGATGGTGCTGCAGGGCCAGGGCGCCGGCGGACCGGAGGTGAACCTGCACTTCGGCCAGATAGACGAGGACGCGGACGGACGCGGCGGACAGAACTTCGCCTGCTCCAGCGGACTGGCGCTGTTCGGAGCGCCCAGAAGCGAGGACCTCAACTGCGACGGCCAGCTCTCCAGCACGGAGGACATCGGCTGGGAATACGCGCCGGCCGGCAAGGGCTCCACGCGCTACGGGGCCAATAACGGACGCATAGACTCGGCCGACCTCAACCGCAACGGCCGCCTGGACCCGCAGGACTTCAGCGGCGGTTCTTTCGGCTATGTCACCGGCACCAAGTTCACCGACACCACGGATTCCGCCCAGAAGAACGCGGTGGATTCAACGGAGTGGCGCACCTGGAACATGCCGCTGTTCATCGCCTCCACCGAGACCTACAAGTGGAACGCGGTCAAGCAGCTGCGCCTGACGCTGCGCAAGGCGGCGGGCGGCTCCAATTCGGGCACGGTGCGCTTCGCGCGCATCGCGGCCGTCGGCAACACCTGGACGGTGCAGCAGAGCACGACCACGGGGACCCTGCAGCTCCTGGGCGTCAACAACATCGACAATCCCACCTATGTGCCCATCTACAGCGTGGGCGGACCCCCGTCGCAGGTCTACAACTCCCTTTACGGCTCGGTCTCGGAGCAGCGCGAGCGGACGAATTCCTCCAATGTCAGCGAGCAGGCCCTCTCCGTCTCCTACAATTCGGTGGTCTCGACCTCCACGGTCTACGCCTACCGCAAGTTCCCGCAGGCGCTGGACATCTCGCAGCACGAGGAGTTCCGCTTCCTGCTCTACGACAACGCCACGCCCAACGCCAGTTTCTATCTGAAGATCGGCGACGAGAACAGCTACTTCAAGGCCTCGGTGGCCCCGGCGGCTTCGGCGGGCTGGCGGCTGATCACGCTGCGCCAGGAGGACGTCAACGGCGACAAGATCCCGGACGTCTGGACCAACGCGAGCCCCTACGCCGTGGAGATCTCCTCCCGCGGCAATCCCAGCCTGCAGCAGGTCTCGGGCATACTGATAGGCGCGGAGACCGCCGCGGGCCAGCAGAGCGGCACCTTCTACCTCAACGAGATCCACCTGGCCAAGCCTCTTATGCGCGTCGGCGAGGCCCGCAAGGCCGAGGCTTCGTTCGAGATCCCCGGCTGGATGACCTTCGGCGGCAAGCACCGCGAGACGGACCGCAACTTCCAGACCCCGGTCTCGGTCATCTCCAACCAGGACAACGAGCAGCAGACGGCTTACCTCAATTTCAACAGGCTCTCCTTCTTCCCGCTCGCTTTCACCGGCGCCCGCCAGGTCACGGTCACGCCCAACACCTACGTCACCGGCGGCAGCAGCCTGGTGACATTGCTGCAGCAGGGGCGGGTGAAGAAGCTCGACGGAACGGCGGCCGGCAATCTCTCGCTGGGCGGCCTGCCCAGGATCTCGCTGAATTACGCCGGCAACAGGACCGAGTACGACCTGCTCAAGCGCGACGACAGCAGGGACGTCTATTCCGGCGCCCTGACCTACAGTCCGCCGCTGCAGTTCTTCCTGCTGCCGCGCACGCTGAGCCTCACCTACTCGCTGACCAGCAGCCGCGTGGACTACCGGACGGAGGAACTGGACTCGCTGGACGGCCTGTACCGCACCGAGGAGCGCGTCGACGCCTACGGGGCCCGGCTGAACTTCGTCCCCTGGCGGGGCTCCACCTTCAACCCCTCCTACAACCTGCAGGAAACGCGCGAAAAGAAGGACGAGCTCTTCAGCGGCAACAGTTACGATTATCCCAAGGCCCGTCAGCAGACCGTCGACTTCAACTCCAACTTCCTGCTGGCGCGCTGGTTCAACCCGGCCGTCAACTACTCGGTCACGACGATGGAGAACAACAATATCGTCGTCACGACCGTGACCGTCGTGACCTCCTCGGCGGTCTACTCGCCCGGCGAGATCAAGACCGTCAACCGCACGGCGCAGGGCGGCGTGAGCCTGAACTTCAGCATGAACGATCTCACGCCCCGGAACCGCCTGCTCCGCTCGCTGGTGGTCTCCTCCAACTTCCAGATACAGGACGGCGATTCCTGGCAGAACGTCGAGCGGGACTACGACACGGCCAACAAGCTCTGGGTCCGGGAGAGCCTGCGGCCGCGCAACGCCCTGGCGCTGAGGAGCTCTCTCACTACGCGCGACACGTTCACCTCCAACCAGAGGTGGCAGCCGCTGGAGGGCTACGCCCTCAAGGGCCGGCTCGCGCCGCTCTCCACCATCTCGATAACTAACAATTTCTCCAGCACCTACCAGAAATCGGACGTGACCGGCACCAGGTCGCGGGTCTCGAACCGGACGTTCCCCGACGCCATAATCTCCATCTCCAAGCTCGAGGTGCTGGCCGGCGCGCAGTCCTGGGCGCGCAACGCCACGATGAACGTCAAGTACTCCAACAATACCAACGAGACCAGGACCATCAGCCTGGACCTCACCCGCTCCTACGGGACGGACCTGCGCTTCCGCCTGCTGGAGAAGGTAGACACCGCCCTGAGCTACAATTACCGCTTTACCGAGAGGAAGGACCTGCGCCGCGGCCAGGTGACGCAGAGCGCCGAGCACCACGACGCCACGGTGCAGGGGACTTTCGACTACCGCAAGTTCCGCTTCACCCCAAAAGTGGACTACTCGCTGGACTACGGCAAGACCGCGCTCGGCGTGGTCAACCAGGACCTGACCGTCATGACCCCCAGCCTGCTGATCAAGACCGACTTCCAGGCGCCCAAGGGGCTTCGCCTGCCTTTCATGAAGCAGGCCGTGGTCTTCAGCAACCGCATAGTCTGGACCACCACGCTCAGCTACGCCATCCGCAAATCTCCCATCGTGGTGGCGGAGAACAACAGGCTGTTCTCCATGAACACCACCGCCGATTACGAGGCGGCCAAGAACCTGCGCCTCGCCTTCAACGCTTCGGTGCAGCGGCTCTGGCACAAGTATCTGCACCAGGAAGACTACCTTTCCTACACCGCCGGCAGCACGCTGACGTTCCAGTTCTAGCGGGAAAGGACGGGGGCCGGGGGAAGAAGCGCCATGGGGCTGAACTTCAAAGGACTCGGGATAAGACTGCTGGGCGTGCTCCTGCCCCGCACCTGCGTCCACTGCGCCGAGGACCTGCCCGCCGCTTCGGAGCGGCCGCTGTGCGCGGACTGCCTGGCCGCCCTGGAAAGGCCGGGACCCCCGCTCTGCGGCCGCTGCGGTCTGCCGCTGCGGTCCGCGGAGGTCTGCCGGTCCTGCCGGGGACCGCGGCCCCCTTTCGACCTGGCCAGGTCGGCGTTCCTTTTCAACCCTCCGCTGCGCTCGCTCCTGCACGCCTTCAAATACTCCGGCCGCCGGGACCTGGCGCGGCCGCTGGCGCTCATGATGGCGTCGGAACTGGCGCTTCTCGAGGAGCTCACCCCGTTCCGGACGGTGCTGCCGGTCCCGCTGCATCCCTCGAGGGAGCGGCGGCGCGGCTACAACCAGTCGGCGCTGCTCGCCCGCGGCCTGGCCGAAGCCGCCGGCCTTTCTTTCGCGGAGGACCTGCTGACGCGGGAGCGGGAGACGCGCCCGCAGGTGGACCTGAAGCGCAGGGAGAGGCTGGAGAACGTGCGCTGGGCCTTCCGCGCCGCGCCGGGCGCGGCCGGAGGCAGTTTCCTGCTGGTGGACGACGTGGCCACCACGCTGGCGACCGCCGGGGACGCCGCGCGGGCGCTGAAAGAGGCCGGCGCGGCCGCCGCGGCCGTGTTCACGCTGGCGCGGGAGCCCTGAATCAGAATTCTATGTCGAAGATGTAGGAGGCGTAAGGCGGGACGTTCTCCAGGCGCAGCCCCTCTTTAAGCGAATCGGAATCAAAGGAAAAGAAACGGTCGGAGAGCTGTTCGAAAACGGCCGTGGTCTCGCCGGAAGTCCGTATCTTCACGTTCACCACTCCGCAGACCGGCGCGGGCGAGTAGTTGACCACCACGATCTTCAGCGTGCGCCGCTGCGCCCAGCTCCAGGCCAGGATGTTGACAAAGCTCCGGTCCTCCTTAGAACAGGGCCGCACGTCCAGCAGCGTCCATTCGCCGCCGTGGAAAGCGGGGTGGTCCACGATCTTGAGCAGTTTCTCGTAGAACTTCTTCACGGCCAGGTCCGGCTCGAGGGAAATGTCCTTGAGCTGCAGGGGCACGCGCCGCCGCAGGCCGCTCAGCTGGGAATCGGAATAAAAGCGCAGGCCTTTGATGGTGGAGATCACCGCGGCCGCCGCCTGCGCGCGCGGCCAGCCGAAGGCCTCGACGGAGGGATCTTCGTCGTGATTGTCGATGAAGCGTACCGAGCGCTTCTGGTAGAGCTTCTCGGCGCGCAGGTGGCCGCGCACCTCGTCGGCGCCCAGGGAGCGCAGGCGGTCGTAGACGACCTTGTCGTAGGTATAGTCGAACCCCAGCTGCTGCAGCCGCCACTCCAGGCCCCAGTAGACCTCGGCGAGGAAGACGAACTCCGGGTGCTCCTCCTTGACGGCCTTTATGGCCGTCTCCCAGAACTCCTTCCCGGGCCGCCGGAAGCCGGCGCGCTCCAGCAGCGGGCCCCAGGTGCCCTCGTGTATGTCGTTGAGCGTCAGCATGACCATGTCGCAGCGCACGCCGTCGCACATCCCGGCCACTTCCAGCAGCTGCTTCGTCATCTTCTCCCTGGTCTCGGGGTGGAAATAGTTCAGCTGCACGCTGTCGGTCCAGGCGGGGAAGTTGGGGTCCCGCGCGTAGGCCACATAGGCCTTGCCGTCCGGAGTGTCCAGCTCGAAGAACCAGTCCGGGCGCGCCTTATAGTCGTCGGCCGTCCCCTTAACGAAGCAGTGCAGGCACTCCTTCAGGCAGGGATTGTCGCGCGCGACGTGGTTGGAGACGAAATCCAGCAGCAGTTTCATCCCCATCGCGTTGAGCTTCTCGCGCAGGGCCTTCAGCTCCCACTCGAAACCGAGCGCGGGGTTGAGCTTGTACTCGTAGATGGAATATGGGGAGGCGTCCAGGTTCTCGTCGGTGCCGGCTATCGAGACGGCCTCCTCGCGCAGCGCCGGGGTCTCGCGCGCTATACGGGCCGACCCGGGGCTCGGCGTCCAGACGCCCATCAGCCAGACCATATCGAAGCCCAGGTGCCGCAGGGCCTCCCATTCCTCGTCGGGAATGGTGGAGATCGTCATGTCCGGGGAGGCGTACTTCCGCCGCAGGCCGTTGAGCCAGACGCGCGTGTTGATCTCCATGAGGTGGGGGTTCGCTCTCAGCATCTCACTCCCCCGCCCTGAAAACGGGCCCGAGCCATTTCGCCGCCAGGGCCAGGGTCATGAACGACAGCAGCACGATCATCGCCGCGCCGGTCAGGATGACCCGCTTGATCCAGCCGGTGCCGGAACGGGACTCCAGGCCCGCGGCGGAGGCCAGTTCGTACACCCACCAGCGCGTGCCGGGCACCGCCGCCGCGGCGATGAGCAGGTCCTCTCCGCGATGGGTGGAAGCTATCCTGGCCGAGGAAAGTCCGCGGCCGGAAGCGCGCCCGACCAGTTCCAGGACCGGCTCCGGCGACTTCAGCCCCGGTTTGAGCAGGGAACGGCCGGCGGAATCGGCTATGGTCTGGCCGCCCGCGTCGAGCAGGGCGGTGACGCCGAGCGAGCCCTTTCCGCTGACGCGGAAAAAAGCGGAGGTCTTCGCCAGGCTGATGCGGGAAAGGACCGCTCCCTGCGGTTTGCCGTCCTTCAGCAGCGGCTCGGCCAGCACCAGCACAGGCGGCATATCCTCGAAATACTCCACGGCCCCGGCCGGACCGCCGGATCCCTTCATGGCGGTGAAAACGGGGCTGGAGGAATAATCCTGCAGCGGCGCCTTATCCTCTCCCGTGCGGGCTATCTCCCTGCCGGAACCGTCGAGCAGCGAGAAATGGAGGTAAAGGCCCCGGTTCTCGCCGGCTAGCCTGCCGAGGCGGCGCTTCTTCTCCTCGCGCGAGGCGGAGACGAAGGCCTTGCCCCGTATCTCTTCCAGCGGGGCGGCGGCGGCGACCAGGTGCTCGGCCAGCGTCCCGGCTATCAGCCGGGTGCGCAGTTCCATGTAATTCAGGGTGTCCCGCCTGAGAGCGGCGCGGCTGGTGCGCAGGAAGTGGGAGGAAAGGACCAGGAACGGGGTTAGGAACATGACCGCCACGACGGCCACGAAAGCCCATTTAGGTTTGACCAAAGTCATATCGGACCCCTCCCCGGAATGATAGCAAAAAAACCTCGTGCTATAATAGAGGGGACGCTGATTCCTAAATGCCTAATTGGCGGGACATTCGCCGATCATGATGATCGAGCCGTACGGAATCAGGCATTTAGGAATCAGCGTCCCCTATCCCTTATGCGCGAAATAACTCTCGAGTTCAGGAAAATAGTGGGCGAAGGCAAGGCGCTCGGCCGCGCCGACGGCAAGGTGGTCTTCTGCTACGGCGTGCTGCCGGGCGAAACGGCGCGCGTGCGCGTCAAACGCGAGAAGCGCAACTGGGCCGAGGCCGACCTGGTGGAAGTCCTGACGCCCTCCCCCTCCCGCCGCGAGCCGCGCGAGGACCATTACCTGAGCTGCTCGCCCTGGCAGGTCATGGACTACGCCCTGCAGGCGGAGACCAAGAAGGCGCTGATCGAGGACCTTTTCTACCAGACGCTCAAAGAGACCGTAAAACTGGATTTTTTCCGGACCGCGAAGGAGCACTACGGCTACCGGACCAAGATAGAGTACAGTTTCACCGAGGAGGACGGGCGCCTGGAGCTGGCCTTCCACAAGCGCGGCTCCTACGGCGAGAAATACGCCCTGAAGTCGGGCTGCGCGCTGATAAGCGACAATACCAACGCCGCCGCGCTGACCATAACGGAGGAACTGCGCAGGAAGGGCGCCAAAGCCTCCGACCTTAAGTCCCTGATAATACGCGAGTCCAAGGACCCCGAGGGACGTATAGCCGCGCTTTTCGTGAAGAATCGCGAGCTCGACGCCGCCGGCCTGGCGCTGCCGCCGGGCCTCAACGGCTTCACGGCCGCCTGGTCGAATCCCTTAAGCCCCGTCAGCCAGGCCGACGAAGTGATCTTCTCGTCCGGCGACGACCATATCACCGAGACGCTGCCCGGAGGCGAATTTTCCTCGCGGGTGAAGCTCTCCTACGGCTTCGACTGCTTCTTCCAGAACAACATGGAGCTCTTCGCCCAGGCGCTGGACGAGATGGGCCGCCACTGCTTCAAGTGCGGCAAGATGGTGGACCTCTATTCCGGGGTGGGGGCGATAGGCCTCTCGCTGCGCCAGTACGCGGACAAGGTCTACGCCGTCGAGTCCTCGCCCTCGGCCGTGCGCTACGCGGCGCATAACGCGCTGGAGAACGGGGCCTCCAACTTCGAGGCCGCCTGCGGCCTGTCGGAGAAGACCGGCGAGGAGGCGCTGCACGGGGCGGAAATACTGCTGGTGGACCCGCCGCGCGCGGGCCTGCACATCAAGGCGGTGAAGTCGATACTGGCGGCGCGGCCGAAAAGGGTGATCTACCTCTCCTGCAACCCGATAACGCAGGGCAGGGACGCCGCTTTCTTCCTGGAAAAGTACAAGCTCTCCGCCTCCGGCGGCTTCGATTTCTACCCCAACACTCCCCACGCCGAGACCATGATGGTCTTCGACCTCAGGTAAACGAACCGCGGACGGACTCAGTCCGCCGCGACCCACGCGGCGGTCCGCGTACCCTTCAGCTTGCCGTTGAACCCTTCCACCCACGCGTTATAGCGGGTCTGCACCTGTTTCCCCTCTCCCAGGTATTCGGGGTTCAGCGCGTTCTTCACGAAACCTTCCGCGACGGGGAAGGCCGTAACGAGCTGCGCGTGCGGCTTCGACGAGTCCTTGACCGAATAGACCAGCAGGTAGGCGTTCCCGCCGGAGGTGACGGCCCCGAAAGGAAGGAAGTCGGTGCGCAGCGAGACGCTCCGCTTGCGGGTGAGGGCGACGGTCTCGTTCAGCCGGAAATGGCCCGGGGCTTTCCAGGCCCTGGCGGCGGAGCCGCAGGCGTAGGACGCTTTTGCCAGCCTGGCGCGGGCCGCGCCGTCGTCGGCGAAAGCCGCGGCGCCGGACACGCAGGTGATATTGGCCAGCAGCGTGCCCTCCGCGGGAGAAGGGCCCAGCGCGCCGCGCGCGAAACCGAGTCCCGCCTCTATGTCGTCGCGCACCCAGCGGGCGCGCTTGAAACCGAACTTGGTCGGCAGCAGGCTGAAAAGATAGCCGTAGGAGTGCTCCATGCCGGCGTGGACTATCTTGCCGCGCGGGCCGGGGAGGGCCAGCTCGCCGGCGAGGAAGGAAAGTATGGAGTCGTGGACTATGCGGGCCTTGGCCATCTCGTCGAAGTTGACGCTCTCCCCCCAGAGTTCCTTGAGGTCCGTATTGAGCTTGTCGGAGGCCAGCTGGGCGGCCAGGCCCGGGGCGTGTTCCGCCAGCACCGGCGCCAGCGGCAGGCTCCCGGCGGCGTTGGCTTCCATCACCCGGGCCATGCCGGCCCAGGGGCAGTCCAGGGCGTCCTCGGCGGCGGGATCGCCCGGCGCGGCGGGCGCCGGGCACTGGTAGGCGTGCAGCGCCGCGGCGAGGAGGAACAGCGGGAGAACGAGGAGAGCGCGCTTCATATCAGGCCCTCCCCCGGAAGTCGGAAAGGCTGACCGTGAAGTAACGGGTGCCGCAGGGATAGCCGGGATAGGGGCCGCATTCCTCGTCCGGATTTATCGGTTCCTGGACGGCGCGGGTGGTCTTGGACACTTCGTCCGGCGCCCGCTCGACGGCCGGCCGTACGCGCCCGTCGGCGGCCGGCGCGGGCGGCTCGGCCGCGGTCCGCGCGTTCGAGCCGTTCCCGGCGCAGCCGAAAAGACCCAGCACGGCGGCGGCCAGGGCGCCCAGAAGTCCGGCGCGCGAAAAGCCGGCGGCCTCCCTTTCGCTCATCCCGGTCTTCAAAGCCAGTTCCCGCAGTTTCTTTTCCATAAGGTCGGCTCCTTTATTTCGGACTCCCGGACATTGTACAAAAGCGGGGGCCGCCTTATTTAGTAAAATCCACTCATGTCCTACCGGGCGCAGATAACGGTGGCCGCCAGCGCGGGCTTCTGCCCGGGCGTCAAAGGAGCCATCGACAAGGTGCTGGAACTGGCCGCCGCCGGCAAGTCCCCCGTCTACACGCTGGGGCCCCTCATCCACAACAAGCAGGTCATAGAGACCCTGGAGGAAAAAGGCGTGCGCGCCGTCAAGGACGCCTCCGAGATAAAGGAGAAGGGCGCGACCCTGGTCATACGCGCCCACGGCATACCGCCGGGACTCGAGGCCGCAGTCAGGGCGCTGGACCTCAATGTCGTGGACGCCACCTGTCCGCTGGTGAAGCGGGTGCACCGCAATATAAAGGAATGGGCCGACAAGGGCTACGACACCGTAATAGTAGGCGACGCCGACCACGCCGAGGTCGTCGGCCTGATGGGCTATACCGGAGGCCGCGGCCACGTGGTCAGCGGGCCGGAGGAAGCGGCGCGGCTGCCCCGCCTGGAGAAGGCCAATATAGTCGCCCAGACCACGCAGGGAACGGACGTTTTCCTCAGGACCGTGGAGGCGCTGCGGCCGAACACCGGCGAACTGATAGTCTCCAACACCATCTGCGCTCCCACCCGCGAGCGCCAGAGCGAGACCATGGACCTCTCGCGCCGCAGCGGCCTGGTCATAGTCGTCGGCGGCAAGAACTCGGCCAATACGGCGCGCCTTTTCCGGATCTGCGCCGGCCTGGCCCCCCGCGCCGTCCACATAGAGCGCGAGGACGAGCTCTCGCCGGAACTGTTCGACGGGGTCACCTCCGTCTTCATAACCGCCGGCGCCTCGACGCCCGCCTGGATGATAGAGAAGGCGCTCGCCCGCGCGCGCGAGCTGACCGAGGTGCGCCGCTCCCCGCTGGCGGCCGGGCTGGAATTCTTCTGGCTGCTGCTGGTGACGAGCTGCGTCTTCACGGCCGCGGGCGCCGTGGCGCTGGCCTACGCCTCGATGCGCCTGCAGGGCCTGCCGATAAGCCCAGCGATGCTGGCCCTGGCCGGCCTCTTCGTCTTCAGCCTGCACCTGACCAACCGCGCCGCCGAGAAAGGCGCCGCCGTGCCCGACCGCGCCAAGCAGCTGCTCTTCGTCCGCTTCGGCCGGGCCGCGCGGGCCGTGGCCCTGCTGGCCGGCGTGGCGGCCATAGCCCTGGCCGCCGGCACTACGGGCACGCTGGCCCTGCTGCTGACCGCCTTCTTCTGGGCCATGGGCATGCTCTACCCCTATAAGATGCCTCTGGGCCTGGACTCCCTGGCGAAATTTCCCGGCTCCAAGGACATCATGACCGCGCTGGGCTGGGCCTTCGTCTGCGCCGCCCTGCCCGCGCTCTCCTACGGTTCGCTGGCCTACAAATCGTCGCAGCTGGCGGTAGTCTTCGCCTTCACGCTGGTCTTCGCGCGCTCGGTCATGTTCGGCATCAGCCACGTGCACAGCGACATGATCGTCGGCAACGAGAACTTCTACAAGGCGGCGGGACCGAAAGCTACCTACGCGGCCGTCCTGTCCATCTTCATCTTCATGGAGGCGATACTCATCGCCCTCAAGAACATGGCGTGGAAGGAACCGCTGGTCAACGCGATGATAGCGGGGATGTTCTACTACCTGGGGCTGATGGTATTCTTCTATTTCCGGCGGATGCCGGAGAAGACGCTGGCGGAAACGCTGATAGACAGCCAGTTCCTCATCCTGGCCGGCCTGGTGCTGGTCTCCTGATCACTTTTTGTTGAATTCTTCGCGGAGCCGGAGGCGGCCGCGCAGCAGGCGGGACTTGAGTGCCCCGACGGTTATTTCGAGCACCTTCGCGGCCTCTTCCAGCGACATTTCCTGTATGTCGACCAGGGTGATGGCCATCCTGTAATCCACCGGCAGGGCCGAAAGCGCCCTGGCGACGCTCTCGGAAAGGTCCTTCTTTATCGATTCCTCGTGGGCGACGGCGTCCTTTACGTCCTTGATGTCCTCGAGGCTGACCAGCTTCTCGCGCTTCTTCCTGCGGAACTTCATCCAGCAGTTGTTGGCCGCGATGCGGTAGAGCCAGGTGCCGAAGCCGGACCTGCCCTTGAAGCTCTTTATCTTGGTGAAGGCGGTCAGCATCGTCTCCTGGTAAACGTCCTCCGCCTCCGAGGGCAGGCCGCTGCAGACATAATGCGCCAGGCCGTAGATGCGGTCCTTGTGCAGCTTTATCAGTTCCTCGAAACTGGCGATGTCGCCGTCCTTCGCCTTGGCGATGAGCGCCTCTTCCTTCGCGTCCATACTCCGATTATACACAAAAGTGATAAAATAACGGCACGGAGCGCAGTTAGCTCAGCGGTAGAGCATCCGCCTTACACGCGGAGGGCCATAGGTTCGAATCCTATACTGCGCACCATTTTCCATTCCTTCCCAAAAAGGCACCAAAAAAAATGACCGACGACAAGCGCGACGACCTTCCCAAAGAAGAGGTAATGGCAGAGGACGAGATAGAGCTCCTGGACGAGCCCGAGAAAGGCCCCGAGGACATCAAGGACCCCGAGCAGATAGAGCTCAAGTGGTTCAGGGAGGTCTACCAGGGCGACAATATGAAGCAGCTCACGCTGCGCGCCGTCGTCATGGGGGCGTTCCTGGGCGGCTTCATGTCGCTCTCCAACCTTTACATCGGACTCAAGACCGGCTGGGGCCTGGGCGTCGCCATCACGGCCTGCATACTTTCGTTCACGATCTGGAAGACGCTGATGACGCTGCTGCCCTTCCTCTTCAAGGACCCGATGACCATCCTGGAGAACAACTGCATGCAGTCCACGGCCTCGTCGGCCGGCTACTCCACCGGCGGCACCATGGTCTCGGCCATCTCGGCCTACCTGCTGATCACCGGCACGCACATGTCCTGGCAGGTGCTCACCGTCTGGACGATATTCCTGGCCATGCTCGGCGTCTTCATCGCCATACCGATGAAACGTCAGATGATAAACATCGAACAGCTCAAGTTCCCCAGCGGCATAGCCGCCGCCGAGACCCTCAGGAGCCTGCATTCCAAGGGCGCCGAGGCTTCCGACAAAGCCAAGGCCCTGGGCGCGGCGGGTCTTTTCGGGGCGGCCGTGGCCTTCTTCCGCGACAAAGGGGAGGCCGTCTTCGGCAGGACGCTGATCCCCGGAATGCTCGAGTTCCCCGGCGCGCTGAAGGGCCAGCCGCTTTCCAAGTGGACCATCTCCTTCGAAATGAGCGCGATAATGGTGGCCGCCGGGGCCATCATCGGCTGGAAAGTCTCCTGGTCGCTGCTGCTGGGCGCCATCGTCAATTACGGCCTGCTCGCGCCCTGGGTGGCGGGCCTGCCGCCGACGGAGGCCGGGGTGGCGGCCATAGACGCTTCCAGCCTGGGCTACCGCGCCATCGTGCAGTGGAGCACCTGGGCGGGCGCCTCGATAATGGTCACCTCGGGCCTGTTCATGTTCGCGCTGCAGTGGAAAACGATCAAGCGGGCTTTCAGCGGCATCACCGCCATCTTCAGGCCCAAGTCGGAGAGAAAAGCCGACCCGATGGCCAGGATAGAAGTGCCCGCCTCCTGGTTCGCCGGCGGCACCTTCGCGGCCGGTCTCGGCTGCATCTTCGTCCTGCACTACGCGTTCAATACCAGCTGGTGGATGGGCCTGGTCGCCATAATCATGACCTTCTTCCTGGCCATGGTCGCGGCGCG
Source organism: uncultured Elusimicrobiaceae bacterium (assembly GCA_964415175.1). Classification (GTDB taxonomy): domain Bacteria; phylum Elusimicrobiota; class Elusimicrobia; order Elusimicrobiales; family UBA9959; genus UBA2231. Next base: position 69,990 of record CAYPYG010000001.1, read on the forward strand.
CGCCACCGGCGAGTCCGACATCACGCCCATAGGCGCGATGGGAAAGATCACGCAGCTAACCTTCGGCGTGCTGGCCCCGTCCAACATGACGACCAACCTCATGACGGCCTCGGTCACGGCCGGCGCGGCCGGCTCCACAGCCGACCTGCTGGTGGACCTCAAGAGCGGCTACCTGCTCGGAGCCAACCCGCGCCAGCAGTTCATCGCGCAGTTCCTGGGCATCTTCGCCGGCACGCTGGTGGTGGTCCCGGCCTTCTACCTGCTGGTGCCCGACGCCTCCATACTCGGTTCGGACAAGTGGCCGGCCCCGTCGGCGCAGGTCTGGGCGGCGGTGGCGAAACTGCTCTCGAACGGCATCGGCTCGCTGCATCCCGCGGCGCGCAACGGCCTGCTCATAGGCGGCCTGGTCGGCCTCGTCATCCCCGCGCTGGAGCTCATGTTCCCGAAACGGCGCAAGTACATCCCTTCTGCGATGGGGCTGGGACTCGCCATGGTCATCCCGTTCTGGAACTCGCTTTCCATGTTCATCGGCGGCCTGATAGCGCTGATCCTGGAGAAGAAGAACAAGCCGCTGGCCGACAAGTACATCATCCCGGTCAGTTCGGGCATCATCGCCGGCGAGTCGATAATGGGCGTGGCGATCGCCCTGACCGACGCCAGGGACATGGTGACCGAGGTGATAGGGCGCGTCAAGGCCGTGCTCGGGCGCTGACGCTCCCGATTTGCCTCGCCCGGCGCGCTTTTGATATCATTTCCCCGTTCCCGTGGGGTCGTGGTGTAGTTGGTTAACACGCCGCCCTGTCAAGGCGGAGACCGCGGGTTCGAGTCCCGTCGACCCCGCCAAATTTCCTGCAAAGGAAATTTGGTGTCAGTAACATCCGCTAGTTCAAAAAATGTCCGCCGGCTTTAATCCGGCGGTTATTTTTTGCCATTATGGGTCCGATGAAGAAGGCTTTTCCGGAAATAGCAAAAACCGCGCCGTCAAAGCCGCGGTTTTTATAGCCGGCAGCCGATTTTACCCGGCCGGTACGGGTCGGGACGCGGCTTTATCCGCCGTGATGGTGGTCTTCCTCCCCGTCGTCATGCTCCCCCCACTTCCTGTCCCGGTTCAGCGGGCGCATCAGGGATGGCTCGTCGAGAACGCGGCGCAGTTGTTCCATTGACCAGTCGCCCTCGTGACGGCCTATCCCTTTCATCTCCAGAGGGAACTCGACAAAGTCCACGGTCTTGCCGCCTATCTCCGCCGTAAAGCTGCCGTCGATGACCGCGGCGAAGGGGAAATGCTCCCGGGGCAGGCCGTACTTTTCCCTGAACGGCTCTGACGAGGGGTCTAAAATGTCGCGCTTTATTATGTTGAGACCCTTCCTGCCCTCCAGCGCCGCCTCCGCGAGACCCAGCGTTTTCAGCGACGGCGGCATCTTCTTGTAAAAGAGCTCCACCGTTCTTTCACCGCCTCCGGTATTAGTGGCGGCGCAGCCCGCCAGCAGCAGGCACAGGGCCAATCCCGTAGTCTTTTCCATTTCAATCTCCTTTAACCCGCGGGTTCAGGCTATCCAGCTCCTGCGGATATTGCGCAGGCTCAGCATGAACAAGCCAGCGCAGAAAGCGGCCAGCGCCGCCAGGTCCAGCGCGAAAGGCATTATGTTCCCGCCGCGCACGGCGCCGTGCAGCATGTCCGCGCCGTAAGTCAGCGGCAGCGCGTAGGCCAGCGGCCGCAATAAGGCCGGCAGGTCAGAGACGGGGAAGAACAGCCCGCACAGGAAAACCATGGGGAAGCGGAAAAAATTGGAGAAGGTCTGGGCCTCGAAGACCTCGCTGACCGCCACCGCCACGAAAAGCCCAAGGAAAGTGGAGGCCACGGAGATCAGCAGCACCGCCGGCAAGAACGCCGCCCAGTCGAGGCCGCGCAGGTCAATCATAAAAGCCGCCATCACCACGGGCACGAAGGCGTTGGCCACCCCGAACAGTATGGCCCCGGCGGTCTTGGCCAGCATCAGCAGCTCCAGCGGCACTGGGGCCAGCAGCAGGCGCTCGAAGGAGCGGCTTTTCTTCTCGAAGGTCACCGCCACCGAGAGCAGGGAGGTGGTGCCGAACAGGATGGACAGCGCGATGACTCCCGGCAGTATCCCGGCCAGGCTCTCCGGCCCGCCGCCGGACTTTATGAAGAACATGCCGGTCCAGGCCAGCGGGAAGATGATGCCCCAACTGACGTTAGGCGGCTTCAGGTAATAGGTGCGCAGGTCCTTGGCCAGGATGTTCCAGAAGGCGGTCCAGAGCCTCATTGTTTCCCCCCCGCTCTTTCCTTTTCCTTGCGCATGGCGCCGGCGTCTATGCCCGTCACGCTCACAAAGACGTCCTCAAGGCTAAGCGCTATCTTCCTCGCCTCGGACACCTCGGCCCCGCCGTCCTCGAGGAACCGCACCAGCGGGCCCACGCGCACGGGGCCGCCGGCCTCCACCCGCACCGCGCCCGGACGCGGGGCGCTGAAAGCCAGGCCGGGGAAGGCCCCGGCGAGACCGGCAAGGTCCACCGGGCCGGCGCAGGAGATCTCCACCGCGTGTTTGTCCCGTACGGGGCGGACCAGGTCCTCCACGGTATCGGTCCGCACGACGCGGCCGGACACTATGAAGGCGATGCGGTCGCACAGGCGCTCCGCCTCCTCTATGTAATGGGTGGTCAGGAAGATAGTGGTGCCGTCCCGGCGCAATTCTCCGATGAGGCGGCGCAATTCCCTTGCGCTGGCCACGTCTATGCCGGTGGTGGATTCGTCGAGGAACAATATCCGCGGCTTATGGATGATCCCGGCGGCGATGGTGAGCTTGCGCTTCATGCCCTTGGAATAGGCCGCGAACTTCCGGTCGACCGCTTTCTCCAGCCCGAAGGTCCGCAGCAGCTCGCGGGCCCTGGACCGGCGTTCGGGCTTGCGGATGCCGTAGAGGGAGGCGCAGAAGCAGAGGTTGTCGAAACCGGAGAGTTCGGGGTAGAGGTTGCTCTCGTCGGGCACCACGCCGATGAGGTGCTGGGCGCCGCGCGGCTTTTTCACGCAGCCGATCCCGCCTACTTCGACGCTTCCGGCGTCGGGGCGCGCCAGGCCGGTGAGCATGTTGATGGTGGTGGTCTTGCCCGCCCCGTTGGGGCCGAGGAAACCGAACAGCTCGCCCTCGTACACGTCGAAGTCGGCCGCGGCCACGGCCCGCACTTCGCCGAAGCTCTTGGCGAGCCCGCGCACGCTTATGACGACACCGGCGCTCATGCGGACGTACCGTCCACGGAAGCCGCGGAGACCATGTACGTGCCCGCTTCCCTGTCCCACTTCCGCTTCAGCGTTCCTTTTTCCTCCATTATCAGGATGACCCCGGCCAGCTCTTCGGTATCGTTGTAGAGGTCGGCAATAAGCCGGTCCTGGCGCAGGGGCCCGCCATGCTGGCGCAGCATGGACAGGATCTCCCGCTCCGGCAGCGACAGCACCTCCCTCTCCCGCGGCGTCAGGCCGTCGGAAGCCGTCATCCTCCTGTAGCTCAGCCACACGATGACCGCTACCGCCAGCAGCAAACCGACGATGATCACCGTAACCATCCACGGCTCGAAGGCCGCGGCGGAGTAGTGACCGTGCCTCACGCCCCGCTCTTCCCGGCGCGTTTTTCAGTGTTCGGCGCGCACGGATGCGTTTTAACGTCGCCGTGGCACTTCTTTATCTGCGCGGCCGAGCAGCCGCTCGCGCGGCCCTTGCGGTCCGCCGGTCTCAGGCACTTCGTTTTTCCCTGGCACATAAGCTTCCTCCTTTTTTATCCCTCTTGCGCGCAAACAACGCGTTTAGCGCCCCGCGGCAGCGCGCCATTGCGTCCGGCGCGGCCCGGTAATGCATGAAATAGCCGCGCCGCACCGCTTTTACCAGCCCGGCCTTCCTTAAAACGTTGAGATGCTGCGAGACCGCGCCGGCCGAAAGGCCGAGGCGGCGCGAAAGCGCCCCCACGCAAAGCGCGCCGCCGGCGAGCTGCCCCAATATCCGTACGCGGCTCTGCGCAGAGAGGGCATTGAAGAGCCCGCAAAGGGCTTTTTCGGAACCGGCTAGGCGCATTTGTTTTAGCATACACTAAAACAAATCATGGGTCAAGGCCAGGGCGGGTGCGACGACCACACGGGAGCCAGGCGCGCCCGGCCCGGCCCCTTCCCTTACGGTCCCCGTTCCCGCTCCCCCCCGGTGGCCGCTTTACATTAACAGGAAAGACCACCGCGGCGGCCGCAGCAGGCCGTCTGACGAGCATAGCTCTTGATACGGCACGGGCATAGGCCGGTAGAGCCGCCGGGGGCGTTAATAAGAGCGGGCATCCTTGGGAGCAGGTGCGACGGCGCATAGTGCCGGAGCCCTGCGAACGGCCTTCCTAGCGGCAAGGAACAGTGCGGGGCCACGCTGCGTGGCCACGCCTGCGACGACATCTCAATGTAAATTAGAATTTCATCCTGAAAACACCACCAAATTTCTCCCCGGAGAGATTTGGCATCTGCAAAACCCGCCAGCGACCGCCAGCAGTTTTCACCAGGACGGCGGGGAGTTAAGAAAGCCGCGCTTTAAAGGCGCGGCTTTTCGTTCTTTCCCGGCGGCGCGAAAGCGAGCGAGAGAGCGGACTGGCGCCGCCGCGCCCATTAATAATATAGTGTCTTCCGAATGGGTACAGGGGATACGCGGGAACCGGCCGCCGCGCCGTATTTCGCCGCGGCCATCTTCCTCGGCGCCTTCCTGCTTTTCCAGGTGCAGCCGATGATGGCCAAGGCCATACTGCCCTGGTTCGGCGGCGCGCAGGCGGTCTGGACCACCTGCATGCTGTTCTTCCAGACGGCGCTGCTGGGCGGTTATCTCTACGCCCACCTCCTCACCACCCGTCTCAGGCCGGACGCGCAGACGGCGCTGCACCTGGCGCTGCTCCTGCTCAGCGCGCTCTTCATACGCATACTGCCCTCGGCCGACTGGCGCCCGCTTAACAGCGGGGCTCCCGCGTTCAGGATACTGCTGCTGCTGGCGGTCAATGTCGGTCTGCCGTTCTTCCTGCTCTCCGCCACCAGCCCGCTGCTGCAGTCCTGGTACGGCGCGGCGGCGCCGGGCAGTTCCCCCTACAGGCTCTACGCTCTCTCCAACGCGGGGTCGATGCTGGCGCTGCTCAGCTATCCTTTCCTGGTGGAACCCTTCCTCGAACTGCGCGCGCAGGCCGGCCTGTGGGGCATCCTCTATATACTCTTCGCGATAGCGCTCTGGCGTTCCTCCCGGGTCTATCTGGCCGCCCGGCCGGGCCCGCTTCCGGCGCCGTGGTCCGCCGCCGCGGCCGGCCGCCCCCCGGCCTCCGCGATCGCGTTCTGGACGCTGCTCGCCGCCTGCGGCTCGGCGATACTGCTCTCGGGCACGGCGCAGCTGACGCAGAACGTGGCGCCGGCGCCTTTCCTCTGGATACTGCCTCTCTCTCTCTACCTGCTCTCTTTCATCCTCTGCTTCGAGAGCGACCGCTGGTACTCGCGCGGCAGGTGGACGGTCTATTTCGGCTTCGCCTGCGCCGGAACGGTCTACCTCCTGTCCGCCTGGATAAAGACGCCGCTGGCGCTGCAGCTGCCCATACATTCGCTCTCGATCTTCATCGCCTGCATGGTCTGCCACGGCGAACTGGCAGCGCTCCGTCCCGCAGCGGGGCACCTGACGCTCTTTTATGTCGCGGTCTCGGCCGGCGGCGCGCTGGGCGGACTGCTGACGGCGCTGGGCGCGCCGCTGCTGCTGGACGGGCCGTGGGAATACCACATCGCCTGGGGCACGCTGGCGGCCGCGGTGCTGGTCCTGCTCGCCGGCCGGGCCGGCCTGCGCTCCGGGCGCGCGCGCCTCGGCGGCGCGGCGCTGCTGGCCCTCTACGGCGGCTTCGTCTACGCGCTTTACGCCAATTATTCCGAGGAATCCTCCTCGCGCCTGGACATGCGGCGCAACTTCTACGGCACGCTGCAGGTCTATGAATGGGAGCATTACGGCGCGCAGGCCCTGACCCTGATGCACGGCCAGATCGACCACGGCTTCCAGTTCCTCGAAGGGGACCCGCGCAGGGACAGGCCGGTCTCCTATTACGGGCCGGACTCGGGCGCCGGGGCGGCGGTGCGCGCGCTGCGCCGCAGGCGGGGCGGCCGGGCGGGGCTGGAAATGGGCGTCGTCGGGCTGGGGGCCGGCATCATGGCCGCCTGGGGCCGGAGCGGCGACAGGCTGACCTTCTACGAGCTCAACCCGCTGGTGACGCGGCTGAGCTACGCCTATTTCACCTACCTCGATTCGACGCGCGCCGGCGTGGCGGTGGTCATGGGCGACGCGCGGCTGAGCCTGGAACGCGAAGCGGCCGGGAAGGCGCGCCGTCAGGACCTGCTGGTCCTCGACGCTTTCAGCAGCGACGCCATACCGCTGCACCTCCTCACGCGCGAAGCCTTCGAAGTCTATTTCAGGCGGCTCAAGCCCGGCGGAGTGCTCGCCGTGCACGTATCCAACCGTTTCCTGGACCTGGAACCGCTGGTGGCCGGTCTCGCGGAGGAACGCGGCCTGGCCTGGACGGTGACGGACTCTTACGAGGTCCCGGAGGACGGCGCCTCGGCCAGCACCTGGGTGCTGGTCAGCGCCGACGCGGAACTCCTGTCGGGCCCGCCGGTCTCGAGCCGTTCGCGCGGGCTGGAGGAAGGCCGCGCGCCGCTGGTCTTCACGGACCGCCACAGCGATCTCTTCAGGCTCATCCGCGGCGGCTGGCTGGCCGGGGCGGACATGGAATGAGCATCTGAAAGCGGCCGGACGGGCCCCGGCCGCCGCGGAGGAAAAATGAAAGTAATATCGACAGCGCTGCTCCTGCTCCTGCCCTGGCCGGCGGCGGCCAGGATAGAGGACAGGACCGAAGAACTTTATACGGCCGCCGCGGCCGGCGACCTGAAGACCGTCAGGGCCATACTGGAGGAGAGCGACCAGAACGTGAACGTCTCCTACGACGACAACGACACCTCCCCCCTGATGCTGGCCTGCCGGGCGGGGAACGAGGAACTGGCGGAACTGCTGATAAAACATGGCGCGGACATCGCGGCCGTGGACGCCGGCGGCAGGCCGGTGGAAGAATACCTCCTCCCGCCGGCCGGGCCCGCGCATAAGCGGCTGCGCCGGCTGCTGTACGCGGCGGCGGCCGAAAAGAGCGTACAGCTGCCCTACGCCTGGTCGACGCTTTTCATGCCCGACCCCGCCTCTTCCCCGGCGCTCTCCCCCGACCCCCAGGTACTGCCCGCGGGCAACGCCGCCGACGGCGACCCTGCCACCGCCTGGGCGGCGAAAGGGACCGGCGCGGAACTGTGGCTTTTCATAAATCCCGGGGCCTCTTCGCTGCGCGTGAGCAACGGCTGCGCGAAAACCAGGGCGCTCTTCAAGGCCAATAACCGCGCGAAGAAACTGGCCGTCTCAGTCTGGACCGCCGAGCATCTGGACGGCGACGTCACGGAAACGGCGCGCGCCTGGAAAGCCGCCAGACTGACCGCGGACGCCGCGCTGCAACTCAAGGACGCCCCGGAAACGCAGGAGTTGCCCCTTCCTTTCAACTGGGAGGAACTGCGTTTCAGGCGGGCGGAAGCCGTCTCTTCCCTGATGAAGCGGGCCGATTACCGCGGCAGGAAGCGGCTCTATTCCTCCTTCGTCCTGCGCCTGGAACCCCTGGAGGTGTACCGCGGCTCCGGATCCGGCGACACCTGCGTCTCCGAGCTCGCCGCCGGCGGCCGCTGGCTTAACGAGGCCGCGCTGCCGGGCGTCTGGGAACGGCCTTACGGCGGCGCGAGCGAGACGATATCGCTTTCCACCCCGCAGGAACGCCTCTATTCGCTCAAACGGGGGGACAAGACCCTGCATTCGGGCAACTGGCGCGTCGAGGACGGTCTGCTGGTCATGGAGCACGAGGCGGGCGCCGCGCGCTACGGGGCCTTCGTGGAGACGCGAGGCGGGAAGAAGACCCTCCGCCTGACCGGCGAAGGCGGCGAAACGCTTATTTACCGGCCGGCGCGCTGAACGAGCGCCGCCGCCGTTTTGAGCGCCTTTTCCAGGTCGTCGGCCAAGACCGGGGAAAGAGGGCTCAGTTCCCGGCCTGCCGGGGCGGGGGAAGCTTGGAAAGGACCACCTTCGGGTGGCGCTCAAGGAAATATTTGCAGTCCCACTCGCGCGCGAAGAGCAGCACGGGCCTGCCGTCCGGGTCCCCCGCGAGGCGCGCGCCCGTAGGCAGCATGTCCTCGGTGACCGGCTCCGAACCCGCGCCCAGCCAGCGCAGCACTTCCCAGCCTGTCTGCTCCAGCCGCGCGTCGGCGCCGTACTCGTTGGCGAGGCGGTACTGCAGCACTTCGAACTGCAGCGGTCCGACCGCGCCCAGCAGCGGCACCCGCGACTGGGAACTGGGGATATTGAAGGTCTGCACCACGCCCTCCCGCAGCAGGTGGTCGAAGCCCGCGCGGAACCGCTTGAACTGCGCCGTGTTGCTGCAGTGCAGGAAAGCCAGGTGCTCTGGCGGGAACCGCGGCACCTCGGGATAGATTATCGACGGGTCCTCGGTCAGAGTGTCGCCTATGCGGAACTCCTCGTGGCCGACTATGCCGATCACGTCTCCGGCATAGGCTTCGTCCACCGTCTCGCGCTCGCGGCCGAAGAGCTTGTGGGAGCTGGAGATGCGCAGCGTCTCCTTCGTGCGGGCGTTGAAGACCTTCATGTCGCGCTCGAACCGCCCCGAACAGACGCGCAGGAAGGCTATCTGGTCGCGGTGCTTGGGGTCCATGTTCGACTGTATCTTGAAGACGAAACCGGAGAAGCGCGGATCGTCCACGGGCACCGGGCCGGAGACCGCCGACTGGGGGCGCGGCTCCGGCGCCATGGCCAGGAAATTGTCCAGCAGCAGCTGCACGCCGAAATTATTGACCGCGCTGCCGAAGAAGACCGGCGTCAGGTCCCCCTTGAGCACGGCCTCCCGGTCGAAAGCGTCGCCCACCGCGTCGAGCATCGAGACTTCCTCCAGGAAACGGGCGGTCGAGACGGCGTCCGCCCTGCCGGTCAGTTCCTTGCCTAGGTCCTTCACCACCGTCAGCGGCGCGCGGTAGGCGCCGCCGGGCACGCGCTCGAAAAGATGCAGGTCGCGCGAGCGCCTGTCATAGACGCCCTTGAAATCGGAACCCATTCCCAGCGGCCAGTTGACGGGATAGGTCTGCAGCTGCAGCGACTTGTCTATCTCGTCGAGGAGCTCCAGCGGCTCCCTCGCCGGGCGGTCCATCTTGTTCACGAAAGTGAAGATCGGGATCTGCCTCATGCGGCAGATCTCGAAAAGCTTGAGCGTCTGCGCCTCTATGCCCTTGGCCGCGTCGAGCACCATGATGACCGAGTCCACGGCCATCAGGACGCGGTAGGTGTCCTCCGAGAAATCGCGGTGGCCGGGGGTATCGAGCAGGTTGACCTTGCGGCCGCCGTAGTCGAACTGCAGGACGGTGGAACTTACCGAGATACCGCGCTTCTTCTCCAGCTCCATCCAGTCCGACGAGGTGCTCTGCTGCTTGCGGCGGGCGGTGACCGAGCCGGCCAGCTGCACGGCGCCGCCGTAGAGCAGGAATTTTTCCGTCAGCGTGGTCTTGCCGGCGTCCGGGTGCGAAATGATGGCGAAAGTGCGCCTCTTGGCTATCTCTTTGGGGTTTATCATAAAGGATAAAGGGGACGTTGTTTAGTTCTTTAGTTTTCGCTGTGCCGGGGGCCTAATAGGGGTCGCTGAAGGGTCGAAAACTAAAGAACTAAACAACGTCCCCTGGTATTCCGGGCCGCCGGGCAGCCGCCAGGGCCGCCCTTTGACGCGGCCCTTCACGAAAACGCGCAGGCCGTGGGCGGGGACTTCCGCTTCCAGCGAGCCGGCTGCGACGCGGGCCCTATCCCCGGCGTACAGCTCGCGGTATTTTCCGGAGGGCAGACCGCCGGCCCTCAGCAGCGCCGGGGAGGAGCCCTTGTTGAGCATGACCACGGCGGTCTCTCCGCCGTAGTCCCGCCTGAAGACATAGGAGTCGCTCGAAGAGGAGACGGCGGTCTGAGTCCCGCGCCGCAGAGGGGCGGCGGAGCGCCTCATCGCGTTGAGTTTCTTCAGGTGATGATAAACGGGATCGGTCTTCGCGCTCTTTATCCCTTCGGCGCCGAGCATCCTCCTGTTGTCGGGATCGTTGCCGCCGGCCATGCGGACCTCGGTGCCGTAGAAGACGCAGGGGATGCCGCGCGCGGTGAAATAGAAGTTCAGCGCGTCGAAGTACTGCTCCTCGGACGCGGGCGTGCCCTGTCCTTCCCCGCCCGCGCCGTTGAACCTCGGTTTGTCGTGATTGTCCAGGAAAGTGACGAGCCAGGTCGGGTCCTTGTATTTATGGTCGTGGGCGAATATCGCGTCGGCCTTCGAGTAATCCCCGCCCTTGAAGACCTCCTCCATCGGTCCCCAGGTCCCCATCGCCGAGAGCGGCATGTCCAGCAGGCTCATGGCGGAGTTCATCGGCTCGCCTTCGGACAGGCGGCTGTAGCGGGCCAGCATATCGAAGTCGTCGCGGGTCCAGGCCTCGCCGAAGATGAAGAAATCCTTCTTCGCCGCGTGCAGCGCGTCCGTGAAATCGCGCCAGAAGGCGTCGCCCATCCAGACGACGGTGTCCAGCCGGAAGGCGTCCACACCCATCGCCTGGTAAGCCAGGTAAATGTCCGTCAGCCACTTCGCCGTCGCGGGATTTTCGTCGTTGAAGTCCAGCAGGTCGGCGATGACCGGGCCCCTGCGGTTGAACCAGTCCTTCCCGTCCGCGTAATAGTCGAACTCCAGCCCGAGGCCGCGCACCTTTCCGCGCTCCGCGTGCCATTTCACCGACGGGTGGGTGTCGCCGCCGTGGCCGTGATTGGCCACCACGTCCTGTATCAGTTTCAGGCCCCGCGAGTGGGATTTCCTTATCAGGTCGGCGTAAGACGCCCCCTTCGACTCCAGGTGCGGGTCTATCCGGGAGAGATCCCAGGCCCAGTAGCCGTGATAGCCGGCCGCGTCGTAGGTCTCCGACGAGTTCAGATAGCGGCCCGGCGGCTGCATCACCGGCGGGGTTATCCAGACGGCCGAGAAACCCATGTCCTTTATGTGGGACAGATTGTCCATCAGACCGCGGAAATCGCCGCCCTGGTAGTAGCGCAGGTTCCCGGGGACGTATTCGTCCCCGTAGATGTCGTTGTTGGAAGGGTCGCCGTCGGCGAAGCGGTCGGTCAGGACCAGGTATATCGTCTCGTCGCGGAAATCGGACGCCGACCCCGGAAGGGCCGGCGCCAGCAACAGGAGCAGCAGCGCCGCGGCGGTCTTCATCGGCCCGGGCGCTCAGCGGTTGAGGACGTAACTGAACAGCAGCGGGGCCACTATGGTCGCGTCGCTCTCTATGACGAACTTGGGGGTATCCACGGCCAGCTTGCCCCAGGTGATCTTCTCGTTGGGCACGGCGCCGGAATAGGAGCCGAAACTGGTGATGCTGTCGGAGATTTGGCAGAAGTAGCTCCACATCTTCACTTCCTTGCGCAGGTCGCATTCGATCAGCGGCACGACGCAGATGGGGAAGTCGCCGGCTATGCCGCCGCCTATCTGGAAGAAGCCGATGCCCGCCTCCGTCTCGCGGCTGGTCTTCTGGTACCAGTCGGCCAGGTGCATCAGGTACTCGATGCCGGTCTTCATCGTGCCGGGCTTCAGCTGGCCCTTGATGCACTTGGCGGCGTAGACGTTGCCGAGCGTGGAGTCCTCCCAGCCGGGCACGTAGATCGGGAGGTTCTTCTCGGCCGCGGCCAGCAGCCAGCTGTCGGCCGGGTCCACCTGGTAGTGTTTCTTTATGTCGCCCGAGAGCAGCAGGTCGTAGAAATGTTCGTGCGGGAACTTGCGGTTGCCCGTCTTCTCGGAGGCCTTCCAGCGCTTAACGATGTGGTCCTCGATGTGGTACATCACGTCCTGCGGGATGCAGGTGTCCGTGACGCGGTTGAAACCGCGGTCCATCAGCTCCTTCTCCTGCTCGGGGCTCAGGTCGCGGTAATGGGGGACCTTCTCGTACTCGTTGTTGGCGACGAGGTTGAAGACGTCCTCCTCGAGGTTGGCGCCGGTGCAGCAGACGCCGTGGATCTTGCCCTGGCGGATCATCTCGGCCAGCGTGATGCCGAGCTCAGCCGTGCTCATCGCGCCGGCCATGGCCAGGAACATCTTGCCGCCCTTTTCGACGTGGGCGTTGTAGGCGTCGGCCGCGTTCCTGAGGGCGAGCGAATTGAAGTGCCTGTAATTGCGTTCGATGAAGGAGCTTATCGAGCCTCTGGCGGTCTGGGCCGCCGCGGCCTTTCCTGTAGTAGCTGCGTTCGCCATATTAGTTGCCTCCTTGCGGCGCGGGCGCCGGTCAGCGGGGGACGGGACCGAAAGACTGGAGTCATCTTTTCCGGCGCGGGCCGGAACGACGATGGCTTAAGTCTTTCCCCTGCGCCCCGTTCTACCCTCGGTTCTGTTATTTAGTTTAGCAAATGAAATAATAAAACAGAAATTCCCCGACGGCGCCGGGCCGGACGGGTATTTTTGCTAGAATATCGCGGGGGTTTTCCTATGGACAAAGACAGAGCCGAATGCGTTTTCCGGACCCAGGATCCGCATGAGGCGGAGCTGGTCAGGTCGGCGCTCGAGGAGAACGGCATCCGCGCTTTCGTCTTCGACGGCCGCGCGGCGGCCAGCGTTGCGATGTTAGGGCCCGCGATAATGGTCCGCGTAATGGTCGCCGCGGAAGACAGGACCGCCGCGCTGGAATTCATAGCGGAGAAGGAAAACGAATGAAAAAGCTGCCGATGACCGACGCCGACACGGTCAGGTTCACGGGTATAGCGGGGAGGATAAAGTTCTTCTCGTCGATGAGCATGGCGCTGCTCGAGAAGATCCTGGCCTGGGTCACGCTCTGCGAATACGGGAAAGGCGAGAGGATCTGCGCGCAGGGCGACCCGGGCGACGCCTTCTACGCGATAGAGTCCGGCGCCGTCAGCGTGAAGGTCAAAAGGGGTTTCCTGCCGTTCCCCAAGAAGATAGCCGACCTCGGGCCCGGCGACTTCTTCGGCGAGATGGCGCTGCTCTCGCGCCAGCCGCGCAACGCCACCGTCACCTGCGAGGAGCCGACCAGGGTCTTCGTGCTGCTGGCCGACCACTTCGAGGCCGCCGCGAAAGAGAATCCCAGGTTCGCGGAGGAGATACGCAAGCTCGCCGGGGAACGCGGGGCCGGTTCGGAGCAGAAGTAAGTCCCGGCCCGCTCAGTCCCTGATATAGTGGCAGGTGTAGCCGCCGGGATTCTTCCTCAGGTAATCCTGGTGGTATTCCTCGGCCGGCCAGAATTCTCCCGCCGGCTCCAGCGAGGTCGTTATCGGTCTCTTCCATCTGCCCGAAGCGGCGGCCCTCTTTATCGCGGCCTCCGCCCCGGCTTTCTGCTCCGGGGAGGAGTAGAAGATCGCGGAGCGGTACTGCGTGCCGATATCGTTGCCCTGCCTGTTCGGCGTCGTCGGGTCGTGTATCCGGAAGAAGAAATCGAGCAGTGCCCCGTAGGAAAGCGCCGCGGGGTCGAACTTCACCTCTATCGACTCGGCGTGGCCCGTGCCGCCGGTCTTCACGTCCTCGTAGGACGGGGCCTTCAGCTTTCCGCCGGTATAGCCGACGCGCGTCCCCAGTACGCCGGGCAGCGCGCGGACGAGTTCCTCCACCCCCCAGAAACATCCCCCAGCCAGGACCGCGGTCTCGGTCTTTTCGGGCATGACGGTCTCCTTTTTTTCCGGCGCCGGGCCGGGCGCGGGCGAACAGGCGGCGAACGCCAGCAGCGCGGCCGCGGTCAGCCGCCTCATAGTTCCGAGAACTCCACCTTGATATCGGGGTGGAGACTGCGGTGCACGGGGCAGGCCTTCACGCAGGCCAGCAGTTTCTCCCGCTGCGGCGCGGCGAGACCGGCCGGCAGTTTCACGCGGGCCGCGAAGCGCGCCACCCGGCGCGGCGCCTCCGTCATCTCCTTGACTATGTCGATGGAGGAGCCCTCGAACGGGATGTTCTCGCGCGCGGCGACCTTGGCCATTATCGTCAGGACGCAGGAAGCCAGCGAAGAGGCGAACAGGTCGGTCGGCGAGAACATGCGGCCTTTCCCCCCGTTATCGGGAGGCAGGTCGGTGACTATCACGGCGCCGGTGGGCCCGTGGGTCAGACGGACCTGCTCGTCGCCTATGTATTCGGCTTTGATCTCGGTAGCCATAACGGGATTGTAGCAATTGAGGGGCTGATTTAAAAAAGGTATCATTTAGTCATGGAAAACAGTAAACTCGCGGTCCTCGCGGCCGCCATACTTCTTTCTACCGCCGCGGCCTGCAAACCGGAAACGGAACAGGCCCCGGCCAGCCAGGAAATGCCGGCAGCGGAAGCTCCGGCCAAGGAGGCCACGACGGATATGTCAGCCCTGCTCAACCCTTCGCAGCTCACCGAACAGGCCCCGGCCTCGTTCAAGGTACTTTTCAAGACCACCAAAGGCGACTTCACGCTGGAAGTCAACCGCGACTGGTCGCCGCTGGGCGCCGACAGGTTCTATAACCTGGTCAAGAACGGCTATTTCACCGATATCGCCTTCTTCAGGGTGATAGGCGGCTTCATGGCCCAGTTCGGCATACACGGCGAGCCGAAGGTCTCCGCCGCCTGGCGCGGGGCCCGCATACAGGACGACCCGGTGAAGGAATCGAACAAGCGCGGCTACATCTCATACGCCATGGCCGGGCCCAACACCCGCACCACGCAGCTCTTCATCAACTTCGGCGACAACTCCCAGCTGGACTCCATGGGCTTCTCCCCCTTCGGCAAGGTCGTCTCCGGCATGGAAGTCGTCGACGCCATCTACAACGGCTACGGCGAAGGCGCGCCCAACGGCAGGGGCCCGGACCAGGGCCGGGTGCAGATGCAGGGCAACGCCTACCTCAAGGCTGATTTCCCGAAACTGGACTATATCAAGTCCGCTTCTACGATCGATTGACCGTTCCCGCCGCGGGGCGCCCCCTGCGGGACGCCCGCGGCGAGTTTTATGGCGAAGATCCTGATCATCGACGACGACGAGACCGTGCGCATCGTCTACCGGACCTACCTGGCCAGGGCGGGCCACACGGTAGACTCCGCGAAAGACGGGGTGGAGGGTCTGGACAAGACCGCGGCCTTCGCGCCGGACCTCATACTTGTGGATATCAATATGCCCCGGCTCTCGGGCTTCGAGGTGGTCAAACAACTGAAGGAAGACCCTTCGACGAAGGACATCCCGGTCTTCATCATAACCTCCCTTAAACAGGAACATCACGTCAAAAGGGCCGCGGCCATGGGCGCGGCGGGTTATATCACCAAACCTACCAGGGCGCCGGAACTGGCCGCCATCATCAACAAAGCGCTGAAATTGCCGGACCAGCCCCGCGCCTGAGACACGGCGTCCCCAGGCGGAACCTTGCTGGAACACCTCACCGGAGCCCCCCTCTTCTACGACTACCTGGGCTGGGCGGTACTGCTGCTCGCCGCTTTCAACGCCGCCCAGATAATCTACCTGCTCTGGAACAAGGCCAGGGTGGAGAGGGCGGAACGCCGCAAGGACGCTCTCAGGCGTCTGACGGTCACCGCCGTAATGACCTCCCCCACCCCCGCGGACCTCCTCGCCCCTCCCGCCGGCGAGGAGGAGTACGAGGCCTGCAGCGAAGCCATAGCCGGGATACTGGAGAATTTCGAGGGCGAGATAGCGGAACGCGCCCTGGGACTCCTGGAACGTTTCGGCGTAAGCGGGCATTACAGGGCGATGGCCCGGGGCGGCCGCTGGTACAGGCGCGCCAACGCCGTGGACATGCTCTCGGTCTTCCGCCTGGAAGAGAACCGGGGATCCCTGCTGGAGCTTTTCAAAAAAGAACGGGTCGCCTCGGTCAGGTACAGGATACTGCGCGCCCTCAGCCTGATAGCAAGAGGGCACGACGATATAACCACGCTGGCCTGCCTGCTCTCGGAACTGCCCTACCTCACCCCAAAGTACACGGAGGACCTCTTTTACAACGCCGTGACGGCGCTGAAGGCCAAAGGCCGGGAAGAGGAGTTCGGCCTTTTCATGCGCCGGATAATGCGCGACGACCGCGTGCTCACGCTGGTCAAGCGCGACTGCCTGACGGCCTGCCGCGCGGCCGCCTGCGAGAAGGCCGGGGAACTTTTCAGGGACTACTACGCGGCCTACCCGGAAGAACCCGAGATACTGGCCGCCTGCGTCAAGGCGCTGGCCCGGAAGGGGGACTTCTCGCTGCTGCCCGACGCGCTGCGTCACCCGCACTGGCTGGTAAGGCTTGCCGCTCTAAAGAACGCGCACCTTTGCCGCGAGGGACCGGCCGGGGAGATAGCCGCACTGCTCTCCGACCACAACTACCACATCAGGCTCAACGCGGCGCTGGCGCTGGCGAGATCGGGAGAACGCGGGCGCGCCGCCCTGCGCGCGGCCGCCGCCTCCGGCGACAGGTTCGCCTCCGACTCCGCCTCCTACGCCCTCGAGCAGGAGACCGCGTGACCTTCCCGCTCTGGCTGACGGTCCATTTCACGCAATACGCGGTCCTTTTCTATTTTCTCGCCGTCAATTCGATCTATACCCTGCTGGTGATCCTGGCCTGGCGAGACATCATCCGCCACGCCCACCTCGCCACTTCCCGCTCGGCCAGGAGGCAATTGACCGGCGAGTTCTACTACAAGCCGGTCTCGGTCATAGTCCCCGCCCGCGACGAGGAGGCCGTCATCGTACAGAGCGTGCGCGCCCTGCTGAACCTCCACTATCCCGAGTTCGAGATCATAGTGGTCAACGACGGCTCCTCCGACGGCACTCTCTCCAGGCTCAAGACCGAGTTCGCCCTCGCCGTCTCGAAAAAACCCGTGCGCCTGCGGGTGCCCCACGAGCCCATACGCGGCGTCTACGGGTCGCCGGAACACCCGAACCTTTTCGTCGTGGACAAGGAGAACGGCGGCAAAGCGGACGCGATAAACGCCGGGATCAACGTCAGCTCCTACCCGATCTTCTGCTCGATAGACGCGGATTCCCTGCTCGAGCCCGACGCGATACTCAAGTCCTCCAAGCTCTTCCTGGAGGACGACGAACTGATAGCGACCGGCGGGATAGTGCGGGTCCTCAACGGCTGCGAGGTCCGCAACGGGGCCGTGACGGACATAAGACTTCCCCGCGCCCCGCTGGAGGCGCTGCAGGTCCTGGAATACACCAGGGCCTTCCTCTCGGGCCGCACGGGCTGGAACGCGCTGAACAGCCTGCTGATAATCTCGGGCGCCTTCGGCGTCTTCCGCAAGGACATAGTGGTAGCCGTCAACGGCTACCGGAAGACGGTCGGCGAGGATATGGACCTGGTCATGCGCCTGCACAGGCACTGCGCGGACAATGCCATCCCCTACAAGATACTTTTCGTCCCGGACCCGGTTTGCTGGACCCAGGTCCCTTTCACCCTGAGGGCCTTGCTGAGACAGCGCAACCGCTGGCACCGCGGCATGATAGACGCGCTTATAGCCAACCGCGCCATGATACTCAATCCGAAATACGGCAAGACCAGCCTGTTCGGCGTCTCTTATTTCGTTTTCGTAGAGCTCCTCAGCCCGCTGATCGAACTCCTGGGATACGTTTTCCTGCCGTCGTTCTGGCTGGCCGGCCTGCTCGACACCCGGTTCATGCTCCTGTTCCTGGTCCTGGTAGTCGCCTGGGGCATCTCCATAAACATCTCGGCCGTGTTCCTGGACACCTATAACTTCAGGCGCTACAGGCGCACCTCCGACATACTGCGCCTGTGCCTGCTCGGCGCCGGGGAATTCCTGGGTTACAGGCAGCTCATGTTTATAGAAAGGCTGCGGGCCACGCTTTCTTTCAGGCAGACCCATTGGGGAGCGCAGACCCGCAAAGTCATGGAAAAGGAGAAAATATGAAGAACAAGCCGGACGCTCGGACAGTATTGACCTTCCTCTGGCACTGGGTCCTGTCGGGATTCCTGCTCGGCACGCTGACCCTGGTGGGCCCGGTGCGCTGGAGCACCGACAAGATGCGCGCGGCCGGCTGGAGCGGCTCCGCGGAAAAAGCGGTAGTCCTGCTGTTCATAGCCCTGCTGGCCGCCGCATCCGCGCTGCTGGCGCTGAGCCTGACCAGGAAGACCCTGGCCGCCGGTTCCCGGGCCGCGCGGTTCGCCCTGCCGGCTCTCTCGCTGGCCATGTTCCTTGGCGCGCTCTGGGCCTGGATGACCCCGGGGCTCATGACCGACGCCGCCGCCCGCACCGCGGAAGAATCCTATTCATGGTCGGAGTTCGTCTTCGGGCCTTACCCGGAAAAGGAACGCCTGGCGGAACTGAAAGCGGAAGGCTATACCGCGGTCATCTCGCTTCTCAGCATGGCCGTGGTGCCTTTCGAGCCGGTCCTGTTCGCCCGGGAGAAGGAGGCGGCGGAGGAAGCCGGCATAGAGCTGATACATATCCCGATGCTGCCCTGGGTATCGTCCAACGACCATGTAGGGGAGGAGCTGAAAAGACTGGAGCGCAGGGGTCCGGGCAAGTATTATGTCCACTGCTATCTGGGCAAGGACCGGGTCAATGTCTTCAAGAACATGCTCACCTCGGTGATGGGAGGAGCGAAGACCACCTCCCTCGACCCGGAAAACATACGGCGGCTCTCGAACAAGAAACGTTTCGAGCGCGGCATGGTGACCCCGCTGGCCGAGGGAGTCTATTTCACTCCCTATCCCACCGACGAGGAGTTCTTCGCCTATATCCTCAACGGCACCGTGAAGTCGGTAGCCTCGCTGCTGAACCCCGGCAATCCCGAAGACCTGCCCTGGATAGAAAAGGAAAAGGCTATAGCGGAAAAATACGGCCTGAAATGGGCGAACCATCCCTGGAGAACGCTGGACGAGGCGGGAAAGGCGAAGGTGCTGCGCGAAATAAAGGCGATGGAAAAGCCGCTGGTCATACACGCCTTCCTTGCGCATACCCCGGAAAGCGTCGAATTCATCGAAGTCTACGGGAAGGACTGACGCGCGGCTACCGCAGCAGTTCCCCCAGTCTGGGCAGGAAGACGACGCAACCGACCGCCGCGGCCATGATCGCCGAGATAAGCACGGCGCCGGCGGCCATGTCCTTCGCCTTGCCCGCCAGGTCGTGATGTCCCGGCGAGACCAGGTCCGTCAACTTCTCCACGGCGCTGTTCATCGCCTCCGCCGACATCACGGCGGCGAAGCATAGCAGGACAGCGCACCATTCCGGGCGGGAGATATCCAGGAGGACCCCCAGGAACGAAGCGGTCAGGGCCGCCGCGATATGTATGCGGAAATTGGGCTCCGAACAGGCGTGGCCTATCCCCCTGAAAGCGTACCTGAAGCTCAGCAGTCTCTTCCTCATCGTCGCTCCTTATTCCTGCCCTTCCCGGTTCCGAACCCGGCCCTGTAGCTCTCGTAGTGATGTATGACGAAACCGCCGAAAGCCGGGCTGGAGGAGAAAGCCACGGCCGCCTTCGCCAGTTCCTCCTCCATGTATTCCTCCGTATGCCCGTCGAAAGTGACCTTGGGTATCTCGTTGGGCGTAACTTCCACTCCTATCTCCAGCCGCTTGCCCAGTTTCGAGGCGTAGGCCATTTCGGAGCCCGCGTGCTCTATCAGGCCGTCCCGGCCCTCCGCCGTGTCGCGGTAATTCATGAGTATCGCGGTGTCATAGACGTCCAGGACATGTTCGCTTACGGGCTTCCTCGCCCCGTTCCACTCCAGCTCGATGCGGTCCAGCCAGAAAGGAATGGCCGGGCCTACCGGAAGGGCGGAGCCGGCGCCGCGCTTCGCGTCCATCAGGGCGCGCGACATGTCCAGGAAATTGAGCAGAAGCCCGTCCCTGTCCGTCCTCCAGCCCTCCAGCATATGCGGCTCTATGTCGATGTTCACCCCGGCGAAACGCTCCGCCGGCCTGACGGAGGCGTTATAGGCCAGGACCCGCTCCAGCATGGCGACGGCCTCGGCGCGCCGTTCCGGCAGGACATACTCGTGAGTGCCCAGATGCCAGGACCCCAGCAGGGCGTAGGCGCGTATCCCCCGTTTGGCCAGCCTGCGGATGAGGGCACGGTAAAGTTTCGGTTTTTTCAGGATGTGGCTCCGGCCCTTGTAGGAATCGGCGTACAGGTAGACGGCGTCCACGCTTCTGGAACGGAGAAAATCTACCGCCTCGAGGGCGACACGGCGGTCCTCCAGCATGGCGAAGGTCTCGGGTTCCCAGATCCAGACGGCGCGGCCGGCGGCCCGCGCGCTCCCGGCGGACAGCAGGAAGAGCGCCGCGGCCAGCAGCCGGCCGTTCATTTTTCGGTTCATCTGAAGGTTATTCTCCCCTGGAGCCCGGCGGAGAAGGAGCTGCCCCGTCCGGCGGCGGTCCTGCGGCGGACCTGCAGGCTTACAGCGCCGGCGTGACCGGCGTACCAGTCGAACTCCGCCAGGTAGACGCCGGCGTCATAGTTCATCAGTGGGTCGGAGAGGAAGCCGTGCTCATAGCCGGCCAGGGCCGACCAGTTGCGGCCCCGGCAGCGGCGCCAGTAGGCGCCCAGCCAGTGTCCTTTCTCGTCGGTAGAGTCATAACCGGAAGCGTCGCGTCCGAAGTCCCGGTAGGAGAACCTGTAGGCGGCGTAGAACTCCGTGTTCCGCGGCAGCCAGGCGGCCAGCTCGGCGTCCAGCTCTCCGAGCCTGTTGGCGTCGGAATAGAAAGTGCCGGCTCCGGAAACGCCCGCCCGGTAGCGTTCCGCCTCCTGGCGGCGCAGGCCCAGCCCCAGCCTGTCGTAATTTACGTAGCGCAGGCGCCCGCCGGCGGAGCCGCTGTAGAACTCCTGCTGCGCATGCGCGTAGGAAGAACTGAAATACCAGGGTCCAGACTCGAGGTTCCCCCGCAGCGAATAAGCCGGCAGGGTGGTCCCTTCGGAAGTGTCGGTCACTCCCCCCCTGGCCAGCCAGGAAAGGCCGCCGGAACCGCCTTCGGCCTCGGCCCGGACGGAGTCGTCGCGGAGCAGACTGAAATAAGAGGAGCCGCCGGAAACCCGGAGATATCTCGGCCCCCGGTCCAGCCATAGCCGCAGCGAGGTCCCGCGCAGGCGGGTATAGCCGTGCAGGCGCAGGCGGTCGACTTCGCGAGTACCCACGCCCTCCCCCTCTATGTCGGAGAGAAAAGAACGCCCGTATTCGGCCTCCCAGCCGGACCTTCCGCCATAGCGGCGTGCCAGGCCCGCCGAGTAGACGCGTTCCCGTATGTCGTAGTAGGTGAAACCCCTGCCGTCGTTGCGCTGGGCTTCCTCGCGTATCTCGGCGCCGCCCGTCAGGGCCAGGCCGCCGCCCAGCCGGCGGCGGAAACGCGCCGAAGCGGACCGTCCCTCGTAAAGTATGCGCTGCGGGCCGGGGGTCTCCAGCCCTTCGATGGAGAGAGTGCGCGAGGTACGCGCCCCCGGAAAAAAGCCGTCGCCGGCGCGCCCGCCCAGGGATTCGGCGCGGGAACGCGCCGCGCAGTCGCGCGGATCGATAGCGGCCAGTTCCCTGCAGGTTTCCAGGGCGCCCTCGTCGTCCCCCGCCGCGCCCCGGGCCCGCAGCAGCAGGCGTAATATGTACGGATTGCCGGGAGACTGGGAGTTCCACTTTTCAAGGTAGCCCAGCGCCTCCTCGTACCGGCCCAGGGCCAGGCAGGCCAGCGAAAGGCCTTCCAGAGCGCCGGAACTGGAAGGATCGGAAGCGAGCAGTTCCATGAAAGTGGCCCTGGAACCGGCGTGGTCCCCCGCCCGCCGCTGCTCCATGCCGTAGTCGTAACCGCCGCGGGCGGCGGCGGAACTGATCTCGGCCGCGCCGGCGGCGGGCGGCTGCAGCAGCAGGAAAACAAGGGCGGGGATCGTCATGGCGTATATCCGGTGATGAAAGGAACGCGGGTCAGGCGCTGTCCAGCGGCCTGGCGCAGTCGGGGGAATCGTTGGCGGGGTCGTTGACTATGTCCGAGACGCGGTACCCTCGCATGAGCGAAGAATCGTAGGCGCGCAGCAGCGGCAGCAGCGTCTCGCTGTCGCGCATGCGCGGGTTGAGCCAGAGCGCCTCGTGCCTCGGCTCCAGTATCACCGGCATCCTGTGATGCACCGCGCGCACGAGGGCGGAGGCCGCGGCCGTTATGATCGCGAAAGTGCCGCGCTTCTCCTCGTAGACGCCCGCCATGCCGAAAAGCCCGCCGTCGCGCATCGAGAAGCGGTAGGGTATCTTCTCGCCGGCCGAACCGCTCCACTCGTAGAAGCCGTCGGCGGGCACCAGGCAGCGCGAGTTGTAGAAAGCGCCGCGGAAGGCCGGACGCGAAGCGATGCCTTCCGCCCTGGCGTTTATAAAGCCCTCCGGCTCCCTTTCCGGCTGCGGCTCCAGGACGCTCTCCTCGCCGGAGTATTTCCGCTCCAGCGGGCTGCCCGAGGGGAAGAGCGGCAGCGACGGACCGGCGCGGAAGGGGCCGCCGGACCAGGCCGGGACGAAGCCCCATTTGAGCAGGCGCAGGCCTGCCGGCGTTATCACCGGCGTCAGGGCGCCGGGAGCGATGTTGTAGGCCGGCGTATAATGGAAAGGAGGCTGCTTAAGGCCGAAGCGCTTTATCAGTTCGGGCAGGTCCGCGGACTGTGAATACCGGCCGCACATAGGTAAATTATACTTTACTGCGGCCGGACGGGGAACCCGGGCCTATCCCGCCGGCAGGGTGAAGCGGAAGGCGCTCCCGCCGCCGGGACAGTTCTCGGCCCAGATGCGGCCGCCGTGCGCTTCTATGACCATGCGGCAGAAGGTCAGTCCCAGGCCCATGCCGCCGCGCGCCGCCGCCGCGGCGGGACCCTGGAAGAACTTGTCGAAGATGCGGCCGATATGCTCTTCGGGGATCCCCGGTCCGCTGTCGCTCACCGAAAAAAGCACGGTCTTCTCGCCGCGGCGCGCCTCGGCCTGCACCTTCACCTGGCCCGCGGAGGGGCTGAACTTAAGGGCGTTGTTTATCAGGTTCTGCAGGACGCGGCCCGCCAAGTCGACGTCCGCCCGCACCGGCCGCCCGCTTATCTCTCCGCATTTGAGCGATTTGCGCTCGGCCCGCGCGCGCGGCAGCATGGTCTTCACCGCGCCGCCGACTATCTCCCTGGCCGGCACGGGCCTGAGCTCCAGCCGCAGCGAGCCGGCCTCCATCTTGCTGATGCGCAGTATGTCGTTTATCATCTCCCGCATCTCGTTGAGGACATAATAGATATCCTTGAAACGCTCGTGCTGCGTTTTCGTCATCCGGCCTTTGAGCTCCTCCTCCAGGAACTCGCAGCTGCAGAGCAGCGCGGTCATCGGGTTGTTCAGGTCGTGCACGACGGCGTGGGAAAGCAGGTCCTTGCTGCGTTCCAGCTTCGCCCGCCGTTCCTCGAGTATGGCCAGCGCCGCGTAGTCGCAGACCGCCGAGACCAGGTTCCTGTCCGCCGCGCTCCACTCCCTGGGGTCCCGCGCGGTCTCGGCGCAGACGATGCCGGCGGGGCGGCCTTCCGCCATTATGAGCATCCCCAGCGAGGAAAGGACGCCGTTGGGGATGAAATAATCCCGGGCGAGTTCGGCCGTGCGGGGATCGCGCCTCGCGTCGGCGGCCGCCACGAACCCCTCGGCTTCGATGACCTTGAAGTAGAGGGGCGAGCCCCGCCTTTCCAGCGTTTCGCCGGAAAAGTGCCTGCGGGTGGGGGCGTCGTAGACGTCGCGGCAGCGCATGACGGAACTGTTCTCCGTGAAAAGCCAGATCCCGACGCGGTCCACCCTGAGGGCGTGGGCGCAGATCTCCGTGGCTTCCCTGAAGGCCGCCTCCAACCCCTGTCCAGAGGTTTTGCGGCTCCTGTTGAGGGAGACCAGCGTTATGTTCTGCGCCTCCAGCGACTCGTTCTGCCGCTTCAGCGCCACCTCGGCTTTTTTCAGGCGCGTTATGTCGTCCAGGCAGACCAGGACCTGCGGCTCCCCTTCCTCGGTTATCACCGCGGTCGAAGCCATGAAAAAGACCGCCTCCCCCTCCACGCTCATCTCTATCTCGCGGCGGCTTATCGCCTTGCCTGTGCGGAAAGTCTCGTTGACGAGCTCCCGGAGGGGACAGTTCAGGCAATCCCCTCCCTTCCCGCATACGCCTTCCGCGGCGGTGGAACAGCCCAGCGCCTCTCCGACCAGCAGGCCGACGCCGGAGGCCGGGTTGGAGACCCCGGACATGCTCACTTTTTTTATCCGGCGTTCCTTGTCCACCAGGAGCATCAGCAGCGGCGAGTTGTTGAAGACCGCGTTGAGCTGCGCGGAAGCGCGCTTGAGATCTTCCTCCATCCTGCGCCTGGACGTCACGTCCCTGCCGAGGCAGGCGGCGCCGACGATCTTCCCGTCGAGGAGGATCGGGGCGAAGGCGAACTCGAAGTTGTGCCGGTGGCCGCATCGCGTGAAAGTCTCCTCATCGCGGAAGACGGCGCCCGAAAGCGCTTCGAGATAGCGCTTCTTCCACCTGTGCACGAAAGGCGCCGGGAGACGGTCCAGCGCGCGGTCGCCCGGCCTGGGGACCGCGCCGAGCCGCGATTCGAAGTTCTTCCGGAAGGGATCGTTAAAAGTGACGAATCTGAGCCCGCGGTCCACCGACCAGGCGAGGTCCGCGGTATTGTTGAGGAGGCACTCCAGGTCGGCGCAGTTCCGCCTGGCCTCCGCCAGCGCCAGTTCGGACCTGACCCTCGCCGTGACGTCGCGGGCCACGCCCTCCACGCCGGCCCTTTTCCCGCGCTGGTCCCGCACCGGCGCTTCCAGCAGTTCCAGCCACCTGGTGCCGCCGCCGGCGTGGCGCATCTCCACGAGGTAGGGTTTCTGGCGCTTTCCTTTTATACTGAGCGCGGCGCGCCGGCGCGCTTCTTTATTGCAGGGGTGGGGGGTGAAGTACCGGGTGTAATGCCCCAGGAAATCCTTCGCGCAATAGCCTAGCACGCCGCGCACGGAAGGGCTGACCTGGGTGAAATAACCCCTGAGGTCGTAACGGTAGAAAAACGTGCCGGAACCGAAAGACCCGGCCAAACTCTTCCTGAAACCGGCCGAACCGCCCTTCGAAGTCACAAGGGTTTTGCCGCGCACTGTTGACATAAGCCCCCCCCCCCGCTGAAGAACTCTCCAGATCCGGGAAAACGACGCGAAAGACGGCCGCCGCGGTCCGAAGACCGAGGCTTGAACCGGCCACAGGCGTCTTATCCCTACCCCTTGGGAATTATTACAAAATTGTTCGCGGCTTGTGAAGCCCTTATCAGCGCTTCGAAAGTTCCCGCTCGAAAGAAGCCCTTATCCTGGGCTCGTCGAAGAAACCGGCCGCTTCCCGGTACGCCGACTCGGCCGACTTCCGGTCGCCCGCTTTGGAGAAGCAGGAGCCGGCGCGGAGATAGCCCAGCGCCAGCATGGCCTCCACGGAAGACGGGGCGCCGGCGGAAGAATAAAGGGCCATGGCGGCCCTGGCCTCGGCCAGGGCGTCGGGGCAGCGCTTGCGCGAAGCCAGGGCGGAAACGAGACGGTAACGGGCCTCGAAGACGGGCCCTTTGGGCGCCTTGAGCACGGAATCGCCGAATACCCCCTGGAGGTTCTCCGTGGACCAGGGCTCGAACTCGGCCGAAGGATGCCTGACCAGGAAATCCCTCCAGGTCTCGGGGGTCCCGGAATCCGGGTCCCTCAGCAGCGCCCTGACGAGATAGGCGTCGTCCGCGAAGACGTTGGAAGGATGGCTCATCAGCGTGGCGTCCAGCCTGTCGCGGGCGGTCTTGAGCTTCATGTCGGCGGACAGCGATTCCTTGAACTTGCCGGCGGCGCTGTCGGCCTCCAGCGCGGCCTTCACTTTGCGCAAAGAATTACGGTACTGGCTGTCCGGGGTACGGGAACAGCCGGAAAAGGCGAAGAACAGCGGCAGCGCCGCGGCGAGACGGGCGGCCTTCACGCGGCCGCCTTCAGCCTGGCTATGCGCTCTTCCAGCGGCGGATGGGTCGAGAGCAGGCTCATCAATCCGCCGGGCCTGGAGGAGATCTTGAAAGCCGCCACCGAGGCGCGGCCCGTCATGTCCGCGTACTTCACGGTCCGGCGCAGCCCCTCCAGGGCGTTTATCATCTTCTCCCTGCCGGCGAGGCCGGCGCCGCCGTCGTCGGCCCGGTACTCGCGGCGGCGCGAGAAGGCCGCCAGCAGTATCATGCCGAAGAAGCTCAGCACGATCTGCAGGACCATAACGACGAGGAACTGCATCCCTCCTCCGCCGTCGCGGGAATTGCGGAACAGGAAGAAAGCTATGACTCGCGCGAGGAACATGACCATCGCGTTGATGACGCCCTGCAGCAGGGTCATCGTGACCATATCGCCGTTGGCGATATGCGCGACCTCGTGGCCCAGCACTCCTTCGACCTGCTCCCAGTCCATGGCCTCCAGCAGACCGGCCGAGACCGCCACGAGGGAGCGGGAGCGGGTGGGGCCGGTGGCGAAGGCGTTGACCTCGGGGCTGTCGTAGACGCCCACCTCGGGCATCTTCGGGAGGCCCGCCGCCTTGGCCAGGTTATGCACCGAGGCTACCAGGCGGGAAAGGGCGGGATCGGAAATGTTCGGATCGACGACCCGCACTCCCATCGTCCATTTGACCATTACGCGGGAAAGGGCCAGCGAAATGAAAGCGCCGCCCATGCCCCAGACCAGGCAGAAGGCCATCAGGGCGGAATAGTCTATGCCTTGGGCGTCGAGATAAGGCCTTATGCCCAGCAGGTTAAGGGTGATGGAGATGGTCGTTATGACCAGGACATTGAGAGCTGCGAAAAGGAATATTCTCTTGGCGAATCTCACGACTTTACCTCCCGGACCGGGGTCTACCGCCCCGTTCCACTGCCTATATTTTACAAAATCCCGGGCGGCTAAGACTCCCCGGCGGCTGACGGAAAGAGACGGAAATACAAGTATTTTTTACCCCTTGACAAGTCAAGACTATAATGTTAGACTATAGTCGCAGAGGAGTGGAACGCGGTAGTTTTGCGGTGTCCCGGCCGGCCCCCGCGGGCCGTCCCCCGGGAGGGCGAACAGCAGCGAGTGCGGTGCGGTAACAGCGGCAGCAGCGGTGCGGTAGCGGTAGCAGCGTCGGTGCAGCAGCGGTGTCGGTGCGGTTGCAGCGCAGTGCTTCGGTCCGGCCCACAACAGGACCCAGCTGGTGTACGGCCCCCGCCCCCTGGCGGGGGCCCCTCTTTTTGACTTAGATCTCCTTCTTCCCGCCCGCCCGGTAAATGGAACCCCGGCCGAACCTGCGGCGTATCTCCTCCACCGCGCGGTGGGACCTTTCCCGCCTCGCGTCGCCTTCTTCCTCGAACAGGCTTTCCCTCTCCGAGGCGGGCATCAGCCCCGACACCCTGACCCCCAGCAGCCTCACTTTCCTGCGGCCGCGGGGAAAGGCCGCGTACAGGGCGGAGATCTCCCTCCATATAAGGTCCGCGTAGTTGGTGGCCGGCGCTATGGTCCTGGCCCTCGTATACGTGACGAAGCCCTCCAGTCTTATCTTCAGGCCCACGGTGCGGCCCTTCTGCCCGGCGGCCCGCAGCCTGGACGAGACCTTGTCGCAGAGCGCCACCAGCGACTCGCGTATCTCCCGTTCGTCGCCGGTGTCGCTGTCGAAAGTTATCTCGTTGGAGACGGACTTAGCCTCGCCCCCGGGCGAGACCGGCCTGGGGTCCAGTCCGCCGGCCAGTTCCTTCAGTCCCGCGCCGTTCCGACCGAGGAACGCGAGACTTCCCTCCGGGCAGGCCGCCAGTTCCCCTATCGTATTGAGGCCCCTGGCGCGGAGGGCCGCGGCGGTCTTCGGTCCCAGTCCCCACAGCTTCGAGATGTCCAGCGGGGCCAGGAAGGCGGCTTCCCCGCCGTGCGGCACCGTCACGAAACCGTCCGGCTTGCGCAGATCGGAGGCTATCTTGGCGCACATCTTGGTGGGCGCCAGGCCGACGGAACAGGTGAGGCCGGTAAGCTCCTTCACGCGGAGTTTCAGGCGGCGGCAGGCCTCCTCCGGCCCGCCGAAGAGATGCGCGCTCAGCGTTAGGTCCAGGAAGGCCTCGTCCACGCTGACCATCTCCACGTCGGGCGTGAATTCGTGGAAGGCCTTTTCTATGACGGACGAGGCCCGGCTGTATTTACGGAAATCCGGCCGGAGGTAGACGCCGCCGGGGCAGCGGCTCCAGGCCTCGGAGATGGGCATGGCCGAACGGACGCCGAACTCCCTCGCTTCGTAGGAGCAGGTCGAGACCACGCCGCGCCCGCGGCCGCCCCTGGGGTCGGCCCCTATTATGACGGGCCTGCCGCGCAGCGCGGGATCGTCGCGCTGCTCCACGGCCGCGAAGAAGGCGTCCATGTCGACGTGAACGATATGGCGCTCCGCCATAGGCGCGTCACTTCACCCTGATGATCATGCCGTCGGAATGAGCGCCGAACTCCGGCGCGTACATGGACTGTATGACCGCCGCGCCCAGGCGGTAGGTCCCGGGCAGCGACGGGCGCAGGCGGTAGCCGAACTCGTATTCGCCGCGGGGGACCCATTCCATGAAGAAATTAGTCAGCGAGTCGCGCTGTTCCTCGTAGCGGGAGAGCCGGTCCCATTTCCAGCCGCTCAGCAGCGACTCCGCCTCGAAGCCGGCCGGCTTGGGGTCCTTCAGATGCACGTACTCGAAGACCGAACGCGTCCTTACCGTAAGCTTCACCTCTATCTCCGAACCGGCCGGCACGGCGTCGCCGCTCCTCAGCGGTTTCAGGGCGTAGCCCGCGCCCTCCTTCTCGCGGAGGAAATACTTCCGCTCCACGTTGATCATGCCGGAGGGAGAAGACCCGGCCGGTTCGCCGCTGGTATATACGGCCGCCAGCGAGGCGAAGGCGAGGCCGGGGCCTTTCTTGGAGATCTTCGCCGAGGCGTGGCCGGGTTTTATGTCCGCGCCGTAGAGCGACCAGCGCAGCGGCTTCTCCAGCCAGTCCGCCGGGCCGACGGCGGCCTTTTCCTTCGTCCCGCCCCATTCCAGGGAGAACTCCTCCCCCTTGTCCAGCGCGCCGCGCGCCTTCATGAAGTCCAGCAGCGAATAGATCGCGGCGGCCGAGGCGCGGGTGGACTTCCACTCCGTCGCGCGCCGGTTGAACAGCAGCCACTGGGCCATTTTAGCGGCGCGCGGGTCTTTCGGGCTGAAGGCCGTCAGCGTCCGCATGAGGAAAGCGTGCTTCTCGACGGTGTCGTTGTACCAGAGCCAGGAGATCTTCTCCGGCGCCCAGTAAAGCCCCGAGACCTCGTCCTCGCGCGCGCCGTCCATGGCGCGGCCGAGGTAGAGGTCCGCCTTGTCCTTCTCACCCAGCCGCAGGTAGACATAGGCGGCGTAGGCCCTGCCCAGCGGCGTCATCGCGCGGTAATGCCCGTCCGCGTAATCGGCCCAGAGTTTGGCGTACTTGAGGGCCGCGCGGGATTCCGGCCATCTGCCCTCGAAGGCCGAGACGACGTAAGCGGCGTAGAGGAGCATGGAAGTCTCCGCCGGTTCCGGCTTCATGTGGCCGGGGATCTCGGCGAGGACGTATTTCAGCGCCCTCCGGGCCATATCGTCCGGCGCGTCCACGCCGTAGCGCTCGCCCTCGGCGAAACCCTCCAGGACGTAGAGCGTCATGTGCAGGTTCGGGCGGCCGCCCGGGAACCACGGGAAGGACCCGTCGGGGAGCTGGTAGCTCTTGAGCTTCTCCAGGGCCGCCTTCCGCTCGGCCGACACCAGCCCGGCGTCCAGCATGTCGGCGGAGGGCAGCGAACGCGCGCGGCCCCTGGAGGCCTCCTCCCACGGCGTTTCCAGCAGGGAGATGAGGCGCAGCGGGTTGTCCCGCTCCCAGGCGGGCGTGACGGAGGCGCGCTTGGGGACCTTCGACGCCGCGGCCGCCAGCGCGGGGTATTTCGAATAGAAGGCGTTGACTATCGAGAGCGGCACGTAGCGGTTGAGCAGCTGCTCGGTGCATTCGTGCGGGTAGCGCACCAGGTGCGGCAGGCTGTTGAGCACGGTCAGCGCCAGCTGCGGCTGGATCTCCAGATGCGAGGATTCGACGATCCGCGAGGAGTCCCGTTTCTGCAGTTCCCTGAGGCGCAGTTCCTTTTCGGCATTACCGTCCAGAACGGCGTTGACCGAGGCGAAAAGCCGCTCGCGCGAGGGCAGCACGGGCAGGTCGTTCTCCTGGGCGTCGGAGAAGCGGCCGGCGCGCGCCGTTACCCTGACCTTGTAGAAGCCCGTGGAAAGCGGCGCCTTCGCCTTCCAGCGCAGCGCGGCCGAGGCGTCCTTTCCGGCCGAGAACTCCCGGGACAGGCCGGCCAGCCCCAGTTCCGCGGCCGCGTCCCTGCCGTCGCGGGTCACGGAAAGCGCCGCGGAGCCGCGCAGCGGCCCGTCGGAAGCGTTGGCGATCACCGCCACGATCTCCGACTCGTCGCCTTCGCGCAGGTAACGGGGCAGGTCGAGGCGCGCCATCAGGTCCTTCCGGGTCACGACCGTCGCGGAGACCGCTCCTTTTTTCACGTCCGGGGTCAGCACCTGCGCCGTCACCTTCCAGGAGGTCAGCCGTTCCGGCATGGTGAACGATATCCGCCCGCGCCCCTTCTCGAACCTGAGCTGAGGATTGAAATAAGCCGTCTCCGAGAAATCGGACCGGGGCGCGGGCCGCGCCTCCTTCTCCTTTCCGGCGGAAGGCGCTTCGTTAAAGGTCTCCTGCTCCTCCCTGACCCCGGAGAGTGAGATCGAGGCGCGGGGCGCCGCGGCCGCCGCCAGGCCCCCGCCGGCGGTGTCCATCATGGTCCCGCCCAGGGATTTGGCGGAGAAATATCCCCGGTCCGCGCCGGCGGCGTTCAGCCTGAAAGCGGGGAACTTCTCCTCGGCCGCGCTGCGCGCGAAGAGGTCGAACATCCGCGACACAAGGCCTCTCTTCACCGGGAAAGAGGCGGCCCGGCCCTGGAAAAGGGAGGAGGCGGAAGGAGCGTGAGAACGTCTCTCCTGGTAAAGTCCGTCCAGCCAGGGGGCTGCCGCGGCGCGGTAATATTCCAGCGAGCGGTCGAATACCCTGACGGTGGCCTCTCCCCCGGCCGGGCGGCCGGCGGAGTCCCTGGCGTTAAGGGTCCATTCGGCCCGGCCGCCCGGTTCCAGGGAGCCGGGATGCTCCAGCGTCACCGCCAGCTCCCTGTCGGAAAGCGGGACGGAGGCGTGCTCCGAGGCGGAGTAGATACTGGAATCCGAAACCCCGAACCAGCGCGCGTCGAAGCCGCCGCGGTGCCGGTCGCCGATCCTGATCTCGGCCATGGAAACGCCGGGGGACGCGAGGGTGCGTTTCTCCAGCAGGAAACCGCCGGCGAAGATCTCGAGGAACTTGGCCCCTTTCAGGGCCGAAGCCCCGAGGAGCAGGCGGGCCGTCTCTCCGGCCTGATACGAACTTCTCTCGAAGATGGCCGTCGGGGGCAGGTTCAGCGAGGAGAGTTTGCGACCGGGGTCGAAGGAAACGAGGACCAGGGACCCCTCCGACTCTCCTCCCCAGGGGTCCGGGACCCTGAGCCTGAGACGGTAAATGCCCTCCGTCAGCGCGCCCAGTTCAAGCTCCTTCGCGGACCTGGCGTCGAAATCCGCCCGCCCCTCCTCCACCAGCCTGCCGTCCGGGACGTCGGCGAAGAAAGGGTTGAGGTCCTGCGCGCGTCCGAAAGAGCCGCCCCAGCCGGTCTGCGGGGAATATTCCGGCGTCCTGTCTATCCTGTAAAGCCGGTAGGCGCCCGAACCGGAGACCTGGACGTCCCCGAGCGTCAGGAGCCTGAGCTTCACCGAAGGTTTCGCGGCGGGGGTGAAGAATCCGGCTTCCGGGCTTATGTCCACCAGGTACGATCTCGCCCCGGCGCGGTAGGAACGGGAAGCGGTTATGACCCTGCCGCCGGCGTCGCGCGTTTCGACGGTCACCCCGAGGTCCGCCGGGTAATCCCCGTCGCCCTCCGGCGTGAACTCGAAGGAGAAAGAACCGTCCGCCGCCGTCCGCATCGTCCCGGAGGCGATCTCCTCCGCCGACGGGTCCGAAGGCAGCCACCAGGCGTACCAGGGCACGTAGCGGGACCTGTTCACCCGGTAGCGCGCTTCGGCGCCGGCGACCGGCGGGCCGGAATAATATCTGGCGGACCCGCTCACCTTCGCTTTCCGGCCGAAGCGGAACGGACCCTTCGCTTCCTCCAGGAGGACCTCGAACTCCGGCCTTTTGTATTCCTCCACGGAAAAAGCGGCCGAACCGCGGAAAGAGCCGCCGTGGCCCAGGATCTCTCCCGCGACCTGATACCCGCCCAGCAGGCGTCCCGGAGGGACGGTGAAAGACCCGGCGGCGCTGCCCATGTCGTTGAGCTCGAAGGAGCTGCTGAAGAATTCCTGCCAGTTCGCGTCGCGGGCGCTGATCTTTATCTTCCTCCCGCCGGCGTGGACGGCGAGACCGCCGGGACGCCGCTCGAGCACCGTGGCCTTGAACCGGACCTCCTGTCCCGGCCGGTACACCGGCCTGTCCGTCTCCAGTCCCACCACGAGGGGCGGCGGCACGGACAGCGAGGACCCCAGAGCGCGGCCGGTATAAGCGTAAGCCCCGCCGTGGGAGGCCAGCGGGTCCAGCGAGAAATGCTCTCTCGACGGATAGGAGATCTCCGTCTCGAAAGGGAGCTCGAGGGTCCCGCCGGGGCCGAAAGAGGCCGTCCCCCTGTTCCATCCCCCGCGCCGCGGCAGGGAATAGAAATGATCCAGTCTGGCCCCCGGCAGCGGCCTGCCGGACGGCCCGTCCAGGGCGTAGAGATGGAACATGGCCGTCGTGACCTTGCGCGCCCCTTCCGGGGCCGCGAGGAAATCCTCCGGGTCGCCGCCGGGCGCGCCGGTGGCCATCAGCATGATGTCGGTCACGTTCAGGACGCCGGCCCTCATCAGGGAAGAGCCGCTGTCGAAGGACGGGTCCCCGGAGGCGATGACGACGTAGAGACCTTTCTTCAGCGCGGGAGGGACCGCTTCCTGCGTGTGCCTGGCGTAGCGGGAGGGATACCGGATCTCCTCCTTCCAGGAAACGTCGGGCCCCTTCTTCAGGAAGAAACCGGCGGCCTCCAGGCTTAAGTCCCTCAGGTGTCCCCAGCCGCTGCGGCTGGCGGGGGCGGCGAACTCTATGGCCTCCGGCGAAGTCCTGTAGGCCCGGAAATGCACCTGGTGGAGATTGCGCGCGGAAACGGAGAGACCGCCCTTCCCCGGGGGAGGGACGGTCCTGAGCGAAAGTTCCAGCTCGGGCATTTCGATGCCGGCCTTCAGTTTCCCGCACTCCGCGGCGGGCCTGGAGCCGGAAGCGTAGTCCTCGGCCGCGGAACAGAGCTCCACGGCTTTTTCGAAATCACCGGAGTCGTGATGGATCCGCGCGGCTTCCCGCGCCGCCCAGGCCTTTCCCTGCGGGGAGGAGAAGGAAAGGGACCAGGCGGCAAGGAGCCGGGCCGTCTCCCGCGCCGGAGCGGGACCGGCGCTCCCGTCCCCCTTTCCGGAGAGGAGGTAGCCCAGCCTGTAAGGGATAAGCGCCCGGCGTATCCTCCAGTATTCGTTCGGCACCGACCCCCGCGGGGCCAGAGCGGAGGCCCTTTCATAAACGGCGGCCGCCTTGAGCGCCGGATGCAGCGCCGCGGAGAAAGCCCGCTCGTAGTTTTCGGCGAGGAACGGTTCCGCCCCGGGGTCCTTGGAGGGTTTCTCCGCCCCGTCCAGCAGCCAAGCGCCCCATTTCAGCGCGAAGAAATCCCATAACGACGCGGTATAGCCGAGATACGCCTTCTCCAGGTCCACGAAATAACCCTCCTCCTTTAAAGGGACTTTCGAGAGGGTCTCCGCCAGCGGCCAGAGCGCGTCATAGTCGGAATTTATCCTGGACTCCCACTCCGCGCGGGTGAGCTTCGTCAGGTCGGTGGTGCCTTTCTGCAGGTCCTCCGGCAGGGAATGGCCGTACTGCCGCAGGAACTCCTTGCCGAGTTCCGCGCGCAGGGCGAGGAGACGCCCGCGCCAGACGGGATCCTTCGGAGGCCTGAAGCCGGAAAGACGCGCGTTCGCCTCGGCGTAGCGGAAGAGCAGCGCCTCGCATTCGGCCGACCTGTAAAGCGCCCGCAAAGCGTCCTCATCGCCGTAACCGGCCTTTTTGGAATAGATATCGAGGGCTTCCTGGTAAAGCCCCTTGTCGAAAAGGGCGTCGGCCCCGGCCGGCGCCTGAGCATAAGCGGTCTGGAACGAGAATAAGAAGATGGCGGCGAGCTTGAGCATCTTTCCCCCTGCGTCGGCCGGCGGACCCGTTGCGGGGCCGCGCGTATACCCGTTGTTATTATAATAAAAGGGGGACGTTGTTTAGTTCTTTAGTCGAAACTGAAGAACTAAACAACGTCCCCGTTTATAAGGCG
Source organism: uncultured Elusimicrobiaceae bacterium (assembly GCA_964415175.1). Taxonomy (GTDB): domain Bacteria; phylum Elusimicrobiota; class Elusimicrobia; order Elusimicrobiales; family UBA9959; genus UBA2231. The sequence continues at coordinate 104,528 of CAYPYG010000001.1, forward strand.
CAGGATGCCGTCGAGGATGGTGTAGGGATGCGGAGGGCAGCCGGGGATGAACATGTCCACCGGCACGACCGAGGCCGCGCCGCCGAGGGTATCGGCGTGGCCCGCGTAGGGGCCGCCGGAAACGGCGCAGGCGCCGCAGGCGATGACCAGTTTAGGGGCGGGCGCGGCGTCGTAGGTCTTGCGCAGGGCGAGTTCCATGTTCTTCGTGACCGGGCCGGTGACCAGGAGGCCGTCGGCGTGGCGCGGCGAGGCGACGAACTGCACGCCGAAGCGGCCGAGGTCGAAGGCGAGAGTCCCCAGCACGTTGCAGTCGGCCTCGCAGGCATTGCAGCCTCCGGCGCTGACCTGCCGCAGGCGGAAGGACCGGCCGAAGAGACGGCGCAGGTCGGGCGGGGCCTCGCCCGAGGCGCGGAAGGTCCCGCCGGAGCCGAGGACCAGGCCTTCGCGGGAGCCGGAACTGAGGCGATAATCGCGGGTGAACTCGACGGCGGCGGGGTCGGCCTTGGCGCAGGCCCCGCAGAAGAGACAGCGGCCCATGTCCAGCGCGGAGTCGGCGGCGGAGAGCGCGCCGACGGGGCAGGCGGCGGCGGCTTTCGCCAGCGGACCGCCCTTGAGGCGCGGCAGGCCGAGGTAGCGGTCGGGGAATTTCTCCGGCGCGGGCGGGAAAGGCGCGGTGCGGTGCCCCTGTCTGAATCTTTCGATGAGTTCCTTGAACATGGTTATAGGTCGTGACCGCAATATGAAAGGTTGAAGCTCTTGTTGCAGAGCGGGAAATCCGAGATCTGACCGCCGCGCAGCGCCAGGGCCAGGCCCTGCCAGTTGTGGAACGACGGATCGACCACCTTATAGCGGAGGAATCTGCCGCCGGGCCCGGTGAAGGCGGCGTGGCAGATCTGGCCGCGCCAGCCCTCCACCAGCGAGACGGCCGCCGAATCCGGGGCGGGGTCGCCGCAGGCGGCCGCCAGCGGTCCGGCCGGAAGCGAGGCCAGCCAGCCGCGTATCAGGCGTACGGAGCGGACTATCTCGTCCCAGCGCATATATGCCCTGGCGTAAACGTCGCCGCGGCCGGGCTGCGGCGGATCATACTTCAGGTAAGGGCCGTAAGGGAAATCGCGGCGGATGTCGATATCGACGCCGCTGGCGCGAGCCGCGGGGCCGACCAGCCCCAGCGCCGCCGCGTCCGCGCGGGAGACCAGGCCGGTGTTCTCGAAACGCTCGGTGACGGAGGGGGTGTCCCAGAGGAGCGAGACCGCGCCTTCCGTGTCGCGGAACACATCTTCGAGCCGGCGAAGCAGCTCGGCCGCGCGCGCGGGCTCGAGGTCGAAATCGACGCCGCCCGGCCTGAGGGCGTTGCGGCCGAAACGGTTGCCGCATACCAGGGCCGTCATATTGAGATACTCGCCGCGCAGCCGGCCGCAGAAGGAGGCCGTCGGAAGGTAGGCGACGTCGCCCGAGAGCGCGCCCAGGTCGCCGGTATGATTGGCCAGGCGCTCGAGTTCCAGCAGGACGCCGCGCAGGACCTGCGCCCGCGGCGGCACGGCGCAGCCCGAGAGCGCCTCCAGAACTCCGCAGTAAGCCCAGGCGTGGCCTATGGTCGTGTCGCCGGCGAGCGTCTCGGCGTAATGCATGGAGCGCGCGTCGGGCCCGGCGGAGAGCGCCTTTTCGACGCCGCGATGCTGGTAGCCCAGCGCTATCTCCAGGTGGAAAACGTTCTCGCCGTGGCACTGGAAACGGAAATGGCCCGGTTCTATCACGCCGGCGTGCACCGGCCCGACGGCCACCTCGTGCACCTCGGGACCGTGGACGCGGAAGAAATCGCCGGTGCCCGGGTCCGGGCCGCCCGCGGGGTAGCGCACGGGCTTGAGCCAGGGATGTCCTTCGGGCCTGAGGCCCGAAAGTTCGAATATCTCGCGCTCGAAGAGATGCAGCTGCGGGAACCTGGGCGTCAGCGAGGGAAAACCGCCGGCGAGCAGCTTCGACAGCAGCAGGTCCAGCCGCCCGGCGCGGTCATGCGCCAGCGCGGCGCAGAGCCGCCAGCCGCCTTCGGCCGGCGAGGCGAAATAAGCCGCGGCCCGGCCGCCGTCGGAGAGCGCGGCGGACAATTGCGTGAAGAACTTGTCCGCGGGCAGCGCCGCCAGTTCCGCCGGGCCGAAGAGCTTCATCGCGCGCCTCCTATGGCCCCGGCGGCCAGGTTCAGCACCGCGTCCAGCCAGGAGGGGACGCGGAGGCCCAGCGCCGCGACCAGCACGAAAAAGAAGAGCGCGGGACGGACCATGGCGCGCGGCGGTTCGAACCTGCGTTCGGGCTCCTGCGCCGGCTCGCCGAAGGTCGTCTCGATGAAGATCTTCGCCATCGCGGCGAAGACCACGGCCAGGAAGAAGAGATAGACGCCGGCGACGGCCCAGCGCCCGTCCGCCACGGCTTCCTTGAGTATGACGAACTTGGCCAGGAAGATCCCCGACGGCGGCGTGCCGGTTATCAGCAGGAACCCCGCCAGCCACAGCGCGGCGACGGCCGGCGAACGGCGCAGCAGCCCTTTCACGTCCTTTATCTGCTTGGTCCTGTACGCGGCCAGCACCAGCCCCGAGGCGAAGAAGAGCCCGGCCTTGGTCAGAGAATGGCCGACGGCGCCCAGCAGCGCGCCGTAGAGCGCGCGGCCGCCCAGCCCCGCGCCTATGGCCAGTATGCCCATGTGCTCGATGCTCGAATAGGCCAGCATGCGCTTGTAGTCCCGCTGGCCCAGCATGAACAGCGCGGCCGTGACCAGCGAGGCCAGGCCGAAGAGCACCAGTATGCCGCCGGAGAAATCGGCCAGACCCGCCGCGCCGCAGACCTGCGCCGCGCGCAGCACGCCCAGGAAGGCGCAGTTGAGCAGCGCGCCCGAGAGCAGCGCCGAGACCACGGCCGGCGCCTCGCTGTGCGCGTCGGGCAGCCAGGTGTGGAAAGGCGCCAGGCCCATCTTGGTGCCGTAGCCGACGAAGAGGAAGATGAAGGCGGCCTTGAGCAGCTGCGAGTCGAGCCCCTCCGCGCCGGCCAGCAGGCCGTCGAGGTGCAGTCCCGCGCCGCCGCGCAGGCCGGCCGCGCCCATGAAGAGATTGCCCATCAGCGCCAGCGCGATGCCGACGGAGCAGATCAGCAGGTACTTCCAGGTCGCCTCCAGCGAGCGCTTGTGCCGGTGGAAATAGATCAGCGGCGCGCTGAGCAGCGTGGTGGCCTCGACGGCGGCCCAGAGCAGGCCCAGGTGCCGCGCGGCGGCCACGCCCGTCATCGCCGAGAGGAAGAACAGCAGGCAGCCGCTGAAGACAGCCTCGGGCGCGTTGTTGAAGATGAAGCCGTTCTCCCCCTTCTCGCCGGGGTCGCGCTTCTCCTCGGCCAGGTAGGCCGCGGCGTAATGCGCCGCGCCCAGGAACAGCAGCGAGGTCACGCCCAGGAAAAGCAGGCCGGGCGCGTCGAAGGAGAACCACTCCCAGGCGCCCGGCAGCCAGAACGGCGTTTCCCGGAACCCCTCCGCGACGGAATAGGCCCAGCCCCAGCGGCCGTAGGCCAGTATGCGGCCGGCCGTCAGCAGGAAATGCAGCCAGGCCGTCCAGAGCAGCAGCCGCCGGCGCGCGGCGTCGTCGCGCAGGAGGAAGGCGGCCGCGCCCGAGAGCAGGGGCAGGACGATCAGCACTACGGCCATCAGCCCTCCTCCCCGCGCCGCCAGTCGGAGAGCTGCGAGAGCGCGTCGGTGTCGATATGGTCGAACTCGCGGCTGATGTGGAAGATCGCTATGCCCATCACGAAGACCGCGACGAAGACGTCGAGCAGTATCGCCATCTCCACCATCAGCGGCTGCTCCACGAACAGCGCCAGGCCGAAGATGTAGACCCCGTTCTCCACGACGAGGTAGCCCACCACCTGCGTGATGGCCTTCACCCGGGTGGTGATAAGGAGGAAGCCGGTGAAGATGGTGGCCAGCGAGGCCGGGACGATGTAGGCCACGCCGCCCTCCGGCAGCGGCAGCCGCGAGCCCAGCCACGCCGAGGCGGCGAAGGCGGCCAGGCACAGCGTTATCGAGGCGGGGTAGCCGATCAGCGGGTCTATCTCCTTGCGCGCGCCGGTCAGCTCTCGCGCGCGCAGCATCAGCCAGGGGAAGACCAGGCCCTTGAGCGCGATGATGAAGGCGGCGAAGGCCACCGCGCGGCCGTGCGCCCCGCCGGCGGCCATCAGCGGCAGCAGGCCGGCCGCCACGCCCTGCGCGGCCGCCAGCCGTATGCAGGAAGCGAGCGAGCCCGACACGGACATCGCCATGTTGAGCAGGATGATCAGCACTATGGTCAGTTCGGCGAAGGTGTTCATGTCAGCGTCCGGTCTGGAAAAGCATCGCCAGCGCGGCGAAGATAAGTCCGCCCATCAGCATGTAAGGCACTTTCAGCATGCGCAGCCGGGCCATGGCCGACTCGGCGATACCGATGGCGGCGGCGATGCCGCCCATCGCGGCCAGGAAGAAGGCCCCGTCGTAGAGCCAGGAGCCCGAATGGCGCGGCAACACGGCCGCCGCTATCAGCGCGGCGAAGAGCCAGAGCTTGAGCGAGGCGCCGTAAAGGACGTAAGCCAGCTCGGGACCGCCGTGATCGAGCACCATCACCTCGTGTATCATCGTCAGTTCGAGATGCGTGTCCGGGTCGTCGGCCGGCACGCGGCAGTTCTCGGCCAGCATGACGATGAAGAGCGCGGCCGTCACCAGCGCCAGCACGGGCGCGGCCGCCCGCCAGGAATCGGGCGTGAGCGAAAGGAACATGCCGGCCAGCGAGAACTCCCCGGTCACGCGCGAGAGGGCGGCCAGCGAAAGGAAGAGGGCCGGCTCGGCGAAGACGGCGAACTGCGCCTCGCGGCTGGCCCCCATCCCCTCGAAAGCGGAACCGGTGTCGAGCGCGGCGAGCACGGTCATGAAACGCGAGAAGGCCAGCAGGCCGATGATGAAAAGGAAATCGCCCTCGAAGGCCAGCGGGCCCGGCCGCCCGCCGAAGGGCAGGACTCCCAGCGCGCAGACCGCGGCGGCCAGCCCGGCGGCCGGTCCGGCCTTGAAGACCCAGGTCGTCGTGCGGCTGTAGACCGGCACCTTGCGCGCCAGCTTCGCCAGGTCGTAGTAGAGCTGCAGCGTCGGGCGGCCTTTGCGGCCGGCGAAAAGGGCTTTTACCCGGTTCACTATCCCGGGCAGGAGCGGCGCCAGCAGCAGGGCCGCGGCGAACCTGGTCGCGGTCTCTAGAGTTTCCATAGGAGCAGGGCCAGCAGCGCGCCGATTATATAAAGGATATAGAACTGCAGCCGGCCGTGCTGCAGCCAGCTGAAGCGGTAGGCGGCCCGCCTGAGCATCAGCGCCGCCGGCGCGTAGAAATTATTGTAGAAGACAGCGCCGGCCTCGGTGTGGAAGTCCGAGCCCCTGGGGAAATAGCCGTCGGGCGGCGCGTGGCGGCCGGCGGTGCGCAGCAGCGGCCTGAAGAAGTCCGTCAGCGGCTGCGCGAAAGAGGAGGCGCCGTACTGCATGCGCGCCGTCGGGGCGGCGTAGCCGCAGTCCCAGGTGGGGCCGGCGGCCGGGACCTTGCCGCGCAGCAGGAAGGCGCGCAGCGCCGCCGCCAGCGCCAGCAGCAGGACCAGCGCCAGCGCGCCGGCCGAGACATAGGCCAGCGGCAGTTCCGCGGCCGACAGGAAGGCGGCTCCCGGCTCCGCGCCGAAAGCCGACGAGACCGCGGCGGCGGCGGGACCGGCCGCCGCCGACGGGAAAAGGCCGATGAACAGGCAGGCGGCGGCCGGCAGCGCCAGGCCGGCCAGCATGGGCGCGCCGCAGTCGTGGGCGGAATGGCAGCGCGAAGAGCGCGGCTCGCCCAGGAAAATCGAGCCGTAGGCCCGCGCGAAGCAGGCTCCCGCCAGTCCTCCTATCGCGGCAAGCGCCAGCAATACGGCCACGGACCAGAGCGCCGGGGCCTCGGGCCCGCGCAGCGCGCCGAAGGAGCCGAGGAAGATCAGGAACTCGCTGATGAAGCCGTTGAAAGGCGGCAGGCCGGAGATGGCCGCGGCGCCGGCCAGGAAATAGAGCGAGGTGCGCGGCATACGCTTCGCCAGCCCGCCCAGCGCCTCCAGCTCGCCGGTGCCGGTCGCGTGCATGACGGCGCCGGCCCCCATGAACAGCAGGCCCTTGAACAGCGAATGGTTGAGCGCGTGCAGCAGCGCTCCGCCGAAGCAGAGGCCGGCTACCGCCGTAGAACCGGCGGCCGAGGCCGTCACGCCCAGGCCGAGCCCCATTAATATAATTCCTATATTCTCCACGCTGGAATAGGCCAGCAGGCGCTTGAGGTCGTGCTGCGCCAGGGCGAAGATGACGCCCACCAGCCCCGAGGCCAGGCCGGCCAGCAGCAGCGCCGGCCCCCACCAGCCGTCCCAGGGCGCCAGCCAGCCCAGCGTCCGTATCAGCCCGTACACGCCGGTCTTTATCATGACGCCGCTCATCACCGCCGACACGTGGCTGGGCGCGGCCGGATGCGCCTCGGGCAGCCACACATGCAGCGGCACCACGCCGGCCTTGAGGCCGAAGCCCAGCAGCGCGGCGAGGAACGCGGCGGCGGCCGCGCCGCCCGCCGGCCTGGCGAAGGCCGCGAAATCCAGCGTCCCGGACGAAGCGCCCAGCAGCGAGAAGAGCAGGAGCAGAGCCAGCGCGCCCGCCCCGCCGGCGACCAGGTAGATCCAGGCGGCGCGGCGCGCCTGTTCCTTATGATGGTCGTAGAGCACGAGCAGGAAAGAGGAGACGGCCATCGCCTCCCAGGCCAGCATGAACAGCACCGCGTTGGCCGAGGCGAAGACCAGCGCCATCGAGGCGGAGAGCAGATTGAAGCAGCACCAGGCCGCTCCGGTCCTGCGCCCCCCTCCGGCGCCTAGGTATTCCGCGCCGTAGACGGCGGCGAAGGCGGTCAGCAGGTAGACGGGAAGAAGGAAGAAGGCGGCCAGCGGATCGATCGAAAGCGCCAGGCGGCCCAGGGGGACTGAAAAAGCGGGCCACCCGGCGTAGGCTTCGGCGCCGGTCATGAACAGCACTCTTAGAACGGAGACGAGGCCCAGCGCCGAGCCGAGCAGCGCGCCGCCGGCGCCGATGATACGGGCCCGCGCGGCCAGGCCTCCCGACGCGAGAGCGAGAAAAGCGGAAGAGGCCAGAACGAGAATAGAAAGCGCGAAGAAGACCATGCGAAGAACGCAAAGACCTTGTTTACCGCTTTACTGCTGCCGTGGCTGTCCGTGATGGGACCGGGCGGTCATTTTACCGGGCGGAGCGCCCGGGCTTATCGGCTGTCCAGACGATAAAATTTCAGACCTCTTTATTTTACAATAAAGGAGGGGACGTTGTTGAGTTGTTGAGTTATTCCGGCCGGCAGACCGCGGCACCAGACCAAAAAGTCAACAAGTCAACAACTCAACAACGTCCCCTACCACTACCCGCGGGGCGGGAAATTTTATATTGTTTAGGCAGGACGAGGTGAACCATGAAAAACGCTATATTACCCCTTCTTCTGCTGCTGCCCGCTTTCGCGGCGGCCGAGCAGCGCCGCCCGCCGGAGACCCCGGCGGCCATAGAGCGCCTTAAGAAAGAGGCCGCCGAGCTGGAACGGCAGGCCGCCGCCGATCCCAAGAACGCCGACATCTTCGTCAGGCTCGGCTTCACTTACGCCCGGCTGAAGCAGGCCGCCGAAGCCCAGCGGGCCTTCGAGGCCGCGGTAGCCCTGAACCCTAAAAAAGCCGAGGCCCATTATATGCTCGGTCTCATCTACGAGAAGAAAGGAATGAAGGACAGGGCTCTCTCGGCCTGGCGGGCCTGCCTGGAGCACGCCTCCGACCCGGCCATGCGCGACACGGCGAACCGTCATATACACAATCTTACGGCCGGGAAATGAACATGAAAAAGAACCTGCTTCCCGCGCTGCTCCTGCTCTCCGCCTGCGCCACGCCCAACGTGGCCGTCAACCCGCGCGCCGACTTCAGCGCCGTAAAGCGCGTCGCCGTGCTCTCCTTCGGAGGCCAGCAGGGCGACCTGGCGGCCGACCTGCTGACGCAGAGCCTGCTGGCCCGCGGCGCGGACGTAGTGGAACGGCAGCGCCTCAACGCGGTCATGGAGGAGCAGCGGCTCACCGCCTCCACCGCTTTCGACCCGGCCACCGCCAAGCAGCTTGGCCGCCTCCTCGGCGTGGACGCCCTTTTCGTCGGCACCGTGGCCGAAAGCACCCCTCAGGCCAGCTACATAGTCAGCGGCGCCGAGAACGCCCGCCGCACTACCGTGTCTCAGGTGTCCGGCGGTTCGGTCTATTCCGAGGGAACGGTGCTCGGCCTGCCCAACTCGCAGCTGCTCAGCACCACCGCCAACGTCTCGCTGGTCTCGCGGATGGTGGACGTGCAGACCGGCTCCGTGCTCTGGGCCGCCTCCATGTCCTACGAGGGCTTCGACGTCTCCGCCGCTATGAACGGCATCACCGAGGCCTTCGCCCGCTCGCTGGCGCAGATCTGGCCGGAACTGATAATACAGAGATAAGTCCGGCGCGTACCGGAAAGTAAAGCCCCCCGCTTTTAAGCGGGGGGCTTTTTTATACGCGGCCCGGCTAAAAAAACAGTCTCGAACCGCCGCCGTACATCAGTCCATCAGCCGCTTCTGACCTTCCAGCTCGCGTATGTACTGCACGTCCTGCGTGAACTCCAGACAGCCCAGGTATTTCCCGCCGTCGCCGCGCAGGGCGTAGAACTCGATGAGTATCTTGTGGACCTTTTTCTCCGGACCGACGGGCAGGTCTATCCAGAACCGGGCATTGTCGCGCTTGCCTGACTTCATCTCGCCGACAAGCCGCTCCACCTGGTCCAGGCTCTTCTTGGGATGGCAGTCGCGGAAGTTCATGCCGATGCAGGTCATCGGCCTGTGGAAAAGCCGTTTCTCGTGCTTGTTCCAGCCCACCACCTCGTCGTTGGCGTCTATCACCGTGACCTCGGCCGGTATGGCCTCGATCATCGCCTTCACCATCTCCGCGCTCATCCTGTCGAAAAGCATGCTTACCTCCGTCGCGGCGCCGCCGCCCGTATATTAAGAGGTAATAATTATAGGAAATTAGCGCATCAGCCCCTTTTCCTTGAAGCTGAGCCACCCCCCTTTGGCCACGATGACATGGTCCAGCAGCTCGATGCCCAGCAGCCTGCCCGCCTCGGCCAGCCGCTTGGTCAGCGAGATGTCCTCGTCCGAAGGCTCCAGGCAGCCCGAAGGATGATTGTGCGCGACTATCACGCCCGCGGCCAGGTTCTTCACCGCCGGCTCGAAGACCTCCCGCGGGTGCACCAGGTTGTAATTGAGGGTGCCGATGGAGACGATGTCGCGCTTTATCTCCTGGTTGCGCGTGTCGAGGAAGAAGACGACGAAATGCTCCTTCTTCTGCTCGCGTATGTCGCGCAGTTCCTCCCAGACATCGCGCGGCTTGAGGTAGACCGAAGTTTTCTTGCCGCCCAGCGCCCGCCGGCCCAGTTCGAAGGCCGCCATTATCTCGCAGGCCCGCGCCGGCCCCAGCCCCTGCGCGCTTTTAAGCTCCGCGAAGCCGGCCTTCGCGAGCCCCTCGCGGCCGAAGCGCTTCATCAGCCCCGCCGCGAAGTCCATCACGCCCGTGCCGCGGACGCCCGTGCGCAGCAGCAGCGCCAGCAGTTCGTCGTCCGAGAGTTTGTCCGGTCCGTAGCGCATCATCCGCTCCCTCGGCCGCTCCACCCTCGGCATGTCCTTTATCAGAGAAACGCAGGTCCTTCCCATATCCCCTCCTTGCCGCACCTATAGCGTAAAACATCCGCGCGACAGCGTAGTGTCGCCCCCGTTTTGCTAATATTTCGCGATGAAGAAAAAGTTCTCCTATTACCTGCTCTTCGCCGCGGCGGCCTACCTGGTCATCAGGGCCACTACTTTCGGCTGGAACCTGTGGAGCCCGGCTTTCGGGCCGGGGCCGCGCGCCGACGGGGCGCCGGAGCGCCTGCTCGCGCATGTCGAAAAGCTGGCAGGGGAACTGGGGGAACGGCATTTCTTCGGGCCCCGGCTGCCGAAATTAAAAGACGCCGACCGCTACATAACCGCAGAGTTCGGGAAATGCGGGCTCGAGGTCCGGCGGGAGCCCTACCTTACCTTCGGGGTCGAGGTCGCCAATCTGGAGGCCGCCGCACCCGGCGCGGACCCGCGCGCGCCCTACTATGTCGTCGGCGCGCATTACGACACGGCCGAGAACCCGGGCGCCGACGACAATGCCAGCGGCGCAGCCGTCCTGCTGGAGCTGGCCTGCCGCCTCGCTAAAGAGCCGCCGGCCGCGAACATCCGCTTCGTCGCCTTCACCAACGAGGAACCGCCCTTTTTCCGCAAGGATTCCATGGGCAGCGCGGTCTATGTCTCATCGGCCATAGCGCGAGGCGATCGCATAACGGGCGGGATAGTCCTTGAGATGCTGGGCTATTACAGGGAGGAGAGGTTCTCGCAGAAATACCCGCCGCTTATCGGGCCCTTCCTGCCGAACCGCGGGGATTTCCTGGCGCAGGTGGGAAATTTCGGTTCGCGAAAACTCTCCGGGGCGCTGGCCCCCGCCTTCAGGCGAGGGACCAGCCTGCCGCTCGTGGCGGTCACGCTGCCGGCCTTCGTCCCGGGCGTCGATTTCTCCGACCACCGCAACTTCTGGGCGAAAGACATACCGGCCGTCATGTACAGCGACACGGCCTTCTACCGCAACGATAATTACCACAAGGACTCCGACCTGCCGGGCACGCTCGATTACGCCCGTATGGCGGCCGCCGCCGACGGCCTGGAAGCGGCCCTCAGGACGCTGCCTCCCCCGAAATAAGGGCGCCGCGGCGTCCTCTCATTTAAAACGCAATGACCCGGCGGGCGACGATCTTCGGCGTCAGGCCGGTTAGGGGTTAATCTTCCGGTGACGGCGGCCTTATGCGGCCGCCGCCTCTACAATAAGGAACCGCCGGGAAATTGTCCGGCGGCAAGGGAAGCGATAAAATCAACGACCCTCGGTTTTTATTTCGCTTTTGCTCACGACTTAGCCAGCATTCTAATGGCTATGTTTATCACGACTATAATGTGGGATAGGACAAGCGTACCTACAGCACCAACACACTGAAGCATCCATATACACCCGAATATAATGCCGTTCTGTGCGTCCGGGATTCTACTGATCTTGTAAGGATAGTAAAATCCGGCAGTTGAAATAATTATTGTCCCGAGCAGAATAACCGACATTGGCCAAAGTTTATTGAGTTCTACTGGGGCACACCTGTCAATCAGGTAAACTGACGCCGCCAGTATTAAGTATGGGAGCGCGATCAAAAAAAACACACATATGGCTGTAATTGGGTGTCTTGGGCCGGAGGTGGTATCGGAAATAATTCCGTATAGCCCAAGGGACATGAGACAACCCCAAATCGTCAGTATGATCCCGTAATTCAGATTTCTTAAAGTTTTCACAAACTCTCCGTATACTAAAATCCGCTAACCTGTAGGGACCATAAGCGAAGTTGCAGCCAGTTCCCCCTCATTTTTCCCCTGCCGTCGGCACGCTCTTTTGATGTTTAGCGTGAGAACCGCCGGTTTCGTCTTCCACCCGGAGGGCGCCGGGCCTGCGAGGTAAGATGTCGGTCTTTGGGTGATGGCGGGGCTCATGCAAAGCCGCCGGCTTCCCAGCGTCAAATACTGTACGGTTCTCAGTTATCGTATATTGACCGAGTTTGTCGGCTCAGGGGATGGGTCAGGTCTTTTATCTTTTATTCTTTTTTGAAAAAGAAAGAAGAGACCGGGCCCGAAGGAAAGCAGCGCAATCGCCAATCCGGTGATAATTCCCAGGAATGTAAGCGGTGGAGCACAGCATTCCTCCCTGCGCCGGGATATTATATGGCTTGGGATGGCCACTAATAGTTCCAAAATACTGCCCTTTACCAGCCAGCGTGTAATTATGGCCGTAAATTTCCCGGGTTCGCTTTCAGAATAACTTTTATAAAAAAGGATTCCCCATAATACCCAGAATCCCGCGAATGTAACCAGACTTGGCCAGTAATATATATACCTATCGGCTTTATCTTCTCCCCAGATCATTAATAACAAGGATGTAAGGAACATTAGCGCCAGGAAAGTCATTGGAATCGCGCCGAAGATCGCCGATGTAACCACGCTTCTTCTTCCGATAGGTCTTTTCTGGACTATCGCGACAGGTATAAATAACAGGACACATTGAATTACAATCAGAATAGGGAGCAGGTAAGAATAGAAAAACTGCGCTGTTTTTATCCCATCCGTCCCCAGCATAAAATATATCGGAATTCCTAAGACAGTCGCACAAATGGCATATAAAATAATGGTTAAAAACGCCCATCGTTTCATGACACCTCCTGACCTGTAGGATCTGCAGAAGACAAGCGCAGTCATCGCCAGCTCTCCGCGCCTTTTTCCCTTCTGTGGCGCTATCTTCTGAATCTTTCGCGTGAGACCCGCCGGTTTTGTCTATAGTATCAAAAACCGGGTGATTTTTCGCGAATTTGGTAAGGAGTCTTTTGCCCGGCGAGCGCCCGGCCGGGGACTCGGATGTTAGTCTTCCGGTAATGGCGGGCTTATGCTGATTCTCCCATTATTTTCGTCTCCATCCTATCCCCGCGCACGCCCGGGGCGGTAAAGTCTGGAGCCTCATGTTCATCGGGCCTTTGACCGCTCTTTTGGCCGGCGCCGCAGATTGATACAATCCCTTATGCTCTTGCGCGGCCGCGCCCTGGAAATCCTCTGCCTGACGCTCGGCGCCGCCGCCGTACTGTGGGTCTACTCGCCCTCCCTGGCGGGCAAGTTCGTCTACGACGACCACTATTTCGTGGAGAACAACGCCGCGGTGCGCACTTTGGCCGCGCCCTGGCGTTTCTTCACCGACCCCTCCACGCTTTCGGCTTCCCCCGGACTCAACCAGGACGCCTGGCGTCCGCTCACCACTCTTTCGCTGGCCGCCGACTACGCCGCGGCGGGGCCGGTCCCGGGCCGGTTCCGTCTGGTCAATCTGCTGCTACACTGCTGCTCGGTCGTCCTCCTGTACTACCTGGCGGGCCTGCTGGGGCTCGCGGCGCCCTGGGCGGGGCTGGCCGCGGCTTTCTTCGCCTTCTTCCCGGCCGGGGTGGAGGCCTTCGCGTGGATCTCGGGGCGCTCGGGGGCGCTGTCCACGACGCTGAGCCTGGCCTCGCTCTACTGCTTCGTCCGGCGGGTCCGGGGCGGCGGGCGGGGCTGCCTGTACGCGGCCGGCTTTTTCTGCGCGGCCGCCCTGCTGTCGAGAGAGGTGTCGGCCGTGCTGCCGCTGCTGGCGGCGGCCGGCCTTTACCTTTACGGCGGCCGGCGGCGCCATTACGCGGAGGCCGCCTTGTGGCTGGCCCTGCCGACCGCGGTCTTCATCCTGCTGCGCTTCGCCGTCCTGGGGCACTTCCACCAGCCGGCCGGCGCCTCATTGTCCGCCGGGACCCAGGCGGCGCTGCCGTTCATACTCTTCGCCAAGTACGCGGAGATCACGCTCTGGCCTTTCAGCATGCTGGTCAGCTACAGCGACCTGGTGATGCTGCGCCTCGACAGCCCGGGCTTTTACCTGCCTTTCGCGTTCCTCTTCCTGGCCCTGTACGCGCTGCTGCTCTACGCGCTGCGCCGCCAGGGCGCCCGGGCGGCGGCCTTCGGCCTGGCCTGGTACGGCCTGGCCCTCCTGCCGGTACTGAACATAGCGCAAATGACCTTCTACATGGCCGAGCGGCTGCTCTACCTGCCGGCCGCGGGCGCGGCGCTGGCCCTGGGCGGCGCGGGGCAGGCGCTGGCTTCGCGCCCCCGACTGCGTTCGGTTTTCGCGGCGGGCGCGCTGCTGCTCCTGGCGGCCTTCCCCGCGGAGATACGGCGCCGCCTGCCGGTCTGGGCCGACGACGCGGCCCTGTGGAGCTACGACGCGCGCAAGAACCCGCACAACTACCTGACCCGGATGCGCCTGGCGGAGGCGCTGGCCGCGCGCGGCGAGAGCCGCGGGGCGCGCGAGGCGCTGGAGGCGGCCCTGGCCTCGGCCCGGACCGCGGGCCAGCGCTCGATGATACTCAACCAGCTGGGGGTACTTTTCGCCTCGGAAGGCGCGGCGTCCCGCGCCGAACTCTACTTCTCGTCAGCGGCCGCCCTTAACCCCGAGGATCATCTGGCGCGCTTCAACCTGGCGCGCTGCAGCCTGCTGAAGGGCGACCGGGAAGCCGCGCGCAGGCACGCGGCCGAGGCGCTGCGCCTCAGCCCCGGCTACACGCCCGCGCAGGAACTCCTGGAGTCCCTGCCCCAAAAAAGAACGCCCGCGCGCGGCGGGCGTCCCTCCGTTCCGGCGCGATGATTCAGCGGGTGGACACCTTGAGCGACAGGCCCTTCTCGTAGAGGCCGAAACCGGTGATGTCGGGCCGGGCGAAGAGGTTCGCCGGCAGGTATTTCTGCGTGAAGGAGGTCTTGACCTCGGCCTTCAGCGTCCAGGCGGCCTTGTCGTAGCGCAGCGTCAGCAGGTCTGAGGCCTTCATGTTCTGCGCGGCGAGCTTCGAGTCCAGCGCCGTCATGATGCCCTTTATCGCCACGTCCATGACCTGGGCCATGATGTCCTCCTGGGACAGCTGGGGCACGGCGGCCTTCGCCCGGTCGGGCTGCATCTCGACGTGGAGCTGCACGCGCTGCACGCGTATCGCCAGGCTGTTGCGGCCGGCGAGGTAGGGCTTGAGGGTGATGACGGGATCGACATTGATGCCGCCGATATCGATATGCACGTTCTGCAGCCGCATGAACTCGCCGACCTTTACGGCGACGGGCAGCAGCGGGTCGGTGATGCGGACGCGGGGGTCGGAGGCGGCCACCTGCTCCAGGCCGCGCTTCACCGCGGCGAAAGGTATGGTCGCCTCGGCGGTCAGGCCGATGAGTTCTTCGGCCGGTATCGTCACCGCCTTGGCGACAGGCACCGGGGCGCGCATCGTGGAGACGCTCTCGATCCCTTCTATGTCGGGGACCTGTATGGAGTCCAGATCGAAGGCCGCGGCCGGGGCGGAGAAGGCCGCCGCCGCCAGTATGCCCGCTATCATCGTCTTTAAAGTTCTCATGTTATTCATTTCTCCCTTATATCCTTAAAGCTCGAAGGCCAGGTAGAGCAGGCCGTTGCCCAGCGTCAGTTTCTTTATGACGGCGCCCTTGGCGAAGGAGGGCAGGAAGGCGGAATCCGCCAGCTTTATCTCGACGGTCTTGTCGTCAATCTTCCGGGCCTTCATGACCTTGGCCAGCTCCGGGTTGGTCGTCAGGGCCTCTATGATGCCGCCGACCAGCTTGTTCTGCAGCCAGCTGCTGATGAAGCCCGGCAGGCCGATGCCGTAGGCCTGGTCGATGTCTATGCGCTCGAAGTGTATGCGCAGGGTATTGGGGGCGGTCAGATAGGGGACCACCCTGGCCGTGAAGTAGACATTGGGCTTGAGGAAAACGTCGCGGGCGTAGAACTTGCCGGCCAGTTCCAGGCGGCCGTCCGCGCGGAACTTGACGCCGCCGTCGTGCCCCTTGGGCAGCAGCTCGAAATCGCCTTCCTTGGAGTGCCTGGCTATGAAGTTGGTGACCAGCCCGTCGGAGATCATCAGGTTGTGGTCCCTGAGCTGCGCGGCGCCGACGCCCGAATGGGCGCCGAGAGCGAAGCCGTTCTCGTCGAAGCTGAAGGAGGTCAGGTTTATGCTGGGGATGAGGCCGGGCAGCAGCGGCGCCACGAACCTGGGGGCCACCGAGGCCGTCAGTTTCCAGGCCAGGCGGTCGTACTGGAAGGTCAGGACGTCGCGGGCCTTGAGCGGGACCTTGTTCTTGACGAAAGCCGCGTCCATCGCGGAGGTCACGCCTTCGGTCACCTTGGTCATGACCATCTCCATGACCGCGTTCTTGTCTATCTCGGTCATGCCCATGGCCTTGGGACCGAAGGATATATCCATGGCGACCCTGGCGACTTTTATGGAGAGCCGGTTGGGGCCTTCGAAAACGGGCTTAAGCAGGATGTTCGGCTCGGCCTCTATGCCGTTATAGTTTATAAGTACGTTCCTGAAAGCGACGTTCTCGCCGGCTTTCTGGAGCACCGGCAGGGAGGGGTCGAGGGCGGTTATCTGCGCGTCCTTGAGGTCCACGATCAGCGCGGTCAGGGTCCGGAAGGGCAGCTTCAGGCTCAGGTCCAGGACCGGCGCGGGCTGATTAGGGGCCCGGTCGGCGTCCAGCCGCGCCTTCGGCACCGCCAGGCCTTCGGTCAGGCTTTCGAGGTTCTCCAGCGACACCGTCTCCAGCGCGGGGCCGCCGGCGAAGGCCGGGGCCGCCGAGGAGAAGGCGAGCGTCCCTGCGAGGATATTGCGGAAAAAGTTCTTGATGGTCATGCCTATAGTATAGCGGACGCCGCCCTTTTCAATAAGTGTCCAAGGGCCTACGCGCGGGGCCCCTTTGGGCCCCCCGGTATTGCCCCCGCGGCCCCTCTTTAGCGGGCGGGCCGGCGTTTTGCTATGATAAGGACGGACCTATCTTCAGGGAGGGACTATGAACAAACTTTTCGGAACTCTGGCCCTGCTGGCCTTGACCGCCGCTCCGGCCATGTCGGCCGGCAAGGCGATAATCTGCGTGATGGACCTGGAGGACAAATCCAGCCACAGCCACAGCTGGCAGAACGTCGGCCAGGGCGTGGCCGAGATGCTGGTGACCGCGCTCGCCGGCACCAAAAAGTACACCCTGGTCGAGCGGGAAAAGCTCGAATCCGTAATGGCGGAACAGCGCCTCGGCGCCTCCGGGGCCGTCACCGCGCAGACCGCCGCCAAGATAGGCCGGCTGCTGGGCGCGCGCTACATAATCACCGGCGCGGTCACCGAATTCGGGGTGAAGGACAGCAAGATCGGAGTGGGCGGCCTGGAGAAGGTCCTGCCCTTCGGCGGCGGCGCCAAGGTCTCCAAGAACACCGCCAGGGCGGCCATAGACGTGCGCGCGATAGACACCACCTCCGCCCAGATAGTGGCCGCGGCCAAGGGCGAGGGCTCCAAGTCCAGCGCCGAATTCTCCGGCGACCTCAGCATAGCCCCGGACTTCGACTTCGGCAAGGACGGCTTCGACGAGACCATCATCGGCAAGGCCGCCCGCAAGGCCGTGGACGACGTGGCGAAAGAGCTTTCAAAAAAGTTCGACGAGGGCGGGCCGGCCGCCGTCAAGATAATCAAGATAACCGGGAACCAGGTCTACATAAACAGCGGCGCCGCCGACGGCGAGAAAGCGGGCGCCGTCTACGACATCTACCGCACGGGCGAGGAGATGATCGACCCCGACACCGGCGAGTCGCTGGGCTCGGAGGAAGAGAAGGTCGGCACGGCGAAAGTGGTCAAAGTAAACCCGAAGTTCTCGATAGCCGAGACAAAGGCCGCCGTCCGGAAGACCGACGTGCTCAGGCCCCGCTGAGAAGGACTCCGCGCATGGGATTCGAGGCGCACGACGCCGTAAAGAACCTGCTCAACGGCGGCTACGGCATAGTAACGAAGACGGAGGAAGGCTTCGTCACGGTCCTGACCACGCGCGGGCAGCGCCTGACGCTTATGTCCCGCTACCTGGCCCCGGCCTCTCCGGAAGAGGCCGAAAAGCTCAAGCCCCTGCTGGACTGGCACCTGTCCCGGGAGGCCAAAAAGGCCTCCCCGGCCAAGCCGCCGCCGGACCCCGCCGTTATAAGGGAGAGATTCGATAAGTTCGTAAAGCACATAGCCGCGCGCTACCCCAGGTCGGCCGAGTCGTTCCTGTCCCTCTGGTCGGCCCTGCTGGAGGCCGTCGGGGACCTGCCGGGCGAGACCTGGGAAATGCGGGCCGACACCGCCAAGGACCCGGGGCCGGTCATCAAGGTCCTCAACCCGCGCAGCGGTAAACGGGTCCATTGCCTGCACCTCTATCCCGGCTGGGCGCTGCGCATGGAAATAAAGAAGGAACATCTCCCCGCCGGGTCGGAGCCGCTGTTCCCCATAGACAACGCCATGTTCGGCGAAGGCCGCGCGGCCGAAATAATCTACGACAAGGCCCCGGCCGGCTGGCAGGCCGCCTGCGCGGACATGCTCAGGGCCATATACGCGGCGGCGGCGCCTGAAGCCGATTGACACCCTCTCCCCCATCGGCTATCATTTTGGAGTTCACGCGCAGCACGGAGGTTCACGATGCGACATCTTACCGCGGTCCTCGCCGCACTTATACTGACGGCGCCTGTTTTCGCGCAGTCCAAGCCGGCCGACGGCGACAAGGCCGGGAGCAGGACCCAGCAGCTCAACGAGGAGCGCGACGAGCTCAAGGCCGAATACGAACTGCTGCTGCAGAAGCAGAAGAACAAGATCGCGGAGATGGAGGCCGAGATAAACCGCCTCTCCACCGAGAGCAGGCTCGCTTCCGAAAAACAGGGGCTGGAACTGCGCAAAATGAAGGAGGAGCTCGAACGCCTCTCCTCCGGGAACAGGCTGGCCGACGAAAAGATAAAGGCCGAAACGGCCCTCAAGAACGCCGAGTTCCAGCGCTTGACGCTGGAGAACAAACTGGCCGCCGAAGCGGCCAAGAAAGAGATAGAGTCCATGACCGCCTCCATACTCAAGCTCAAGGCCGAGAACGAACTGCTCTCCGAACAGGAGAAGAAGGCCATGATAACCGACTCGGCGGAGAAGATGTCCATAGAACTGGAGATGAAGCGCATGGACCTCAAGGAGCGCAAGCTCAAGTTCGAGAAGCTCCTGCTCGAGAGCCGCATGGACAAGCTCAACTCAGACCTCTCCCTGCGCGCCAAGAAAGAGGAGTGGAAGAAGGAATCCAACACCGAACCGGTATACGACCCGCAGCCTTTCAGGAAAGGCGTGCTGACCATAAGCGACCGGCGCATACCGCTCAACGGCCCGGTCTACTCCGTGAGCGCGGACTATATCACCGACAGGATCCATTACTTCAACAATATCAGCACCGCCCCGATCTTCCTGGTCATCGACAATTCCCCGGGCGGCTCGGTGATGTCCGGCTACCGCATACTCAAGGCCATGGAATCCAGCAAGGCCCCCGTCTACGTCGTAGTAAAATCCTACGCCGCCAGCATGGCCGCCGGCATAACGACGCTGGCTAAAAAGTCGTTCGCCTATCCCAACGCCATAATACTCCATCACCAGATGTCCACCGTGAACTGGGGCAACATGACGCAGCTGAAGGAGCAGCTGGAAAAGGCCAAGGAATGGGAAAGGCGCATCCTCGATCCGGTCGCGAAAAAAATGGGGATCTCCACGGACGCCTTCCGCAAGCGCATGTACGAGAACAGTTCCGACGGCAACTGGGAGGAATTCGCCGACAAGGCGGTCGCCCTGAAATGGGTGGACCACCTGGTCGACCGCATCGAGGAGACGGGCTTCGTAAAGAACCCCGACTTCGGACCGGCCGCCAGCGGGCACAAGATGTCCTTTCCGCGCCTGGAGGAGCGAACGGACGAATCCGGCCGCAGATACGTGAACCTGCCGCGGCTGGAGCCTTTCGACTTCTATTTCATCCACAACCCGGACAAGTATTACCGTTGACGGCGCGGGCCGCCGGGCCGCGAAGGGGGGCTGAAAAACCCCCGTCCTTCTGCTATACTATGACAGGCGGGTCGCCATTATGGAAAAAGCCCTTCCCCGGGCCGCTCTCTCCTCTCCCGCGGTATACGCCGCGGCGGGCTTCGTGCTCTCCCTTTTCGCCGTCCTCGTCGGCTTCTACGCCGGGGCCGCGGTCTTCCTACCCGGGACCTCGTCCGTGCTCACCCTGGAACTGGCCGCCTCGCTGCAGTCCGGCTCGCGTTCCGGCCTGCTCCTGCTCTCGTCCGTCCTCCTGCCTTTCTCGCTGCTTTTCTTCTACCTGCTGGCCGGAGGCTCTTTCGCCGGGACGCGGACCTCGGAGCGCACCCCGGCCGAAAAAGCCGTTTCCGGAGCCGTCTTCTCCCTTTTCGCTCTTTTCCTGGGATTTTACTCGGGGGCGCTGCTCTTCGCTTCCGCTTCCTATCCCGAGCTGGGACCGGCCGTCATAAGACGGGTCCACGGGGAGGCCCTGTTGAGCCTGGTCTCGCATTCGGCCCTGGTCCTGCCGCTCTCCCTGCTCGTCTTCTACGCCCTGGCTTCGGGCGGCCGGCTCCCGTCCGGCGCGCGCCGCCCGGCCGCCGCGCGGCTGCGGGCGGGCTTCGGCCTCGTGGAGGCCATGATCTCCATCTTCCTGCTGGCGGTGCTCAGCCTTTCTGTCGCCTATATGCACCGCTACCTGCAGGTGATGATGACGCGCACCCTGGAGAACACCGCCTCCACGCGGCTGACGGATTCCATCTTCGAGAAGCTCAAGAGCATCGAGTACCACTATCTCTTCGCCTACGATTCGGCGCAGGCGAATTACGGCCTCGCCGGCACCTACGGCCCCGTGACCCAGCAGCGGGCCTCCTATCCCTACCGCGGCCTGCTCGACGAGATCACGGCGATCGCCTCGCGTTATTCCGTGGACCGCTGGACCGTCGAGCTGAAGTTCAAGGTCAGGGACGTTTCCGACGTGACCGGCGACGGGCTGACCGGAGACCTGCGCGATTTCACCGACGCCGACGCGAACCTCGTCGACGACTACGACGCCACGATACGCTATTACAAGGCCAACGGCGACGCCGATTATTACGACACCTATGTTACCGGCTCTCCGGGCCGGACCGTCAGCGAACTGCCGGACACCAACCTGAAAGAGGTCACGCTGCGCCTCTACAAGCGCGGCCGCCGGCTGCATTCCAGGACCGAGCTGATCTCCCTGGAAATGCTCAGCGGCATAGAGAGCCGCTCCAGCGGCGCCGAGCTCAAGATGCTCGTGGAAGAGCCGGCCAACGATACCTATCTTTACGATCTCATGGAAGCCGGGCGGGCGGCGGCCTTCGCGGCCGGCATCGCGAAATCCTACCCCGCGGAGGTCATCGCTTACAGGGCCGACGCCGGCTACCCGCTGCGCCTCGCGGGAGAGACGGCGCCGCTGGCCAGCGTCGGTTTTTACGTCAATTCCATGGCCTCCCCCTCCGACTCGCGTTCGGCGGACGCCTCGGGCTCTTTCGACTTCCAGTCGCTGGCCGTCACCTCGATCCTGGCGGAGGGCGAGAACCTGCTCTACGCCAAGGCCTCCAAGGACTCCTATTATTCCCCGTTCGCCCAGCGGCGGGTCGTGCTGGACCTCGATCCCCCGGCGGTCTCCAGCCAGGCCCCTTCCGGGGCGGTGCCGGACCTGATGCCCTATGTCGGCGCCGTGCTGTCGGACCAGCCGCTTTCGGCCGGCGCGGCCGTCTCCGGGATATGTCCCGAGACGGTCTCCTTGCGGGTGAACGGGGCCGCGGTACCCTTCGATTACGACGCGGCCAGCGGCCGCATCTCCTGGCGCGGCGCCGGAGGCCTGCCCAACAAGCTCGCCAACGGCTCCTCCTACACGGTAACGGCGGAGGGCGGCGACCGGGCCTATTACAAGGTGATCTCCACCTGGACCTTTACGGTAGCCGTCTCGGACCCGGATAATTCCGCGCCGTCGATCGCAAATATGGTACCGCAGGGAGCCAATGCGGACCCGCTGCCGGAGATAGGCTGCCGGCTCTTCGACAATCAGTCGGGCATAGACCCCTACAGCATAGAGCTGCGGCTGGACGGGGAACTCATCGTCTCCTCGGGGACCGTCGCCTCGTACTGGGACCCGGAGACCGGGACGCTGTCCTGGCTGCCTTCCACCGCTTTCGCTCCCGGTTCCCCGCATACAGTGGAGGTCAGGGTCAGCCACTGGGCCGACGATCCTCCGGAAAAGAAGACCTCCGTACAGTCCTGGAATTTCACGGTCGCCTGGCCCTGATATGAGCCTGAGAAAGGGAGTCTCCCTTGTCGAGCTGATGGTATATCTGGCGGTGATGTCCATCGCCATCGTCGCTTTCGCCGGCTATTTCGGCGGCTTCATGAAGAGCGCCAAGACCGCCGAACATAAGGTACAGGCCTCCGCCGAGCTGCGGCTCCTCTTTTCCCGGCTCTCGGACGGCCTGCACCCCGCCGTAGCCTTCACCGGCGTCTCGGCCTCCTCCGTCACCATCCTCTGCGGCTCGGAGGAGGCCCCCTGGTACGCGCCGGCCGGCGACCGCGACGCCGACGCCATCCCCGACCTGAAGGACACCGACGACGACGGGGACGCGGCCCAGCGCTTCTCCCTCCCCTCCAGCCAGCAGTGGCAGGTGGGTTACGACCTGGAGGACGACGACGACGACAACGACGGGAACCGCGACTGCCTGAAGTCCTTCTATTTTGTCCCGGCCGAGCGGGCGGTGTACCTTTCGTCCGTTTACAACGGCGGAGCCGCGGCCGCGAAGCGGCTGGGCGTGAACATCAGCTCCTTCTCTTTCATCCCGCAGGGCTCCAAGCGGGAGGACCTGGGCCGCAACATAGACCTGGGCAACGACGGCATGCCCTCCACCAACGACACGGGGGAAAGCGACGGCATGATAACCGCGCGCGAGATCGACTGGGTCCGGCCGGCCCAGGGCGGGCACGGCAACCGCAGCGGGTCCATAAACACCCCGGACGAGCTCAAGTACGTCACGACCATAGAGCTCTACGCCGAGTGCGACTACAATTCCGACGGCAGGGCGGACGCCTTCCTGCGCACGCACATCTCGCCGCCGCTGCTGCCGCTGAGGAGGAGGAGATGAGGCCCCTCCGCTCGCGGCCCGGCATGGGGCTGGTGATGGTCATATTACTCTCCCTCTTCCTGCTGCCGACCTTCGTCTATCTTTCCTGGAACGCGGGGGCGGCCCTGCGCCATTCCATGCGCGAGCGGCAGCAGAGCGAAGCGGCGGCGCTGGCTTCGCAGGCCATGATCGACTACATGCGGCAGTTCTCCCAGGATTATTTCTCCGGGCATTACGACGCGGCGTCGCTCGACAGGAACCGTTCCCTTTACGAGGCCGGCTTCACCGAGGTGGACTACGAGGCCTATCCCGCCGCGCACGCGCTTTACGTAGAGGCCAGGGGGAAGTACGGGAAGGACCCGGACGCGCCGCTGGCCGGCAGGAGACTTTCCGCCGCCGTGCAGTTCATCTCGGACCTGACCGACTACGGCACGCTGATCAACGGGGCCTTCACGATCAGCGCCGACAACGTCACCTATTACGGCAAATGGTGGATAACCGGCAACCTCTCCATAACCGGCGACAATGTGCGCTTCGCCGGCGGGCCGCTGATCGTCGGCGGAAATCTCTCCGTCAGCGGCAGCAATGTCAGGGTCGACGGCGACCTTTACTACGGCGGCTCGCTGAGCGGCTCGCCCGCCGTGGACGGCACCGCCTACAATTTCTATCCAAGCGACATGATCTATCCGGAGATGCGCGAGGAATACTACGAGGCGAACTACGCCTACCGGATATCCGGCTCCGACAGAACGCTGCAGTTCAACGCCCATCCCTCTTCCTCCACCTTCAGCATAATCGGGACCACGATAACCGTGCCGGTGGTGGAGAGCGGGATGATAGTGCTGGGCGACAACGTCAATCTCACCGTCTACGGCACGGTGCGGGGCCGGGTCACGGTGGCCACCACCAATACCAGCGGCTCCAAGGGGAAGATAACGGTCGGGCAGTCCTCGGCGGATTCGGACCTGTTCTATTACGATCCGCTTACCGGCGGGACCACCACCTCCGCCGCGCTCGGCAGTTCCATGGCCCTGGTAGCCTCCAACGGCATAACGCTGACGGGGAAGACCTCCGGCACCGATCAGGACCTCACCGTCTGCGCCGTCATCTTCAACCGCAGTTCGGCCAATATCAGCGCCTCCGGCGGCTCCTCGAAACGGCTTTACATATACGGGACCAGGAACAAGCCGATAACGACCAGCGGTTTCGGCGGCGGTACCACGATGACCTACGATACCGGCCTCAACACCAATCCCCCGCCCGGCCTGCCGGAGCGCCCGGTACTGGTGACCTGGCACATGAGATGAGCGGCCAGGACGCCACTGACGAAGAAAAACTGCTGGAGGCGGGCAGGCGCTGCCTGGCCGACGGCGACGCCGGCGCCGCGATAAGCAATTTCAACGCCGTTCTGAAGTTCTCCCCCTCCTCGGCCGCGGCCCGGCTGGGCCTTTACAGGGCTTTCATGGCCAGGGGCGACGCCGGCGAGACCCAGTTCTACGTGCTGGCGATGGAGGCGGCCAGACGCTCCGGCTCCGGCGGGCCCCTGGACCCGGAAGCGGCGGACAGGCTCATAACGGCCGGCTTCAAAGCGGGCCGCCTGGACGAACTCGCGCGGGAATTCAAAGCCCGGGCCGAAAAGGACCCGGACGCCGGGCCCCTGCTGAAAAAGATCTACACCCTCTCCCTGCTGGCGGCCGACAGGCCCGCCCGCGCCGCCGGCTACAGGCCCGGCCCTCTGGTAAGGGGCTTCTTCGACTACCTGCTGCTGCCGGTCTCCTGCGCGGTGATCGTCATATCGCTCGCCATACCCCGCGCCCGCCCCGCTTTCAACCTGGGGATCTTCCTTTTGGCTTCCTACGCCGTCTACAGGGCGGCGCTGCTGCTTCTGCGGCGTTATCGCTAGGGCCCGGCGACCTTGGGCTTCCGGGGCCCTTGACAATGACGAGGGACAGGGTAAACTATATCGCTATGCTCAAGTTCCTGGTACTGGCGCTGGTCCTGCCGCCGGCGGCCGCCCTTTCGGCGGAGATGGAGGCCCCTCCGTCCCCGGCCACCATCGCCGACGAGGTCCCCGCCGGCGGTGAGATGGGGATGCAGGACCTGGCCGAATTCTACGACAATGCCGGCCGGGGCTCCGGCGCGCCGGAGATGGACATAGCGCCGTCGCGCAGCCAGCCGGTAAAGTACACCGCCCCCCAGCCTAAGTCCGTGCCTGTCACGCCTCCCCCCGTGAGCTCGAACAAGGCGGCCTCTTCCGGCGCGCCGGAGGAGAAGTCCACGGGAGCGCACGGCGTGACCATCCATGTCCGCGGTTCCGCGGAGCCCCTGATCTTCAGGAAAGGCGCCGACGCGGCGGCCGCCATACGAAAGCTGCCGGACGGGTCCATAACCTACATCCAGTTCTACGGCCACGGCGCGCCGGGCTACCAGACCGTGGACCCGGCCTACGGCCTCGGGTCTGAAGACGCGGGGGAACTGCTGAAGGGGAAGATGGCCCCCGGCGCGACGCTGCAGTTCTCCGGCTGCAACACCGCGTCCATCGGCACGGAAACGAGGATAAACCCGGCCTTCGGTCTCTCGTCCATAACGCGCCGCATACTCTATTTCAGCATCCCTTACTTCCAGGACCGTTTCGACGGCCGCAGCGCGGAAGAGGCGCGCGAATTCTGGGAAGACGCGTGGAACAAGGACCTGGCCCAGGATACCAGCCTTGAATTGCGCGGGACCAGGGTCTGCGGCTACCGGACCTTCGGCCTCGTGCCGGAACGCCTGCCGGGCGTCAGCCACCTGCTCGGCAGGGAAGAGGCCACCAGTCCCGGCTACGTCGCCGGGGTCAGGGCATGCTATATCAACGGGGTGGAAGTGAAGCCATGAGCGACTTGAAAGCCCTGCTCGAGCTGCTGCTGCTGGCCGCCGTCCCCCTGCTGCCGATCGTGGCGGGCCGCCTGCTGCTCAGGAAATTCCCCAAAACGGAAGCCGGCCAGGCGCCCCCCCATGGCGCCATGGCCGGCCGGCTGATCGGTAATATACTTTTCTGGTGCGGTATACTCGCGGTACTGCTGATGCTCCTGTTCGTCCTCAATTACAAGGGCGTGATCTGATCCCGTCCCCCTCGCCGCGCCCGCGGCGCGTCCCGCCGCATCAACCGCACGATACGGCCGCGCAGACCCTTATTATCTGTTCCGCCCTGAGATAGTAAAAAGCCCGGCGCAGCCTCTTGCCGGCGGCGTATGCGGACCCCTTCCGCTTCGCCGCGGCCCGCGCCGGCGTCACCGACGCCCATTTTTTTCTCAACTCCCCCATATCCCCCCCTTCAGCAGTCTGCCGGGACGATCCCGCGGCACGGACGGCGCATCGGTCCCCGGCGGCGGGACCCGTTCCCGGCAGACTGCTTTTTAACTTCCCCCTACCCCCCGATGAAGATGTTACTTTTACTCCGGCATGAATGGAATCGCCGTAAAAGGCTATTTCGCGCGGAAAATATATCTAACCGCTAATGACTAAAGCGTAACGGTCAGACCCTGACGAGCTTCTCCTTTATGGCGAAGCGCACCAGGTCCGTCTGTTTATGTATGTCCAGTTTGCGGGCTATATTGTTGCGGTGCGCGTGTATGGTATTGACGGAGACGCCCAGTTCGCGGGCCAGTTCCTTGTCGGCCCGGCCCCGGGCTATAAGGACTATTATTTCCTTCTCCTTGGGAGTGAGGCGGCCGGTCCTTCCCGCCCCGGAACGGGAGGGCGGCCCCGCATGGGCCCGGGCCATCGAGGGGTCCAGCCGCTCGCAGGCCGAGAGAAGCTCCCCCAGGGCCGAACGGGCCTCCTCCAGCCTGGGTTTTATCTTTTCGGGAGACCCCGCCTCCGCGGAAGCCAGAAAAAGCAGGGAATCCAGTTTCATTATCAGCGCGCCGAGCCCGACGCCCGTCCTGCCGCCGGCGGCCGCCGCCGCGGACCTTGAACGCCTGAAATTCATGCCCCCTCCCTGAAAAGCCTGATACGGGCGGGCCCGGTCGCCGGCGAGCTTCGCCCGCGGATCGCTCCCCTCCCCGTTCAAGATTCTAGCAACACTTTTATCGCGAAGTCAATAAAAGTCACAAAAGTCACACATAGACCAAATATACAAAAAAGAGCCCCGGGACTTTTCCCGGGGCTCCGGAAGGGATTCGGGCCGGTCTTACTCTTTTTCTATGGGGCTTACGAAGGCGCCGTTCTCCATTTTCCAGCCCAGGTGGAAATACTCCCGTATGTCCGCCGGTTCCGGGGCCGCCGCGGCGATGGCCGCCGTGCGGAACTCGGGGTCGGAAGCGCGCTCCATGATATCCTCGAGCAGGCTCTTCACGCGGGAATCGCCATTGGCCGCGGAAAGCGCCTTTATGGCGGCCAGGCGCACCGGCTTGCGCTCGTTGGAGTCGCGCACCAGGTCCATCATGAGGTCCTTGATCCGGTAATGGCCCATCGCGTTATAGAGGCTCTTGAGCGCTTCAATGCGCGTCGACTCCTCCTCGTTGCGGGAGCGCAGCACGTCCGCAAGGACGTCCTGCGGCCGCGAATTGGGCGAGGCGGAGAACAGGGCCCAGATGGCCGCGCGGCGGGCGTCGCGGTCCTTCTCGCCATACCTGACGGCGTCCATGAGAAGGTCCTGCACGCGGGAGTGGCCGGTGGCGGACCAGAGGGCCTTGTAGGCCATGACGCGCAGTTCTCGCGGCTCATTGCCGAAGCGTATGATCTCTTCGAGTTCGTCCCTGACCCTGGAATGGCCGGTGGCGTAGGAAAGGACCCGGGCCGCCTCCACGCGTATATCGGTCCGCTCATTGCCGTTGCCGAGGATGTCGAGCACCGGGTCCAGGGCGTAGCTGTTGCCGATATAGCCGCGGGAAGCCTTCACCGCGGCCTTGCGGACCTCGGGGTTCGGATCGCGCAGCAGGTCGCGCAGGTCCGAGGAGTCTATGTGCTTGTTGAACTGCGCGAAGGGCGAGGGTACCGGCCGGAAGATATGCGTGGCGCAGGCGCCGGCCGGCTCGCCGGAACTGAAGTCGGGCCTGACCGCGGGTTCTATCAGGGTCGCGCCGCTTTCGCACTTGAAGCGGCACTTGTTGTCACTGAACTCGCTGAAGACGCACATCTCCAGCGTGGTGGGGGCCGGCTGCGGGAACTGCGGCTGCTGCTGTTGTATCTGCGCCATTATGCTGCCCGCGTCGGGAAGGGTCCGGGCGCGCAGGCTCTCCAGCTCCGAGCACCAGCCCTGGCCGGCCAGGCCGGCGAGGAGGGAAAAGGCCATAATCTTGATCATCCGTGAAACCCCCTGAAAGAATTTGACCGAACGGTAAAATCTTACGAATATTAAAACCTCCTCCATAGAGACTTTGGTCCCCTTTTTTTGTAGGGCCTAAGGCCTATGACCATAGTCAATAAAAGTATAGAATTATCCTGATTCATGGCGAAATTCCGGCGGGCTTTCATAGAAATAACAAACAGGTGCAACCTCTCCTGTTCCTTCTGCGCGCGCTCCGGGCGGCCGCCGCGGGACATGACGCCGGACGAGTTCCGCTCCGTCGCCGTCCAGGTGAAGCCGCTGGCAGGCGGCGTCTTCCTCCACGTGCTGGGCGAACCGCTGCTGCACCCGGAATTCCCGGCCATACTTTCCGCCGCCTCGGAACTGGGCCTGAAAGTAACGCTGGTGACCAACGGCACCCTGATAGACCGGTTCGGACCGGGGATCTTCCGGGAGCCCTGCCTGCTCCAGGTATCCCCCTCGCTGCAGGCGCTCTCGGCGCTCCCCCCCGGGCAATGGGACGCGGCCCTCGGAAAACTCATCGAGTTCGCCCGTTCCAGGCCGCCGGGGCTCAATGTGGTATTCCGCCTGCGCGGCGCCGATGACGCTTTCACTCTCGCGGCGAGGTCCGCCCTGCTGGCGGCCTTCCCGGACTACGCGCCGGAGCCGGGCAAACGGCGGCTGAAGCTCGCGGAACGCGTCTATTTCGCCGGCGGCGGCCTTTTCAGCTGGCCGGGCGCCGGGGCCGGTACCGGCAGGACCGGCTGCCTGGGCCTGCGCCATCATTTCGCGGTACTTTCCGACCTCCGGGTAGTCCCCTGCTGCATAGACTGCGACGGGGCCATGGCCTTCGGCGATCTGCGGGAAAGGCCCCTGGCGGAGATACTCTCCTCCCCCGAAGCCGCGGCCCTGCGCGCCTCCATAGCCGGGCGCGGCCCCATGCCGGCCCATTGCGCCGGCTGCGGCTTCCGGGCCATGGCCGACGAATAGCCCCGGCCAGGCCTCCCTGCCCATACCCGCGTAGGCCTTTTGGGAAAAAACTCCTTGACAATACTCAATAGATTAATGTCAAATTGACATTGGTCAGCAACCAAGCAGGAGGAACTGCATGAAAAAAACCCTCATTTCGATACTCGCGCTCGCGGCCTTCTCCGCCGGCGCTTTCGCGGAAGACAAGGTCATCTACGGCGCGGACGACAGGTTCGACCTCTACCAGGTCGCCGACCAGTCCCTGCTCAAGCTGGCCGATTCCACCGTGGGCCTGTTCAAGGCCGCCGACGTGACCATCGACGGCGCCACCGCCAGGCTCAACACCCGCTCCTACGCGCAGGGCTACAGCCTCTGCAAGGAAGAGCCCTTCTACGACCAGGTCAACGGCGCCTTCTGCTCCGGTTCGCTCGTGGCCCCGGACGTCATCATGACGGCCGGCCACTGCGTCAGGAGCGAGTCCGCCTGCGCCGGGACCAAGTTCGTCTTCGGTTTCGCGGTCAGGCAGGCCGGCGTCATGCCCAATAGCGTGCCCGCCGGCGAGGTCTACTCCTGCGCGCAGCTGATAGGCCGCGAGGAAGTCGGCACCGGCGCCGACTGGGCCCTGATCAAGCTCGACAGGCCCGTGGCCAACCACGCCGTGCTCAAGTATAACACCGCCGACACTCTGCAGAACGGCGACCCGCTGGTGGTCATCGGCCACCCGGCCGGCCTGCCCACCAAGATCGCGGGCGGCGCCACGGTGCGCGACGCCTCGCCCAATGGCTACTTCGTGGCCAACCTCGACACTTACGGCGGCAACTCCGGCTCCGCGGTGTTCAACGCCAGGACCCGCGTCATCGAGGGCATACTGGTGCGCGGCGCGAACGACTATGTCTGGAAGGGCAACTGCCGCGTCTCCAATGTCTGCGCCTCCGACGGTTGCCGCGGCGAGGACGTGACCAAGCTCTCGGCCATCACCGCCACGATCCCGTCGCGGAACCTGCCCGAACTGGCGCTGCGCGTGGACGACCCGGACTACCAGGTGGCCGGCAACTTCCCCGCCTACCAGCTGCTCGAGTCGCTCTCCGGCCTCAACTGAGCCCGGCGCCCCTCATAAAAAAAGCCCCCCGTCGCCCGGGGGGCTTTTTTTTATCGGTTTTACTATAATCCCGGTAGCGGCCGGCGGAACCGGGGACTTGTCAGGGAACGCCGCGCACTGGAGGGACGGATCATGGACGTGAAAGAAGCTATAGCGAAAAGGCGGGCTTACCGGGCGCTGGGGCCCGCGGAGATCACCGACGGGCTGATGAGGGAGCTGGCCGAGGCGGCGCGCCTGATGCCGTCATGCTTCAACAATCAGCCCTGGAAATTCGTTTTCGTGCGGTCGCCGGAAGCGCTGGCGCGGGTGCACGCCTGCCTCGGCAGGAACAACGACTGGGTGAAGAGCGCGTCGCTGATAATAGCGGCCTTCGCCGCCAGGGACCGCGACTGCGTGGTCAAAGGAAGGGAGTATTATCTCTTCGACCTGGGACAGGCCGTCGGGGCCGTGCAGCTGCGCGCGACGGAACTCGGCCTGGTGGCCCACCCGATAGCCGGTTTCGACGGCGAGGCCGTCCGCGCGACGCTCGGCATCCCCGAGGGCAACACGGTCATCACCCTGGTCAATGTCGGCAAAAAATCGGAGGACAAGGGCGCGCTGACGCCGCAGCAGGCGGCCGCCGAGGATGAACGGCCGGAAAGGCTGCCGCCCGAGGCCATCTACAGCGTGGACGCCTATGACGAGCGCCTGGCTGCCGCGCCCGCGCGCTGAACCGGCGCGCTTTCCCGATAAAAAAGGCCCCGGAGGGGCCTTTTTTATAAGCGGGGCAGGGCCGGTTTATTTGGAGGACATCCCGATAAGCTGGTCCATCGCCGGGGAGACCGGGGCGGACGACTCTCCGACCTCGCCGGCATAATCCTTCGCGTCCTTCTTCCCGGGCAGCACCGGCAGCGTCTGCGTCACGCAATGTATGGAGCCGCCGGAGCGTATGCTGGAATCGGAGTTGACCGGCACCACGTTCACGCCGGGCATCCCTTCCCGGTAGGCCTCTATCGCCTGGGCTTCCTGGGCCGAGGCGCCGCGGTAGGACGGCATGATGACCGTATTGTTGACTATCAGCGAATTGGTGTAGGTATACCAGGTGCCGTAGTTCTCCCAGCCCTTGACCGTGATGACCTTATAGGGCTGCCCGTCGGGAGCGCGGCGGCCCTGGAACCAGGCCAGCGCCTTCTCGGAATTGGACTTGAAGGGCTCGGTATCGGCCAGCGCTATCAGCACCGTATGGTCGTTGAGCAGCTTCATGAACATGTCGATATGGCCGGTGCCGTCCTCCGGCTGGCCGGGATAGCCGGCGTAGTCGAAGGCGTAGACGTTCCTGACCTTGAAATATTCCTTGAGCGCCGCGTCCACCCGCTCCTGGCTCATGTTCGAGTTCCAGAGATAGGTCCGTTTGGTCATGAACAGGTTGCCGTAGGAGTCGAACATGATGTTCCCGCCGTCGAGTATGACCGGCACGCCGAACACTTCCACGCTCATGGCGCGGCCGAGGTTGACCGGCAGCGCGTCGTCGTCCGGCCTGTAGTTGTAGTGGCGGTAGATGGAATCGACTATGCCGAGGCGGCCGGAACCGGTAAGGCCGAACGGGCCGTAGTCGCGCACCCAGACGGTGTCGATGGACAGGTTCACCGGGGTATAGTTCTCGGCGGGCACGCCGGAGATGGACTGCGGGCCCCAGACGGCCAGCACATTGGCGCCCGTGCCGGCCGCGGCGCGCGCTATGGAGGAGAGCATATCGGTATAGCCGGCCCAGCCGAGGACGACGGCGCCGACCGGCTCGTACTCGGCCGGTATGCGGAAACCGGAGGGCGTGGGGGTGCGCAGTCGGTTTACGAAGATCTTGTCGGAGGATACCGGCGCTTCGCGGGCCGGGTCCACCCAGTTGGGCAAAGGATTCGAAAGGTCCCTTTCAGGCGGGGAGCCCGCGCAAAGGAAAGTCGCAAGGAACAGCGGCAGGATAGTCTTATTGAACATAGGCGTAGCACCTTTACTGCGCTGGGGGATATAAAAAGTATACCCCCCGGCGGAACCGGGGGGTAAGGGCGGGAGACCTATACTCCGTATAGGTCTAAAGGCCTATATCCTCAGGAAACCCTGAGCGCGCCGATGTACTTCTCATAGCGCCGGCACATCTCGGCCCTGGTGAACCGGCCCATGCGCCGCACGCTGAAATCCTCCACGCTGAACGAGGACATGACGGTGCCGTAGGCCATGGCGCGGCGCAGCGCGGCGAAACTCCTCCAGTCCGGCGTCGAGGCCAGGTAGCCCACGAACCCGCCGGCGAAGGTATCGCCGGCCCCGGTGGGGTCCACGACCTTCTCCACGGGGTGCGCGGGCATGGAGAGCGTCTCGCCGCCGTAGAACAGCATGGCTCCGCTGTCCCCGCGCTTGATGACCACGGCGTCAGGGCCCATTTTGGAGATTATCCTCGCGGCCTTTATCAGGTTATGCTCGCCGGTCAGCTGCCGCGCCTCCTCCTCGTTGACGAACAGCAGGTCCACGTCGGGCAGCAGTTTGAGCAGCGACCGCCGCTTGAGCGAGATCCAGTAGTTCATGGTGTCGCAGGCCACCAGCCGGCCGGTCCTGGCCTGTTTGAGCACGCCGCGCTGCAGGTCGGGGTCGATATTGGCCAGGAAAAGCACGCCGCAGCGCGCGTGGTCCTTGTTCAGGCACGGCCGGAACTGCTGGAAGACGTTGAGATGCGTGGCGATGGTGGTCGCGTTCTTGAAATCCTTGTCGTACTCTCCCACCCAGTGGAAGGTCTTGCCGGGCTCCACCTGCAGGCCCGCGGTGCAGATGTTCCTGCGGGAGAGGAAACGGCTGAAGTGGGACGGGAAGTCCTCGCCCACCACGCCGACCATCTTGACCGGCGAGAAATTCGAGGCCGAGAGCGAAAAATGCACCGCCGAACCGCCCAGCGCCCTGTCCGTGCTGCCGTGTATGGTCCGGACCGAATCCAGGGCGACCGAACCCACCACCAGGATAGTGTTCTTCATCGTCTCTCCATTGAGAAGGCCCGCGTTCCAGCGGGCCCGGTATACTTAAATGATACAAAAAAACGGCGGCGGTCGTTCAGCGGAGCTGGCGGCGCAGCGCGTTCATGTCGGCGTTGAACGACGGCAGCGCCCGCAGTTCCGCGTAAAGCGCGTCGGCCAGCGCCTTGCCGGCCTCGAGGTCCGTGGGATGATGGACGCCGCCTATGACGCGGTTGAGCGCGGCCTGGTCGGCGCGGGCCATGAACTCCGCGGAGCGCGACGGCACCAGGTCGGAAAGCACGCGCGCGAAGAGCCGGGCCATCGTGGAGTGGCCGCTGGGATAGGCGTAGCCTTTGACGCGCGGCAGACAGGGCTTCAGGCGGGCGTCGCGTACGAAGGGTCTGTCGCGGCGGTAGATGTCCTTGAAGTACCGGTGGGCGGCGGTGGAATCCTTCTCGAGGTTCCTGAAAAAGCCCTTCACTTCGGGGGCCTGGTCGTCGTAGAAAGGGTCGATGGCGCCGAAAAAGACGTGGAAATTATGCGACATCTCGGCCTTGGCCGCGGCGCATTGCTCCGCCGTGCGGTACTGCTGCCAGGCGAAGAGCGTCTCGAAGTCCTCCAGGTCGTCGCCCGAGCCGGGCGCCGGGGCGGCCGGCACGGCGGAGAGGTCCAGCGAGGACGGGTCCAGGTAGTAGCCGGAAGCGGCGGCTTTCTCCTCCGCGGCTGAGAGGAGCGCCGGGACGGCCTGGGCCGAGAGGAAGAACGGGAGAGTAAGGAGATAAAGCGGGAGAATAAAAAGACGCAGGAGTTTTTTGCTCATGCGCCTATTTTAATATTCCCCGCCCGCTCCCGACAGGGAAAAAGGTCCCAGGCTGATGCCGTCTTTTGGCCCCCGCGGGGGCGGAGGCGGCGTGAAAGCCCCCCCGGGACGGATCACGAAATGCCTTTCGAAGAGCGGTTCATGTACCAGTGGACGAAAGGGAAAATGCTCAGAACGGCCAGACCTCCTATATAAACCGGAAGAGGTCCGTAGTCCACCGAGATACCCTGAAGCGCTGAACGCGCCCACTCGCACGATACGCCCCGGTAATACAGCGAGATCAATCCCGATACGGCTGTCGCGAGAAAAGCGGCGACAGGCAGCCCGGGCACGATCAACAGTACCGCCAGTTCTTTTTTACCGGCCGGGAACGAGGCTGATATGGGCGCCAGCCTTTTTTTATAGAAGATCACTCCGGCGACCGCTCCAGCGACGCCCAGGACGGGATACATGAGCGACGAGAATACCGCGCCGGCGACGGCGACCATCCCCGCCTCTCCCCCGCGCGTTCCGATCGTGAAAATGACGGAGAGCAGGACTATCTCGGCCAATATGCCGGCCATGAAACCGGCCACAAGCCCGAAAACGCCGAAGAAGGTCCTTTTAACGCGGGTCATAGCAGGAAGACGGTGGCCAGCGACAGCAGCAGGCCCATGCTGGCCACGTCGGTGGCCGTGGTCAGGAAGATGCTCGACGCGGTCGCCGGGTCCGCACCGAGGCGCTTGAGCGCTATCGGCACTATCGCGCCGAAGAGGCCGCTGACCACGCAGCTGCCGGTCATGGCGGCCACCACGATGAGCGCCAGCGGCAGCGCTTGGGGATTGCCCTGGCTCCTGGCCAGCAGGAACATCCCCAGCCCGGCCACCAGGCCCA
The DNA here is from genome assembly GCA_964415175.1 of uncultured Elusimicrobiaceae bacterium. GTDB lineage: Bacteria > Elusimicrobiota > Elusimicrobia > Elusimicrobiales > UBA9959 > UBA2231. Next base: position 139,278 of record CAYPYG010000001.1, read on the forward strand.
CGATGAAGCCGTTGAGCACGCCCAGCAGGCTCTCCTTGCTCATCAGCCGCCAGGCCGAACCGTCCTTGAGTTCATGGAGGGTCATGCCGCGTATGGTCACGGCCAGCGCCTGGCAGCCCGCGTTGCCCGACTGGCCGGCCAGCACCGGCAGGAAGGCCGCCAGTATCACTATCTGGTCTATCGTCGCCTGGAACAGGCTGACCACGCCGCCCGCGACGAAGGCGGTGAGGAGGTTCAGCTGCAGCCAGGGATGGCGGTACCTGAAACTCCTGGGCCAGGGGGTCGAAAGCTTCTCTTCCTTTTCGACGCCGACCATGCTGCCGGCCTGGGCGCTTATCTCTATGGCCTGCGCCTCGAAGAGCCGCCGGCCGCGTACCGCGCCGACCAGCGTCCCGAGCGAATTGGTCACCGGGTAAACGGGGAAATGGCGAGTCAGGACCTCGCGCATGGCGTCCATGAGCTGCATGTCGGCGCGCAGGCTGAACGGGGCCTTCAGCATCATTTCGTCCAACCTCGCCCCTCGGTCAGCGAAAAGGAGGTCGCGCATCACTATTACACCTATAAGCCTGTTCCCGGCGTCCGTAACGAAAGCGTAGGTGATGAACTCGCGCTTGACCAGTTCCCTCAGCGCCTCTATCGCCTGCGCCACGGTCGTCTCCGGCCGGAATACGGCCCAGACCGGGTCCATCATCCGGCCGACGCTGCCCTTCGGGAAGGTCAGGTTGGAGGCCCACTGATCGCGCACCTCTTTGGGCAGCGCGGCGGTTATCCTGTCGCGGTCCCCGGCCGGGAGGGTCTCCAATATATGCTCGGCGGCCTGCGGGTCCATGAGGCGCAGCGCGCCCATGGCCGGTCCGGTCTCCGCCCTCTCCAGCAGCGAGGCGGCCGCCGGCGTATCCAGGCTGGACAGGGCCTGCGCCAGTTCCTCCGGGGCGGAAGGAACGGCCGTTCTTTCGGGGGCTTCGATGGTCGATGAGGTCACGGTTCAGTCCTTTTCGGCGTAAGTTATGCTCAGCGCGGTCCCGACCGCCTTCGCCCGGTACGGGCGGGAGGCGGAATTGATGAACTTCTCGAAATCCTTCGCGGTGATCTCGGGCTCCTGGCCGGGCTTGAGCGGCAGCGTCACGTTCCAGCCCGCGACATGGTTCACCGTGCCGTCGGGACGGCTATAGCGGAAGATGGAGAGCCAGACGGACATGGTCCCGTCTATGCCCGTGCCGCGGCCCCTGGCCCTGCCGGAGAATTCGACGGAACCCGCCTCTCCCCCCACCGTGACGAGAGGCCTGGTCACGGAAACCTTCTGGAGTTTGTCGAAAGAAAGCGCCGTCAGTTTGGCGCCTTTCGCCATTTCGGCGGCTGGATCGTATTTCCTGTTCGCGGTCATCGCCCTCACCCGTAAGATCGCTCCACCCAATTTTAGGCCATACGGAAAGCCCTGTCAACTTACATATAATATCGGCATGGCGAAGAAAATACTCGTTACCGCTTTCGAACCTTTCGGCGGCAGGACCGATAATCCCACCCTGCGCGTGCTGGCGGCCTTGAAGGCCCCGCCCGGCGCCCGTCTTTTAAAGGCCCGGCTGCCCGTGGAAGGCCGGTCCGTCGGGAAAAAAATAGAGACCCTGCTCGCCCGGCTGAAGCCGGACTTCGTGCTATCGCTGGGCCTGGCCGCCGGCGAGGCCGCTATAAGGGTGGAGCGGTTCGGGCTCAATATCGCGGATTACGGGATAAAGGACAATGCGGGCTGGAGCCCCGACGGCGAGAAGCTTGACCCGTCCGGACCGGCCGCATATTTCGTCACGGTCGACCCGCTGGAACTCGCGGCCGCCTGCCGCCGCGCCGGCGCGCCGGCCTATGTCAGCAATCACGCCGGCGGCTATGTCTGCAATACGCTGATGTACCGCGCCATGCGGGCGATAGAGCGGTCCGGGTTGCGGACACGCTACGCCTTCATCCACATCCCCGTCAGCACCGAGATGGCGCTGAAAGAGAAGCCCGGGAAGAACATTTCCCCCTCGCTGCCGCTGGCGCTTATGACCGCCGCCGCGCAGACCGCCATAAAAGAAGCCGCGAAATAGGATCGCCGCCCATAAAAAAGCCCCCGGCCTTCGCAAGGCCCGGGGGCTTTTCTTCCGCCGCGGCGGTCAGGCCGCGGCGGCGGTCTTTTTGGCGATCCGGGACGGGCTCCAGTTAAGGGCGGCCAGGGTCTCGTCCACTATATGGTCGGCCCATTCCTTGCGGAGCTCGGTGGTCGGCTCGGGCAGCGTGCGGTGGTTTATGCGGAATTCGTCGAGCAGCGTATTGAGCCGGTCGAAGATGTCCTTGCGGAACTCCTCGCTCTGCGCGTCGCGGATGCCGTCGTCCACCAGCTCGCCCACCATAGGCAGCTTGTAGATGACGTCGTAGGGGAAGGTCTCGGCGTAGCCGCGCAGGAAGTCGCGCAGCATCCTGTTCTCGCCGCAGCGGCGCTCCAGGTAGACCAGGTTGTCGAAAACGCTGCGGTCGCAGACCACCACCTGGTAATGGCGCAGCGTGCCGCGCAGTTCCTCGGTGATGTGCTGCATCATGATGTACATCTGGGCCGGCAGCGTGGTGCTCTCGTTTATCGGTATGCCCTGCTCGAAGGCGGCGGCCGCTATCTCGGAGAAGACCTTCACCTTCAGGCCCCGCTTCTTAAGCTCGGCCGCCACCTCGTAGCAGAGGGTGGTCTTGCCGGTGCCGTGGGTGGAGATAAGGGAGATCTTGTAGGGGCGTTTCTTATTGTGGGGCATTTGTTTCTCCGGGAAAAGATCTGGTCCGGGAATGTTACACCTTTTTGCGGGGCGGCGGCAAATTTCCGTCGGCGGCGGTCAAACTGGTAGAATACAGGGAAGCCATGGACCTCAGGAAAAGATTCAGCCTCATCAAGAAGGCGCGCCCGGACGCGGCGGCGGCCCGCTTCGACAGCATCATGCGCGACGTGCTGCCCGGCTACAAACCGTCGGCCGGCCGCAGCCGGTCGCTGGAGGCGGCGATGAAGCTGCTCGGGCGCCGCCGCCTGGCGCCGGCCCTGCGGCGCTTCAATTCCGTCATAAAAAAATCGCCCGAACCGCGCGCCCTCTCGGGCCGGGCCCTGTGCTGGTGGGAGAAGGCCGATTACGGCCGCGCGCTGGCCGACCTGGACCGCGCCGTCAAGGCCGACGGCGAGAACGAGAACCTGCTGGTCCTGCGCTCGCAGCTCAAGAGCGAGATAGCCTCCATGCACCGCGCCGGCTACCGCGCCTCCGACCGCCTGCGCTGGTACGGCATAGACGACCCCGCCCGCGACTGGGGCGGCGAGGCCGTGGCCGACCTCACCCGGGCCGCGGCGCTGAAACCGGATTCCCCGCAGCTCTACGTGGAGCGGGCGCTGGCCCATATCTACCGCGACGACCACGCCGCCGCCCTGGCCGACTGCGACCGGGCGCTGGAGCTGGGCCGCGACGACAGCGAGGTCCGCACGCACCGCGCGCTGGCGCTTTTCAACCTGGACAGGCCGGGGGAGGCCGCCGCCGACGCGCAGCTGGCCGTGGACATGGGCCACAAGGACGCCTGGCCGCGCCTGATACTGGGCTGGCTGGCGGCGGCGGGAGAGGATTACCGCGGGGCGATGGCCCATTTCCGCGAGGCACTGGCCGCCGACAGGAAGAACGCCCAGGCCATGGCCAATATCGGCCGCTGCTACACGGAACTAGGCGACTTCAACAAGGCCTCGGATTTCATCGACAGGGCGCTCAAGGCCGATCCCTACGACGCTTACTCGCACTACGCCCTGGCGCTGTGGTTCGAGCGTCAGGACCTGCCCGGCGAAGCGCTCTGGACCTGCCTCAACGCCGCGCTGACCTGCCCGGCCGACGCGCGGCTGATGGAAAAAATATCGGAACTCATCTCGAAGGGCGTCTACCCCGCCGAGCCGGACTGAAACCGCCCGCTAGCGGGCCAGCAGGTCCATCAACCCCAGCTCGTGGCGGAACTTGAACACCGCCAGTATCACGAAAGCCAGTATGGCGGCCAGCAGGAACGCGAAAGTGTCGCCGCCCACGACACCCCGCGGCGGCGGCGGCAGCACCAGGTTCTCCCCCTTCTCCCTCACGTAGTCCGCGTAGATGTCGCAGGCCGAGATGATGTAGATCGGCCGCAGGAAAAGCAGCACCATGCCCGCCGCCGCCACTATCGGCACCCCGGCCCAGAAGTAGAACTTGTAGATCGTGCTCTCTATCGGCAGGTCGAAGTTCACGAGTTCCGGGAACATCACGAAGAAAACTATCGTGCCGATATAGGCGCCTACCCCGACTATCCAGCACAACGCGGAATATCCGCCGCGCAGGATCAGGACGTCCCTGAACCTGGCCGCGACCATGCCTACCGACCGCTTGCCGGCGTCTATCAGGCCGCGCCCCGTGACCAGCCCCGGCAGGATGCCGATGGTCGCCACCTTCCAGGCGTAGTAGAGCGCCTCGCTCATCGCCTTCTCCAGCGGCGTACGGCGGTCGCGCTTCTTCGGCAGGCGGTCCAGTATGCGCATCACCGTCCACCAGCCGTCTATCCAGTGGAAGACCCACAGCGGCATGGCGCGCGGCAGCGCCATCCGCATGCAGCCGGCGACCGTGGACCCGCAGCCCAGCCGGGACTGGACGTGCACCGCGCCCATGGCGCCGGAAAGTATGCCGAGAGGGAAAGCGGTCAGGCCCACCACCGCGAAGGACCAGAGCAGCAGGATCAGGTCGCCTATGGTGGCGCCGTCGGAATTGGAGGAGCGCCGCCAGGTCTCCTCGGGTATCCAGCCGATGATCTCCACCCAGAGATAATAGCCGGCAGCTATGCAGGCCCATTGCAGCAGCGCGAAAACGACGAGTTCCTTCTCCCTGAGGATAAGGCCTACGGCGAACTTCGTGCGCTCCCAGAAGCCGGCCAGCCCGGCCCCCAGCGTCGCGCGAGTGTCGCTCATCCCCGGCAGGGCGTAAACCTCCTTGCGGACATTTTCCATCTCGGAGAAGTATTCGTTTATCTTCATAGGGCCAATATATCAAAAGCGGCCCACGGGTCCCAAGGACCCAGGCGGGACAGGGAAATAAAACCGCCCGGGCCTGGGCTTTAAGCCCCATCAACGGCGGCTCCGGTTATCGCATAATCTAAGAGTAAAGGAACGCCGCGCTATAAGGACCGCGATGAACAAAGCCATCTCATTTTTACTGCTGCTCATTCCCTCCGCTTCATTCTCCGCCGGCTTCGGCGACCTCGCCGTGAGCGCCGGCGCCTTGTCCGGCCGGACCTTCGTACCGCTGGCGGCCTCGGCGCTCGCGCTGCCCGGCGCCGCGCAAAAGAGCGGCGACCGCTGGTACGGGGCCGATTCCCGCCAGGTCCGGCTCCGATTCGGCACCTATATGCTCTACCGGGTACCGAAAAGCTACACCGGAGCGGTCTCGCGCATCCTGGAGGACCGCCGCCAGCGCGAGAAGATAGAGGAACTGGTGCGCCTGCAGCTGCAGCATATGTACGGGGCTTTCACCATGCATCCCGGCTTCACCGAGAATCCCGGCATACCGTCGGGCGATTTCAAGCTGCGCCTGCTGGAGGCGCAGAAAGTCCCCAACGAGGACTATGCCTGGATAAGCTATTCCTACGACGATATCGCGGTCTTCGCCTCCGGACTTTTCCACGGCGGCGGTCCGCAGAAGATCCGTTTCGCCCTGCCCTTGGACCCGTCCACGATCTACTCCAGCGGTTTCCCCCATCCCGGCGCCAGGAAGAACCTCTGCACCGACGAGCATTACAACAGCGAGGGCGACTTCTGGTACTTCTGGAACCCCTACCAGGAGGGCTGCCCCATCACGGAGGACGAACTGATACTGGTGGAGACCGACCTGGAGCCGCTGCCGATGACGCGCGGCACCTACCCGGAGTACGACAGACTTTACGGCGACAACGGCAACGGCCCCGAACTGAAGGTCACCTACCTGGTGGGCATAGACGAGAGCTTCCATAGCGGCGACCTGGGCCGCCGCACTTTCCGCGACGCCTTCGAACTGCTCCGCGGCGCGGGCTTCGAGGTCTCGGCCGACGAGAGCCGCCGCAAGACGCTCTATTTCCGCCGCGGCTCGGGCCGCACGGTCATAGACATGCACCTTATGGACCCCGACAGCGCCGAGTTCGCCTCCGCGGCCGCGGAGGCCATGCGCGGCTCCGACATTTTCCTCTACGACGGCCATTCCGGCCTGGGCGGCTACCTGGACCCGGCGCGGCTGGAGGAGGAATCCGGCCTGACGCTCGACCTGCCGAAAGACAAGTACCAGATCTTCGTCTTCCAGGGCTGCTCCACCTACGCCTACTACAACGGCGGCTATTTCCGCCTCAAGCGGAGCGCCTCCGACCCCAAGGGCACGAAGAACCTGGATATCATCACCACCGGCATAGGCGCCGCTTTCGACGTGGGAGCGAAGGCCGACACGGCCTTCCTGACCAGCGTCACCATGGGCAACCGCCCCTCCTGGCAGACCATCATCAACCGCATACACGCCGCCGAAGGCGACATGACCGCGCTCACCCACGTCAACGGCGACGAGGACAATCCCTCCGCCCCCTGATCCCGCGGCGCGCCGCTAAGCCCGTCCCCGTCCGGGGGCGGGCCGTTTTTTTCTATAATCCTGTTCCCGGGCAGCCGGGCATCATGAAGAAAAAGACCGCGCTCCTATCCGGACTCCTTCTCGCCGCGGCCCTGGCATGGGCGGGGTACCGCGTCTGGCGCGCGCCGTCCATCCCCGTACCCATCACCCCGGAACACCGGGCGAGGGTTATGTCGCAGCCGGTGTTATACGCTAAAAATTACGATTTCGACCCGGCCTCCGCGATGGAGAGCCGCATAGGACCGCCGCCGCCCTTCCTGCTGGACTGGCTCAAGAAGAACGACGGCCGCGCCGATTACCGGCCCTATACCCCGACGGCGGCGGAGAGAAAAACGCTCGCCGGCTGGCTGGAACAGCTCCCGTCCGGGATGAAGAACGTCCTGCGGCGGCGGCTGATCGGGATATACCTGGTGGAGAATTTCCTCGGCAACGGCCTGAGCAATCTGGTGCTCGGGGACGGGCCGGAGGAGTATTACGCCTGGGTGGTCCTGAATACCGAGGGCTTTTCCCGCACCCTCTCCGGGACGCTTACCGGCCGCGAGGCTTCGGCCTTCATGGGCGGCGGGGTATCTGTGGAATGCGGCGGCCGGGAACCGGCGGGAATATTCTACGCGCTGACGCACGAGATCACCCACGCCTACGACTATGTCGCGGGAATAACCCCCTATGTCGAGCCGGAATGGTACGAACTCCTGTCGGGCGCTCCCCCGTGGCCCGAGCCGGGCTGGGAAGTCTGGCGCGGCTACCGCACGCCGCTGCCGGAGCACGACTTCGCCGCCAGGAAGAAGCTCGGTTTCTACGGGATGGGCGGCGGGCCGAAACTGAAGACCTCGGAGGCGGCCTCGGTCTACGGAAGTCTCGCGGATTCGCCTTTCGTGTCCCTCTACGGCTCGCAGAACTGGGCCGAGGACGCGGCGGAAATGATGGTCTACGCCGCCACGCGGCGGCTCACCGGTTCTTCCTGCCGCGTGAAATACAGGGAGCCGTCCGGCCGGACGGCCTTCTTCAGCCCGGGCGGGGAAGCCTCCGCCAGGGCCGAAGCTCTCTACCTGCGGCTTTCCGGCGAATAACCCTCCGCCTTAAAGGGCCCAGCGGGCGCTGGGCCCTTTTTCATCGATAGAACGGGCTTTATGGCTGTAGCGGACGGGGACGGGGACGGCTATCATATATATATGGTCGTAGAACTCTTCCTGTCCGTTTTCCTGGCCGCGCCGGCCGGCGCCTCCGATTTCGAAGCCTCTCTCTCGCCCGAAGCCTTCCGCGGGAACGCCGCCGCCATCGAACTGCCCGAAGCCAGGGCCTACGCCCGCACCGGCGGCTGCGCGCTGCAGGAAGAGCTCCGGAAGGCCTACAACGATTACCACTTGTCCCTGATGCACAAAGGTCCGCTGAACGGCGGCACCCGCGCCCTCAGGCGCGCCTACGAAACGGTCAGGGAGCGCTTCGCCGGCTCCGACGAAGCCTGCGGCGAGCCGGGCCCGGCCTACCTCTACGAGGAACTGCGGGAAGACAAGAGCCGCGCCCTGCTGGGAGGCTTCTGGTCCAAACTGCGGGCCGCCTACGAGAAGACCTTCGTCCCCGGCCGCGACGACGTGGCCCTCAATTTCATAGAGACCGGCTCCAATAGCCTTACCGCCATGGCCGGCCGCGAGGAGTTCTGGCCCGCGCTGGTGGCCGACGTACAGGCGGCGGAGTCCTCGGTCTCGGTGCATATCTTCGGCTTCCAGGCCGACGAATGGGGCTGGGAGTTCGCGATGCTGCTGGGCCACAAGGCGCAGCAGGGCGTCAGCGTCCACGTGCTGGCCGACAGGGGCGGCGCGCGCATGACCGCCCTGCACAAGCACGCCTCGGCGGAGCTTTTCAAATACTTCGACCAGGTCGGCGTGAAATACGCCTTCTACGACGCCTCCCTGAACCCCTTTTCCGGCGACAAATTCCTGCACTTCGACCACCGCAAGTATTTCATCATAGACGGCAAGGTGTCCTACACCACCGGCTACACGCTGGAGAAGCACATGCGCCGCGAGATGTTCGACCTGGCCGTGCGCGCCGAGGGCCCCGTGGTCGGCCAGATGCAGGCCTCCTTCTTCATGAACTATTTCGCCAACGGCGGTTCGGCGGACGAAGGTAATTTCGGCGGCTTCTCGCGCCGCTACTTCCCGGAGCAGCGCGCGGCCGGCGGCATGAAGGCCGTCGTCGCGCAGAACATCCCCTGGCGCCAGCACCGCGTGACCGAGTCCTATATCTCGCGCATCTCCGGCGCGCGCCGCTCGGTGCACCTGATAAACCCCTATTTCACCGACGACGGGATAGTGAAGGCCCTGATGAAGGCCGCGGCCAACGGGGCCGAGGTGAAGGTGGTCCTGCCGCTGAAACCCGAGAACGGTCTCAACAGCCGCAACAGCATGTGCCACGCCTGGCAGCTGAAGAAGAAAGGAGTGAAAGTCTATCTTTACGAAGGCCCGGAGAAGTTCGGCCGGCTGCACGGCAAGGGGATACTGGTGGACGATTCGTTCGTCTCTATAGGCAGCTGCAACATGGACGCCATGGCCCTCTACCACAATTTCGAGCAGAACATAGAGAGCGAAGACGCCGCCTTCGCCGCCCAGGCGAAGGCCGACGTCTTCGAACGCGCCGTGCTGGAATCCGTACCCTATGAGCCGGAGAACCCGGTGACCACCTGGATAAACGGCGTCGTCACCGAGCCCTTCGACTTCATCGACTGACCAAAGGACTCACTTGCTGCCGCGGCGGACCATCAGGTCCAGGTCCTCGCGCAGGCTCTGCAGGTCCTCTTCGTGCTCCACTTCCTGCTCCAGTATGGTCAGCGCCATGTTGTAGGTGACCATATCCTTGTCCTTGGTCATGTCCATCAGCGCCTTGTACGCGCTTATCGCGCACTGCTCGCCGGCTATGTTCTGGTCCAGCAGGACGGCCACATAGGGGTCGGCGGGAGCGTCGTATTTGCACGGCGATTCTTTCGCCCAGCCCTCGGGGGTAAGCACCGGCGTGCCGCCCAGCTGTATGATGCGGCCGGCCAGCATCACGGCGTGATTGAGCTCCTCGGTCGCGTGCAGGTTGAGCTCGGAGGCCACCGCGTCCTTCATAGGCCCCTTTATCACCTTGGCGCCCAGCCAGTACTGGTAATAGGCCAGCCATTCGCTGGCGAAAGCGCTGTTGAGCTTCTTGAGCAGCTCGTCCACGTCGAGTCCGACTATCTCCCTCGCTCTTGTTCCCATGTCAACCTCCGTTGAGTCTATGCCTTACATTTTCCCGTTTATCGGCCCTCCCGGTCAACACCGAGCAGTTCCTCGTATATCGTCAGGTCGGAAGAAGAAAAGCAGCAGAAGACTATCTCCATATCCGCGCCGGCGGACAGGAACTCCCGGCAGACCCGCACCGCCGTTTCGGCGGCAGCGCGCGCGGGATAGCCGTACACGCCGGTGCTTATGCACGGGAAAGCTATCGAGCGGACCCCTTTCCCGGCCGCCAGCTCCAGCGAATTGCGGTAGCAGGAGGCCAGCAGTCCGGGCTCGCCTCTTCCTCCGCCATGCCAGACCGGGCCCGGAGTGTGGATGACATACTTCGCCGGCAGGCCGTGACCGCCGGTGAGCTTCGCTTCGCCGGTGCGGCAGCCGCCCAGCTTCCTGCATTCCGCCAGCAGACCGGGGCCGGCGGCCCGGTGTATGGCCCCGTCGACGCCGCCGCCGCCCAGCAGCGAGGTGTTGGCCGCGTTGACTACCGCGTCCACTTTCAGCGCCGTTATGTCGCCTTTTATGGCCTTCATCATACGGCCTCCTATCCGCGGCCCCGGCCCTCGCCGGACGGGACGGACGGATAACCGTACTGGGACATCACCGAACCGCGCCGCGAACCGAGCAGGTAGACGGCCAGGAGCAGGAGCCCGGCCAGCAGGAGCAGGAGGGCCCCGGTAGACCGGCGCACGCTCCTTATCTCCGAAAGCTTCTGCTGCGCTTTTATCTTGTCGAGGTCGCTTTCGCCATCGTAGCCCCTCGGGTCCAGGTCCATAGTCCCTCCTAACCGAAAAGGTAGAGTTCCTCTTCCGCGCGGGTCACGCCGGTGTAGAGCCAGCGCCGCCAGGTATCGTCGTCCATCCTGGGGAAGCGCTCCTCGAACATCACGACGCGCCGCGCCTGCCCGCCCTGCGCCTTGTGCACGGTCAGCGCGTAGCCGAAATCGAAAAGGTCGCCCAGCATCGCCAGCCTGCGGTCGGCGGTGAAGTTCACGCCGGTCTTCGCCCCGAACTGCGGCGCGTAGATCAGCCCGTGATAGGGCTTGTCGCGGTCGTCGAGGTCTATCTCCGACTCGTACCAGTCCTTGTCGTGACGGGCGATATGCGACACCGTGCCCAGCATGCCGTTGTATATCCCTTTCTTCCGGTTGTTGCGCAGGCAGATGACCCGGTCGCCGCTCGACGGCTCGGCGCTTTCGAAGCCGCGGTTGCCGCGTATGAACTGGTTGAGCTTGTTGCGGGTGGAATTATAGCCGCAGAGTATCATGGTCTCCGGCGACCAGCTCTCCAGCAGTTCGCCCGATCTCTCCTGGGCGTCGGGGTCCTCTTTAAGGAACTTGACCACGCCCTGGCCGTAACGGCGCGGTTCGACGATCCCCGTCGAGCGGGCCATTTCGGAGACCTCGATGATGGGGTTGCCCCGCGCCTGCCGGTGTATATGCGTCAGCATGATCTCCGGCGCGCGCATCAGGTTGAACTTCCCCTCGATGGGCGGCAGCTGGCCGTGGTCGCCGACCGCCGCAACCGGCACCCCGTAAGAGAGCAGGTCGTGCCAGATGACGGAATCGACCATCGACGCCTCGTCGACGATTATAAGATGGCGCTCCAGAGACTCTTTGCGGTCCCAGCCCGCGATGCGGCCGTCGGAGGTCTCGCGCGGCGTGTAGATGAGGCCGTGTATGGTGCCGACCGTGTCGCCGGGCAGCATGGCGCCGGACTCTTTGAGCCGGTTGCGCATGTTCTGCGCGGCCTTGCCGGTATAGCTGCAGAAAGAGACCTTCAGACCTTTCTGGAGCCGGGCCAGCTCGCGCCTGAACACGGCGATCAGCGTGGTCTTGCCGGTACCGGCGTAGCCGCCCAGCGTGACGAAAGGCCGGCGGGCCGGGTCTTTATACCAGCCCAGCAGCGCGGCTAGCGCCTTTTCCTGGTCCTGTGAAAGTTCCATACGGGCTTTATCCGCGGCGGAGGTCTTCGACGTACCAGTCCTCCACCTTCTTGCGCGCCCACGGGGTTTTGCGCAGGAAGGTAAGGCTGGACTTCACGGTGGGGTCGAACATGAAGCAGCGGACGGGGATGCGCCGCGCCATCTCCCGCCAGCCGTAGCGCTGCGCTATGCTCTTGACCACGGTCTCCAGCGTCACGCCGTGCAGCGGGTCTTTGGGATGTTTCCGCGGCGCGTCCATTCAGCTGCCGGGCTGGTACTCCGGTTCGGCGGGCACGGCCGCGGGGCGCTTCGCCTTTTTAGGCAGCGCGTGCCAGATCTTCACCGAGAGGAAAAAACCTATGAGCGCGAAGGGGACCAGGAACACCGGCCACATTCTCCAGTTGTTCGGGTCCTTGGCCAGCTCGCCTACGGGCGTGATATGGCCGATGACTATCGACTGGAAACCGGTGCCGAGATAGACCATGCCGTCCACTATGCCCGTGGCCGCGCCGGCGTTCCTGGCGCCGCCGAAGTCGGTGGTGGAGGTGCCCGAGAGTATGCCGTGCACGCCGGTCACCGACATGGAGATGAGCATCGTCGCCGCGCCGGCCCACCAGACGTTCGCGCCCAGCGTCAGTGCCATCACGCCCGCGCTGGCGCCCATCACGCCGTAAAGGATGGCGGCCATCGGCCCGCGGCGGGACTGGAAGAGCTTGTCCGAGCACCAGCCGGTCAGGAAAGAGCCGGCCAGGCCGGTCAGCAACAGCATCAGGCCCCAGTTGTCGGTGATCCAGAAGTCCTTCCTGATACCGACTTCGCCGGCGAACAGAGGGTACCAGTGCATGATGCCGTTGCGCAGTATGCCGCTGCAGAACTCTATGCCGCAGACCACCAGCAGCACGGGATGCGTGATTATCTTGAGGAAGACCTTTGTAACGGGCAGGCGCTCGCCGGTATCGGAGACCGACTCCTCGCCGGTGTCGAAGTCCTGGTAGCCGGCCTCGGAGGGCTTGTTGCGCAGGAAGAAGAACATGATCAGCCAGAAGGCGGCCAGTATCGCCGCCGGCGCGAAGAAGATCCACCAGTTCTGGTCCACGCCGGTCCCGCCCAGGCCGAAGACGGTAGCGAAGACCCGCGCCATCACCGACGGCTCGGCTCCGGCGGCCGCGCGGGTGGCCTCGGCCAGGGCGAAGCCCCAGTCGAAGGCGAAATAGAGGCCGAAGGCTATCATCGCGCCGAAGATCGTGGAGAAGGTGCCGCGCTCGCGCACGTGGAACCACGGCGCCTTGACGGTCACTATCGAGATGGCGCCGTAGCTCTGGAAGTGCATGTTCAGCGCGTAGAGGAAGAGGAAGGAAGTCGCTATCGAGACGTTCCAGCCCCAGAAAGTTATGCCGTAGAGCGTCAGGCCCATCAGGAAATTGGCGATCATCGCGCCGGCCGTGCCGACCAGCATCGCCGCGCGTCCGCCCAGTTTGTCGGTCAGCGGGCCCGTGACGAGAAAAGAGAGTTAATTAAAAATCCGTGTTGGTATTTTGAGGGCTTCCCCGTCGGGGAGGCC
>CAYPYG010000002.1:0-139533 GCA_964415175.1 uncultured Elusimicrobiaceae bacterium
ATCGGCACCTGGTCCGCGGCGGTTGAGGCTTCCTGCGCCAGGGCGGCGCAAGGCGACAACATGATGAGAACTCCTGCGATGATGCGGTTCATAGGTTTTCCTCCATGACAATAGACAAAGCCGTACGCCCGAAGCGCGCGGCTCCCGTTACAGTTAAATTTTGAAAACATCGGCCTGCCCCTTTTCCCCTGTCCTGCGCCGACCGCCATAGTTTTGCAGACCATTGTTATGTTGTCAAGTTCGGCAGCGCCGTGGCGCTGCCGCGCGCCGACCACATATACCACTATTTTTTGTAACATTTATTCCTGGGCGCCGACGACGCGAGTCCGGCCGCCTACCGGAGAAAAAATGAACGAGCGCATAAAAGAGCACATGATACTGACCCCGCCGGAAGGCGACCGGGTCAAATTCACTTTCCAGGGGCGGGAGTTGGAGGCCCTCGACGGCGAGATGCTCTCCACCGCGCTCTTCGCCAACGGGATAAAGATCTTCAGCCGCCACCACAAGGACGGCAGCCCGCAGGGCATCTTCTGCGCCAACGGCCAATGCGCCCAGTGCTCGGTGCTGGCCGACGGGATATCGGTCAAATCCTGCGTCACACCGGTGCGCGCGGGCATGAAGGTGGAAGAGCTCAAAGGAGTGCCCGGCCTGCCGCCCGCCGTCTGCGTACAGGACGCGGGGCGCATAGAGGAAGTGGAGACCGACGCCCTCATAATAGGCGGCGGCCCCTCGGGACTGGCGGCCGCTATAGAGCTGGGCAAGCTCAACGTCTCCACGATAATAGTGGACGACAAGCACAAGCTGGGCGGCAAGCTGGTGCTGCAGACGCATAAATTCTTCGGCTCCATAGAGGACTGCTACGCCGGCACGCGCGGCATAGACATAGCCGACAAGCTGACCGACCAGCTCAAGGAATTCCCGTCGGTGAAGGTCTGGCTCAATTCCTCCTGCGTGGCCGTTTTCTCCGACAAGAAGGCCGGCGTAGTGCGCGACGGGAACTACTGCCTGGTGAAACCCAAGGCCATCATCACCGCCGCGGGCGCGCGCGAGAAATCGCTGCCGTTCCCCGGCAACACGCTGCCCGGCGTCTACGGCGCCGGCGCCTTCCAGACGCTGGTCAACCGCGACCTGGTCCGCCCCTCCAAAAGGCTTTTCATAGTCGGCGGCGGCAATGTGGGCCTGATAGCGGCCTACCACGCGCTGCAGGCCGGCATCAAGGTGGTCGGGCTCATCGAGGCGCAGAAGCGCTGCGGCGGCTACAAGGTGCACGAGGATAAGATACGGCGCCTCGGAGTGCCGGTCCATACCCGCCACACCATACTGCGCGCGGAAGGCAAAGAGGAACTGGAGCGCGTCACGATAGCGGAGGTGGACGACAAGTTCCGCCCGCTGCCCGGCACGGAGAAGACCTTCGACGCCGACACGCTGCTGATAGCGGTCGGCCTCAACTCCATAAACGAGTTCCACCAGCAGGCGGCCGCGTTCGGCATGAACGCCTTCGTCTGCGGCGACGCCGAGGAGATAGCCGAGGCCTCGGCCGCCATGTTCAGCGGCAAGATCACCGCGCACAAGGTGCTCAAGAGCCTCGGCGTCATGGCCGGCCCGGTGCCCGCTTTCTGGTACGAGAAGCTCGAGACGCTCAAGTCCCGCCCCGGCCCGACCGCCCCGGTGAAAGACCGGGAGCACGACCGCAAGGTCTATCCCGTGCTGCACTGCCGGCAGGAAATACCCTGCAATCCCTGCTCCACCTCCTGCCCCAAGAAGTCGATAAAGATACCGGTCGAGAACATCATGGCCGCGCCGAAGTTCGAGGGCGAATGCATAGGCTGCTTCAAATGCCTGGTAGTCTGCCCCGGCCTGGCGATAACGATAGTGGACCGCCGCAGGGACGAGAAGAATCCCGTCGTCTCCGTGCCCTTCGAGATAGGCCGCGGTGAAGTGAAGAAGGGCGACGAGGTGGAGCTGACCGACTGGGAAGGGTGCCCGCTGGGAAAGGCGAAGGTTGTGGACATACGCGATTTTAAGGCCGACAGCACGCTCATACTGCAGCTGGCCGCCGACGGGGCCGTCGCCGACCGGATAGCTGGCGTTCGGCTCTACTCCGAAGAGAAACCCGGGAAGCCGGCCGTCACGAAGGATTCCCCCGATGAGACGGTCATCTGCCGCTGCGAGCGCGTGACGCTGGGCGAGATACGCAAGGCCATACGCTCCGGGATCCGGGACCTCAACCAGCTCAAGGCCGTCACGCGCGCCGGCATGGGCGCCTGCGGCTCCAAGACCTGCAATTCGCTGATACTCTCCATCTGCCGTTCCGAAGGCGTGAAGCCCGAGGAGTTGACGGCCATGACGCAGCGCCCGCTGCTGATGGAAACGGAGCTTGGGACTTTCGCCAATATAAAGTGCCGCACCGAAATAGAGGAGAAGGCCGGCTGGAGCGGCTTCTAATACCATGACCGATAAGAACTACGACGTCATCATCATAGGGGCGGGCAGCGTGGGAACGCCGCTGGCGCTGGAACTGGCGGAAAAGGGCAAAAAGGTCCTGGTCCTCGACGAGCTGGCCTCGGCCGGCCAGGGCCAGAACAAGGAGGCCATAGGCGGCGTCCGCGCCACGCATTCCGACGGCGCCAAGATCAAGACCTGCCTGCGCAGCCTGGAGGTCTTCTCCACCTGGCATGAGAAGCGCGGCGACGATATCGGCTGGCTCAAGGGCGGCTACTGCTTCCCGGTCTATACCGAGAGCGACGAGCGGCTGCTCAGGGAAATGCTCAAGGTACAGCAGGCCTTCGGCCTCAATATCTCCTGGCTGGGCCCGGAAGAGATAAAGAAGCTCGCGCCCGGCATCAATCCCCGCGACCTGCGCGGCGGCACCTATTCACCCGACGACGGCAGCGCCTCGCCGCTGCTCAGCGGCCAGGCCTTCTACCGCGCGGCCGTAAAGGCCGGCGCGGAGTTCCGCTTCCATGAGCGCGTGACCGGCATAACGGTCTCGTCCGGCGCCGTTAAGGGCGTCATGACGGACAAGGGCGCCTACGGCGCGGCCCATGTCGTAAACGCCGCCGGGGCCAAAGCCGCGGAAATAGCGGAGCTGGCCGGCGTAAAGGTCCCGGTCAGGCCCGACTGCCACGAGGCCGGCATCACCGAGCCGCTCAAGCCTTTCCTCAAGCCCATGATAGTGGACATAAGGCCGGGCGACAAGTCCAAGAACTACTACTTCTACCAGAATTCCGAGGGCCAGCTGGTGTTCTGCCTCACGCCCAACCCGCCGGTCTGGGGCGACGACTGCCGCTCCACCTCCGAGTTCCTGCCGGAAGTCTCCCGGCGCATGATAAACCTCATGCCGCAGCTCTCGGGAGTGAAAGTGCGCCGCACCTGGCGCGGCCTATACCCCATGACGCCGGACGGCTTCCCGATAGTGGACGCCGGGCCCGGCCCGGACGGGTTCGTCCTGGCGGTCGGCATGTGCGGCCAGGGCTTCATGCTGGGCCCCGGCCTGGCCCCCACCATAGCCCGCGCGATGGAAAAAGCCGGGACCCCGGACGACAAAGAGATACTGCGCGGCTTCCGGCTTGACCGCGAGTTCGCCGGCATGGAAAAGCTGAAGTAATACAGGGGTTTTTACCGGCCATGCAATAAAACGGGGCCCGGCCGCGTTATGATCGTGCGGCCACATATAAGCCTATGAAAAAACTATTCCTTTTGGTCTCGCTGGCGGCCCTGGCGGGCGCTCCCGCTTCCGCGGAGGATATAACCTGGGAGCAGTGCGTGCGCGAGGCGCTGGCCAATAACCCGTCGCTCAGCGCGAAACGGCTGGCGATAGAGCAGAACAGGCATACCTACCTCTCCGGCTACAACGCCTTCATGCCGAACATAAGCCTGTCCCATTCGGTAAGCAGGTCCGGCGGGGACTCCACCGACGCCTCCACCAGCTGGCGCGCGGGCGTCTCGGCTTCCGAGACCCTGTTCAGCCTCAAGACCTTCTCCTCCATCCGGTCGTCCAAGCTCAGCTACGAAAAGGCCGAGGCGGATTACCGGACCGAATCGGCCGCGCTGCGCCAGACGCTCTACTCGGCCTTCGTGAACCTGCTCTTCTCCCAGGAGAAGCTGGCCGCCCAGAAAAAAGTGCTGGACCTGCGCGACCAGAACGCGCGGCTCATAAAGCTCAAGTATGAGAGCGGCATGGAGTCGCGCGGCAACATGCTCTACGCCGAAGCGCTCTACGAGGTGGCGAAGGCCGACACCGCCAAGGCGGAGCGTTCGCTGGACATCGCGCGGCGCGGCCTGCTGGCAGCGATGGGCACCTCGGCCTACCGGCCGCTGACGGCCAAAGGGGAATTCACCTCGCCGGAATACTCGCTGGATACGGGAGACCTGCGCCCGCTGATCGAGGCCTCCCCCCGCATAGTTTCGCAGCGCAAGACCCTGGGCGTCTACGAGGAGCGCCTCCTCTCCGCCAAATACGACGCGGCGCCCTCGCTGACGGCCAGCCAGTCGATGAACTGGAGCGGCCCCTACGAGTTCCCGGAGCGGAAGAGCTGGTCGCTGGGCCTCTCGCTCTCGATACCGCTGCTCGCGAACGGCCCGACCTACTACAGGCACAATACCGGGGCCGCGCGCGCCGCGCTCAAAGCCGCCGAGGAAGGCCTGCGCGAGGCCGTGCTGGGCCTGGAGAACGACATCTTCAACTACTATAACGAGTTCCTCAACGCCAGGCAGACCGCGGCGGCGCACGTGAAGGTCCTCGAGGCCAGCGAGGAGCGCTACAAGGAATCGCAGATAAAGTACATGGCCGGCAAGATAAGTTTCCTCGACCTCGAGAACATCGAGCAGAACCTGGTCGACGCGCGGCTCAACCAGCTGGAATATCTCAAGAACGCCAATACCCGCAAGCTCGCGGTCGAGAACCTGCTCGGCACCGGGCTGGGCGAATAAAGGGAACATCCTATGCAGAAAAAGAACGTCAAGAAGATCCTGCTCCTGGCCGGGGCCGTTCTGCTGGCCGCCGGCGGCTGGCGGTACTTTTCCGGGAAGAAGAACGGCGGCGACGAGATCCCCTACTCATCGACCGCGGCCTTCATGAAGGAGACCGCGGAGTACGTGGAGACCACCGGCGGCGTGGAGCCGCTCAACCGCGTGGAGATACAGCCGGCCTCCAGCGGCCGCATCGAGGAGATACTCGTCGAGGAAGGCGACAAGGTCGCCCTCGGAGAGACGCTGGCCCTTATGAGCTCGGCCGACCGCGTCGCCATACTCGACTCGGCCCGGGCGATGGGCGAGGAGCAGTTCAAATACTGGCAGGAGACCTACAAGCCGATCAAGATCATCTCCCCGATAGAAGGCACCGTCATCCTCAAGAACATAGTGGAAGGCCAGACGGTCGGGGCCAGCACCGTGCTTTTCGCCATCTCGGACCGGCTCATCGTGGCCGTCGGCGTGGACGAATCCGACATAGGCCGCGTGAAGGAGGGCCAGCGGGCCGAGATAACGCTGGACGCCTACCCGGACAGCACCGTCAAAGGGACCGTCTTCCAGATACTCGACGAGGGCAAGAACCAGAGCAGCGTCATCACCTACACGGTCAAGATACGCCCGGACAAGGTCCCCTCTTTCTTCAAGTCGCAGATGACGGCCAATATAAAGATACGCGTCACCGAGCCGAAGCCCTCGCTGTTCATCCCTTCCCGCGCGGTGACGCTGGACGCCTCGGGCAGCACCTCGGTCATCACCGCCCTCGAAAAAGGCAAGCCGGTCTACAAGCGGGTCGTCACCGGCCTCGACGACGGCGAACTGGTGCAGATCAGGCGCGGCCTGGAGGAAGGGGAGGCCGTGTTCTACAAGGGCCGCCCCTACCGGCCGCAGACCGCCAGCGGCGGCAACAACCCCCTCATGCCGCAGCGGCCTGGGAGCAAAATGAACGCCCAGCAGCGCAGGGCTTTCCGGGGCAGGTAAGGACCGGCGGCCGCCGGACTGGACATGATAGAGCTCAAAGGCATCAGGAAGATCTACCGGATGGGCGGCGAGGACCTCGAGGTCCTGCGCGGCGTGGACCTGACGGTCAAAGAAGGCGAGTTCGTCGCCATCATGGGGCCGTCCGGCTCCGGCAAATCCACGCTGATGCACATACTCGGCCTGCTGGACAGGCCCAGCGCCGGCTCTTTCAAACTTTACGGCCGCGAGATCAGCGACCTCGACGACGGGGAGCTCTCCTACCTCCGCGCCCGCATCATCGGCTTCGTCTTCCAGCAGTTCAACCTGCTGCCGCGCATGACGGCGGCCGAGAACGTCGGGCTGCCGCAGATCTACCTCGGCGAGAAGGCCAACCCGGCGGCCGCGCTCAAGCACCTGGCCGCCGTCGGCCTCTCCGACCGGGCCGGCCACAGGCCCAACCAGCTCTCCGGCGGCCAGCAGCAGCGCGTGGCCATAGCCCGCTCCATGGTCAACGAGCCGCGCATAGTCTTCGCCGACGAGCCCACCGGCAACCTGGCCTCGGCCCAGGCCGACGAGATAATGAACATCTTCAAGGGCCTCAACGAACAGGGTATCACCGTGGTCCTGGTCACCCACGAGCCCGACATAGCCGCCTGGGCCGACCGCGTCATCAAGATAAAGGACGGCCTTGTCATCGAGGACACGACGAAGAAGCCCGCCCCGGCCGGCGAGGGCAGGCCCGTGCGCGTGCCGGCCAATTTCTTCCTGACCTGGCGCGAGGCCGCCGAGAACATGGCCTCTTCGGTGCGCTCGATACTCAGCAACAAGACGCGCTCGCTGCTGACGATGCTGGGCATCATCATCGGCGTCGGCGCGCTCATCGCCATGCTCGCCGTCGGTACCGGCGCGCAGAAGGCCATAGAGAAACAGATGTCCTCGCTGGGGACCAACCTGCTGTCCGTCATGCCGGCGCGCATGAGCGGCCGGGGTCCGTCGCAGGGCTTCGGCGGCACCAGCCGCCTCACGATGGAGGACGCCGAGGCGCTGGCCCGGGTCCCCAACGTAGTCAGGACCGATTCGCTGGTCTCGGGCAGCGTGCAGGCCGTCTACGGGGCCAGGAACCACCGCACTTCGCTGACCGGGGCCGGCGCCGTGTACGCGTCCATGCGCGCCGCGGAGCCCGCCTTCGGCCGCTTCTTCTCGGCCCAGGAGGCGCGGCAGATGCGCAAGGTGGCCGTCATAGGACAGACCGTGGCCAACGAGCTTTTCGGCGACGAGGACCCTGTCGGAAAAACGATAAAGATAAACCGCCGCAATTTTTCCGTCATCGGCGTCCTGCCCTTTAAAGGCGCACAGGGCCCGCGCGACCAGGACGACAATATAGTCGTCCCGCTGCAGACCGCGATGAAGACCGTGCTGGGCAAGCAGTACGTGGATTCCATCTGGGTGGAGATGTCGGACTATAAGCTGATGGAGGAGGCGCAGGAGCGGGTGAAGGAACTGCTGCGCAAGCGCAAGAACGTCCCGGAGCATAAGGACGACACTTTCATGATCATGAACATGGCCGAGTTCCAGTCCATGCTCACCGGGACGATCAAGACCTTCAGCACTCTGCTCGGCTTCATAGCGGGGATCTCCCTCATCGTCGGCGGCATCGGCATCATGAACATCATGCTGGTCAGCGTCAGCGAGCGCACCAAGGAGATAGGCCTGCGCAAGGCCATCGGCGCCACGCGCCGCGCCGTGCTGCTGCAGTTCCTCATCGAGGCGGTCATAGTCTCGGTGATAGGCGGCGCCATAGGCATAGCCGCCGGGGCCGGCGGCGCCTTCGTCCTCTCCAAGCTCTCCGGCTGGGCGGTCTACGTTTCGCCCGCCTCGGTCGCGCTGGCCTTCGGCTTCTCGGCCGGCGTGGGCGTGATCTTCGGATTCTGGCCCGCAAAAAAAGCCTCGGACCTGTCCCCCATAGACGCCCTGCGCTACGAATAAATACGAAACGATTGCAAGCGCCCCGTAAGGGAACAACCGGGCCGACGAGGGGCTGAACCAGGCAAAACCTTCACGGAGGCCGGAGCATCGTAAGCGCGAAACCCCGTGTTTTGCCGGCTCAGCCCCTTAGCGGACCGCAATAGTTATTCCTTTTGCTTAATCCACGGTTATGGACTTGCTTACGTTCTTGGGCGAGTCCGGGTGCACGCCGTGGTCCTTGATGTCCAGGCGGTCCAGGAACCGCATCTTCTTCACGCTCATCTCCAGCGCCAGCAGCTGCAGCGCCACGGAGGAGGTGAAGAAGACCAGCAGGTCGTCGCCGGTCTTCGGCAGCGGGACATAGCCGTGCCGGTAGGCCTTGGAGTACATGGACGCGGGGCTCCTGCCGGCCGCGTCGCGCAGCAGGCGGTCCTCCTCGGCTATGACGTAGATGTCGGCCCCGCGGATCTTGTGGGTGTTTATCTGGGAGACGGTCAGGTTCACGTCGCGGGAATTGGGGCCCGTCACGAAGACCAGCGGGTAATTGGTGTACATCGTCTCGAAGAAGTTGTGCTTGCCGAGTATGTCCGAGAAGACCGCCTTCTCGGCGGCCGTCAGCCCGGCCGGCTTCCTGTCGAAGAAAGCGTAGTCGGAAACGGCCCTGAAGATGCGGTAGAGGCCGTCCGGCGGCAGCCGCCTGCCGCAATGCGCCACGGCGTACTTTATCGTATCGGCGAACTTGTCCACCAGCGCCCCGACCCCTTCCATGCCGAATATCGTGTTCACGCCCAGTATGGTGTTCGGGCCGTGCTTGAATTCCGGCGATTCGAAGCCCTCGGTGTGGTTGAGCACCACCTCGCGGACCTTGAGCGCGCCCTCGCGGGCTATGCCGTGCATGCCGGTGGCGAGTATGTGGACGCTCGGCTCCAGGTGCAGGTCCTGCGCGGTCTGCGCGACGGCGTCGCGCGTGCCGTTTATGGTCTCCTCTATGAGTTCCGGTATCAGGTAGAGGCTCTCGGAGTATTTCCTGAGCCTGGCGGAGGCGGCCGCCGAGGGTTTGCGCTTCAGCAGGCGCTCGCCCAGCCGCAGCGCCATGATGTAGAGCACCAGCAGCTGGTTGACGAAGCTCTTGGTCGCGGGCACCGCTATCTCCGGCCCGCAGTGCAGCGGGATGCAGACGTCCGACTTCTCCAGGGCTATGGTGGAGTTCACGTTATTGACCACGTTCACATAGGAGACCCGCCGGCCGGAGGCCTTCACCTGGTTGAAGACGTCTATCAGGTCCTTGGTCTCGCCGCTCTGGCTTATGCCTATGAGCACGTCGCCGTCGCGCACCGCCTCCAGGCACTGCGAGCGGAAATCGCCCGGCAGATAGGCCGTCACGTTCACGCCGGCCAGCCGGCTGAAGAAGACCGAGGCGCACTTGGCGGAATTATAGGAGGTCCCGCAGGCCAC
Source organism: uncultured Elusimicrobiaceae bacterium (assembly GCA_964415175.1). GTDB lineage: Bacteria > Elusimicrobiota > Elusimicrobia > Elusimicrobiales > UBA9959 > UBA2231. The sequence continues at coordinate 9,349 of CAYPYG010000002.1, forward strand.
GAAATAGGCGGAGCGGCCGCGCAGGCGGCAGCGCTCCATTATGGCGCAGTACTTCTCCATGCCGGCGCTCGTGGCGTCTATCTCCTCCAGCATGAACAGGGCGTCGGCGAACTTGAGCGCCTGGCCGCATTCGGCCGAGCCGTAGAGGCCGCGCAGCTCGGTGAAAAAATCGGCCATCCGGGACTCGGGCGCCATCGAGGCCAGCGGCAGGCGGCAGGACCGGGCGTAGGAGAGCGCCTTCCGGACCAGGGGCGAGGCGAAGAAGGACGCGGCCCCGCGCTTGAGCCCGGCGGCGTCGGTGACGGCCGCCAGTTCCGTCAGCCGCGCCTTGATGTCGCGCACGAAGCCGCGGTCCCGGGCCGCGGCGCGGCGGGCCAGGTCGGTCAGCGGCGAGCGGTCGGCGAAGAAGGACAGCACCTTGGCGGCGGCGGCGGATTCGCTGAATATCTCCTGCTCCATGAAATATTTGAAGGGTTTCTTCAGCCCCGTCTCCTCCACGCGCAGGTGGCTGCGGGACTTCTCCTTCTTCAGCGGGCGGCCGGTGCGGAGGTGGAAGAAGTCGGCCTTCTCCGGCGTATAGAGCGCGAACTCGTCCTCCTTTATGGGGTAGAGCATCTTGGTCGTCGACAGGACGCTGGCCAGGTCGGAGGAGGCGATGATGAAAGGGCCGTGCTCGCGGTCGGAGCCGGCGCCCATGTAGAGGCTGCTGCCGGCCTTCACGCAGGCCATCAGCTCGGTGACCGGATCCACGACTACCGCGGCGAAAGAGCCGGTGGTCTTTTTCGCGGCTGCGAGTATGGCCGCCTTGAGCGCCGCGTAACGGCCGCGCCTGCCGGACCTGTCGCGCAGTTTTTTCAGCTCCGCGGCGAAGAAATGCTCTATCGTGTGCACCAGCATCTCGCCGTCGTTGTCGCTCTTTACGTCGTGGCCCTCCGAGACGAGCCAGTCCTTGAGCTGGTCGCAGTTGGTGATATTGCCGTTATGGGCGCCGTAGAGATGCGTATGGCAGCGGACGTCGTGGGGCTGGGCGTTCTCTTTCGTGACCGCGCCGAAAGTGGCCCAGCGGACCTGCCCGCAGAAGAGCTTGCCGGCGAGGCGGTCTATACCGAGCTTTTTCGTGATGACGCTGGGCGCGCCGACGTCCTTCTTAAGCGTGATGCGGCCGGAGGAGTCCTGTATAAGGGCGCCGGTGGAATCGTAGCCCCGGTATTCCAGCATCCGCAGCAGCCGCGCGGCCTCCGCGCCGAGGTCTTCCCTGTCCTTAAAGCAGCTTAACCCTATGACTCCGCACATTTCAGGCTCCTTTTATATCCGGGGACAGTATACCTAATTCCCCGAACATCCCGGGAGACGCACCGACGGAGAAAAGAGAAAAAACGGGGAATTAAGTATACTGTCCCCGGAAAAGTTATAATGAAAATATGGTCAAACTTTCCCGTCTCAACGCCAACCTTCTCAAAGCCCATTACGCCGTGCGCGGCAAGATAGTCATCCGCGCCCAGGAACTGGAAAAACAGGGCCGCCACATAACCTACTGCAATATCGGCAACCCGCAGGCCCTCAAACAGAAGCCGCTCACCTTCGTGCGGCAGGTCCTGGCCCTCGTGGAATACCCGGAACTGCTCGACAGGCCCGAAACGGCGTCCTCCTTCCCCGCCGACGCGGTGCGCAGGGCCCGGCTGATACTGGAGAAGAACCCGACGGGAATGGGCGCCTACACGCAGAGCGCCGGCATGCCTTTCATCCGGCAGGCCGTAGCGGATTTCATATCCAAGCGCGACGGCATCCCGGCCGACCCGGACCGCATACTGCTGACCGACGGGGCCAGCAAGGGAGTGCAGTCGGCGATGACGATGCTGACCAGCGGTCCCGCGGACGGCTTCATGATCCCGATACCGCAGTACCCGCTTTACAGCGCCACGATAGACCTCTACGGCGCCCGCCAGGTGAACTATTTTCTCGACGAAGCCGGCGGCTGGCAGCTCGGCGAGGCGGAGCTGCGGCGCTCCATCGCCGAGGCGCGGGCCCAGGGCGTGAACCCGGTGGCCATAGCCGTCATCAACCCCGGCAACCCGACCGGCGCGGTGCTCTCCCGCGAGAACATCATCATGGTCATACGCTTCGCGAAGGAGAACGGCCTGGCCATACTCGCCGACGAGGTGTACCAGGAGAACATCTACGGCGCGGGGCTTAAATTCCACTCCTTCGCGAAGGTCATGCACGAACTGGGAGAGAAGGAAGTGACGCTGTTCAGTTTCCACTCGGTCTCCAAGGGCTTCCTCGGCGAATGCGGCCACCGCGGCGGCTACATGGAAGTGCGCAACATGCCCGAGGACGTGTGGGCGGAGCTCGTCAAACTCCAGTCGATAGGCCTCTGTTCCAATACCATCGGCCAGGTCGTGACCTACCTGATGATAGACCCGCCCAGGCCCGGCGACGAGAGCCACTCCCTTTACGAAAAGGAAAAGAACGCCATCCTGGGGGACCTGCGCGAGAAGGCCCGCATCCTCGGCAAGGGGCTCAACTCCATAGAGGGGATGAGCGTCTCCTCCCCCCAGGGCGCTATGTACGCCTTCGTGAAATTCGACCTTCCCCATCCCGACGGCATGGACCCGGAGAGGATGACCCCGGCCGAACGCCACAAGTACGAGACCTCCCGCGACACGAAGTACTGCCTGCGCCTGCTGGAGGAGACCGGGATCTGCGTCGTGCCGGGCTCGGGCTTCGGCCAGCGGCCGGGGACCCTGCATTTCCGCACCACCTTCCTGCCGCCTAAAGAGGAGATAAGCGCCCTGGTGGAGAAGATGAGGAAGTTCCACGCCTCCTACAGGGCCAGGATAGAACAGGGGGCCGTGAAGTCGGCCTGAAAGGGCCTAATTTGGTATCATTTCACCCTATTACCAGCGGTACGGAGGCGACATGATGAGCGTATCGGTAAGCTGCCCGCATTGCGGCAAGTCCCTGATGGACCCGTCCAAGAAACTCAACGGTAAGCCGGCCATAGCCGTGCGCCTGACCTACGCGGGCAAGAACGCGCCGCTCTATCTCAGTTCGCTCTACGGCAGCTACGACGCCGAGACCTCCCTGCCCGTACCGCTCTCCAAGATAGCCGGCTTCCGCTGCCCCCACTGCAAGGCGGACCTCAAGAGCACGCGCAAATGCGACCTCTGCTCGGCGCAGATGGTGGCTTTCGACCTCAGGCAGGGCGGCCAGGTGCAGATTTGCTCCCGCCGCGGCTGCAAGAAGCACATCCTGGAGTTCCAGGACCCCGACAACGAACTGCAGTCCTTCTACAAGTCCTACGTAAAGTCCTTCAGGTGAGGCGAAGGCCGGCGCGCGAGACGCGCGCCGGCCGGTCTTTTTCAGATGGAATCCAGGTCCAGACTGCGTTTCAGGATATTCGCGCTGCTTTTCTTCGCCGTCCTCGGCGCGGCGGCCTGGTACCTGCTGCGCCGGTCCGCACCGGACGAGCCCGGCGCCGCGGTCCCCGGCGGAACGCGGCCCCCGGCGGAAAGCGCGGCGGCGGCCGCCCCCCCCTCGGAAGGCCCGGTGCCGGGCTCCGGACTGGCCATAGAGGGCTCCCCCCGTTTCAGCCGGCAGGTCACCCGCTCGCTGAAACTCATCTGGCTCTACGACAGGGACGCCTTCAATTTCGTCCGCAAGTACGTCTATGTGGTGCGAAGCGCCGACAAGACCTCCTTCGGCTTCCATGAGGGCGTGGCGACGGTCTTCCTTTCCGACGCCAACGCCTACAGGTCCGACGCCTGGTGCGCCGGCATAATCGCGCATCATGCCTGGCACTCCTATCACCGCTCCGCCTCGCTCCCTCCCGGGCGCAGACGGAAGACCCCCCCGCCGCCGGGCGGGACCGCGGAGTGGATAGAGAAGAAGACCGCCAATCCGCTGCAATTCGACGTCACCACGCTGCGCGACGTGACCGCGCAGGAGGCGAAAGCCGACGAGTTCCAGCTGCGCGTGCTCGCCGCCGTCGGCGCTTCCCGCGCCGAGATCAACAGGGTCCGCCGGCGCGACCCTCGCGACCTCTCCGTAAGCCACGACGGGAACTACCCCTCCAGACCGTGAGACACGCAGCCCTGCCGCACATGGACCTCGGCCGCCTCAGGCTGAAGAACGGCCTCTGGCTGGCGCCGATGGCCGGCATCACCAACGGACCTTTCCGGCTGCTCTGCGCGCGCGGCGGCGCCGGGCTGGTGGTCACCGAGATGGTCTCGGCCGACAGCCTGCGCTACGGCAACCGCAAGTCGATGCGGATGCTCGACATCACTCCCGGAGAGCGCCCGGTCGCCATACAGCTCTTCGGCTCCGACCCGCAGGCCATGGCCCTGGCCGCGAAGCTGGCCGAAGAGGCCGGCGCCGACGTCGTCGACATAAACGCCGGCTGCCCCGTGAAGAAAGTCCTCAGGGCGGGCGCAGGGGCGGCCCTCATGAAACGGCCGGGGCTCCTGGCGGACATCACGGCCGCCGTGGTCAACGCGGTCAAAGTCCCCGTCACGCTGAAGACCCGCGTCGGGCTTAAGACGGGGACCGTGCTCGGGCCGGAACTGGCCAGGCTGGCCGAGGGCGAGGGCGCCGCCGCCGTCGTGCTGCACGGCCGCTACGCCGAGGCCTTCCATACCGGCCCGGTGGACCTGGAGGCCGTGGCCGCCACCGCCGCGGCCGTGCGGATACCGGTCATCGGCAACGGCGGCGTGAAGGACGCGGCGACGGCCGGGGCCATGCTGGCGGCGGGCTGCGCCGGCGCCGCGATAGGACGCGCCGCCGTGGGCAACCCTTTCGTTTTCTCCGAGATCGAGGCCGGGCTCTCCGGCCGGCCGGCGAAGGAGCGCGGCCCGGAGGACGCCATAGAACTTTTCCTGGAGTTCCTGGAACTCAACTGCGGCGTATACGGCCCGGAGAACGGCGTGGTGCGCGCGCGCAAGCTCATCGGTTACTGCCTCAAGGGCCTCAAGGGCGCCGCCGCGCTGCGCGGGGCCTTCATGGAGAAGAAGACCCTTAATGAGGCCAGAGCCCTTTTGGTAGAATATCTGCATTCCTCCCGCCGGTAAGGATATTTTATGGCACAGACCGAGACCGCCGACACCCCGCTGATGCAGCAGTACCAGGCCCTGAAACGGGAACATCCCGGGGCCATACTCTTCTTCCGCCTCGGAGACTTCTACGAGATGTTCGACGCCGACGCCAAAACGGCCAGCCAGCTGCTGGGCGTGGTACTGACCTCCCGCCACGGCGTGCCCATGTGCGGCGTCCCCTATCACTCCTCCGCGACCTATATAGCCCGGCTGCTCAAAGCGGGACGCCGCGTCGCCATCTGCGAACAGGTAGCCCCCTCCGGCGAGGAAGGGAAGAAGTCCAAGCTCTTCCGCCGCGAGATAGTCCGCGTCATGACGCCGGGCACGATAGTCGAGGACGAACTGCTGCAGTCCAAGACCGCCAGTTACCTGGCCTCGCTGCACATCGACATCGTGGGCTGGGGCCTGGCCTGGATAGACGCCTCCACGGGAGAATTCAACGCCGCCCAGAACGTCAACGACCCGCGCCATTACGCACTGCAGTCGCTGCTCTCCAAGATCTCGCCGGCCGAGATCGTGGCCTCCGAAGAGACGGCCGCCAGGCTGGAAGCCGCTGGACTGGTCCCTCCCGGCGCGCTGCTGACCCCCTATTTCAGGCCCGACGGCGCCGAGCTGCCCTGGCAGCGTCTGTCCGTCTGGCGCAACAACGGCCTGGCAGCCAGGACGGCCGTCAGCGCCGTCAATTACCTGCGCGAGACGCAGCCCGGCCTCAAGGAGACCTTCTCCCCCTCCTTCTTCGAGCCGGGCGGGCGCCTGCAGCTCGACGAATCCGCCATAAAGACGCTCGATATAGTCGGCTCCGAGAGCGGCGACGACGCGAACACGCTCTGGGGGGCGCTGGACCTGGGGCGCACCGCCATGGGCTCGCGCCTGCTCAAGAAGTGGCTGCTCGAGCCGCTCTGCGACCTGCCGGCGATAAAAGCCAGGCACGATTTCACCGGCTTCCTCGCGGAGGACCGCGAGGCCCGGGGATCGCTGACCGCGCTGCTGGCGCAGGTGCCCGATATCGAGCGGGTGCTGGGCCGCGTCGCCAACGCCAGCGTCTCGCCGCGCGACGCCGCGGCCGTGCGCCGCGCCCTGGCGCAGCTGCCGCGGCTTAAGATGCTGCTGACCTCCCCGTCCTTCTTCGAGAAGTCCCCGGGCCTGGCCGGCGCCCTGGAAGAGGTCTCCAAGCCCCTCAACGCCCTGCGCGAACTGCTCGAAAAGGCCCTCTCCGAAACGCCCCCGGCCAGGCTCTCCGACGGCGGCGTGATAAAGGACGGCTGGAGCGCCGAGCTCGACGAGCTGCGCGGCGTGCGCAAGAACAGCCAGAAACTGCTGGTGGACATAGAGCTGCGCGAGAAGGAGAGGACGCAGATCCCCTCTCTCAAGGTCGGCTACAATTCGGTCTTCGGCTACTATCTGGAGGTCACGAGGCCCCACCTGCCCAAGGTCCCCCACTATTTCGTCCGCAAGCAGACGCTGGTCAACGCCGAACGTTTCATCACGGAGGAACTGAAGACCCTGGAGGGGAAGATACTGGGAGCAGAGGAAAGGATCAGCCGCATCGAGACCCACCTTTTCGGCGAGCTGCGCGCGGAACTGCTCTCGCGCCTCTCCGCGCTGCGCTCCTTCGCCATGACGGCGGCCGAGCTGGACGCCTTCCTGGCGCTGGCCGAGAGCGCGGTCAGGTACGACCTGGTCCGCCCGGAAATGACTGGCGGCGGCGAACTGAGGATAGAAGAGGGCCGCCACCTGGTGGTCGAGCGGCTGCTGCCCGCCGGCTCCTTCGTGCCCAACGATATAGAACTCGGCGGCGAGGGCCCGCAGCTGGTGATCCTGACCGGGCCCAACATGAGCGGCAAGAGCGTCTACCTGCGGCAGAACGCGCTGATAGTGCTGATGGCGCAGGCCGGCTCCTTCGTGCCGGCCAGGTCCGCCGTCATAGGCGTGACCGACCGCATCATGACGCGCATCGGCGCGCAGGACAGGCTCTCGCGCGGCGAATCCACCTTCATGGTGGAAATGCGCGAGACGGCCTCGATACTAAACCTGGCCGGGCCGCGCAGCCTGCTGCTGCTCGACGAGGTCGGCCGCGGCACCTCCACCTTCGACGGCATCTCTATAGCCTGGGCCGTGGTGGAATACCTCCACAGGGCCGAGGACGGGCCGCGCGTGCTTTTCGCGACGCATTATTTCGAGCTGACCGAACTGGCGGAGAAATACGCCGGCATAAAGAACTTCAACGTGGCGGTCAAGGAATGGACGAACGCCGCCGGCAAGACCGAGGTGGTCTTCCTCCACAAGATAACCGCCGGCCCGGCCGACAAATCCTACGGCATACACGTGGCGCAGCTGGCCGGCCTGCCCGAATCCTGCGTGGCGAGAGCGAGGGAGATACTGCGGGAACTGGAGAACAGGAACCGCATCGAGGCCGCCCCGGCGGGCGACAGCCTGCCCCCCCTGCTGCCGATGTTCTCGGCGCATCCCCTGCTGGACGAGATAAAAGCCTGCGACCCCGACAGGATGACGCCGCTGGAAGCGCTGAAGACCGTGGCCGAGTGGAAGGAGCGGGCCCGGTAGGGGCCTTCAGGCGAGTTTTTTCAGCACCGCTTCCAGTTCGCCGTAGACGAAGGGCTTGCTCAGCACGGCCGCGGCGCCTTTCTCAAGGAGCTGGCCGCTCAGCGCCTCCTGCTGTACGGCGGTCACCATCACCACTTTAGCCTGCGGCGACAATTCCCTGATCTCGGAAAGCGCCTCCATACCGTTCTTGCGCGGCATGATCATATCCATCAGCACCAGGTCCGGCGAGGTCTCCGAGAAGAGCCTTACCCCCTCCACCCCGTCCTCGCCTTCACCCACCACCACGTGGCCCATGGCGGTAAGAAAATCGTTCATCATCGTCCTGGTCACTTCGCTGTCGTCTACTATAAGTATCCTCATGTCCCTTTCTCCCCGGGCCCGCTTTCCGGTTCAGCCGTTGAGCGCGTAATTAGGCGTCTCCTTGGTGACCTTCACGTCGTGCACGTGGCTTTCCTTGAGACCGGCCCCCGAGATGCGCACGAATCTCGCCCGGCGTCTCAGCTCGGCCAGGTTCCGGCAGCCGCAGTAGCCCAGCCCCGCCCGCAGGCCGCCGGTAAGCTGATGGATTATCGCCGACACGGGGCCCTTGTAGGGGACCTGTCCCTCTATGCCTTCCGGCACCAGCTTGTCCTTCTCCACGCCCTGCTGGCCGTAGCGGTCCTTGGAGCCGGCCTCCATAGCGCCGACCGAGCCCATGCCGCGGTAGGCCTTGTAGCTGCGGCCGTGATAAAGGATGATGTCGCCGGGCGCCTCCTCGGTGCCGGCGAGCAGCGTGCCCAGCATGACGCAGTCGGCGCCGGCGGCCAGGGCCTTGGTAATGTCTCCGGAGAACTTTATCCCCCCGTCCGCGATGACCGGGACCCGCCCCTTCGCGGCGCGCACGCAGTCGCGCACGGCCGTCAGCTGCGGCACGCCCACGCCGGAGACGATGCGGGTCGTGCAGATGGAGCCGGGACCTATGCCGACCTTTATCGCGTCGGCGCCGGCGCGGATCAGGTCGCGCGCGCCCTCGAAGGTCGCCACGTTGCCCGCTATGACCTCGACGCCGAAGCGGCGTTTGACCTCTTTGAGCGTCCTCAGGACGTTCGCGGAATGTCCGTGCGCCGAATCGAGGGAGATCAGGTCCGCTCCGGCCCTGACCAGTTCGGCCGCCCGCTCGACCGCCTCTTCGCCGGCGCCGACGGCCGCGCCCACGCGCAGCCGGCCGGCCTTGTCCTTGCAGGCGTTCGGATACTGTTTGCGGTTGAGTATATCGCGCACCGTGATGAGGCCCTTGAGCTCGCCGTCGCGGCCGACCAGCGGCAGCTTCTCGATGCGGTGCCGCTGCAGCAGCCTCTCGGCCTGCTCCAGAGTGGTGCCGGGCCGCGCGGTGACCAGTTTCGTCGTCATCGCCGTGGAAACTTTCCTTCCGAGGTCGCGGAGGAAGCGCAGGTCGCGGTTGGTCAGCAGGCCCACCAGCCGGCCGCGGGAAACGACCACGGCGCTGGAAACTCCGCGCCGGGCCAGCAGCGCGACGGCGTCGGACAGTTTTTCGTCGGGGGAAATGGTCAGCGGGTCGGTGATGACGCCGCTCTCGTGCTTCTTGACCCTGGAGACTTCCTGCGCCTGCTCGCGCGGGCTCATCGCCCGGTGTATGATGCCCAGGCCGCCCTCGCGGGCCATCGCTATGGCCAGCGGCGCCTCCGTGACCGTGTCCATCGCGGCCGAGACCAGCGGGACATTGAGCTTTATGCCGGCGGTAAGCCGGGTGGAAAGGTCCGTCGCTTTCGGCATGACGGAGGACCTGGCGGGAACGAGGAGAACGTCGTCGAAGGTAAGGCCCAAATGGATGTTATCCTGCAGCACCGGGAACCTCCTTGGCGGCTTTAACAGAGTTTACAATAATGCCGGGGACGCTGTTTAGTTCTTTAGTTGTTGCGTCCCGATATTGCACTCGTCTTTCTCTCCCCTGTGGATAACAACTAAAGAACTAAACAACGTCCCCCTAAGATCCGGCGGATACGGAAAACGCAGTAAAAGGCGGAATAGAGTATGCCGGGCAGGGCCGCGCGGTACGAGGCCCCCGCGGCGGCCAGGTCGGCCGTCCCCGCCGAGCCGGCTATATGCATCGGGGACAGTATGACGTAATTGACCGCCGCCGTAAGATACGCGGCGTTCTCCAGCAGCGCGACCGGCGCGGCCAGGCGCAGGCGGAAATACAGAGCGGCCCCTATCCCCGCTTCCATCGCGTAAAAAGCCGCGGTCCACCCCGGCGAGGAAGTGAAAACCCCGGCCCGGAAGCCGGGCCATAGCGTCAGCTCCAGCGCCAGCCAGGCCGGCGCCAGCAGGTAGAAATAGTCAAGCTTCCCCATCTTTTGGTCCATAGATCGGGGGACCTTGGGCCCAAGCCCCCTTTCGCGCTATATAATATAATTTTAGTGCCGGCCGGGACCGGCCAAGGAGATAAATATGCGTTCAGCCCTCGCTTTCATTATCGCGTCCTCTCTCTTACCCGGCGCCTTCGCCGCCGTGGACCAGCTCGAACGGGAAGCCGGTTTCGCCGTGGGAACGACCGATATCCCGGCGCCCCATTACCCGCATCCCGTACAGCCCCCCGTGACGCCCGGAACGGCGATCGCCGAGTACGCGGCGCAGGAGACCTACACTTTCGAGAGCGACGCCGAGGAGGCCATGGAGCCGCGGCTCGCCGCCTTCGGGGCCGCCGGCATAAAGACCCTGGGCGGACGCGCGGTCAAGAAGGACAGGCGCTGGTCCTTCGTCATAGAATACCTGCCGCAGGTGCGGCACGCGGCGGTAATGCCGCCGGCCGTCATCCTCAAATCCTACGAAAGCCCCGTCGCCTACTGGCCGGAGCGCGAGGCCGAAGAAGCCGCCGCCGGGGTCAGCGCCGCGATGTCCGCCGGCGGCCTGGCCCCTCTCTCCGTCACGCTGACCAAGGCCGGCAAGGACAGTTCTTTCCGCGTGGATTACGCCGTCAGGGACCTGATGAGGAACCAGCCCTCCTACGACATAGAGATACGGTCCTTCGACCACGGGAACTACACTTTCGAGAGCGACGCCGAAGAAGAGGCCCCCGGTCTCCTGGCCGATATGCGCCGCGCGGGCCTGGCCCCGCTGGCGGCCGTGCCGTACCGCGGCGCCGACCGCAAGTGGCGGCTGCGCGCCGAGCACGCCGTCCGCGTCAATAAAGGACCGGCGCGGCCCTCCCACGCCATCGATACTTATTCCCCCGCCGGGACCTTCCCCTTCGACAGCGACGCGCTGGAGGCGGCCGGGGAGACGGCGGCCGGGTTCGAGAACGCCGGGATAAAGGTCCTGCACCGCTGGGCGCGCGAGGAGAACCGGGACTGGCGCTTCGGCCTGGATTTCATAGTCCGCAATATCTACGCCGGCCATACGGTCACGCCGTCGGCCAGGGTCCTGACCTACTCCTCCCCGGAGACCTTCACCTTCGAGAGCGAAGCCGAAGAGGCGCTGGAGGCGAAGAAGGCGGCTTTCTCCTCCCAGGGCCTGCCCGCCGTGGGCGGCAGGACTTTCAGGACCGGCCGGGACTATTCCTTCTCGCTGGACTACCTGTCCATAGCCCGCCGATGAGCGTAAAAGTACTGCCCGGAGAGGTCGCGGCCAAGATAGCGGCCGGCGAGGTCATCGAGCGTCCCTCGTCGGTGCTCAAGGAGCTCATAGAGAATTCCCTCGACGCCGGCGCCTCGCGCGTCAGCGTCTCCGCCGAAAAGGCGGGCAAGGCCCTCATTCGCGTCAACGACGACGGCGCTGGCATGTCCCCGGAGGACCTGCGCCTGTCGGTCATGCGCCATTCCACCAGCAAGATAGCCGCCTTCGAGGACCTCGACGCGCTCTCCACTTACGGCTTCCGCGGCGAGGCGCTGTTCTCCGCGCTGGCGGTCTCGCGCCTGAAGATGACCACCTGCCGGGCCGGCGACGACGCGGCCTCTTTCATCGAAGGCGACTCGGGAGAGATAAAGGCCGAAGGCAAGGCCCCGCCGGCCCGCGGCACCACCGTCGAGGTCCGCGACCTTTTCTTCAATGTCCCGGCGCGGCTTAAATTCCTGAGGAGCGATCCGTCGGAGCGCGCCCAGCTCATCCGCGTCGTGGAGGAGGCCGCCCTGGCCAATCCCGGCGTCTCTTTCTCGCTGGAAGTGGACGGCGCGGAGGTCTTCTCGCTCAAGGCCGACAAGGGCCCCTGGGAAAGCGCCTGCCTGGCCCGCGCCAGGGAACTGCTCGGCGGCAAGGTGGCCGAGGGACTGACCGCGCTCGAGCAGAACGCCGCCGGGCTTTCGCTGCGCGCGCTCTTCTCGCTGCCCGACTCCCTCTACGCCACCCGGCAGAACCAGTTCTTCTTCGTGAACCGCAGGCCCGTCTCGTCGAAAACCCTGCAGCAGGCCCTCTACCGCGGCTACGATATCATGCGCGGCTCCAAGCATCCGGCCTGCGCCGTCTACCTGGACCTGCCGCCGGCCGAGGTGGACGTGAACATCCACCCGCGCAAGGCCGACGTGAAGTTCCGCGCCGAAGGCGCCGTCTTCAAGTTCGTCTCCGGCGCCGTGAACGCGCGCCTGCTCAAGACCCAGCGGGCCTCCGCGGCCATAGATCCGGGCTCCGCGCCGGCCGGGCGGGCCGCTTTCCCTCCGCCGGCGGCCCCTTCCACGGAGGTCCGCGCCGTCTTCGGCACGGGAAAGCCCCCGGCGAGAGCCGCGGAGGCGGAGCATATCACGGACGCCCTTTTCGCCGCCGAACCCGCGCCCGGCGACGGCGGCCCCTCGTGGTACCAGCCGCCGGTCAATTATCTCGGCCAGCTCTCCAAAAGCTACCTGGTCTTCGAATCCGGCGGCGGGCTGCTGGTGGTGGACCAGCACGCCGCGCAGGAACGGGTGCTCTTCGAGAAGTACATGGACGAGCTGGTGCTGGGAAAGATAAGGGTGCAGCCGCTGGTGATCCCGGTCTCCGTCGAACTTTCGGCCTCGCAGGCGGAGAACATCATGCGCTGGCAGGACTGGCTCAAGGGCGCCGGCTTCGAGATAGGCCGCTCCGGCCCGACCCACATGCTGCTGCACGCCACGCCCGCGCTGTTCTATTTCAGCCAGGACGCCGCGCAGGAGCTGTTCGGCTATCTTTCGGAGGTCCTCGGCGAACCGTCCAAGTCCGACGAGGCGCTCAAGCGCAACACCATCGCGACGATGGCCTGCAAGAAATCGGTCAAGGCCCGCGACTTCCTCAAGCCCCAGGAGGCGCAGCGCCTCATCGAGGATCTCAAAGCGGCGAAGGACAGTTTCCACTGCCCGCACGGCAGGCCCACGCTGTTCCACATAGGCCGGCCCGAGCTGGCCCGCAGGTTCCAGCGCACCACCGTCGTCTAGACCGCGGCGCACTGGCCCCAGCCCCCGGCGGACGCGTCCGCCGGGGTTTTTTGTTTCAGGGCCGGCCGTCCCCGCCCGGGGGCGGTTCCTTGTACTGCAGCAGGAAAAGGACCGAGGCGCAGATCGCGCCCAGCCCGTCGGCCAGCATATCCTTCTGCGCGTCCCAGACATCGCCCTGGCTGCCCAGGAAGGCGATGCCAGCGGCGGGATCGGACGAGACCGCGTAGAGCCATTCTATTATCTCGTAGACGGCCGCCACGGTGAAGATGGCCGTTATGCCGGTGAAAGCCACCAGGCCTTTCGAGCGCGTATAACCTTTCCGCCACAGGAATTCGGCCAGCGGATAGGCGTAGAAGCCTACCGAGAAATGCGCTATCCGGTCATAATGGTTGCGCGTGAAGCCGAACAGGTCGGTCACGAAGCCGAACGGCACCCGCTCGAAGGTGTAATGCCCGCCGACGGTATGCAAGAAGACCAGCACGCTCATAAGGGCGTAGGAAGCGTCCGAGAAGGCGAAGCGCCGGTAGCTAAGGGCCAGCGCCGCCACTATCAGCACTATGGGCAGGTTCTCGGCGAACCAGACGTCGCGGCTGTAGGGGTTCACGGCCAGAACCAGGAACTCCGCGACATAGGCGGCCAGCAGTATATAAGGCAGTTTCAGTTTCATATTCCTCCCTCAGGGTTTCCTTGCGAATTGCGGCATTTCGGCTGGAAGCTCCAGCGAGAGCTCCGACAGGTCTGCGAACTCCCCGCCGCCGTGGTCATAGCGCCCTACCTCCGGACCCGTTCGAGCGCCGCGCGGACATCGCCCGCCCGGACCGGGTCCAGCGCGCCGCCGGCCAGCAGCGCGCCGTACAAAGCCTCCGCCTCTCCCTTTTCCCCGGCCCTCTCCAGCAGGGCCCCCAGGCTCATGGAGGCCTGGAACTCCCCCGGAGCCGCCGCCAGCGCTTTGCGGAAATCCTCCCGGGCCCCGGCTTCGTCCCCCGAGAGCACCCGCAGCATCCCCCTGCCGTTCAGGATGGGAGCGGAGCGGGGGCGGGCGGCCAGCGCGCGCGACGCGGCGGCTATCCCCTCCCCGTACTTCTCCGCGCCCTGGAAGGCCAGCAGCGCCCGCGTCCATCCCTCCTCTGGCAGAGGGCCCCGCGCGGCCGCACGGGCGAGTTCCAGAGCTTTTTCCTTCTCCCCCCGCGCGATATAAGCGGCGGCCGCGGCGGCCAGCGGGTACGGGCGCGCCGAAAGGCGCCGCGCGACTTCGGCCCGGGCCGCCGGAGAATTTCCCTCCGCGGCGAGCCATACCAGCGCGTAAACGAAATTATCCCCGTCCAGCCCGTAAAGTTCCCGCGCGGCCCGCCTGCCGTCCGGGGAGGAAAGTCCCGAGCGGTAGGCGGCCGCCGCGGCCTTCAGCGCGGGCCCGGGACCGCCGGGAGCCGGGACGTCGAATATCTCCAGCGCTTCCCGCGGAGAAGGGGCCGCGCCGCGGAGCAGCCGCAGCGCGCCCTCTTCCGCCGGCGCCGCCCCCCCGGCCAGCAGCGCGGCGAGGATCTCGCGCAGGCCGCCGGACCAGTCGAACTCGGCGCCGCCGAAGTCCCGCGGGAACGAAGCGCGGCAGCCCGCGGACCCGGTCCCCCCGCGGTAGAATTCCATGAGGCAGCGGAGCCTGGGCGTGAGCGTGCCGATCCGGGCCAGCCGGGAAAGGAGCTCCGCCCGCTCCTCCGGCGGCCAGTACAGCAGGGCGGCCCTGACGTCGGAATCCCAGAAAGTCAGGTTGGAGTTCCTTATCGCCGCCAGGTGCACCGCGTCCTCCCCGCCCCTGACCGCGTTGCGCTCCGTCTCCCAGTGGCCGCGCAGGCGGGCCAGCGTGGAGCGCGCCTCCGCGTAAAGTCCCAGCCGCAGTTCCCGCAGCAGCTTCACCAGCGACAGTTCGTACCATTCCGGCAGGCTTTCCGGCGGGTAGGCCGGCCGCTCCGAGGCGAGGATGCCGGAAAGGTGACAGAGATCGGGATAGTGCGCGCCGCAGGCCCGGCCGAGTTTCTCCAGCCCCTCAGCGGTGAGCCCGAAGGAAAGGTAAGCCTCGCCCTGCTTGCGCAGCGGCCACGGGTCGGCCGGGAACCTGGCCGCCGCGGCCGTCAGCGCGGGCAGACCGCGCCCCGCCGCGCGGGGATATTCCCACACCTTGAACAGCACCGCCGCCGACGGCAGCGCCAGCGCCAGGAAGAGCCCCGCGGCCAGCGGGCGGGACGCTCCGGCCGGCGCGGACGCCGCGCCTTCTTCTCTCCGCCCGGCGGCCAGTTCCCAGGCCCCCGCCGCCGCGATCAGCGCGAGCAGATACTTGAGCGGGTAAAAATACCTCTCTTCCACGGCCAGCAGGCAGTGCACGGCCGTGAAATAAGCGGCCAGGAAAGCGGTGAACCTGTTGCCCGGCGAGCGGCAGAAGAAAAGCCCGGCCGCCGCCAGCGCGAAGAGGAGCGGGAACATCATGAAGACCGCCGCGATCCTTTTAACTACGGCTGACGCGTAATTGAGCGGGTCCGCCAGCACCGTGCGGACCGCCCAGGGATAGACGCTCTCGTCCCGCGAGAGGCCGGCGAAAGCCCTGGCGTCGCCCTCGATGCTGAAGACCAGCCCCTTGGCCCCGGTTATTATGTTGCTGGCAGGCCGCGCCTCCTCGAAAAGTATGACCCGGCCGAAAAGATGATGGTTGAGCCTGGCCCAGGGGACCACGGGCAGGTACGCGCAGGCCAGGAACAGCAGCGCCGCCGCCGCGCGGCGGCCCGTCCCCGGGACCCTTCCGCGCGCGGAGAAAAAACCCAGGACGGCGGCCAGCGGCGGGAACAGGAAAAGCGGCGAGCGCGTCAGCATGGAGAAGCCGGCGGCCAGCCCGGCGACCGCGGCGGGCGCGAACCCTCCGCGCTCCAGCCGGACCAGTTCGAGGAGAAGGAACACGAGCAGCGAGAAGGCGTAGAAGACCTGTTCCGCGTCGCTGGGGGCGGGACCGAGCGCGGCCAGGGCGGCGGCCAGGGCGAAGAAAGCCCCGCGCCCCCTCCCCCCGCCGCGCGCGCCTATGGCGTAAGCGGCCAGGCAGGCCAGCAGGCCCGCGGCCCTGAACGGCAGGAGGGGGTCCGCGCCGAGATGGAATTTGGACCACGCCAGCGCCATGCCGGGCAGCGGCATGGCGAAGCTGACGGACCTGCTGTATACGGCGTGGAAGAGGAATTCCCCCCTGTCGGCGAAATGGGAAAGGTTCTGTTCCCCGAAGGGCCCGCAGCCGAACCGCCAGGCCGCCAGGACGAGCGCGGCCGCCCCGGCCGTCCGGGAGAGGAGGACGACCGCTTTCCCGCGCGCCGACGGCTTCTCCATGACGAGAGGCTCCTCTTCCTCAGGGCTTGCGGACGAAGTGGGGCATTTCGGCCGGCAGTTCCACGGACAGCTCGACCAGGCCGGAAACGGCCCCGTCCTTCGTCAGCGGCGCCTGGTAGATGAGTTTCCTGACCCCGCCTTTCTCTATCGTGTAGGCGTTGACGCGCGGCTCCTTCAGCATCCCGGCCAGCTTGGACCTGGCCGGCTCCGGGTGACAGTCCAGCAGGCTTTTCCCCACGAGACCGCCTCCCCCGTATTTTGCGAAGGTCCCGCGCGACCTGGCGTTCATGTAGGTGATCTTCCCTTCCCTGTCGCACAGCGTGACCGCGAAACCCGCTTCTTCCGCCCAGTCTTCCATTCTTCCTCCGTCCCGTCCCCGCTTTATTATAAAATATCGGCATGCCGGAATCCTCCATACTCAAGATAGCCTCCGCCCGGCGCAGCGTGCGCAAGTACCGCCCCGACCCGGTCCCCCGCGAACTGCTGGACGTCTGCCTGGAAGCCGCGCGGCTCGCGCCGTCGGCCTGCAACGCGCAGCCCTACTCTTTCATCGTCGTCGACGATCCCGCGCTCAAGGAGAAGCTCGCGGCGGCCGCTTTCGGCGGTATCTATTCCGCCTGCGGGTTCGCGGCCGCGGCGCCGGTCCTGGTCGCGGTGACCGGCAGGAGGCAGAACCTCACCGCCTGGATCGGCAACCAGGTCCAGGACATAAATTTCCGCTACATGGACATGGGCATAGCGGGCGAGCATTTCGTGCTGGCGGCCGGCGAACTGGGCCTCGGGACCTGCTGGCTCGGCTGGTTCGACAAAAAGGCCGCGGCCCGGACCCTCGGGCTGCCCGCGGGCGAGAGGCCCGAGGTACTTATAAGCGTCGGCTGGCCCGGCGAGGAACCCGCCCCGCGCAAACGCAAGACCGCCGACGAATTCAGGCGGTACAACCCCGGTTTATGATCAAGCACGCATTGACGACGCTCCTCCTTCTCTGCCCCGCGGCCGCCGCGGCGCAGGACCCTCTCGCCGCCGACTGCGGCGCGACCCCCGCGGCCGAAGCCTGCGTCGCGAAGCCGAAGAACACCGATATTTTCGGCCTGCCCGCCGCCCCCGTCCGGACGGAAAGTAAAGCCGGAGCGGCGCCCGCGAAAACCTCCGGCGCCGCGAAAAAGACCGCCCCCCCCAGGGGAACGCGGAGCGGGGCAGCCGCCGAAGGGACCGCGGCGGGAGCGCGGGACGCCGGCGAACTCCCGGATTTCTCGCGGCTCCAGCGCGCCTCGACGGCGCTCCATCTCTGGCTCGGCCTGGCCTTCATCCTGCTGGCGGCCGCCGAAGCCTTCGCCGCCGACAATCCCGGCTGGACCAGGACGGCGACGGCCGGCGCGGCCGGTTCTTTCCTGCTGGTCCTGGCCGCCGTCCTCCTCTCCTGGCGGGAGCTTGGGACGGAAGCCCGCGCGCTCCTTTCGTTCAAGCCGGGCTTTCTCCTCTATTACGCCTCCGCCCTGCTGGCCGGCTCCGCCGCGCTGGCCCTGCTGCTGCACCGCGCGGCCGGACCGGCGGGCCGCGGTTTCTGGGGCGCGGCGGCCGCGTTCCTGCTGGCCGCCTCGGGCGGCCTGCTGCTGGCGGTGCACCTCAAGGTCAACGCCGCGGCCGCCGTCGAGGTCATGACCGGCCACGTTCCCGTCGGGGCGGCGCTGCTGGCCGCCGGCGCCGCCGCGGTCTTCCGCCTCTTCCGTCCCTCCCGTCCCGCGCGGGCGGCTCTGGCCGTCTTTCTTTTCATCGCCGGCGCGATGTCCGGGCTCTACAGGGAGAACCCGGAGGCTTTCTCGCCCGAGATACACGATGTCGTCGCCGTCGGCGGGGCCGGGAGTCCCGATGAAGCTGCTGATAAGAAGGGCCCTCGCGGCTGATCCCGCGCTGGGCCCGGAGAAGGTCCGCGACCTTCTCGCCGAGAACGGCAGGATAACCAGGATAGCCGCGAGGATAACCCCTCCGCGGGACTGCGCCGTCGTCGACGCGCGCGGCCTCTGGCTGTTCCCCGGCTTCGTGGACGCGCACGCGCACGCGAGGGAGCCCGGCGGAGAACGGGCCGAGGACTTCCGCAGCCTGGGGCGCGCCGCCGCGGCCGGCGGCGTCACCTCGGCGCTGGCCATGCCCAACACCTCCCCGCCCTGCGATTCCCCCTCCCTGCTGAAGGACCTCCGCGCGCGGGCGCGGACGAAATGCGCCGTGAACCTGTTCTTCGCCGCCGCCCTGACCAGAGGGCGCGCGGGCCGGGCCCTCGCCGGCCTGGAGGAACTGTCCTCGGCCGGCGCGGCCGCCTTCACCGACGACGGCGGCTGGCTCTCCGACAGGGGCCTCTTCGAGGAGGCGCTGCGCAGGGCCTGGGACCTGGGCGTCCCCGTTCTCCAGCATTCGGAGGACTTCTCCGTCACCGGCCCCGGCGTAGTCAACCTCGGCCCGGTCTCCCGGCGTCTCGGGCTGCCGGGAATAGACCGCCGCGCCGAGACGCTGGCGGTAAAGTCCGACCTGGCCGCGCTGCGCCGCGCGGGAGGGCGCCTCCACATCCAGCACCTGAGCTGCGCGGCCTCCGTCGGGCTGCTGCGCCGCGCCAAGGCCGCCGGCCTGCCGGTCACCGCCGAGACCTGCCCGCATTATATCGCGCTGACCGAGAACGACGTCCCCGCGGGCGGGGCCGACCTGAAGATGAAGCCGCCGCTGCGCGCGGAAGCCGACAGGCGGGCCCTGATAAAAGGCCTGGCCGACGGGACCATAGACATGGTCGCCACCGATCACGCCCCTCACCCGGCGGCCGAAAAAGCGAAGGGCCTCCTGCGCGCCCCTTTCGGCGTCATCGGGCTGGAGACCCTGGCCGCCGCCTGCCTGACCCACCTGGTCTTCCCCGGCCATATAAGCCGCGCGCGCCTGACGGAACTCCTCTCCTCCAATCCGGCCGGACTGCTGGGCCTGCGGACCAAGGGCTCCCTGCTGCCCGGCATGGACGCCGACCTCGCGCTCATCGACCCGACGGCGGAATACGAAGTGAAACCTCCCTTTTTCTCCAGGTCGGAGAACTCCCCTTTCAAAGGCCGCAGGCTGCGCGGCGCCGTAGTCCTTACCGTTTCGGCGGGGCGCGTCGTATACAGGAGGCGCCGCTGATGGGGTCCTTATACGAGAAACTCGCCAAACCGGTCCTTTTCGTCCTGGACCCGGAGACGGCCCACGACGCCGCGGTGCTGGCCTCCAGGACCTCCTGGGCCTTCAGGCTGCCGGCCCTGGCCATGCGCGCGCTCTGCGCGGCGCCGCAGAGGCCGGCGAGGGTGGCGGGCCTCGATTTCCCCAATCCCGTCGGGCTGGCCGCCGGCTTCGACAAGGACTGCGAGTGCTATCCCTTCCTCGAATCGCTGGGCTTCGGCTTCCTGGAGCTGGGCACGGTGACGCTGCGGCCGCAGCCCGGCAACCCCAGGCCGCGGCTGTTCCGCCTGCCGGAGAAGGGAGCCCTGCTCAACCGGATGGGCTTCAATAACCGCGGGGCCCTGGCCGCCGCGGAGAACCTGCGGCGGCTGGGCAGGCGCCGCGCGCCGCTGGGCGTCAACATCGGCAAGAACGCCGACTGCCCGCTGGACCAGGCCCGGGACAATTACCTGGAGGCGCTCAAGGTCCTTTATCCTTACGGCGATTACTTCGCCGTCAACATCAGTTCTCCCAACACGAAGCAGCTGCGCGAGCTGCACCGGCCGGAATACCTGGAGCCGCTGCTCGACGCCCTGCTCGGCTTCGCCGCCTCTCGGCCGGAAAGGAAGCCGGTGTTCATAAAACTGGCCCCGGACCTGTCGCCGGCCGAAACGGAAGCCTGCGCGCGGCTGATCGCCGGCCGCGGCGCCGGGATCATCGTCTCCAACACGACGGTCTCGCGCGAGGGACTGGAGCGCCGCTGGGAGCACGAGGCCGGCGGCCTGAGCGGCTCCCCGCTCCGGGAAATGGCGCGCACCTCGCTCAAGGCCGCGCTCGAAGGCGCCGCCGGCGCGCCGGTCATCGCCTCGGGCGGGATAATGGAGTCGGAGGAAGCGGCCTGGCGGCTGCGCGAGGGCGCGGCGCTGGTGCAGGTCTACACCGGCCTCGTCTACGGCGGCCCGTTCTTCGTGAAGAGCATACTGGAGCATCTCGCCGGCAAGGAGGCAGCCGATGCCTGAAACAAGACTGATAATCGCCCTCGACGTGCCCACGATGGAAGCGGAGCGGGAAATTCTTGAAAAGCTCAAAGGCCTGCCCGTCTATTACAAACTGGGGCCCGCGCTTTTCACCGGGGCCGGACCGGCCTGCGTGGAGCTGGCCAACAAGTACGGCCAGGGTGTTTTCCTCGACCTCAAGCTGCACGATATCCCCAACACGGTCAAAAGCGCCGTCGAACAGGCCGCCCGGCTGGGCGTCTTCTCCCTTTCCGTCCACTCCTCCGGCGGGCCGGAGATGCTGCGCGCGGCGGCCGCCGTGCCCGGCAGGCCTAAACTGTGGGGCATCACCGTGCTGACCAGCTTCGACGAGGCGTCCTTCGCGCGCGTCGGTTTCCGCCAGGGTACGGCCGCGGCCGCGGAGTCGCTGGCCTCGCTCGCGCGCGAATGCGGGCTCGACGGCGCGGTCTGTTCCCCCGGCGAGGCCGCGCGCCTGCGCGCGCTGCTCGGCGCCGGCGCGGAGATAATAACGCCCGGCATACGCCGCGCGGCCGGCGGGGACGACCAGAAGCGCACGACGACGCCGCGCGAGGCGGCGGCCGCCGGGGCGGATTACATCGTCGTCGGCCGCCCGGTGCTCGGCGCGGCCGACCCGGCCGCCGAGACCGCGGCCATACTGGGGGAGATCTCATGAAGAAGGACCTGCTGGAGACGCTGAAAGAGAAAGGCGCGCTGCTCGGCGGACATTTCCTCCTCTCGTCCGGACTGCACAGCCCGGACTACGTGCAATGCGCCCTGGCGCTCAAGGACACCGCGCTGGCGCGGGAGCTGGGGAAGGACCTGGCCGCGCTCTGGAAGGGCGAAAAGCCCGACGCGGTGCTCTCGCCCGCGATGGGCGGCCTCATCATAGGCCACGAAACGGCGGCCGCGCTCGGCGTGGATTTCCTTTTCGCGGAAAGACAGGAAGGGCGGTTGACGCTGCGCCGCGGCTTCTCGCTTCCGGCCGGCTCGCGCGTCGTGATAGTGGAGGACGTGTTCACCACCGGCAAGTCCACGATGGAGACAGAGGAACTGGCGCGGGGCCTGGGGATAAAAGCGCTGGGGGCGCTGTCGATGATAGACCGCACGGCCAAGCCCGCCTTCCCTTTCCCGTCGGCGAGCCTGCTCAGACTGGCGCTCACGGTGTACGAGCCCGCGGTCTGCCCGCTCTGCGCCGCCGGCGCGCCCCTGGTAAAGCCCGGGTCGAGAACGGCGCGCTAGCCGACGAACATCAGCCGGTCCGCCATCAGCAGAACGCCGAAGACGACGAGCACCGCGCCCGCCGCGATCTCGACCTTGCGCACTCCCCCGCGGAACTTCGCCAGAAAGCCGAAGACCGGCACGGTCAGCCAGGCGGCCGCCAGGAAAGGCGCCGCCAATCCGAGCGAATAGACGAAAAGCAGCGCCATTCCCCTGCCCACTTCCTGCCCCGCGGCCAGCACCAGTATGCCCGCCAGTATCGGGCCGATGCAGGGCGACCAGCCCAGCGCGAAGGCGAAGCCCATCAGGAAAGCCCCGAAATGAGTGCCGCTGAATTTTTTAAGCGGCACCCGTTTCTCGTAATTGAAGAGCTTCAGTTCGAACAGACCCGTCATCTGCAGGCCCATGACGACCATCAGCGCGCCGAGGGCCTTCATGAGCGGCCCGCGCCAGGCGTCGAGCAGCATGCCGACGGCCGAAGCGGCCGCCCCCAGCAGCGTGAAGGCTATGACGAAACCGGCGCAGAAAAGCAGCGCGCCTTTGAGGACGCCCCGGGACAGGCGGCCTTCGGAATCTTTCAGCAGTTCCGAGGCGGAATAGCCGCTTATCAGCGAAAGGTAGCCCGGCAGCAGCGGCAGTATGCACGGGGAAAGGAAAGACGCGGCGCCGGCGCCGAAGGCCGCCAGGAACTGGGTCACCGGTCCTTGCCTTTTCCCGCCCGGGACCCGCCCGTTCCGCCGGCGGCCGCTTTTTTTCTCTCCGAATAACGGACGATCTTCATCGGCGGCTTGGCCGGCGAAGGCCAATGCGCCGTCTCGACGCATTTCATGATCTCCTTCATCCTGCCCTGCGCGGAGAGTATCAGGTCGCAGACCTCGCGTACCGCGCCCAGCCCCCCCTCCTTGCGGGCCGTGAAATGGGAGGCCGCCTTGACCTCGGGCAGGGCGTTGGCCGGAGCGCAGGCGAGCCCGGCCCGGCGCAGCAGCGGAATATCCGTCCAGTCGTCGCCGATATAGGCCAGCTGCGAAGGCTTCAGCCCTTCGGCGGAAAGGATCTCCTCCATCGGGGTCAGCTTGGAGAGAAAGCCGAGATACGAGTAGGTCATGCCGAGCTGCGCGGCGCGCTCCTCCGTGCCGGGGGATTCCCTCCCCGTTATGACGCCGGTCCTTATGCCGAAATTATTGAGCAGACGAAGGCCTATGCCGTCGAGCGCGTGGAAGGCCTTGAACTCGACCATCCCGCCGCCGCGGCCGGGGATGTAGTACATCTTGCCGTCGGTCAGCACGCCGTCCACGTCCATCAGGACTATCTTTATCCCGCGCGCGCGCGCGGCCAGGTCTCGCTTCTTCACTTGGCCTCCATCTTCCATTTCTCGGCCAGCGCCAGCTCGGCCTTGCGGCCGGCGTAGTTCTCCGGCGCCGGGCCGGTATATCTGAAAAGGAACCAGTCTATCGATTCTTTGAGCATCCGCTCCGCGGGGGAAGGCCGCCAGTCGAGCTCCTTGAGCGCCTTCGAAACGTCGAGCGTGAAATCCCCCCCGCCCGACAGCGGCGAGGCGGCGGGCGTCCAGCCGTTCTCTTTCAGCCAGTCCTTCGGAGGGGTCAGGATCGCCGCGTCGCGGTGCATGATGCGGGCCGAAAGCTTTACGAGATCCTCCAGCGACAGCGTCTCGCCGCCGGCGATATTGAAAGCGGTCCCCGGCCCGGCTCCGCAGCCGAGGAGGGCGGAGAAAGCCGCCGCCAGGTCGGAAGAAAAAGCGTAACTGGCCCGGAACGCGGCGCCGGGCAGGAACAGCGGGCCGCCGTCGGCCAGACGCAGCCAGTAGGAATAGGCGCGCAGGGTATGATCGCGCGGGCCGATGACCACGGGCGGCCGCACCATCAGGACGGGGAACGAGATCTTTTCCGCCGCGTTCAGGAAGACCTTCTCGGCTTCCGCCTTGCCGGAGGCGTAATCGTAGTAGGGGGTCCGGCGCGGCGCGGTCTTCGGCGGCAGCAGGGCCGTCATGTTCTCGCGGTAAGGAGTGGGGGCCGAGTCCAGCGTGGAATATACGGCGGACGAGCTGGTAAAGACGTAAAGGCCGACCCGGCCGCTGAAGACCCTGACGGCCTTCTCGGCGTCGGCGGCGTTGTAGCAGATATTGTCTATGACGGCGTCCCAGCGGTCCACCGACATGCGCACCAGGTCGGCCTCCACCGTGCGGTCCCCCCGCGACTGGCGGATATCGAGATGCAGGTCGGGCACGGGGCAGCGGCGGGAGAAAACGGTGACCTCATGCCCCTCCTTGCGGAGCAGGTTGGCCGTTTCGAGACCGAAAAAACTTGTACCGCCCAATATGAGTATCTTCATATATCCAAAGCGCCTGTTCCTTATTATATTAAGCGGCCGCCCCGCCGGTCAAACCGGCATTCTGGTTAACTATAGTTAACAGCCCTTACGGCCAGCATGATCAAATGATACGGGCCTTGACTTCACCTGGCTATTTTATGTTACTATGGTTAACACAGGTTAACAATGCCAGGAGACTTCCTTTCGATACCAGAGGCGGCCGCGATACTCGGCGTCTCCCGCATAGCCGTTTTCAAGCGGGTCAAAAGCGGGCAGATCCCCGCCTTCCGGGCGGGAAGGGCCTGGGTCATCGCCAGGCGGGACATATCCGCGCCGGCCGTCCCGCAGGCCGCGGCCGGGAGCGCCGTCGCTCCCGCGGCGCGGAGCCGGACGCAAAAGCCTCCACCCTCCCCCCCTTCGCCTCCGCCTCCGGCGGACCCCGGGGACCTCGACTCGATGGGCTGGGATTAACGCGTCCCCGTCGGTTTCGCCGCCCGGATTTGCCAGGCCGGCGCTTTAAAGTTATAATTCGTCCATGGAAAAGGACTTTTTCGAAGAGCTGCAGGAGCAGCTCAAGGCGCTCAAACAGCGCCAGGGAGGCGGAATGGAAAAGGATCTCAGCGGTAAGATACTGGCCGGCATGATAGGGCTTTTCGCCGTCATGTTCTTCTTCTCGGCCTATTTCATAGTAAGACCCGGCGAGGTGGCGGTAAAGACCCGCCTGGGCAAGATAGTAGACTCCTACGACGAGGGCATACACTTCAAGGTCCCCTTCCTGGAGGACATAACCCGCTTCTCCATACAGATACAGCGCGCGGACATCAAGTCCCAGGCCTTCTCCAAGGACCTGCAGACGATGAACACCCACCTGGTGGTCAATCACCGCATACAGAAAGACACCGTGGTCAGCATCTTCCGCAACCTCGGCCCGAACTATGTCAACTCCATCGTCGACCCCACGGTGCAGGAGATCTTCAAGTCCATCGCGGCCAAGTTCTCCGCCGAAAAGATCATCGGCGAGCGCGAGGACCTGGTAGCCGAGATAAACCGGGAATGCAAGGAGCGCCTGAAGACCAAGGAGATCATCGTCACCGACATCTCCGTCGTGGACCTGGACTTCACCGACCAGTTCCTCAAGGCCGTCGAGGACAAGCAGGTGGCCGAGCAGCAGGCCAAAATGGCCGAAAAGCTCGTCGAGAAATCCAAGAAGGAAGCGGAATCGCAGATAGCCAAGGCCAAGGGCGAGGCCGAATCCCTCCGCCTGCAGCGCGAGCAGGTCACCAGCCAGATGATCGAACTGCGCAAGGTGGAAGCCCAGCTTAAGGCCATCGAGAAATGGAACGGCGTTCTCCCCCAGTATACGGGAGGAGAGGCCGTTCCGTTCATCTCCGTGGGAGCCAAGACAAGATAATAGTCAGGCGTTTTCACAAAAAACCCGGCCCAACGCCGGGTTTTTTATTTCCCCTCCCCGGAATTTATCAATATTTTTAATTTAGGGCTTGACAAAATCAATATCAAATTCTATTATATCAATATCAAGTTTGTTTTTTATTTAGTCAGAGCAAGGATAAATAAAATGAATATACCTACTAAATGTCCCGCCTGCGACGGAGGAATGATCATAACTGAAATGGCCTGCGCCAAATGCAAGACCTCGATAAAAGGCGCCTTCGAACTCAATGAGCTGACGACGCTCAGCGAAGACAACCTGGCGTTCCTGAAGGTCTTCATCGCGGCCAGGGGCAGCATAAAAGAGGTAGAGCGAGCCCTGGGAATATCCTACCCGACGGTGCGGGCCAGGCTGGACGGACTCGTCCGGGCCATGGGCCTGTCGGCCGCGACGGAGAACCTGGGACGGCGAAAGGCGGAGATCATCGAAAGACTGGAGCGGGGGGAGATAGACGCGCAGGCGGCGCTGAAACAGCTGAACGAACTGGAAGGAGAGAACATATGAACCCGGAAAAGATAAAGATACTTAAAATGCTCGAAGAGAAGCGGATAAGCTCCGAAGATGCCATGCAGCTCCTGGAGGCCGTCGAAAAGCTGGACAGGGTGGAGGCTTCCGTCCCGAAACGGGGACGCTTCCTGCGCATACGGGTCTACGAAGGGGAGGGGGAGAAAGCCAAGGTGAACATCAATGTCCCGCTCGGCTGGTCCAAACTCCTGGCCCCGTTCATAGAGGGGAAGATAAAGGCCCGGCTGCAGGAAAAGGGCTATGACCTGGACCTGGGGAAGATACAGGAATACATCGAAAGCGGAGAAGCCGGCCGCATAGTGGACGTCCAGGACGGCAACAATAAGGTAGAGATATATATAGATTGATGACACAAGGAGGGACCATGGGATTCAATGCGAGGAAAGTAAAATGGGGCGTCATTTTCATAGCCGCCGGGGCCATGCTGCTGGCGCACAACTACGGCCTGCTGTCTTTCGAGATCCGCTTTTCCAGGGACTGGCCGGCCATCCTTATAGCCATAGGCCTGCTGGGGGCTTGGGACGGCCTTTTCCACCGAAGCCGCGCCCGACAGCCGAAAGAGGGGGATCCGGAGGCGAGAAAAGCCCTGCGCGACATCCTGGAAAGGATCGAGCGCGGGGAAATAAAAGCCGAGGAGGCCGCGCGCAAACTCAAGGAATAATGCGGCCAACCCACCCGGGATGTTTCACGTGAAACATCGCCGACGCCCCGCAAGCGCATAGAGCCGGCTTTCCATAGGCCGGCTCTTTTACGCCCATGCCGCCAAAACCATAAAAACCCCACCCACAGTGACCCGATCATGAGAAATGGACGAAAATCACCAAAATCCCCACTTTTTAACCAAAATCAAGTCTTTTTAGCCCGCAATATCCCCCGTATTAACAGGTTTGAGCCCCAAAATCTGTTAGTAACCGCCATCCGCACATGCCAGGCTATTGATAAGTCAAGACCCAGACAGAAGGCACCGAAAGACCCTCCCGCGCCCCAAAAACCCTGTTGACAGAAAAAAAACAATATTTGTAAACTCTTTGAGGACCTGAATGTTTCACGTGAAACATCGAATGTCTCCAAGGGGTATAAAATGGGCGAAATAGTGGCGATAGCTAATCAGAAGGGGGGGGTAGGAAAGACCACCACCTCCATAAACCTGGCCGTGGCATTGGCGGCGCTGGACTACGAGACGCTGCTCATAGATTTCGACCCGCAGAGCAATTCGACATCGGGTCTGGGCGTGGAGACGAAGCATGGAATGCCCGGCATCTACGAAGTGCTTTGCGAAAAAGCGGAACCGGAGGCGGCCATAAGGCAGACCTCCGTGGAATGGCTGGACATCATACCGACGACCCACAACCTGGCGGGGGCCGAGATCGAGCTCGTAAGCGAATTCTCCCGCGAGTCGGTCCTCAAAAGGACGCTCTCAAGGCTGAAGGAGATGTACAAGTTCGTGATAATAGACTGCCCGCCTTCCCTGGGGCTCCTCACGGTCAACGCCCTTACAGCTTCCGACTCCGTCATCACCCCCGTGCAATGCGAGTATTACGCCATGGAAGGACTGACCTATTTCATGAATACGGTCGAAAAGATCCGCCAGGCCCTGAATCCGAACCTCCGGATAGACGGCGGCATCATAACCATGTACGACTCCAGGATCAACCTGGCCAACCAGGTCCGCAGCGAGATCTCAAAGTATTACGGAGAAAAGCTATACGGCACGGTGGTCCCGCGCAATGTGCGGTTGGCCGAAGCTCCCAGTTATGGCCAGCCCATTTTCGTATATGATCCCAGCTCCAGAGGGGCGCAGGCCTACAAAAGCCTGGCCCTCGAATTCCTCAAGCGCCGCGGCGTCAACACCGACACGTATAAGGAATCCAATATATGCGTCAGCGAAGAGGCCCTGGCTGATTACGATTTCGGCGGCTAAAAAACCTATATATTATAATCATTTTTTACACACAGCAATGGAGGGAACATGAGGCAGGCACTTGGAAAGGGCATAGACGCGCTTATCGCCAGGGTGGAGAATAATGAGGCGAAGAACGGGGTGCTTCAGAAAATACCCGTAGAGCGCATAGAACCCAACCCGGAGCAGCCCCGCAAGGTATTCCACGACAGTTCTCTCGCCGAACTGGCCCAGTCCATAGCCAGGCACGGCCTCACCCAACCGATAGTGGTCAGGCGCGACGCCAAACGGGAATGCTATGTCCTCGTGGCCGGCGAGCGCCGCTGGCGCGCCTCCAAGCTGGCGGGCCTCGCCGATATCGAGGCGATAGTGCACAAGGACCTAGACAGGCAGAGCGAGCTGACCAAGTCGCTGATAGAGAACATCCAGCGCGAGGACCTCAACCCCATCGACATGGCCCAGGCCTACCGCAAACTGATGGACGAGTTCGGCATCACCCAGGGCGAGCTGGCCCAGTACTGCGGCAAATCCCGCTCTTCCGTGGCCAACACCCTCCGCCTCCTCGACCTCGACGAGGACATACAGCGCACCATCCAGTCGGGCCGCATAAAGGAAGGCCATGCGCGCACCCTGATGTCCATAGCCGACAGGGAGAGCCGGCGGCGCGCCTACGAGCTGATGCTGACCGAGGACTGGACCGTCCGCCAGGCCGAGGACCACGCGCGCGGCCTGGAGGGCGCCGTGCGCCGGCCGCGCCGCGAAGCCGCCGGACGTCACAAGGTCAAGTCGCCCGAGGTGCAGGAGATGGAGAAGCAGCTCGAGAGCAGGCTGGGCAGCAAGGTGGAAATACATCACGGCGCGGAGGGGGAGAACGGAAGGATCGTGCTGCATTACTACTCGCTGGAAGATTTCGAAAGAATAACACAGATATTAAAAAAATGACACTAAAGGAACTGACGGCGGTCCTGCTCCTCCTGGCCCCGGCGGCGGCGACGGCGGCCCAGGAGGAAACTCCCCAGGCCAAGCCCGCCGTCCCGTCGTACCGCTCCCAGGCCGGGGACATGTCCAGGTATTATCTCTACGCCGACGGCGGCTTTCACGCCGACTGGTACGTGGGCTTCAACAACTGCTGGATAATCAAACTTCCGCCTATCGACACCGCCGGCTACGCCAGGTCCTTCATCGGCGCCCGCCTGGGCCGGGCGAAGATCATGTCCCACCCGCTGGGCTGGGACCCCACTCCCATCCCGGGCAAGATCTACATGGGAATATCGCGCGTCCCGTCCTTCAGCGGGGAACAGACCTTTTTTCTCGTCGAGGCCGAGGACCTGCCGCGCGAGCCCCTGCCCAACGACTCGATAAACGGGGTGGATTCCGCGCAGTGGTTCTGGGCCTCGGTCCCGACGGCCCATATCTCCTCCGACGGCCCGAATTACCTCGCCATCTGGTCCAACTCGCGCTATTTCACCTCCGCTTCCAGCTCCCCCATAATAGCGGCCGCCCTGTCCGAAGCGTCGGACGAGGAATCCGCCTGGCTCAACCGCGGCATAAAGGGCGCTCCGCCCACCGGAGAGAACACGCTCGAAACGCCGCTGGCGGGCATAAAACCGGCCCTCGCGGTCAAACTGGTCCCGCCGAACGATTACAAGGTGCTGATCAGGGGGTTCATGGCCGAGGTGAACCCCGGGAAAATAGCGGTCTCCTTCTCGGTGATAGGCGAGGACGTGCGCTCCGCCTGGGTGGAACTCTCCTACGACAAGTTCGAATGGCAGCGCATCACGCGCTACCTCTTCCGCCCGCCCTACCAGTTCACTCTGGACAGAGCGAACATGTCCTCCGACATGTTCTACCTCAGGGCGGCCGCCGTGGACTCGCTGGAGAACACCGGTTATTCCAAGGAAATACTCATCCCGGCGCTGGCGGGGGGGAACTAGCGTGACCGCCCTCACGGTCGGCGTGGTCGGCGCCTCCGGCATGGTCGGAGGAGAACTGCTGGCGCTCCTGGAAAAAAGGCGTTTCCCCGTCGGGAAACTGCTCCCCTTCAACTCCGGCCGCAGGGAGGCTTTCGTGCGCTTCCGCGGGAAGACCTGCCGCTGCGCGGCGCCCTCCCTTCCGGCTCTGAAAGAATGCGGCCTGGTCTTTTTCGTCAGCACCGACGAGGTTTCGGCCCGCTTCGGCAAAAAACTCGCCGCCGCCGGGACCTGGTGCGTAGACGACTCCTCCCATTTCCGGCTGGACCCCTCGGTCCCGCTGGTGATACCCGAGGTCAACCCCGGCGGGCTCGACGGCCGCTCCCGGCTCATCGCCGGCCCCAACTGCACCATCACCGGCGCCGCCGTCTCCCTGGCGCGCGTCCATCGCCGCTTCGGGATAAAGGAACTGCGGCTGGCCACCTACCAGGCGGTCTCCGGGGCGGGAAAAAGCGCGATGGAACAGCTCAGGGCCGAGCTCGCCCATTGGCTCAAAAAAGGCCGCGTGCCGGACCTGCCCGGCCGGGGGCTCCCTCACCCGATCGCCTTCAACGTCTTCCCGCAGGTCGGCGGCTTCGACGCGGAGGGGAATTCCTCGGAGGAGAACAAAGTCGCCGCGGAGATAAAAAAGATCTGGGGCGCCCCCGGGCTGCGGGTCAGCTGCACCGCCGCGCGGGTGCCCGTGCTGCGCGGCCACTCGCTGGCGATCTGGGCCCGCACCGGAAAGCCCTGGACGCTGAAAACCCTCGGCCGCGAAATAGCCGCCGCCGAGGGAGCGGAGCTCCGTACCGGCCGGACGGATTATCCCACGCCGCTCGTCGAGGGGAACAGGACCTTCAAAGTCTACGCCGGCCGGCTGCGCCGCTCGGGGACGCACCCGCGCGAATTCCAGCTCTGGGCCGTCTCGGACAATCTCTACAAGGGAGCGGCCTGGAATTCGGTGCAGATAGCCGAAAAACTTCTGGCGGACGGGAAATTGGGGGGTTTAAAATAAAACATCTGACGCTCGCCGCGGCGCTGGTCCTTGCCTGCGCCTGCGGACGCAAACCGCAGGAACAGCCTCCCGCTCCGCGGGATCCCGGTTCTCCGGTCCCCTCCGTCGCCGTCTCCACCGCGGCTCCCTCGGAGGATCCCCTCGCCGCGCCCGCCAACTACATAAAGCGCACCACCGACCAGGTCGGCAGGGCGAAGGCAGCGGCGGCCCTCTACGAGAATACCGCCGCCAGGCGGATGGACACCTCCGCCCTCGGAGGCGAATGATGGGAGACCTCCTGGCCGGTCATGCGGAAAAGCTGATCATAGCGGCCGCCCTCGCGGCCTTCGCCTTCTCGGCCTGGTCCTCCCGGAAGCGCCGTAAGGACCTGGAGCGTTTCGCCCTCGCCAACGGCATGTCCTTCGACCCGTCGGCCTCGGCCGTGGCCGGCCTGCCCGGCGGAGGCGGAGGCCTTTTCGACCGCGGGAGGCACACCAGGAGGAACCTTATCGGGACGGCCGGCCCGGGCGGCGGGGAAATGTACTTTTTCGACTACAGCCGCACCACCGGCAGCGGTAAGAACAGGCGGACCCGCCGCTACGCCGTCGCTATCCTCACCGGCGTCCCCGCCGGCATTCCGGCCTTCGAACTGAGGCCGGAGAACTTCCTGGACCGTTTCATAGAGCTGGCGGGGTTCAGGGACATAGACCTGCCCCAGTTCCCCGTTTTCTCCAGGAACTACAGGCTTACCGGGGAGGACGCCGAAGGCCTGGCGCGGGTATTCTCCGCGGGGCCGGCGGCTCTCCTCGAAGGGCGCGGGGGACTTTTGATGAACGGCGGGGCGGGGCGCCTGACCCTGATGCGCAGCGGCTATGTCGGCGCGGCGGATTATCCCGGCTTCATCGAGGAAGCCAGGGCGGTGTTCACTTCTTTCCTTTCAAATTAGCCGAGGCCAGCTGGCCGCAGGCGCCGCGTATATCGCCGCCGAGGCTCTTGCGCACGGTGACGGAAGCCCCCAGCATCTCCAGGAAACCGGCGAAGGCCCTCACTTTTTCGCGCGCGGGCGCGCGGTACTTGCCGCCGGTCTCGTTGTAGGCTATCAGGTTTATCGTGAAATACTTCAGCGGCGCCACGGTCTTTATCCACTCGTAGAGCTGCCTGGCGTTCTTTTCCTCGGCGTTCACCCCTTCCATCAGCGCGTACTCTATGAAGATCTGCCGGCGCGTGACGCGCAGGTATTCCTCCATCGCCTTGGCCAGCTTGCGCAGCGGGTAAAGCTTGTTCATCGGGACCAGCTTGTCGCGCACTTCCTCGTCGACGGTATGCAGCGAGACGGCGAGATTGACCTGCGGGAACTCCCGCGCGAAGCGCAGTATGCCCTGCGCGTGACCGGCGGTGGAGACCGAGATATGCCGCTGGCCGATGCCGAAATAGTCCGGGTCGGAGAGCTTCCTGAGGGCTTCCGACACCGCGTTGTAGTTCATGAAAGGCTCGCCCATGCCCATGAACACCACGCCGCCCACGCGGCGGCCGGGGCACTCCTTGGCCAGGTATTGTCCCCAGAAAAGGACCTGGTCCGTTATCTCCCCGGGAGAGAGGTTGCGCTTGAGGCCCTTGCGGCCGGTGGCGCAGAAGGGACAGCGCACGCCGCAGCCGACCTGCGTGGAAACGCAGACCGTCCATTTCTCCGCGGCCAGGTTCAGCAGCACGGACTCGACCACCTCGCCGTCCCTGAGGCGGAACGAGGCCTTGACCGCGTCGCCGGCCGCCGAGACCAGCACCTGCTCCGGCACGAGAGAAAGCGGGCGGAACCGGCGGGCCAGTTCCCCGCGCAGCGGGGCGGGCAGCGCCGTGATGGCGTCGAAACCCGGCGCGAACTTCTTATAGAAAGCCTCGCGTATCTGCTTGGCGCGGAAATGCGGCTCCCCTTTCTCTTTAAGCCAGGCCTCTATTTTGGTCAGTTCCATGGGGTAAGTATATAAATTATCGGCGGCGGCCCGGAAAATAAAAAAGCCCCTCGCGGGGCTTTTTCACGGCCGCGGGCGGACCTAGTTCTTGGCCGCCGGGTCCACTATCGGCACGGCCACGTACGGTTCGAACACGCGGATAGAGATCTCCTTCTCTATCGACTTCAGCACCGTGGAGAAGTCGCCGAGATAGGAGAAATGCCATTTCTTTATGTCGCGTATGCGCCAGAGGTCCTTCTTGGCCTCTTTGCGCAGCGGTTTGTTGTGCAGGATGAGGTCGATGAGGGTCGGCTCCACGTTCTCCACGCCGCCGTCCACCCGCACATTGATGTCCGCCGGTCTTATCTCGTTCGAGTAGGGATCGCGGCCGGACCAGATATTGCGCCACTGCAGGACATTGGCGGGATGGGAGGCCTTCTTCTCCAGGTCCTCTTTCTTTATGCCTATCTTTATGAAAAGGGCGACAACGGGATTGGAAGGGACCAGCGGCGACCCCGTCGTTATCAGCCGGTCGATAACGATGTCGGGGCGGGTCCTGGAAAGACGGTGCAGCGTTTCGTGCATGAGCATGCTGCCCCAGCTGTGCGCCAGTATGTATATGGGGCGCCGGCCGCCGTATTCGGCGTGCACGGCGGCCAGCCTTTCCATGAAAACGGGAACGACCTGGTCCGTGTCGTCCGGATCGCGCGACCACTGGAAAGGGACCACCGTGACCCCGGCCGCGGCGCAGCCGGGATACTCGCGTATCCGCTGCTCCAGGTAATCGTCCGGCAGTTTTATCCTCTCCGAGAGCGGCTCCTCCCCGGCGTCGAGCATGAAATGTTCCGTGTTGAAAGCCTCGACCTCGCCGGCCAGGAGGGCCTCGTCCAGGGACTTGCCGGGAAAGAAGCGGCGGATTATCCTAAGTATAAAACCCAGTTCCAGTTTCCCGGGGCCTATCTCGTCGAAACGCAGGCCGGCCACGGTGACGACCACGGGCGCGGCGCTTTCCGAAGGCAGCGCGGCAGGCGGGTCGGCGGGACCGCACTTTTCGGGCAGCGTCAGTTCGCAGCCCCGCGGGTTGTCGAAGAAGTCCGGCCCGCAAGGCGCCGCGGCGGCGGGGGACTGGCAGAAGAAGGAGACCGACAGGACAAAACCTGCGATCTTTATCATAGGTTTCATGATGTTCGTCATAGCGCCTAAGATGGAATTTAAGGAAATTTATTGACGATAGTCAATAGGGGGAGGCCCGCGGCCCGCGCCGGAACCGGAAAGGAGGCGCCGACCCGGGACGCCACCGCGGGCCCGATTTTAAGTATACTTTCCATTGAAAAAATCAGAGGAAGGTGAGGCCCGCCCCATGGAGCGGCTTCCGGTGGAAGCCGCGTGCGGGCCGCAAGGCCGGAGCCGGTTCCCTGCGTAA
Organism: uncultured Elusimicrobiaceae bacterium; assembly: GCA_964415175.1. Classification (GTDB taxonomy): domain Bacteria; phylum Elusimicrobiota; class Elusimicrobia; order Elusimicrobiales; family UBA9959; genus UBA2231. The sequence continues at coordinate 43,647 of CAYPYG010000002.1, forward strand.
GCGGAACCGGCGAGGTGAGGACCTGCGGTGCAGGTCCGCAAGGCCGCAGGCGATTCCCCGCGTAAGCGGAATCGCCGAGGTGGGGTCGCGCAATCCCGCTATGCGGGCTATGCGTGACTGGCCGGAGAAAGCCGCTATCCCCGCAAGGCGAGGACAAGTGCGGCTTATCGGAGGCGAATATGGCGGAACAGACTGGGACCGAAAAAAGAGAGACCCTGGCGGCGATCTCGGAGCAGAACCTCCGGACGCTGTACAAGAAGACCTTCGGCCTCGAGCCGGAAACCGCGGAACCGCTCAAGGGCGACGGCTCGGCCCGCACCCTAATCCGCCTGCGTTCCGCCGGCCGTTCGGTCATCGGCGCCATCGGCCCCGACAAACTGGAGAACGCCGCCTTCCTGGGATTCTCGCGGCACTTCCGAAAGGAAGGCTTCCCGGTGCCCGAGATCTACGCCGCGGACCCCGCCAACGGCGTCTACCTGGAAGAGGACCTGGGAGACACCACCCTTTTCGGCTTCCTGCAGAAAGAACGGAACGGCGCCGCCTTTCCCGAGAGCGTGAAGACGGAATACAAGAAGGCGCTCGACTGGCTGCCCAGGTTCCAGTTCAAGGCCAACAAGGGGCTCGATTATAAACTCTGCCATCCCCGCGGCGTCTTCGACCGCCAGTCGATAATGTGGGACCTCAACTATTTCAAGTATTACTTCCTGCGGCTCTCCAAGGTCCCGTTCAACGAGCAGAAGCTGGAGGACGATTTCAAGGCCTTCACCGATTTCCTGCTCGAGGCCGGCCACGACGGCTTCCTCTACCGCGACTTCCAGTCGCGCAACATAATGCTGCGCGACGGCGGGGCCTGGTTCATCGACTACCAGGGGGGCCGCAAAGGGCCGCCTCACTACGATATCGCCTCGCTGCTCTACGACGCCAAGGCCGACATCCCCCCGAAGGTCCGCCAGGAGCTGCTCGACCATTACATCGACAGGGCCATGGAAGTCTCGAAAATGGACAGAGAGAAGTTCATGCGCCATTTCTACGGCTTCGTCTATGTCCGCATCATGCAGGCGCTGGGCGCCTACGGCCTGCGCGGCTTCTACGAGCGCAAGGAGCATTTCCTGCAGAGCGTGCCCTACGCCGTCAAGAACCTGGAATGGCTGCAGCGCAAAGCCGACCTGCCGGTCAAAGTGCCGGAACTCACCCGCATCTTCAAGGCGATGACCAATTCCTCCTACCTGCGCCAGTTCGGCAAGCCGAAACTGGGCCTGACCGCGCGCATCATGAGCTTCTCCTACCGCAACGGCGTGCCCGGCGACGAGAAGGGCCACGGCGGAGGCTTCGTCTTCGACTGCCGCTGCCTCCCGAACCCCGGCCGCGAGGAGCGCTACATGCCGCTGACCGGCATGGACAAGCCGGTGCGCGAGTACATCGAGGGCCTGCCCGAGGCGAAGGAGTTCCTCTCGCACGTCTTCGCGCTGGTCGACGCCGCGATAGACAATTACCGCGCGCGCAACTTCACCGACCTGATGATCTCGTTCGGCTGCACCGGCGGCCGCCACCGCTCCGTCTGGTGCGCCGAGCGGCTGGCCGAGCATCTTAAAGCGACCGGCAAGGCCGAGACCGAGCTCAATCACCGGGAGCTGGAGCGCAAACCGACCGGCGGGACGGCGGCGGACAAATGAAGGCTTTCATCCTGGCGGCCGGTCTGGGCACGCGGCTGCGCCCGCTGACCGACTCGAAACCCAAGGCCCTCATAACCGCGGGGGGGAAGACCCTGCTTGAGATAATAATGCGGCGGCTGACAGCCGCCGGCGCGGACGAGTTCGTCGTCAACCTGCATCATTTCCCGGAGCAGATAGAGGAGTTCCTGCGCGCCAACGGCAATTTCGGCGCGAAGGTCTCCTTTTCCTATGAGCGGGAAAGACCGCTCGAGACCGGCGGCGGCCTCAAGCACGCCGCGCCCCTGCTCGACGGCGCCGAGCCCTTCTTCGTCCACAACGCCGACGTCTATACCGAGATGGACCTGCGGGCCATGTACCAGGCGCACCTGGGCAGCGGCGCGCTGGCCACGCTGGCCGTCATGGACCGCCCGACGACGCGCAAGTTCCTTTTCGACAACGAGGGCCGCCTGCGCGGCTGGCGCGGCAAGGAGGAGACCCGCTGGGCGCACAAGCCCTGCAAGGCCGACGCGCTGGCCTTCAGCGGCGTGCACGTGGTCTCGCCCGCCATCTTCGCCAAACTGACCGAGGAAGGCGTCTTCTCCATGACGGACGCCTACCTGCGGCTGGCCAAAATAGGCGAGCGGATACGCCCTTTCCGCGCCGACGGCACCTACTGGGCCGATATCGGCACGCCGGAGAAACTGGCGGCCTTAGAGGCCCGCGTCGCCCGCACCGGCCTCAAACTGGATTGAGTTCTTTCGATAAGGAGACAATGGGGGTGGCGGCGGATTCGCGGAGAAAAACCCTTCGGAGCCGCGAGCTTACGGAGTTCGCGCCGCAGCTAGCCGGTGGAATCACTATCCTGAGGGAGCGGAGGCGCGGACGAGCGCTCGCGGCGAGAGCGGGAAGCGCGCGCACGGTGTGCGCGACGCTGTTTTTTCGAAGCGAACCGCCGACAGGACCCCGATAGTTATTCCATATGAAAAAAACGAAGCACTCCATACCCGACGGCACCCAGGTCTACTGGAGCGGCCTCCACTACGACAGCGACAACCTCGCCGACCCCGGCGACGAGAAACATTACCTGGCACTAGCCAAGGCCGCCCGCGGGCCCGTCCTGGAACTGGCCTGCGGCACCGGCCGGCTCGCCATACCGCTCCGGAAAGCCGGCATGGACATCACCGGCCTCGACGTGTCCGCGCCCATGCTGGAACGGGCCCGCGCCAAAGCGGAGGCGGCCGGCCTGAAGATGGACTTCATCCGCGGCGACGCCAGGAAATTCCGCCTGAAGAAGAAGTTCAAGCTGATCTTCATCGCCTACAACTCGATGCAGCACATACACTCCATAGAGGACCTGGAGGCCTTCTTCTCGTCCGTGAAAGCGCATCTCGCGCCCGGCGGAAAGTTCGCCTTCGACGTCTTCAACCCGGACCCGCGCCACCTCTCGCGCGACAGCGAGGAACTCATACCGATAGGCTGCTACGAAGACCCCGAAGGGAAAGGGGAGATCCTGATAAACGAGCAGTATTTCTACGACCGGCATCTCCAGAGCACCGCCGTGGTCTGGCATTACTCCAAGCGGGGGAGGAAAATAGATTCGAAACGCCTGCGGATGCGCTGCTTCTTCCCGCTGGAGCTCGACTCCCTGCTGCGCTACAACGGTTTCGAGGTACTGGCCAAGTACGGCGACTTCAAGCATCGCCCGTTCGGCCCCTCCAGCTCCAAGCAGATACTGGTAACGGCGCCGGCCGGGAGGCCCGCGGGGCGCTGAGATGCTTTCATTCCTCTTTTACGGGGCCCTGCTGGCCGCCTTCTTCGTAGCGGGCCTCTATGTCCTGGACTGGTTCATAAAGTCCGGCGGGCGCAAAGGGAACGCCGATATATCCCTGGACGCGGTGTATATCGCCGGGGTCGTCCTCACCGTCGCCGCCGCCTTCGCGGTCATAGGCCTCTTCACCGGCAGGCTGGCCCCGGTAAAACTGGCGTTCGCCGCCATCCTCCTGGGATCGATCGCGACATACCTGTGGCGAGCGAAGATCTCCTCCGACAACAGGAAGATCGCCCTGGAACTTCTCGCCGAAGAAGAAGCGAAGGTCCGGGAGGTCGCCCGCGCGGACCCGCGGAACGCAGCCGCCTGGGCGCGCCTGGCCGAGATCGCCGAAAAGAAGGGCGAACCGCGCAGGGCGGCGGACTATCTGCAAAAAGTCATGGAGCTGGAGCCTTCGGAAAATACGGAACTGAAGATAAGGACGCTGCGCGGACCGGACCCTTCCGGGGCGGGCCGACGTCATCCCCCCGGCTGACGGTCCTCTATCGGTTGAACTTCAGGTAGAGTTTGAGCAGGCTGGAGAGCTTGTCGAGGCCGGGCGGCTTGATGACATAGTCGTAGGCGCCCTCGGCGACGGCCTTCTTCGCGAGGTCCTCGTTGTCCACGCCGCTTATCACTATCACGCAGCACTTGGGGTTGGTCTTGAGCGCGCGGCTGGTCAGTTCCAGCCCGGAGGCCCCGCGCACGTAAATGTCGGTCACCACGATATCGTAGGGATCGTCCGCCAGCAGGAGGCGCGCCTCCTCGGCGCCGCCGGCGCGGCTGACCGCGAGCTCGGGGAACGCGCCGAAGAGTTCCTCCAGGCGCGCGGCGACATGCGCCTCTTCCTCTATGAGCAGCAGTTTCTTTTCCATATCCTGCCGGGACGACGGCCGCGCGGCGCTCACAGGAGCTTCCGGTAGATCCGGTGCCTGCGGTACACCCTGCCGCCGACCATCTCGATGATCGAGTTGATCTTCTCGTTGTCCTCGAGCGTCCAGGACAGTTCGCCGTACTCCCAGCCGACCTTGCGCGAGGAGAGTATGGCCTGCTTTATCAGCAGCATCTCGAGGCCTTTGTTGCGGAATTCGTTCTTTACGCCGAGCGCCACCAGACGGCCCGCCTTTATCCTGAGCATCCCCAGCAGAAAGCCGGGCAGCGTCAGAGGGTTGGACAGCGTGCCCCGGGCGGCCTTCAGCGGCACGTTGAAATCGGGCAGTATCAGGCAGAAGGCCGCGGGCCGGCCTTCGACCGTCGCGAAGAAAAGGTAATCCGGCTTGAGCAGGGACCTGAGTCCCCGCGCCAGCTCGTCGATCTCGTCGCCGGTCATCGGCACGAAGCCCCAGTTCTTCCCCCAGGCGGAATTGTAGATGTCCTTCAGGTCGGCCAGCGCCTCGTCTATCCGTTTTACGTCCACGAACTCCAGTTGCACCCGGCCGTCGCGCAGGACGCGGTCCACTATCTTCTCGAAGCGCCGCGGCAGGTCCGGCGCCGAGGGGCGCTTCCAGGCCAGCAGGTCCTTCTCCCTGGCGAAACCGGCGTCCTCCACCAGCCTCAGGTAATAGGGCGGATTGTACGGGGTCATTATCGCCGGGGGGAAGTCGAAACCCTCGCAGAGCATGCCGCAGGTCTCGTTGGTCGAGGGGTTCACAGGCCCCCGGACGAACGCCATCCCCTTGGTCGCCAGCCAGGAGGCGGCCCCGGAGAAGAGGAGCCGCGAGGCGGCCAGGTCGTCCTGGCAGTCGAAAAAACCGAAAAAGCCGCAGCGCTCGTCGTGGAAGTCGTTATGGGCGCGGTTGAGTATGGCGGCTATCCTGCCCACGGGAACGCCGTCCCGGAAGGCCATGAAAAGCCGCCGCTCGGCGTGGTCCCAGAACGGGTGTCCGGGCCCCAGAAGCCGGGAGGTGTCCTTCTTCAGGTCGCCCACCCAGTAAGGATGGCCGCGGAAAAGGCGGAAAGGGAAATCCACGAACTCGGCCAGGCGGCCGTCGTCTATTACCTGCAGGGTAAGGGGCATTAAAACTTACTTGGCCGCGGCGTGACGGCCGTTGAGGACTTTCCGGGCGCAGTCCTCGAGGATATTGAGAGCGCGGTCAAGATGCTCGCGGGTATGCGTGGCGGAGACCACCACGCGCAGCAGCGAGCGCTTGGGCGGCACGGCCGGGCTGACCACCGGGGTGGTGAACAGGCCGGCCTCGTAGAGCGCTTTCCACATGGAGAAAGTCAGGGTGTCGTCGCCGATGATTATGGGGATGATCGGGGTCTGCGTTTCGCCGGTGTTGAAGCCGAGCTCCTTGAACCGCTTGAGCAGGTAATTGGAATTATCCCAGAGTTTCTTTATCCGCTCGGGTTCCGACTCGATGATGTCTATGGCCCGCGATATCGAGGCGACCGAGGCGGGCGGGAGCGCGGCCGAGAAGATCATGGAGCGGGACACGTGCTGTATGTAATTGATGACCCTCTCGTCTCCGACGACGAAACCGCCGACCGAGGCGAAGGACTTGGAGCAGGTGCCTACGACCAGGTCCACCTCGCCGTGGCCCAGGCCGAAATGCTCGCAGGTGCCGCGGCCGCCCTTGCCCAGAACGCCGGTGGCGTGCGCGTCGTCCACTATCACGCGGGCGCCGTGCTTCTTGGCGACCCTGACGATCTCTGGCACGGGGCAGATGTCCCCTTCCATCGAGAAGACGCCGTCCACTATGACCAGCTTGCCCGGCTTGGGGCCGATATCGGCCAGGACCCGGTCCAGGTCTGCGGGGGAATTATGCTTGAAGCGGCGCACCTCGCCGTTGCTGAGCTTGCAGCCGTCGAGTATGCTGGCGTGGTCGAGCTTGTCTATGACGACGACATCGCCTTTTCCGACCAGGGCCGAAACCACCCCCAGGTTCATCTGATAGCCGGTGGCGTAGACCAGGGCGGCCTCGCGGCCCTTGAAGGCGGCAAGCTTGCGCTCCAGCGCGGCGTGCATGACGGTATTGCCGTTGAGGAAGCGGGAACCCGCCACGCCCGTGCCGTATTTCTCCACCGCTTCCACGGCGGCCTTCTTCATCCGCGGGTCGTTGGCCAGGCCGAGGTAATTATTGGAGCCGAACATGATGAACCGGCGGCCTTCGATGCTCACTTCGGGCGCCTGCTCGCTCTCGAGCTCCTTGAAATAGGGGTAGATGCCGGCGGCCTTGAGCTGGTCGACTATATCGAATTTCCGGCACTTTTCGAAGATGTCCGTCATTGTTACCTCGCGGATTTGAGTAGAAATTGTATTAAATTGACCGGCCGCCTTACCAATGAAAGAACGCTATTTGAGCCTCTTTATAAGGCCCGTGGTCGAGCGGCCTTTGAGCAGCGGCACGCGCACGGTGCGGGCGGCGTATTCCCGGCCTATTATCTCCGAACGGCCGTAGTCGGCGCCCTTGACCAGGATGTCCGGCCGCAGGACTTTCAGGGTCTCCGCGGGCGTGTCCTCTCCGAAAGGGACCACCGCGTCCACGCAGGCCAGCGCGCAGAGCACGCGCGCCCTGTCGGCCAGCTTGTTAACGGGCCGCGCCGGACCTTTGAGCCGGCGCACCGAGGCGTCGGAATTGAGGCCCAGTACCAGCGCGCCGCCCAGCGAGCGGGCGCGCTCCAGCAGGGCGACGTGGCCGGCGTGGAGGATGTCGAAACAGCCGTTGGTGAAGACCACTTTCCTGCCGGCGCGGGCCTGCGCGCGGCGCCAAGCGAGGGCCTTTTCGAGGTTCTTCAGTTTGCCCGCGGTGTTCATCTATTTCGCCGCGGCGGAGCCGGCCGGGACCTTGGGCTCCAGCATCCTGGCCATGAAACCGGTATCCACGCTGCCTGACGCGAAGTCCGGGTGGTCCAGCACCAGTTTGTGCACGTCGACGGTGGTGCTGACGCCGCTGACGCGGAACTCGCCCAGCGCGCGCCTGGAACGGGCGATGGCCTGTTTGCGGTCGGGCGCCCAGATTATGAGCTTGGCCAGCATGCTGTCGTAATAGATGGGCAGCTGGTAGCCCTGGTAGATATGGGTGTCGAGCCGTACGCCGGGCCCTCCGGGCACCGACCACTCCTCGACGCGGCCCACCGTGGGAGCGAAATTGCGGCTGAAGTCCTCGGCGTTGATGCGGTGCTCTATCGAGTGACCCTCGAAGTTGAGCGCGCGCGAAGGGGAGATCGAGATCTTCTCGCCGGCGGCGATCAGGATCTGTTCCTTCACCAGGTCGGTGCGGGTTATGTACTCGGTGACCGGGTGCTCTACCTGGAGGCGGGTGTTCACCTCCATGAAGTAGAAGTTGCGGTCCTTGTCCATCAGGAACTCGACCGTGCCGACGCCGACGTATTGCGCCGTGTTGGCCAGCCTTATCGCGGCCTCCGCCAGCCTGGCGCGCAGGGCCTTGTCCACCGCGGGCGAGGGCGATTCCTCTATCAGTTTCTGGTGGCGGCGCTGCACGCTGCAGTCGCGCTCGGGAAAGGCGACGGCGTTGCCGTGCGAATCGCGCGCGAACTGCACCTCGACGTGCCGCGGACAGTCGATGAACTTCTCGAAATAGATCTCCCCGTTGCCGAAGGCGGCCTGCGCCTCGGAACTGGCCATCTCGGCCTCGTGCCTGAGCTGCGACTCCTCGCGCACGATGCGTATCCCCTTGCCGCCGCCGCCGGCGGCCGCCTTTATCATCACCGGGTAGCCGATGGCCGCGGCCTCCTTGACCCAGGCCCCCTTCTCCACGCAGCCTTTCGTGCCGGGGGTGACCGGCACGCCGCCCTTGACGGCTATCCTGCGGGCCATGGCCTTGTGGCCCAGCTGGTCTATCGAATCGGCCGAAGGGCCGATGAAGGCTATGCCGGCCTTGGCGCAGGCCCGGGAGAACTCCGCGTTCTCGCTGAGGAAGCCGTAGCCGGGGTGCACCGCCTCGGCGCCGGTGAGCCTGGCGGCCGCGAGGACGGCCTGCATGTTCAGGTAGCTCTCGCGGCTGGGGCCGGGGCCTATGCAGACGGCCTCGTCGGCCTCGCGCACGTGCATCGACGCGCGGTCGGCCTCGGAATAGACGGCCACCGATCTTATGCCCATCTCGCGCAGCGTACGCATCACGCGTACGGCTATCTCTCCGCGGTTGGCGATAAGCACTTTCCTGAAAAGGCTCATTTCATCTCCATCGGCGGGGGCTGCTCGGCCGTGACCGCCCCCGTCCACAAGTTCACCTTGAACACGTGAAGGTTCTTTATCTGCGGCCGCCGGCCCCGGCCCGCCGGCAGCTCCTCCCTCATCATCACGCGGTACTCCGGACCGCCGGCGTGTTCGGCCAGCCAGGTGTCCCGGGGCAGGGGACGTATGCCTCTCGCCCTCATGAGCGAAAGCTCGGCCGCGCGGGCCTGCTCCAGCGTCGGGCCGCCGTCCCTGGGCCGGGAATTCTTGAGATAGGCCACGGCCTCGTCCAGCGCTTTGCCGGTTATGAAGCGCAGCCGCTTCTCGGCCTCGACGGCGTCTATGCCGCCGAGACAATAGAGCTGCGCGGTCTCCGCGGCGTCCTTGCCGGCGGCATGGTCCCCCAGACGGACGAAGGCGTCGGCCCGGCCCATATGAAGGGGGCACTGCTCCTTGGGCGTCAGCTCTTTCTTGACCAGCAGGGCGCCGTAAATGTCCAGGGCCTCCCTGAAGCGCCCGAGGAACCGGAGGCTGTCGGCGTGATAGAACATGTACCAGAACACCTCGTCGGGGGAGAAGCCGACGGGATAGAAGCGCGAGGCCTCCACCGTCCGGGCGCACGAGACGGCGGCCTGCTCGTACTTCTTCATGAAGAACTGGGCGGAACACAGATAACCGGAGGTGCGCGGGTCCACCGGGTCGGTCTCGGCGAGACGGCGGGCCAGCGACAGGGCCTGCGCGAACTCGCCTTTTTCTATGGCCTCGTCGATGGGGCCGAAAAAATTCCAGATATACGGCCGGGCCCAGCCGCCTTTCTCGGCGACGAAGGAAATATAGTCGTCCTTCCAGGTCCCGGTCCCCTCTTTCAGGCGGTACTTTATCACCGCCGCGCGCTCCTCGTGCATGAAGATCTCGGGCGCGTCGAACTCCCAGCCGCCGACCCTCGTATCGTATTCCCTGTTGTTCCGGACATAGTCCTCGAAAGGACAACTCTCCCTGGAACTGGCCGACAGGAACTTGTAAGCGGCGTCATAATCGCCGCCGGACAGGGCGGAGAGATAGCGGCGGGCCGTGAGAAGCAGTTTTATCCGGGGGATGTGGGGGGCGAGAAAAAGCGAGGCGAGGCCGACGAGGGCCACGGCGAGCAGCAGGTAGAAGACCAGCATCTTCGGACTGAAGATGCTCAGCTTTTTCGCGGAACGCTTGGAAGCAGGCGCGGGCTTCTGCGACCGGCCGGAAGCGCGCGGCGAAGGCGAGGCCGGCGTCTTTTCGTCCGGCCCGGAAGGCCGCGGCCCCTGGGGCGGGGGAGCTTCCCCCTCCTTGGAAGCCGGCCCGGACCGGGGCTGTTCCGGCCCGGGGCCGGGGCCGGCCTTGGGCTCCACTTTGGGGAGCGTGAAAGAACGGGAATTCACGGTATCCCCTATCGACTCGAAGACCACGGTGCGTCCCGAGATGCTGGGCCCGACGGACGGCCGGAACTCCAGCATCGTGCCGCAGCTGTCGCAGTATTTCTTGTCCGCGGAGCTCAGGAAACCGCAGGAACCGCACACCTTCTGAACGGGACCGCCGCACTTGGGACAGGCCTGCTCGGGCGTCCCCAGCTCGTGGCCGCATTTAGAGCACTTGATGTGCGAGTACTTAAGAGACATCGGACCCCGGCCTCACCTCGGCTCGATGAAGAAAAGGGGCTGGCCGTATTCTACGGTCTTGCCGTCCTCGACCGACAGGATCTTGACCGAGCCGTTCTCCGGGGAGAGGACCGGCTTGTATTCCTTGCCGACCTCCACCACGCCGAGTTCCTGGCCCTTTTTGACGGGGGAACCTTCCTTGACCAGGTTGCTCTTGCCGGCCGGGGCGAAACGGAAGACGCCGATGGAGGGGGAATTGACGGCGACCAGGGAGGAGCCGGGCAGCATCTGGCCCTGCTGGGGGTAGTTGTTGATCTTGAGGCTGATCTTCTCCCCGTTGCCCTTCCAGGTTATCTCCTCCAGGTCGGTGGTCTCCATCCACTTGGTCAGCTTTCCGAGAGTCTTGATATCCATGTCACCTCCAGAAATTCAAAGCCCCGCTTCGGACGGGTCGAAAGGCTTGTACATCATGCGCGAGACCTTCATGCAGGTCACTTTTTCCTTCTTTTCCTGCGGCTGCCAGTCCACGCAGATCATCTCGGCGTCCCTGGCGGCGAACTCGACTATCACCTGGCGGCAGGCGCCGCAGGGCGTGGCCGACTTGGCCGCCACGCAGACGGCCTTTATCTTCTTCTCGCCGTGCATGACGGCGTTGAAGATGGCGGTGCGCTCGGCGCAGATGGAAAGACCGAAAGAGGCGTTCTCCACGTTGCAGCCGGAATAGATCCGGCCGGACTCGGCCAGGACCGCGGCGCCTACGGGATAGCGGGAGTAGGGGCAGTAGGCCTTCTTCTGGGCCGCTTTAGCGGCCTCCACCAGCCTGCGGCGCATGGCGCCGGCGCCCCCGGAGGAGCGCCGCTTCGTTCTTCTGGATATTTTCCTGGCCATATCAGCCCTCCAGTATCAGTTTCAGCTTCCCGTAGGTCTTGGGGGGGAAGTTCTCCCTGTGCGTCAGGAGCGAGCCCTTTATGAACTCCGGGCAGTGGTTCCGGCAGCCCGCTTTGGCGACCAGCGGCAGCGCCTTCACCAGCAGCCGGCGGATATTGCCGATGTTCTTGGTCATGGTGACCGAGACCTGGTGCTGGTCCACTTCCTCGCCTTCCTTCCAGCAGTCGTAGTCCGTCACCAGCGAGACGGGGGCGTAATGGAAGCCGGCCTCGCGGGCCAGCTTGGCCTCGGTGGCCATGGTCATGCCGATGACCGAATAGCCCATCTTGCGGTGGAAATTGGATTCCGCCTTGGTGGAGAAACCGGGGCCTTCCATGCAGCAGTAGGTGCCGCCCTTATGGGCCTTGATGCCCAGCTTCACGGCCTCTTTGTACATCATGTCCGAAACGGCCATGCAGAAAGGCTCGGCCAGCGGGACATGGCCGACTATCCCGGCCCCGAAGAAGGTGGAAGGGCGGCCCTTGGTCTGGTCCACGAACTGGTCGGGGAAGACGAAATGGGTGGGGGGCAGTTCCTGGCGCAGCGAACCCACGGCGCTGACCGAGATTATGGTCTTCACGCCTATGGACTTGAGGGCCCACATATTGGCCCGCTGGTTTATCTCGCCCGGCAGGAGATGGTGTTTACGGCCGTGGCGGGGGAGGAAGGCGACCTTTACGCCCGAAATGACGCCCAGTATAATCTTGTCCGAGGGGTCGCCGAAGGGGGTTTTGACCTTTATTTCCCTTAGGATCTTCAGTTCCTGCATGGCGTAAAGGCCGGTTCCGCCTATAACGCCTATTTCCGCCAGTGTTTTCATAGCCATCCAGTCTCCCAAAGGTGCAAAAATCCCGCGGCTGCGGCGTACCGGGCCCGCCAAGCCGTATATATGTATATTTTATAATAAAAAAGGGGGGGCTTGGAGCGATTTTTTCTAGAAATAGAGCCTGATGGAGGCGTACAGCGACCTGTCCGAAAGGCCGAACTCGGAGGCCGGAACGGCGGCCGAACCGTCGAACCGGGCATGGGGACCGGAGGGCAACAGGACGCCGGCCGCCGCATAGAGGTCGTCGGCGGCGTTCCATTCCACCGATGGGGTAGCGTAAAAGGAGCGGTCGTCCAGATTTACCAGGACGCCGGCCCCGGCATAGACCAGGGGGGAAAGGGCGGCGCCGGCGCCGGCCGCCAGGTAATGGCGGCCTAGCAGGTAGACATTGGCCTCCCTGTAGGCCGTACGGCCGGCCAGAGCCGTATAGCCGGCGGGCTCTCCCGCCCCGGCGCCGTTATAATGGTACTCAAGCCAGGCGTCGGTCCCGTCCAGCAGCTGGAAGTTATATTCCGCCCCGGCGGTCAGCCGGAAAAAGTCGTCCCGGGACTCCCTGTCCCCGAAGGAGCCGGCCCAGACCTGGGCGGCCTCGGCCCGGAGCATGGCCCCGCCGAGGTGCCGCTCGATATCCGCCCCTGCCATCAGGTTCTCCCTGAATACGGCCGAAATGAGCTTTATGTCCGCTCCCGCCGCTATCCCGCGGGCGCGCAGGAAGCCGGCGGCGCCGGCCGGCGACCAGTCCGAACCCGGCAGCCAGCCCGCGTCCAGCTCCCCCATCTCGCCGGCCGGGACCTTCAGGCGGAGCGCGTCCACGCCCCGCCGCTCTTCGGTGTCTATCGTGCCGTAGGGGTAGGGCGCGAGTATGTCGGTGGGATTCACGGCCCGGCCGGAGCCGAAGGCCAGCGGCTGGCGGCCGGCGTACAGGTCGAAAGCCGGCGGCGACCAGGTGATGAAGGCCCGGTCCAGGTTCTGTATAAGGACCGACGGATCGCCGGGGCGGCCCGAAAGGAGGGCCGCGGTATCGCCGGTCCGGTAGCCGTAGCCGGCGGTCAGCGGCCGGGCGGCGGCCAGTTCCGGGTGCCGCGCCGTGAAGATCAGCTCATAGGCGCCCTCGGCCTTGAGGCGGCCGCCGTCCCAGTAGGCTTTGAGGCGGAGCTTGTTCTCGCCGGCGGCGTAGGCGCCGTCGGCCTGCGGGGCCGGCCAGCCGCGCACCGCGGCCGGCTCGACGGAATAGAGGTAGGTCTTGAGATACCCCTTCAGCGCGACCGGCGCCGCCGCGGCGACTGAAGACAGGAAAATGAGGAGACAGAGGACGGACGAGGGGACAGGGGCGGCAAAACCCTCCGGAGCCGCGAGCTTACGGAGCCCGCGCCGCAGCTTACCGGTGGAATCGCTGTCCTGCGGGGCGGAGGCGCGAGGCGAGCGCGAGCGGCGAGAGTGGGAGGGGCGAGCACGGTGTGCGAGACCCCGTTTTTGCGCCCCTGTCCCCTTGGCCGGCCTTATAAGTTCCATTATTTTCTCGTGTCCGAGTCGATGCGGCCGTCCTTGAGCGTCACCAGCCTCGTCGACTTCTCCATTATCATCCTGTCATGCGTCGAGAAAAGGAAGGTCATGCCGCGCTTCTCGTTGAGGTCCCTCATCATGTCCATCAGCGCCGAGCCGGTGGCCGAGTCCAGGTTAGCCGTCGGCTCGTCGGCCAGTATGATGTCCGGCTCCGAGACCATGGCCCGGGCTATGGCCACGCGCTGCTGCTGGCCGCCCGAGAGCTGCGACGGGAAGCGGCCTTTCTTGCCCGAGAGGCCGACCTCGTCGAGCATGCGCTTCACGCGCGCCGCCCGCTCGCCCGCCGGCACGCCGCGCAGCAGCATGACGTACTCCACGTTCTCCTCCACGGTCAGCACCGGAATGAGGTTATAGGCCTGGAAGATGAAGCCGATATGGTCGCGGCGGAAATCGGACAGCTCGGCCTGGCTCATCGCGCTCATCTCGCGGCCGGCCAGCTTCACTTTGCCGGAGCTCGGCACGTCCAGCCCGCTGACGATGTTGAGCAGCGTGGTCTTGCCCGAGCCGCTGGGGCCGGCCACGGCGGTGAACTCGCCGCGCCTCACCGCCAGGTCCACGGGGTGGAGCGCGTGGACCTTCACCTCGCCGGTGATATAGGTCCTGGTAACGCCCTTCGTCTCTATGACAAGGTCTTTTTCCATATCTTCCTTCCTACAGGCTTTTCCTCATCGCTTCCACCGGGCTCATGCGGGCCGCGTAGACGGCCGGGTACAGGCTCACCAGCAGCGTGAACACGAGCAAAGCCGAGGGGTAGAGCCAGAACTGCAGGGCCCTGAACTTGGGCCGCAGAGGCTCGAGTATCGTAACGCCGGCGTAATCGATGCCGGAATAGTCCAGGCCGTGAACGGCCGTCAGGTACGAAGAGAGCCAGCCGATGAAGACGCCGGCGGCCGCGCTTATGACGGCCAGCACGGCGGCCTCCCCGACTATTATCAGCGCCATGCGCAGCGGGCGCGTCCCGACCGCGCGCAGCACGCCGAACTCGAACATCCGCTCGTAGAGCGACATGAAAAGAGTATTGGTCACGCCCAGCGCCACTATGCCCGAGAGTATGACCGCCGTTATCAGTATACCGAAGGCGGACATGCCGCGCGCGGCCGCCAGTTCCGGCACCAGCTCCGGCCAGCCCTCGGCCTGGTTGTCCGCGCCGCCGTACTCCCGCCAGAACGGCAGCGAGGCGTCCTCGGCGTTCCTGACGTCGTGGAAGGCGAAGACCAGCTCGTGAAAATTCTCACCGAGGTTGAACAGCTCCCGGGCCTTTCCTATGCGCACGAAGGCCAGGTTCGAATCCATCGCCCGCGAGCCGGAACGCATGATCCCGCCGACGCGGAACATGCCCTGGGCCAGGTCGCCGCCGCCCGCCGACGCGGCGGTGAGGACCACCTTGTCGCCCAGGCCGACTTCCAGCGTGTCCGCCAGCGCCGCCCCTATGACTATCGCGTAGCCGTCGCCGGCGAGGAAATCGCCTTCCTTGACCAGGCGGGCCAGCCGCGAAACTCCGGACTCGGCCGCCGGGTCCAGGCCGTAGAGCATTACCGAACCCGAGTTGGACGGCGAGGCGACCATCGCGAAGGAGACGGTGCGCGGCGCGGCGGCTTTCACGAGCGGGTCGGCCGCGAGCCGGCCGAGCAGGGCCGGGCCGTCCTCGACGAACAGGTCGGGGTCCATCGCGTCGCGGAACCCCCTGCGGTGTATCTGCGCCTGCCCCATGAAGGTGCCGGTGGCGGTGTCGATTATCCCGTCGAGCATGCCGATCGTCAGCCCGTCGGTGAAGATAAGGGCGGCCAGGCCCAGCCCCACGGCCAGCGAGGCCAGGAAGGTCCTGCGCTTGTTGCGCATGCTGTTGCGCCAGGCCATTTTCAGATAGAAATTCATCTGCTCCCCAGCGCCTTCACGGGCGTCACGCGCGCGGCCTTTATCGCGGGGAAGACCCCCACCAGCAGCGCGGCGGCTATGACCGTCGCCAACGGCCGCGTGAAGGTCTCCGCGGTCACCGCCGAGAGCATATGGGTGAATTTGACGCCGCCGTAGCTTATCGGCTCGGGTATCGGTATGCCCGACACCGAGAGCCAGTGATTGAGGCCGGCGCCGGCCAGCGCCCCCGCGGCCGACGACATCAGCGCCAGCAGGAAGACCTCGGTCATGATGAGGCCGAAGACGGCGGCGGGCCGGGTGCCCATCGCTTTCAGCACACCGTATTCCCGCGTGCGCTCCAGCACCGCCATCAGCACCGTGTTCAGGACCCCGACCGCCACTATCGCCATGATTATGAGGTTCGTGATATCGCCGCCCTTCTTATCGAGCAGCATGGCCTGGTAGAACTCTTTCTCCGTCACCTGCCAGGGCTGCACGTCCAGGCCCGGGTCGGCCAGCGCGGCCGAGACCCGCGCCGCGTCCTCGCGGGCCTCCCTGTAGTCGGTGAAGACCAGCACCAGCTCGTGCGCGCGGCCGCCCAGAGCCATGAATTCCCTGGCCTTGTCGATATGCATCAGGCACCAGGGCCCGTCGAAGGCCGACTCGGAGGCCGAAAGGACCCCGGCCACCCTGAAATTATCGTTGGCGATGGAGCCGTCCGCCCCCTGCCCTATCAGCGAGAACTCGTCGCCTATGCCGATCGCCAGCGCCGAGGCCAGGCGCGCGCTTATGACGACGCCGGCCGAGGGGGTCTCCGGGATGAAAACGCCGGAAGAGAGCTGCGTGGCTATGCGCGTGGCGAGCCTCTCGCGCGCCGGGTCGAGGCCCATGACCTGCGCGCCGACGGTCTTGCTCCCGGCGAAGGCCAGCGAGGCGGCGTAGACGCGCGGGGCCCAGGCCTCCACGGCGTCAAGCCCGTCCAGGACGCGGCCGGCCCGCTCCGGGTCGTCTATCGTCCTGTAGAGCGACGGCTTGTCCAGGTAGCCCGCCGCGCGCACCTGCGCGTGGCCGGTGCGGCTGCGCGTGAACATGTCGATGATGGAGCCGTAGGTCCCCTCGGACATGCCCAGCGTCAGCGCGAACAGCGCGTAGCCTCCGGCCATCATCAGGCCGGTGAGCAGCGACCTCCGCCTGTTGCGGAAGACATTGCGCAGCGCCATGCGGAAGATCAGTTTCATCGCATCTTCACGCGCTGCAGGTTGCGCAGCGTGAAAGTGTCGGCCGGCAGTTCGAGATCGAATTCGGCGTCGAGGTAGCGTATCGTGGTCACATGGCCCTTCTTGGCGACCGGGACCATGCGCATGACGCGCGGCATGCGCCGGCCGCCCAGTTCGGCCATGTCGGAGAATTCCATCGTCCGCTGCAGGCGCCCCTTCTCGTCGTAGTAGCGCTCGTTCACGGGCAGCAGGTCGTCCCTGCGGATCTCCAGCTCTATCGCCCCCCAGAGCGACACCGTTTCTTTTTTCGGTTTAAGCCTTATGTAGTACAGCGCCGGGTCGGTCTTCTCAGGGGAAAAGAACTCGCCGGTATAGTCGTCTATGAGGGTGCTCTCCTTGACCAGGTCGTCGTTGGTAAAATCCGAGCCCATCCAGGAGCCCATCATCATGGACGGCGGCACCTTCATCACCTTGTTTATCTTGGGGAAGTAGTTCCACATCTCATTGCCCTTGCGCAGCGTGGCGGAGCCGGCGTCGCGGGCCGGGGATCTGACGCGGATAAAGGTCTTGTCGAGGCCCTCGGTCCAGAAGTCCATGACCAAAGTGCGGCTCCATTCGGGCGTGACTATGGCCATCTCCATGGCGGCGCGGGAGCGGTCGCTGCGGTATAGCCGGTCCACGCGGTCGAGCAGGGTTTTGACGTCGGTCGCGGGACCGGCGGAGGAGATGAGGGGAGAGAGGCAGCAAAAGAGCAGGAGAGCGGACAGGGTACGTCTCATAGGCCCATGTTACCAAATGGGAGGGCTCCGGCATAAGCGCCCCCGGGCCCGGCCCAAGAGGCCCACCCCGCCCTGGGAAAATTGCCGCGAAAAGACGGGACCTTGGCCGGTTACGTCCGGCCGCGCGGGCGGCTATCATATATATATGATCAAAACCGTCCCCTTCCTGCTGATAGCGGCCTTCGCGGCCCCCGCCGCGGCCCAGAATTCCTTCGAAGATCTCGCCGGCCTGGACGCCGGGAGCATAAGCGGCCTGGAAGTACCCGGGCTGGCCGCTCCCTCCGAAAAGAGCTGGGGCGCCAATTACACGCTCCGGGGCGTCGTCACCAGCACCGAGGACGGCGTCTTCATAAACACTTTCGACGGCCGCCTGTTCAGGCTGGACCTCTCCGACAGGAAGGCCCGCAAATTCGACGGCAAAACGGTGAGGCTGGAAGCCCAGGCCCGCCAGGCGGACGATCTCTCGATACTGAAAGTCGGCGATATAGAAGAATACACCCCGGGCGCGGACGAGGTCGTCCCGGCCCCCTACCAGCCCCGCCGCCGCCAGGCGCTGCTGCTGGAGAACAAGTCCGATGAGATAACGATGGGCAATGTCCGCACGATGAGGACCGCGGTGCCCGAAAAGGACTCCTACGACTGGACCAGCATGACGATGGACCCGGAGAAGATAAAGAACGTCTACTTCGTGAAGAAACCCTTCCCTCCCGAGTTCCTCGCCGCCCACTCCTTCCTGGTCTTCACTTTCGAGAAAGGGGCGCTGCGCGACGCCGAGGGCAACGAGCCGATGGCGCTGGCGCTGAGCATAGAGGCCCGGACCCGCACGGACCAGTCCTTCTCCCCGCTGACCGGGCTGGGCAGGAAATTCGGCATCCTCTGGTCGCTTTCCACCTGGGAGGAGTACGCCGCCCGCACCATACACCACGAGGGTTTCCGCCTGGCCCCCTACCCGGTGCTCCTGGCGCACGACGAGAAGGTCCGGCTGCTGCGCGAAGCCATGACGCTCTCCGCCGTGGACCGCGAGGGCGAGTTCTACCACACGATAAAGAACAATTGCACGAACAACCTGGTCATACTCTTCAACCGCGTCCTGCCCAAGGAGCGGCAGATAAAGATGTGGACCATCCCCTACATGGTCTACAACTTCCGCGCGACCATGCCGCAGATGGTGATAAACAACTTCCAGAAGCGCGGGCTCCTGGGCGAACAGTTCGCCGACATACAGACCCCCGCCGACCTGGCCACCGTGCTCCCGTAAGCCGTTCCCGCGCAAAAGAAGAAGGGCCGCGCTTTGAGCGCGGCCCTTCCGCTTTTAGTCCCGGCGGGAATTACAACTCGAAGCCGGGGTACATCGGGAAGCCGGAGCAGAGCTGCTTCACCTGCTCCTTTATTCCCTTGAGCGCCTTGTCGTCGGCGTGCTTCTGTATGGCTTCGTCCACCAGGCCGGCGATGAGGGACATCTGCTTCTCCTTCATGCCGCGGGTGGTGACGGCCGGCGTGCCGACGCGGATGCCGCTGGTGATCATCGGCTTCTGCGGGTCGAACGGGATGGTGTTCTTGTTGACCGTTATCCCCGCCTTGTCCAGCGCTATCTCGGCGTCGCGGCCGGTCACTTTCTTGGCGCGCAGGTCCACGCTCATCAGGTGGCAGTCGGTGCCGCCCGACACTATGCGGTAACCGCGGCCCTGCAGTTCGCGGGCCAGCTTGCGCGAGTTTTTCAGCACCTGGGTCTGGTACTCCTTGAACTTAGGGGACAGGGCCTCCTTGAAGCAGACAGCCTTGGCGGCCACGGCGTGCATCAGCGGGCCGCCCTGGTTGCCGGGGAAGGTGGTGCGGTCCACGGCCTTGGCGTAGCAGCCTTTGGAGAGGATAAGGCCGCCGCGCGGGCCGCGCAGCGTCTTATGCGTCGTAGTGGTGACTATGTCGGCGTGCTCCACCGGCGACGGGTAGATGCCCGCCGCTATCAGGCCGGCGTAGTGGGCGATGTCGGTGACGACGAAGGACTTCCAGATGTCGGCGGCCTTCTTTATGCGGGCCCAGTCCCATTTGCGCGAATAATTGGAGGCGCCGGCCATGATCAGCTTCGGGCGGTGCTTCTCCACCAGCTTGTCTATCTCGTCGTAATCGATCATCTCGGTCTCCGGGTTGACCTCGAAGGAGACGATCTTGAAGTATTTGCCGGAGAAGTTCAGCGGGTGACCGTGGCTGAGGTGGCCGCCGTGCTCGAGCTTGAGGCCCAGCACGGTGTCGCCGGGCTTGATCAGGGAGAGGTAGGCCTCGATATTGGCCTGGGTGCCGGAATGCGGCTGGACATTGGCGTGCTCGGCCTTGAAGAGCTTCTTGGCGCGGGCTATGGCGAGGTTCTCGGCGACGTCCACGTGCTCGCAGCCGCCGTAGTAGCGCTTGCCGGGATAGCCTTCGGCGTACTTGTTGGTCAGCACCGAACCGAGCGCTTCGAGCACGGCCTTCGAAGTGTAATTCTCGGAAGCGATGAGTTCGAGGTTGTTCTGCTGGCGCAGGACCTCTCCCTTTACGGCGTGGTAAAGCTGGGGATCGTTCTTCTTTATCTCTTCGTACATGGTCTTCTCCTTGTTTGGGGACGCTGATTACTAAATGCCTAATTATTAACAGTCCGCGAGCCGAAAAAAACCTCTTGTGGATAATTAGGCATTTAGTAATCAGCGTCCCCTAAATCTTACTATTTTTTATTCTTTCGAGAACGGCTGGCAGGGCTTTCTTGAGGATCGCCATAGCGGCGTCGTAGGCGGCCTGCCCCGCGCCATAGGGGTCGGGCAGGTCTCCTTCGAAGGTCGCGGCGTATTCCGACAGGGTGAAGGTCTTCTTGCGCGCGCCGGGAAAGGCGGCCAGCAGCGCGCTCTTATGCGCCGCGCTCATGGCCAGCACGAGGTCGGCCGCGTCCACCGCGGCCTCTTCGGCCGGGGAGGATTCGTGGCCCGGGTCTTCGACGCCCTCGGCGGCCAGCGCCTTCAGGGCCTCCGGAGGCATGGCGGAACCGGGCGCGGCGGAGATCCCGGCGGAGGAGAATTCGACGTCGATATCCGCCTCCGCGGCGAGCCGGCGCGCGTAATGCTCCGCCATCGCGCTGCGGCAGGTATTGCCGGTACAGACGAAAAGGACGCGGAACGGCTCTTCCTTGCCGCGGCCCGACGGCCGCAGGACCAGGACGAGTTCTCCCTTCACCTGGCCTTTCTTCTCCAGCGCGGCCAGTACTTCGGCTGGAGCGCCGCGCAGCCATTCTTCGTAGACCTTGCTGAGCTCGCGGGCGAGCGCCGCCTCCGTCCGCGGGAATTCCTCCGCGACCAAAGCCATCAGTTTCTTTATGCGGAAAGGGGATTCGTAGACTATGACGGGCCGGCCCAGCCCCAGCGCCTGCCTCAGCGCCCTGACCGCCTTGCCGCGCTGGCGCGGCAGGAAGCCGAGGAAGACGAAGGAATCGACGGGGAAGCCGGAGCCGGCGGCGGCGCACGCCACCGCCGAGGGCCCGGGCAGCGACTCGACGCGCCCGCCGCGCGCGGCCACGGCGGCCGCGAGCTTCCAGCCCGGGTCGGAAATGCAGGGGGTGCCGCCGTCGGTCACCAGCGCGGCCTTCGCGTTCGAGGCGGCCAGCGAGACGGCCTGTTCGACGGAGCGCGGGTCGTGCTCGTTATAGCGGAGAAGTTTCTTCTTTATGCCGAAGTGGTTGAGGAGGTTCAGCGTGCGGCGGGTGTCCTCGCAGAGGACGGCGTCGGCCTCTTTGAGGACCTCCAGCGCGCGCAGCGTTATATCCTTGAGATTGCCTATCGGGGTGGGTACGAGGTAGAGCACGGCCGGGGCCTCAGGCTTTCCCGTCGTCCGCGCCTTTCCAGTCGCGCTCTTCCAGCCGCAGGAAAGCCTCGACCACCCTGGGGTCGAACTGCCTGCCCGCGCCTTTGCGCAGTTCGTCCTCCGCTTTCTCGCGGCCGAGGGCCTTGCGGTAGGGGCGGTCGCTCATCATAGCGTCCCAGGCGTCTATGGTCGAGACTATGCGGGCGCCGAGCGGGATCTCCTCGCCCTTGAGGCCCTCGGGATAGCCGGTGCCGTTGAACCATTCCTGGTGGTAGAGCACCATCTGCGCGACCGGGCCGAGGAACTGTATGGGAGAGAGGATCTGGTAGCCGATGGCCGGATGCTTCTTTATCTCGGCGTACTCCTCCGGCGTCAGTCTGCCGGGTTTGCCGAGGATGCCGCCGTCGATGCCTATCTTGCCTATATCGTGCAGCAGGGCCGCGTACTCGACGTAGCGGATCATCTGCTCGGGCATGCGCAGTTCCTCGGCCAGGCGCCGGGCCTTCTCCCGCGCGCGGCCGGCGTGGTCGCCGGTGTAGGCGTCCTTGGCGTCGATGACGCGGGCCAGCGTCTGCACCATCTCGAGGTAGAAGTTCTCTATGCTCTCGTAGAGCTTGATGTTCTCCAGCGTCACGGCCGACTCGCCGGCCAGCAGCGTCAGGAACTTGAGGTCGTACTCGGTGAAGGCGCCTTTCTCGCGCGAGATATGCAGGTTCAGCACGCCGAAAGGCTTGTCCTTCACCTTGAGCGGCATCGCGATGAACGGGTCCTTCTGTTCCTCGTGGCCGATGAAGTCCTTGTACTGGTCGCTCTGGGAAGGATCGGTGATGAAAATGGTCTCGCCGGTCTGGAAGGCGCGGCCGGCCACGCCCTGGCCGGGAGGGATATGGGTTCCTTCTATTATCTCCCGCGAGATGCCGCGCGAGGCCACGATCTTGAGCTCGCGCGAGGCTTCGTCGTAGACCATCAGCGAGCCGCGATGGGAGCGCAGCAGGTCGCAGGCGCTGTCGAGCACGGCCTGGAAAAAATCCTCTTTCTTCACGGAACCGACGTTCACCACGCCTATCTCGTGGATGGTCAGCAGGCTGGTGAGCAGCTCGTCGAACTTGTTCCAGGTCTCCTTGAGGCCGGAGCCTTTCCCGCGCGGCTCCGCGGGAGCGCTCTCCAGGCTCATCGCGTAGACCTTCCGCAGCAGGAACCCCACGGCGGCGAGCAGTACCGCTATGACCGCCGAAAGCGCGTATATCATCGGCCCTAGAATAGCAAAAAACCGGAAAAACAGGCAAAGCCGGGGCGGCGGACGCGGCGGAGGGCTTGGACAGGAGGGGACTTTAAAGAATATAATTGACCTTCCGGAATGACAGACGCGAAGATAAAGATAGCCGTCAACGGCGGGCTCGGCAGAATGGGCCTGAAAGTAAGCGAGCGCCTGGCGCTGCGCCGAGGCGCGGAGCCCGGGCCGATCTTCGACGCCCTTCCCGGCGGGACCTCGCTCCGGCCCGAAGCCGCGCCGGAGGCCCTCAAAGGCTGCGGCGCGGCCATAGACTTCAGTTCGCCCGCGGGGGCGGTCTCCTTCGCGGAGGCCTGCGCGTCGGCCGGGGTGCCTTTCGTCACCGGCACCACGGGCCTGTCCCGGGAACACCTCGCCCGGCTCGGGGACATCTCCTCGAAGATACCGGTCTTCGTCTCGCCGAACATGAGCCCCGCCGTGAACCTCACCTTCGCCGTCGCGCGGCTGATGGCCTCCAGGCTGGAGGGCTTCGACGTCCACGTCAGCGAGGTCCATCACCGGCTCAAGAAGGACTCGCCGTCGGGCACGGCGCTGCGCTACCTGGACGCCGTGAAGGCGGGCGGCCGCCAGGCTTCGGTCTCCAGCGCGCGCGCCGGGGATATCGTGGGGGAGCACACCGTGCTCTTCGCCGGGCCGCACGAACGGGTCGAGCTCACGCACAGGGCCCATTCGCGCGACGTCTTCGCGGACGGCGCCATTACGGCCGCCCTCTGGCTCGCCGGCAAAGAGAAAGGATTCTACGACTACGCCGATCTGCTGGGGCTCAAAGGGGTTGCGCAATGACCGTACAGGAGATCTTCTACTGGCTGCTCTTCTCGCTGCTGGCCCTCTCGGCCGGCGCCGTATGGCTCGCCTACCTCAAGAGCTTCTCGATCATACGGCCGGCGCGCATGAAGCTCGCCCACCTGCCGGACCAGTTCCGGCTGGCCTACGAGCCGGTGGTCTTTCCCTCCACCGACGGGGTGGCCCTGCGCGGCTGGTTCATCCCGGCCGGCGGGGAACGGAGCTCCAGGATGATAGTCTTCTGCCACGGCTGGGGCTCCAACAAGTCGGAGCTGATGCGCGACACCAATTTCCTCGCCGGGCTGGGGTTCAACCTTTTCTATTTCGATTTCCGCGCCTCGGGCGAGAGCGCGGGCGGCATGGCCAGCGTCGGGTACCTGGAAACGCGCGACCTGGAAGCGGCCTTCGCCTGGCTGCAGGCCAACAGGCCGGAAGCCTGCGCCGGCGGCATGGGCCTTTTCGGCCTCTCGATGGGCGCCTCGGTGGCGATGTGGAAGACCGCCAGGCGGCCGGAGGTGAAATGCCTGCTGGCCGAGAACGTCTTCCTTTCCTACACGCGCGTCATAGCGAACTGGGGCTGGAGGCGGCTCAAGGTGCCGTTCTACCCGCTGATACCGATGATCCTCTTCTTCGTGCGCCTCAAGCTCGGCGCGGACCCGGAGCCGTACAGCCCCGTCCACACGGCCCCGGCCGTGAAACAGCCCGTGCTGTTCGTGCAGGGGGACCAGGACGAGCTCGTGCCGCAGGAAGAGGCGAAACTGCTCTACGAGATCTGCGGCTCGTCGGAAAAGGCCCTCTGGACCGTCACGGGCGCGGGCCACGCCAAGTGCGCCGAGGTCGGCGGCGAGGCCTACCGCCGGAAGGTCGCGGAGTTCTTCCAGACCCATCTCCCGCCGGAGCCGGAGCCCGCCGAACCGCCCCCCGGGGCGGTAAAAACGGTCGGCGCGTGAAAACCGCCCTTGAATTCTCCGTCGGCATAATGTAAACTTTTCGGAGTTGCAGCAAGCGAAGTTCCCGTTAGGAGGGAAGACGAAATGGCTGAGAAAGTAATGAAACTGCATGTTAAGCGCGAGGATGGTTTCCTTTATTACATCGACAAGCAGGGCGATGTTTCCCGCGCCAAGATGGCCCGCGGCGGCAAGAAGGGCGGCAAGCCCTCCAAGGTCGCCAAGGCCGGCGTCAAGAAAGAGGAAGGCTACCTGTATTTCCTCGACAAAGCCGGCGACATATCCCGCGCCAAGATGGTCAACGCCGGGAAGGGCAAGAAGAAGGCCAAGAAAGGCAAGCGCAAGTAATCCGCGGTTTTAAACCAAGGAGAACGAAAACCGTCCGGGCCCCCGCCCGGGCGGTTTTTTTTCGGGGTCCGGCGGCGCCGGGCTTTTGCTAAAATAGCCGCATGGCGGATATCATAGAAGGCAAGACCCTCTCCCGGACCATCCTCGCGGACGTCGCCGCCCGCGCGGCCTCGGCCGCCACGGCGCTGGGCAGGAAGCCCTCGCTGGCGATAATCAACTACTACGCGGATTCCCCCTCGGCGATCTACGTAAAGCGCAAGATGACCGCCTGCGCCGCGGCCGGCATAGAGACCCGCCTGCTGATGCCGGACGAGGCGAAAGGGAAGGACCATTTCTTCGGCCTGCTGCGGGAACTGGGCGCGGACACCGGAACGGACGCCATAATGGTGGAGCGGCCGCTGCCCCCGG
Source organism: uncultured Elusimicrobiaceae bacterium (assembly GCA_964415175.1). GTDB lineage: Bacteria > Elusimicrobiota > Elusimicrobia > Elusimicrobiales > UBA9959 > UBA2231. Next base: position 68,639 of record CAYPYG010000002.1, read on the forward strand.
GCTTCGACGTGCCGGAAGCCTGGGAACTGCTCGACCCCGCCAAGGACCCCGACGCGCTCTCGACGCTCAATATGGGCCGTCTTTTCCTGGCCAAGACCTGGCGGGAAATAGAGGAAGGCGGATTTTTCGTGCCCTGCACGGCCCTGGCCGTCGTGAAGATACTGAGGCACGCCGGCATCGACCCGTCGGGCAGGGAGATCGCCGTCGTGGGCCGCTCGGCCATAGTGGGCAGGCCGGCGGCGCACATGCTGACCTGCCTGGACGCGACCGTGACCCTCTGCCATTCGCGCACGAAGGACATAGCCGCCGTGCTGAAACGGGCGGAGATCGTCGTCACCGCCATCGGGAAGGCCCTGTGGCTCAAGCCGGGCATGATAAGCCCCGGCGCGACCGTCATAGACGTCGGCACCAATATCGGCCCCGACGGGAAGATGTGCGGCGACGCGGACTTCGCGGCCCTGGCCGGGACGGCCGGCCGCATTACGCCGGTGCCCGGCGGGGTGGGTCCGGTGACCCTGGCCTGCCTGCTGGAAGCGGCGGTGAAAGCCGCGGAAAGAAGGACGAAGGGGGAGAAATGAAGGGAACGTTCCTGTTCGCGACGGCCGCGCTGCTGCTGGCGGCCCGGTCCCCCGCGGCGGAGGCGGACCTCTCGCTGCCGGCCGATAAGAAGATCGTGAGGACGACCGGGGAAAGTCCGGCGGACGCGCCGGCGCCCGCGGAGCCGAAGAAGAGAACGGCGAAAAAAAAGAAAAAGTCCGGCTACAAGTTCGAGGCGCAGGAGAAGCACCAGTACAAGTACGATCAGAACGGCAAGCCGCTGACCGGCAAGAAAAAGGCCTCCTCCAAAAAGAAGTCCGCCGCGAAGAAGGACGACGCCGGCTACAAATTCAGGCACCAGGAAAAAGCCTCCACGTACAAGTTCGACGAGGAGGCCAACCCCATAAGCAAGCCCGGCGCGAAGAAGGCGGCGCCGAAGAAACCGGCGGGCAAGACAAAGAAAAAAGAGGAGCCGCCGCCTTACGACGACTCCCTCTCCGTGGACAAGAAGGTCATAAGCCTGGAGGGGGAATAATGGCCGACCTGCTGGTCAAGCTCTACGAAGTCCCGCCGTCCGCGGCCGCCGTCGGGGCGCTGGCGCGCGAGGGGGTGGAGATACGCCGGGCCATAGGGCCCGAGAAGCACGCGGTGGTGGAATGGGCGGAAGAGAAATTTTCGCGGGCCTGGGCCGCGGAATGCGACGTGGCCATGTCCGGCCAGCCGGTCACCTGCTTCATCGCCGTGAAGGAAGGGAAGCTCCTGGGCTTCGCCTGCTACGATTCCACGCTCAAGGGGTTCTTCGGACCGATAGGGGTGGACCCGGCCGCGCATAAGAAGGGGCTGGGCAAGGCCCTGCTGCTGCGCGCGCTCGAGGCCATGCGCGACGCCGGCTACGGCTACGCGGCCATAGGCTGGGCCGGGCCCGTGGACTTCTTCAAAAAGACCGTCGGCGCCGTGGTCATAGAGGGCTCCGAGCCCGGCGTCTACCGCAACCTGGTGAAAGCCGGCCCCAAGAGAAAATGAAGGTCCCCCGCGAGTGGCACAGGAGTTTCTTCGTTAATTCCTTCTATAACCCCGCCGGCGAACTCGCCGTGGCCAGGGCCCGGGCCGAGGCGGCCTTCGTCCTGAAAAAGCTGAGGCTGAAAAAAGGCGCGGCACTGCTCGACCTCTGCTGCGGGCCCGGCCGCCACGCGGTGGAATTCGCCCGCAGGGGTATGACGGTCACCGGGCTGGACTTTTCCGCCGAGTATCTCCGCGAAGCGGAGACCCGGGCGAAAAATAAAAAGGTCCAGCTGCGGCTGGTCCGCGGCGACATGCGCCGCATCCCCTTCCGCGGAGAATTCGACGCCGTCGTCAACCTCTTCACGAGCTTCGGATACTTTCCGCGCTTCTCGGACGATATCCGGACGCTCAAAGGCGTCGCCCGCGCGCTGAAGCCCGGGGGATTTTTTCTCATAGACATCGTCAACGGGGACGGCGTGAGGAAGGATTTCATCGCCCGCAACTGGCACGAGACCCGGAGGAGCGGCTGGCTTCTGGAAGAACGCAGCCTCACCGCCGACGGCTGTTTCAACGAATGGACGCGAATAAAGCCCGGCGGCCGCGTCATCAGGCGCAAATTCTTCACCCGCCTCTACGACAGGCCCCGCCTCTCCTCGGCCCTGCGCAGGGCCGGGCTCGAGCCCCTGCGGTTCTGGGGCGGATTCGACGGCTCCCGCCTGCGGCCGCTGTCGCTGCGCCTGATCTGCCTGGCCCGGCGGGCTAAACCCCGCCGGCTTCCGAAATAACGGCCCGCACTTCCGCGGCTATCGTCTCCACGCTCTGCGTCTTCGAAAGGACGCGCTTCACCTGCGGGAAAACGGAAAGTTCCTCGCGGCTGTTGGTGTTGAAATGAGTGGCCGTGACTATGACCACCGGGATGCGCGCGAGCTCCGGGCGCCTGGACAACTCTCTTATCAGCTGCACGCCGTCGAGTTCCGGCATCCCTATGTCGGAGACCACCGCCGCGGGCGGCCTTTCCAGGCAGAGCGAAAGGCCCTGCAGGCCGCTGTGCCCGACGGAGATCTCGAACTCCTCTTCCAGGGCCGCGGCCAGCAGCGCGGCGAACATCTCGTTGTCGTCCAGAACGACTATCCTCGGGCGGCTCATGCGTAAAGTATACAAAAAGGCTCAGCGCCGCCCGCGGGCCGCCAGCTGCCCGCAGGCGGCCGAGATGTCCGGCCCCTTTTCGAGCCGCAGGTAGGTCCTCACGCCGGAGGCGATCATGGCCTTCTGGAAAGCCTTCACCTCCCGCGTTACGCCGGCCCCCGGACCCCCGGGCGGGTTATGGGGTATGAGGTTCAGCCGGCAGGGGATATCCTTTATCAGCCCGGCCAGACGGGAGGCGTCCTCCGCGGAATCGTTCACGCCGTCGAAAACGATGTACTCGAAAAAGACCTGGGCGCGCCGGGCCGCGCAATAGTCGCGCGCGGCCGCGAGCACCTCCCGCAGCGGCCAGCGGGCCTCCATCGGCACCAGGCGCGCGCGCAGCTTCTCGTCCGCCGCGACCAGGGACACTGCCAGCCTGAGCTTCAGCGGCGAGCCGGCGAGCTCCCTTATCACGGGGACCACCCCGACGGTGGAGACCGTCATTCTGCTCTGCGGGAAGCCGTGGCCGGCGTCGTCGGAGAGTATCAGCACGGCTTTCCTGAGGTTCTCCCAGTTCAGGAAAGGCTCGCCCATCCCCATGAAGACCAGACTGGAGAGCGGCCCTCCCGCTTCGCGCCGGCAGGCCTCGTACTGCGCGACGATCTCCGAGGGACGCAGGTCCCTCACCAGGCCCATCGCGCCGGTGGCGCAGAAAGAGCAGCCGCAGGCGCAGCCCGACTGCGAGGAGAGGCAGGCGGAGAGGCGGCCTTTGCCCGGCAGCACCACGCTCTCGGCCGGCGCCCCGCCCTCGAAGAAGAAGAGCAGTTTGCGGGTGCCGTCCGCCGCCGAGACGAAGACCTCCGGCGCGGCCGCCGGCGCCAGGGAAAACCATTCCGCCAGCCGTCGGCGCAGCCGCGCCGGAACGCCGGAGAGACCGGCGAAGGACCCGGCCCCTTCCCTGTACAGGGCGGAGAACGCCGCGGCGGCGTGGACGGGCTTCTCGCCGAGACGGACGAGGGCCTCCTCCAGTTCGGCCCGGGTCAGGTCCTTAATTCCGGGTTTCATTCCTTTCTATGTTACAAAATAGCCGCCGCCCGGGCCGGCGCGATTTAACAAAGATTTAACACGCAGGACATTGCCCCGTTCGCGCCCGGAGGTTAAACTATACCCGGAGAGACCTTATGCGGATACCAACGATGCTGCTCGCCATTATGACGGTCCTGGCCGCGCCGGGCGCGGCGGAGTTCTATTCCGTCACCTCTAAAATGGCCAATGTCAGGAGCGGGCCGGGCGGCGCCAACGAATCCCTCTGGCAGGTACTGCGCTACGCGCCCTTCGAGGTGCTGGGCCGCAGCGGGGCGTGGACGCACGTCCGCGACTACGAAGGGGACGAAGGCTGGGTGCACGGTTCCATACTGTCCAAGGTCCGCGCCGTGGCGGTAAAGACGGAAAAGGCGAATCTCCGCGAGACGCCCGGCGGCGAGATCTCCTGGGTGCTGGACCGGGGTTATCCGATGAAACTGCTCAAGACCGAAGGCAACTGGGTGCAGGTGACCGACGGCGAAGCCACCGGCTGGCTGCACAGGAGCGTGGTCTGGGGTCTGGAGGAAGACGAGGACGGCTAAGCCGCCAGTTCGAACATCCTGTCTATCGCGACGCGTGCCCGCCCGGCTATACCGGCGGGCACGGTCACTTCCGGGGGGGCCGGGTCCCTCAGCAGGGCCAGCACGCTTTCGAGCGTTATGGACTTCATATAGGGGCAGAGCCGGCACATGCCGATGAAATTCTTCTCCGGGAAGCGCAGCCGCGCCAGTTCGCCGAAGCCGCATTCCGTCACCAGCAGGTAGGCCGGCGCGTTCGTGCTTTCCACGTAGCGCATCATATCGCCCGTCCCGCCCATGAAATCCACGGCCTTTATCAGCTCCGACGGACATTCGGCGTGGGCCAGCGCCACCAGTCCCGGCCAGCGCTCCCTGTATATCTTTATCAGCCCCGGGTCGAACTTCTCGTGCACCACGCAGGACCCGTTCCAGAGCACGATGTCCTCCCCGGGCGTCTTGCCCAGTTCGCGCGCCAGGTTGGCCCCCATGAACCTGTCCGGCAGGAATATCACCTTGTCGTGGTCCCGGTAGATGCGGCGGAGTATCTTCGCCGCGTTGGCGCTGGTCACTATGCAGTCGGATTCCGCTTTTACTTCGGCGGTGGTGTTGATATAGGTGACCACCGGGGCGCCGGGATGCTGCGCCTTCAGCCGCCTGACGTCGGCGGCGGTTATGCCTTCGCTGAGCGAACAGCCGGCGTTGGAGGAGGGGACATGGACCTTCTTGGAGGGATTGAGGATCTTGGCCGTCTCGGCCATGAAATGCACGCCGCAGAACACTATCGCGTCGGCGTCGGTGCGGCGGCAATCGTCGGCCAGCTTGTAGGAATCTCCGGCGAAATCGCCTATCCCCAGGATTATCTCCGGCGACTGGTAGACGTGAGCGGCTATCACCGCGCGGCGCTCCTTCTTAAGCCTGTTTATCTCCAGCGTCAGGGCGGCGGCCTTCTCCAGTCCGCCCGCCACGCAGCGCCTGTCCAGCCCGGCGGCCGCCAGGCGCCGCACCTCGTCCTTCAGGTCCGCGGTCACGCTTCCCTCCCCATGATATCGGGGTAATTGCTGAATATGCCGTCGACGCCTATCTCCTCCATGCGCAGCGCGTCCTTCCGGGAATTGACCGTGTAGACGCAGACCGAGAACCCCGTTTTTTTCAGCAGCGAGACATTGGGCCGGAACGCGATGCGCAGGGCCAGGTGGAAGTTCTCCGCCCTCACCGCGCGGGCCTTCAGGACGGCGGGGGCCAGCAGCAGTTCGCTCAGCCCGTGGCCCAGCCAGCCTATCCTCAGTTCCGGGGAAAGGGCCCGGAAGCGGCGCAGCGTGTCGTGGTCGAAGCTGGAGACCAGCGACTTCCCGAAAAGTCCCGGGCGGGAATCCAGCGCCGCGAGGACCTCCCGCTCTATGCCGGAGTAGACGCCGCCGTCGTTCTTCACTTCGAAATTTATCCAGTCCGCGGCCGGCCCGACCAGGTCCAGGACCTCGTCCAGCAGCGGCACCCGCTGAAAGGCCGGATCGGCCGCGAAATGCGCGGCCGCGTTCAGGCGTGAGAGTTCCGCGTAGTCCAGTTCCGCTATCCTCGCCGGCGAGCCCGCCGTATGGGAGAGGTCGTAGTCGTGGTGGACGACCAGCCTGCCGTCGCGGGTGCGGTGAACGTCGAACTCGAAGTCGCGCGAGCCCATCCTCACGGCCAGTTCGAAGGCCTTGAGCGTGTTCTCCGGGGCGTGGCCGGAAGCGCCGCGATGGGAGATGATCCTCATGACCAGTACTTCCCCAGCCAGCCGAAATCGGCCTCGTCGTGCTCGAAGCCGCTCAGTTCCTCCCGCCCGCTGTCCGGGCCGTGGAAGTCGGTGCCGGCCGTGACCCCGAGGCCGTAGCGCCGGGCGAGCTCCAGGAACTCGCCCGTCTTGCGCACGGTGTGCGAAGGATAGAAAGCCTCCAGTCCGTCGAGACCCATGTCCTTCCAGGCGCCGAGGTCCAGCACTTTCTCCACCACGCCGGGATGAGCGATAACGGCGGCCCCGCCCGCGGCCTTTATCGCTTTTATGGCTTCCTCCATGTCGGGGCCCCGCGGCGGGACATAGGCCGGGCAGCCGTAGCCGATGTATTTCTCGAAAGCCTGCTTGCGGTTCCTGACGAAACGGCGCTCTTCCATGAGGTCGGCCAGGTGCGGGCGGCCGTAGGTCCTGGCGGCGGGCGCTCCGGCGGCGGCCGGCGGCGGGCCGGCGGCTTCCAGGTCGGCCAGCGTCGCCGAAAAACCCAGCGGGCGCAGCAGCGCGAGTATCTCCTCCATGCGGGAGAGACGGCGGCGGCGGAACTCTTCCAGCGCGGCCTCGAGGGCCGGGCTTTCCGTGTCCACGCCGTAGCCCAGCACGTGCAGGCTGTCGTGCAGGCGGGTGCTCAGCTCCACCCCGCGGCACCAGCGCAGGCCCCGCGCCGAAAGCAGCGGCCCCAGGCCGCGCCAGCCGGCCGTATTGTCGTGATCGGTAAGGGAAAAATACTTCACCCCCGCGGCGGCGGCCGCCGCCGCCAGCCTCTCCGGCGGCAGGGTGCCGTCGGAGAAGCTGGAGTGGGTGTGCAGGTTTATAAGGGGCATGGTCTCCGCCGGGGACCCGCGGGCGGATCGGGGCGGCTTTTGCCCCGGACGGAGCCCGGAGCTCTGTGACGGGCCGGGTCAGCCTACGGTGACTTCCTTGACCTCGGGGACCTCTTCGCGCACCATGCGCTCCACGACGCCCTTGAGCGTCATGGCCGCGTGCGGGCAGCAGCCGCAGGCGCCGGTCAGGCGCACGGTGACCACTCCCTTCTTCTCGTCCACGGAGAGCAGCTCCACGGAGCCGCCGTCGGCCGCCAGTATCGGCTTTATCTTCTCTATCACTTTAGCGACTTTGTCTTTCATGATCTTCTCCTTAGGGGACGCTGATTCCTAAATGCCTAATTGCTCCAGGAAAACATCCTCTCGCAAGACCGGAATCGGGTATTTAGAAATCAGCGTCCCCCAATTATAGCAATTGGGCCGTTGGTCCCGTCCGGGGCGGGGGCCTTTTCCCGGCGCGCCCTGGGCCCCAGGGCACTGACCTCCCGGACCGGAGCGGGGTATACTTTATTGTATGGCTGAAAAACGCGGAGAATTTAAAAAGACATTCAAGCCGGCGCAGGGGTCCGGCGACGGGGGGATGACCGACCTGCTCTGCGGACGGCGGGTGCCCAAGACCGACCGGCGGATAAAGACTAATGCCCTGATAGACGAGCTGTCCTGCCTGCTGGGACTGGTCAAGGCCGGGGGATTCGAAAAGGCCGCCCTGTCCCGGGCGCAGAAGGCTCTCTCCGCCGCCGCCGCCGATGTCGCCGGCCTGCGCGGCGCCGGGGAACTGGCGGGGCTCGCCGCGGACATGGAAAAGGCCGCCGCGGAGCTGTCGCGGCGGATAAAGCCTCCTTCAAAATTCGTCCTGCCCGGCGGGAACGCGACGGAGGCCGTGCTGCACCTGGCGCGCGCGAAGGCGCGCGTCTGCGAGATCCTGTGCTGGGAACTTAAAGCGAAAGGGCCGGCCGTCCTGCTCAACAGGCTCTCCGACTGGCTTTTCCTGCTGGCGCTCGCCGCCGGCGAAGAACGCGGGGGTAAAAAATGAAAAAACACGCACTTTCACTTCTCCTGATACCGGCCCTGCTCGCGGCCCTGTTCCCCGCGGCGCTCACGGCGGAACAGCCGGAGGCGCTGCGGGCGCGGGCGGCGGCGCTCTTCGACGGCAACGGCGCGGCGCCGGCGGTGGAGATACCGCGTCCTCCGGAAAAAGCCTCCGCCGCGGCGGAATTCCTGCTGGAGACGAAGCAGGTGCTCTCGGCCGGGGCCTGGGACGGTTCGACCCCGGGAATGAGGCATTTCCTCTTCCGCCATCCCGACGGCTGGACGGCGCAGGCGCAGAGCGTGGGCCTCGAGGGCTTCCTCTGGACCAAGAAGGAGCTCGAGGGCCGCTTCGGCGCGGACACTTTCCTTCATCATGTCCCCGACTATTTCAGCTACCTCGACGCCCTGCTGTCTCCGGTCGCCTGGACGGCGGAACTGCGCTCGGCGCTGGGCGAGCTCCGCGCCTCCGCGCTGACCGCCGCGGAGAAGAACGCCCGGCTCGACGAGCTGCTCGACCATTATGTCGCCGGGCTCCAGGACAATGTGCGCCGCTACGACGCCGCCCTCTGGGCGAAGAAAGCCCGCGTCTACCAGATGTTCCCCCGCGCCTATAACCTGGCCGGGCGCCGCGAAGCCGGCCTCAAGGACCGTGCGGACGCCGGCGGCGTCAGGTTCTTCGGGAACTTCCGGCCCTCCGACTTCGAGGCCATAAAGGCAATGGGCTTCGACGCGGTCTGGCCCATGGGCATACTCCCTATAGGCGTACGCGGACAGACCGGCACCGGCGGCGGCTCGCCTTATTCCATCAGCGACCATTCCACCGTCAACCCGGACCTCGGCGCCGAGGAGGAGTTCCGCCGCTTCGTGCGGGACGCCCACGCCGCGGGGCTCAGGGTCATAGTGGACTTCGTGGTCAACCATACCTCGCTGGACTCGAAACTGCTCCTGGAGGACCCGGCCTATTTCATCGGCCACCGCCGGCCGTCGGGCCCCTGCCCCAACCAGCATTTCGAGCAGCTCCACGGCGGCGAGCGCTGGTGCGTGCACCACGGCGGCTTCGAGTACGGCGGCGGCGTTTCCGACTGGATAGACACGGCGCAGATAGATTATTCCAGTCTCCGCCTGCGCGCCAGGATGACCGGCATAGTGAAAGGCTGGGTGACGAAGTTCGACGTCGACGGCTTCCGCGTGGACATGGCGCACCTGGACCTCAACAATGTCTTCGGCCGCACCTGGGGCCGGAGCATGCCGCGCGACGAGTTCTACCGCGGCCTGATAGCGGCGGTCAAGGAGGCCAAGCCCTCCGCGGCCTTCATGGCCGAGGCCTATTCCTTCCAGGAGGACCTCTCGGCCTGCGGCTTCGACGCCATCTACAGCAAGTTCGAGACCGGCCGCGAGGAGGGCCAGACCGGCTGGTACCAGGCGATGGAGCACGGCAGCCCGCAGGAGCTGGCCAGTTCGGTGAACCGCCTCGCTTTCCTGGCCTGGCAGTCCGGCGGCGCCGGCGCGGTGGCCTTCACCGGCAACCACGACGAACCCGCCCCCGAGCGCGTCTACGGCGAGCGCCTGCCCGCCGCGCTGGCGCTGACCTTCCTCTACCCCGGCTCCGTGCTGATGTACAACGGCGCCGAGATAGGCTACGACGCTTCCGTACCGACGGAACACAAGCCGCTGCCTTTCAGCGTGCCCTGCGCGATAGACTGGCAGGGCGGCAAGCCCGAAGTACGGCGGATATACTCGGAGGTGCTGGCGCTGGCCTCTTCGGTGCGGGCGGAACTGGGCGATTACGGGATAGAGCCGCTCTGGGCCCCGGCCGGCCAGAACTGGACGGGTTACGCCATGAAGTCCGCGTCGGGCGCCCGCCGCAAGGCCGTGATCGGCAATATCACGCGCGGCGACACCTGGTTCGCCTTCTCCGGGCTGAGCGGGACGCTGCGTCCCGGCGAATACAGGGTCTTCGACCTGCCCTGAGCCCCCGCGCCCGCAAAAAAGAGAAGCCGCCCCTCCGGGCGGCTTCCTTATTTTTCCGTCCCCGACGGCTTCTTACATGCGTTCGGGCGCCGAGACGCCCAGCAGTCCCAGCGTGTCGGCTATGACCTTGCGCACGGTCTTGAGCAGGAAGAGCCTGAAGGCCGTGGCCTGCGGGTTCTGCGGATCCAGCACCTTGTGCCTGTCGTAGAAGGAATGGAACAGCGCGGCCAGTTCGACCAGGTAGGTCGTAAGGTGATGCGGCGAATGATCGCGCGCGCAGTCCGAAAGCGCCCTGTCCAGCCACAGCAGCTTCATGGCCAGCGCCCTCTCCTCCGGGTTGAACTTCGCGGCGGCCGGGTCGAAAGCGGCGGCGGGGTCCACACCCTTCTCCGCCGCGTTGGCGAAGATGGAGCTGATGCGCGCGTGCACGTACTGCACATAGAATACCGGGTTCTCGTTTGACTGCTTCTTGGCCAGGTCAACGTCGAAGGTCAGGTGGGTGTTGGGCCCGCGCGAGGCGAAGAAGAAGCGGCAGGCGTCGGCCCCCACCTCGTCGACCAGTTCCTTGAGAGAGATGAACTCGCCGGCGCGCTTGGACATCTTCACCAGCTCGGCGCCGCGCTTGAGCGTGACCTGCTGGTGTATGACCACCTTGAACTTCTCTTTCGCGCCGGCCAGCGCGCCGACGGCGGCCTCCATGCGCGGCACGTAGCCGTGATGGTCCGCCCCCAAGACGTCGATCAGGCGCGTGAAGCCGCGCGAGAGTTTGTCGAGATGGTAGGCGATGTCGTTGAGGAAATAGGTGTTGGCGCCGCCCGACTTGACCAGCACGCGGTCCTTGTCGTCGGACTCCAGCTCGGACGCCGCGCCGAACCAGACCGCGCCTTCCTTGTCGTAGGCCATGCCGCGGGCGCGCAGCTCGGCCAGGGCCTTCGCCGGGGCTCCGGCCGCGTGCAGCTCGGACTCCAGGAACCAGCGGTCGAACTCCACGCGGAAGGCGGCCATGTCGGCCCTGTGGAGCTTGAGCATCTCCGTTATGGCGTACTCCGAGAACCGGGCGGCGTCCCACGACGCGGCTTCGGCCGGTACGCCGGCGGCCAGGACCTTGAGATAATCGCCGTGATAGCCGTCCTCCGGGGGTTCCTTGCCCTCGAAGCGGGCCTTGAGCGAGAGGCCGAGCATCTCCACCTGGCGGCCCTTGTCGTTGACGTAGAACTCCTCCGAGACTTTCGCGCCGAGAGCGCGGAAGACCCGGGCCAGGCTGTCGCCCAGCGTGGCGCCGCGGCCCGAAGCCAGGTGCAGCGGGCCCGTCGGGTTGGCCGAAACGAATTCCAGGTTTATATGCTCGCCGGCGTACTCGGGCCGGTGAAAATAAGCCGGGTCTTCCAGTATGGCTTTCAGCTCGCCGAGGAGCCGGGCGTCGGGCAGGCGCAGGTTGACGAAGCCCGGCGCCGCCACCTCCGCCGGGAATTCGGCGGGGACGGCGGCTTTTAGCTCTTCGGCTATTTTCAGCGGGGCCTTGCGCAGCGTCCTGGCGGCCGAGATGGGCCAGGCCAGGGAGAGATCGGCTTCGACGTGCGCGGGGGGCACGGAGGCGGCGAGGGAATCCGTCTGCCCGCGCGGGATATGGAACGCGGAGGCCGCCGCCTCCCGGAGGGAGTTCTCGATGTCCCGGAGGCTCATGCTACTTCTTCTTCCGGGGAGCGGCCTTTTTCGCCGGGGACCTTTTCGCCGCGGGGACGCGGGCGGGCTTCGCCTCCCAGTCCACCCGGGCGCAGCCGTCGTAGAGCCTGTCCAGCGCGTAGAAAGCGCGGGCCGAGGGCTCGAAGACGTGGACGACCAGGCCGCCGTAGTCCATCACCTTCCAGGTGCGGCTCAGCAGGCCGTCGCGGTGCAGGGCGTGGACGCCCTCGGCGCGCTTGAGCCCGACCGAGACCTCGTCCTCCACCGCCCTCATCTGCGGCTGCGAGCCCACGGTCGCTATCAGCGCGAAATAGGCCGCGTCGGACTTGTCGGCTATGTCGTATATCTTTATGTCGGAGGCCTTCTTGGAGTCGGCCAGCCTGGCGGCGGCCGCCGCCAGCTTCCGGAATTTGAGCCTGTTGTCGTTCATATGGTGTTCTTCTGCTCCTTGAGTTTCCGCAGCAGCGCCTCTTCCGCCCGGTGGTCGATGTTCTCGACCGCGGAGGATACTATCGACGACAGCGTGCCGAAGATGGTCGAAAGCGAGTTCTTCTCGGTGTCGGTGAAGCCGGCCGACCTGGCGAAACGCATGTAGCCGAGCGGCCCCTTGGGGCCGCGGAAGACCAGGACATAGGCGTTCGGCGCGGTCCAGCCGCTCTCCGCGGGCGGAGGGGCGGCGAGGTCCCCGGCGGGCTCCTCGAAGGAGGTCCGGTCGCCGGCCGCGTCGAACTCCTCGTTGAACTGGTTGTAGGAGAAGACGCTTATGTTCCAGCTGCCCTCGAAATGGGAATAGACCTCGTCGAGGGTCTCGGCCAGGAACTCGCGGGAAGAACGGTACTCCCGCAGCACGAGCTTGCTCAGGTCGAAGAGCATCGTCAGTTCGCTCGAAGTGTGCTGGAGACGGCGAAGGACCGCTTTCATGATCTCCGTGAAGATGGAGAGGCCGTTGTCCGGATGCTCCCTGATGAAGCCGAAGAACTCGGCGCGGCGCACCTCGTAGAGCACGGTCTCCGTTTCCGCGCGGGCCTGCGCGAAACGGGTCTGTCCTTCCAGGACGGCCATCTCGCCGAAGAACTCCCCGGCGCTGAGTATGGCCAGCGTCTTGAAGCTCCTGCCCTCCTCGTCGAGCTTCTTCTCGATGGCGACCGAACCGGAGACTATGATGAAAAGGGTGTCGCCCTCGCTGCGTTCCTTGAAGATGACCTCGTCCTTCCCGTAGAAGGACTGCTTGAAGGCCGAGGAGAACTCCGCGAGCATCTCGTCGGAGAAGTTCCTGAAGATGGGGACGTTCCTGAGCCCGTCCGCGCCGCTCACAGGACGCCTCCCGCCGCGGCGCCGCCCTGCGCGCACATCTTCCTGAACATCTCCCGGTCGCGGGCCTTGGCCTCGGCCACCTCGTAGGCCACCACGTTCTGCTGCACCAGCATCGCCAGCGAACGGTCCATCGGGATCATGCCGAACTTGGCGCCGGTCTCTATGGCGCTGTAGATCATGTGCGTCTTGCCCTCGCGGATGAGGTTGGAGATGGCCGGCGTCATGATCATGACCTCGCGCGCGGCGGCGCGGCCCCGGCCGTCCTTGCGGGGCAGCAGGATCTGGGCGACGACCCCCTGCAGGCCGGCGGCCAGCTGCACGCGCACCTGCGTCTGCTGGTGCGGGGGGAAGACGTCTATGATGCGGTCGACGGTCGACGGCGCGTCCTGGGTGTGCAGCGTGGCGAAGGTCAGGTGGCCGGTCTCGGCCGCGGTGATAGTAAGCTGGATCGTCTCGAGGTCGCGCATTTCGCCGACGAGGATGACGTTGGGGTCCTGGCGCAGCGCGCCGCGCAGGGCGTTGTTGAAGGAGCGGGTGTGCTGGCCTATCTCGCGCTGGCGGATGATGCAGCTCTTGGCCTCGTAGGTGAACTCTATCGGGTCCTCGATGGTCAGCATGTGCCCCTTGCGCTTCTGGTTGATCAGCTCCAGCAGCGCGGCCAGCGTGGTGGACTTGCCCGAGCCCGTCGGGCCGGTGACGAGCACCAGGCCGCGCGGGAGGCCGGCCAGACCTATTATCGCGGGGCTCAGGGCCAGCTGTTCCGGGGTGGGGATCTTGGAGGGGATCACGCGCATGACGGCCTCTACGCCGTTGCGGGCCATCAGGACGTTGAGGCGGAAGCGCGAAACGCCGGTGACGGCGAAGGAGCAGTCCAGTTCCCAGTTCTCCTCGAACTTGCCGCGCTGTTCGTCGTAGAGCGCGGAATAGACCAGCGATTTGGTCTGCTCGGCGCTCAGCGCCGGCATCGCGTCGGAAACCGGAACGACCTGGCCGTTGAGGCGCATCATGGGCGGCTTGCCAACGCAGATATGGATGTCGCTCGCGCCGGCCGAGACCGCCGTTTTAAGTATGGTCACCATGTCGGACATTTTCGAACCTCCCGTGCAGCGCGGGGCCGGGCGTCATTTCAGGGCCGCCGGATCGAAGTCCGGCCCTATTATGACCCTGACGTCCGCCACCGGGGCCTTCTCGGGCTTCGAATAGATCTCGAGATTCCCGAGGCCCAGCAGGTCGCGCACCCGCCTCGCGCCCTCCAAACCGCCCGAACAGTTTACAATTTTTGTCCGCGGCTGGATAGAAACATAATTGCCGAAATCCACGACGTCCGCTCCCCGGGCCCGCAGGCGCCTGGTGACCGCCTCGGCCGCTCCGCGGCGGCCGGAGGCGTTGAGGACCTGGACGGTGACCGTGCCGCCCGGCTCCCTCCAGACGGGATGATCGGCGCGGGGGACCCCGCCCTGCGAGATCACCAGGCCGGAGGGGTCCAGGGCCAGGGCCTCGAAGAGCAGCGCGGCCCGGCAGTAAGGGCCGAAATTGGAGGGGACCGCCGCGCGCAGGACCCGGAACAGGGCCGACGGGGACCGCCGCCAGGTCCCCAGGTCCCTGAGAGCTCCCTCCAGCGCCGCCGGGGAGATCTCCGCGTAAAAACCGCCGGGCTCCGGGGTACCGCCGGCCTCGGAAAAGAAAGCGGCCACCGAGGCGGCCGCTACGGAGGGGCCGGCATTTCTCCTGCCGGCCGCGCGGCGGGGCAGATGGAAGAGTTCCAGCGTGCGGGAAGCGGGCCTGTACACCGCCACGCCCGGCTCCTCGCGGTCGGCCAGGACGAAGGCGAAGGGGCGCCCGGAGGAGACGGCGGAGGCGAACGGCGAGCGGCTGTGCAGGACGGCCGTCCAGGCGGCGGCGGCGAGGAACACGGCCAGCGCCAGCCGCGCCGGCCAGGCCCGCCCGGCGCGCGCCGGTCCGGCCGCCCGTTTCAGGGATTCAGGCACAGGCATGTCTCCAGTCCAAGCGGGTGTATCCATTTCCCGGAGCGCCGCAGCCAGCCCACCTTGAGCCGGGCGGCCAGCGCGGCCGCGGCGTCTAGGTCGCGCAGCGCCAGGCGGCGCAGTCCCGCGACGCCCGGAAAAGACCTGTCTCCGGCGGCCATATCCGCGACGAAGATCGTTCTGTCGAGTTCCCCCATCGAGGGATGCCCCAGCGTGTGCCTGGCGGCCGCGCGCAGGACGGCCGGGTCGTCCACTCCCAGCTCCTCGCGCGCGAGGGCGGCCGACACCCAGGAATGAAGCAGCTGCGGGGCCCGGCGCGCCGTTTCGCCGAAACAGGGGATCCGCAGGCCGCGGCGGCGGCTCTCCCGGACCAGTTCCTCCGGCGTCATCTCCTTGGCATAGTCGTGTATGAGGGCCGCGGCGGCGGCCGCGCGCGGGTCGGTCCCCCTGGCGGCCGCTATGGCGCAGGCCAGCCTGGCGCAGGCCAGCGTGTGCCGCGCCCGCGCCGGGCCCAGACGGCGCAGCGCGCCTTCCCTGAGACGGCCCAGATAGAGCCCGCGCCGCCTTATGATCCTCATCGCGGCGGCCGGCACGCCCGCGGGCGCGTCGCCGCAATAAAGCGCCGCGCGCAGGGACGTGGAAGACTCCTCGGGGAAGGTCCCGTCGAGAAAGACCGGGGAGAACTCCCGTCCCGCGCCGCGCGGGAAGCCGGCGCGGCGTCCGACCAGCAGCCTGGCCGAGGCCAGGATCCTGTCGGTGCGGCGCCAGCGGGGGAAGCCGGGCAGGCAGTCCGAGCCCATCAGGAAGTACAGCTCCGCCCGCGGGTGCAGCGAACGGAAATACTCGATGGCCTGCCAGGTGTAGGTGGTCCGGCCGCGGCGCTTCTCGAAAAGGCTGACCCCGGCGCGGACCCCCGCCTCCGCGGCCGCCGCGCGCAGCATGGCGGTCCTGTCGTCGAAACTTTCGGCGGGCGCGGACTTGAGGGGTGAACGCAGCGCCGGCAGCAGCCACACCGCCGCCGGGCGCAGGCGGCGGGCCGCGGCGGAGAGCAGCAGCATGTGCCCCTCGTGCGGAGGGTCGAAGGTCCCGCCGTAAACCACGACCGTCCTTTTCGCGGCGCGTTTCACAAGTGCTATAATATAAATTAAGATATGGCCGACAAAAGAGACAAAGCGCTCATCCTGCTCGTGGACGCGCCCACCCCTGAAAAAACGGGACAGGACCTGAAGAAGGTTTTCGGACCCGAACGCGCCGTCCACCTGAACCTCGACCTGCTGCACGGCTCCTACCGGGCGGCCAAGGACTACCGCGAGGCCATACTGATCCTTTCCTACGAAAAGTCCTCCAAGCACCCCGACCTCACCTGGCTGGACCCGGAGGACCCCGGTTTCCTGGACGCCAAGGGGAAGAGCTGGGAGGAGCGCGTCTCGGCCGCGTTCCAGCTCGCCTTCTTCACCGGCGCCAAAAAAGCGGTCATCCTCAATCACCTCTGCCCGGCCGTGAAACCGGAGTGGATAAGCCAGGCGCTGTCCGCCATCGACGACAGGACGGTGGCCCTCGGCGCGACCCAGGACGGTTCCTTCCACCTGCTGGGCCTCACGCAGGACACTCTCCGGGTCCTGGAGGGCGTCTCCTTCTCGTCCGGCCGGACGGCCGACGAACTGACGGAGAAAGCGCGGCGGCTGAAGCTCTCGGTGCACGCGCTGCCCGACACCTACGCCGTGCGCGACGAGGAGACCCTGCGCAAGTGGATGGACTCCAGGGAGAACGAACCCTCCCTTTTCAGGGAACCGGCGGCCGCCGCCCAGGAGCCGGCCCCCGCCGGCGACAGGAAGCACGGCCGCGCCAGGCGCCACGCCAACGGCTTCGCGGGCCAGGAACCGCAGGAACCCGCGGCCTGAACCTTTCGCCGCATCGCACCTTCCGACCCGGGGGTACAAATGACGGACCAAAAGAAACTCTGCGCGGAGATCTTCCGCCTGGCCGGCCGCGTCCGCGCGGAGGTCATAATGGAATCGTCCGAGTCGGCGCTGACGCGCTTCGCCGACAATGTCATCTCGCAGAACGTCGCCGAGACCTCCACCCGGGTCTCCATCCGGTTCACCGACAAGGGGCGGGTCTTCAGGACCTCCCTCAACCAGACCGGCGGGGCCGCCCTGGCCGACGCCGTACGCAGGGGCCTGGCCGCGCTGAAGCTGCAGAAGAAGGAAAAAGGCCTCCTCTCCCCGCCGGCGCCCCGGCCGGTCGGGCCCGCCGCGGCCCGGCTCTACGCTCCCGGCACCGCCTCGCTCGAACCCTCTTTCCGCGCGGAGAAAGCGGCGGACCTGGCCCGGCTCTGCCGCGCCAGGGGGATGAAATGCTACGGCACCGTCGAGAACGGGGCCAGCCGCCTGACCGTGGCCAACAATTCCGGGGTCTTCGCCTCCCACCGGGAGACCTGGGCGCTCTACAGCGTCACCGCGCGCAAAGGGGAGGGCTACGGCTGGGCAGAACAGTACTCGCCCGACGCCTCGAAGATAGATTACGCCGGCGTGAACGCCCGCGCCATGGAGAAGGCGGCGGCCTCGGTCCGGCCCGTGCCGGTCCCCCCGGGCAAATACACCGTGATACTGGAGCCGGCCGCCGTCGGGGACATGCTTTTATTCCTCGGCTACAGCGGCCTGGGCGGCCGGGCCTGGCTCGACGGGCGCAGCTTCGCCTCCGGAGCCCTGGGAAAGAGGCTCCTGCATCCCTCCATAACCGTGACCGACGACGCGCTGGCCGGACCCGCCGCCGGGGCCCCGTTCGATCTCGAGGGGATGCCGCGGAAGAGGGTGGTCCTCATAGACAAAGGGGTCGCGCGCGCCGTGGTGCACGACCGCCGCACCGCCGCCGAAGCCGGCGTCCCTTCCACGGGCCACTCCCTGCCACAGCCCAACAGCTGCGGCCCCATGCCGCTGAACCTGGAGATGGCGCCGGGGGACTCCTCCCTGGAGGAGATGATACGCTCCACCAGGAGAGGGATACTCGTCACGACCTTCCACTACACCAACCTGCTCAGGCCCAAGACGGTGGAGATGACGGGCATGACGCGCAACGGGACCTTCCTGGTGGAGAACGGCCGCGTCACGAAGGCCCTCAGGAACCTGCGCTTCACCCAGAGCGTGGTGGAGGCCTTCGGCAACGTGGAGGCGCTCTCCCGCGAACGCGAGCTGATGAACGGCTGGGGGCGGATGTGCGTGCCGGCCATGAAGATACGGGACTTCAATTTCTCCTCGGCGACCGGGTTCTGACCGGAGGCAAGATCATGTTCGGATTCTGCGAAGAAGCGATGGACGTTCTCTCCTCCCGCCGGGCGGATTTCGGGGACATCCGGATAGTCCGGAACAGGACGCAGGCGCTGGGGGTACGCAACGGCGGGACCGGGAACGTCGACGACTCGGAGACGCTCGGTTTCGGCGTGCGCGTGCTGCTCGGCGGGGCCTGGGGCTTCGCCTCCAGCGGCCTGCTGACGCGCGCCGAGGTCCGGCGCGTGTCGCTGCTGGCCGTGAAGATAGCCCGGGCCAGCGCGACGCTGATGGAGCGCAGGGTGAAGCTGGCGCCCGAGCCCGCCTGGCGCGATCTCTGGCAGACCCCCTTCATCAAGGACCCCTTCACCGTGCCCGTGGAGAAGAAGTTCCGCACCCTTTTCGAAGCCGACCGCCTCATGCGCCGCGACCGCAGGATCAAGTCGGCCACGGCCTCCATGCGCTTCGTCCGCGAGCATCAGTGGCACGCCACGACCGAGGGCTCGCGCATAGAGCAGGTGCTGTTATCGAGCGGCGCCGACTGCCGCGCGACCGCCGTGGACGGGGCGCAGGTGCAGGAACGCGGCTACCCGTGCTCGCACGGCGGCCAGACTCTGGCCATGGGCTACGAGCTCATCGACCAGCTCGACCTCCCCGGCCATGCGGAGAAGACCGCAGCCGAAGCCGTCGCGCTGCTCAAGGCCCCCGACTGCCCCTCCGGCGAGATGGACCTCATCACTTACGGCAACCAGCTGGCCCTGCAGATACACGAGTCGGTCGGCCACGCCAGCGAGCTCGACCGCGTGCTCGGGTACGAGGAGTCCTACGCGGGCTCCAGCTTCGCCACCACGGAGAAGCTCGGGAAGTTCCGCTACGGCTCCCCCATCGTGAACCTGGTGGCCGACGCCACCCTGCCCGGCGGCCTGGCCACGGCGGGCTACGACGACGACGGCGTAAAAGCCCAGCGCTGGCACATAGTGAAGGACGGCATACTCTCAGGCTATATGACCAACCGCGAGTTCGCGCCGCGCATAGGCCTCGGGCGCTCGCAGGGCTCCTGCCGGGCCGACGGTTTCGCCAATATCCCGATAACGCGCATCTGCAATCTCAGCCTGATGCCCGGCTCCGCGGGTTCTATGGACGACCTGGTCCGTTCCACCAAACGCGGGATTATCATGGAGAACAACAAGTCCTGGAGCATAGACCAGCGGCGCCTCAACTTCCAGTTCGGCTGCGAGATCGGCTGGCTGGTGGAGAACGGCAAGGTAAAGAAAATGGTGCGCAATCCCACCTACCAGGGCATCACGCCGCGGTTCTGGGGCTCCTGCGACGCCATCTGCGGCCCGGGCGAATGGCGCCTCTGGGGCGTGGCCAATTGCGGCAAAGGTCAGCCCGGCCAGACGGCCATGATGTGCCATGCCTCCAGCCCCGCCCGCTTCAGGGGGGTCAAAGTGGGAGTAAAAGCCGGATAAACCCGGCTGAACCCCTTTTCGGGGGCTTTAGGGCGGCCTTTAAAACAGGGCTGGCAGATTTGTTCCCCCCTATTGACAGAATATATATATTTAAAGTAATATTTCCTCATAATAATCCGCCGTTTTCGACGGGGAAAATCAGATCGTTCTCTTTTTTGATAAAGCCCTTGCATAGTCAAGCCCCCGCCGTTTAATTAACAAAGAAAGTCTTTATAAAATAATAGTTTTTTTCCAAAAGAGACCCCATATTAACAGTTGTGGATAACCTGTGGATAACTCGCCAAATTTCAAGGAACTCTGGCAGAACGCCTGTGTCAAGATAGAGCAGGAAATAGGGAAGGACCCTTTCGACCTCTGGATGCGGCCCGCGAAGCTGCTCCTGATAGAGGGAGACACGGTGAAACTGGAGGTCCCGGACCCTCTCATCTTCGAGACGATAAAGAAGCGCTATGAGAGCGTCATCGTGCGCGCTCTCTCCGAATTATCCGGCAAAGAGTACAAGATAGACTATTCCCTCTCCCTGGCCCCGCGCGAGCCCCGGCCGGCGCCGCAGCCGGAACCGGCGACGGCCCCGGCCGCCAGGCCGCAGTTGTCCGCCTATTCCAACTTCAACCCCAACTACACTTTCCAGACCTTCATAGTGGGCCCCTCCAACCGCTGGGCCTACTCCTCGGCCAAGGCCGTCGCGGAAAAACCCGGCCATCTTTCGAACCCCTTCTTCATCTACAGTCCGCCCGGTCTGGGCAAGACGCACCTGATGCACGCCATAGCCAACGAGATCCTGCGCATCAATCCGGCGGCCAAGGTCATCTACACCCCCAGCGAGAACTTCGTCAACGAGTATATCGACACCATACAGAACAAGAGCAATTCCGCCGAACTCTTCCGCGGCAAGTACCGCAAGCTCGACTGCCTGCTGCTGGACGACATACAGTTCATGATGGGCAAGGAGCGCAGCGAGGAGGAGTTCTTCTACACCTTCAACGCCCTTTTCGAGTCCAAGAAGCAGATAGTCGTGACCTCCGACCGGCCGCCGCGGGAGCTTTCCCTGGCGCAGCGGCTGGTCTCCCGCTTCCTCTCCGGCACGATAGCGGACATGAAACAGCCGGACCTCGAGACGCGCATAGCCATCCTCCGGGAGAAGCGCGACCAGTACAGGTTCGACATCCCGGACGACGTCGTCAATTTCATAGGAGAGAACGTCAAGACGAGCATCAGGGAGCTCGACGGCTGCCTGCTGACGGTCGGGAACTACTGCGCGAACATGAAGCTTCAGCCCACGATCGACGTGGTCCGCGAGATAATCAAGAACCACATGGGCATACAGCAGGACGACGGCGACAAGATCAGCATAGAGACCATAATCGGCGTGGTGGCCGAGAAGTACCAGCTCGACCCCAAGGACCTGCGCTCCAAGGGCCGCCGCGACGCGGTGGTCCTGCCCAGGCAGCTGGCCATGTACCTGGCCTGCGAACTGACCGACCTGTCCACGACCAACGTGGGGGACGCCTTCGGCAAGGACCACACCACGGTCATCTACGCGCGCAACAAGATCCAGAACATGGTGCATACCGACCCTTTCATCAACGAGATGGTGAACAACTTGATAACGAAGATAAAATCGGTCAGTAACAAGTGAAACCTGTGGAAAAAAGAGGCTCCTGTTAGGATTGTCAGTCCCTTTTGGCGGGTTGTGGAGAACTTTCCTGAGGGGAACGCACAGTTTCAACAGACTTAACAGGTCCCATATAGAGGATGATGATGATGAAAATAAATAGTAACCGGGAGAACCTCATCAAGGGGATACAGACCATACAGGCGGGAGTCTCGGCCAAGACCGGGACGCTGCCGATACTCCAGAACTTCCTGATGGAGACCGAGGACCAGGGACTCAAGGTCGTTTTCACGGACCTCGAGATGGCCATCAAGCACCACATCAACGTGGAGGTCAAAGGGGACGGCAGCATAACCGTCCCGATAAAGAAGTTCCTCGAGATCATACAGAACCTGGGGCCGGACGCGGACGTCAACGTGAACGTGGACGACGGCAACAAGGTGTCCATCCTCTCCGGCAAGACCCGGTTCAAGATTAGCGGCGCCCCCAAGGCCGACTATCCCGTCATCCCCGACCTGGACGAAAGCGGTTCCTTCAGGCTGCCCGCCGCGCTGGTCGCGGACATGGTGTCCAGGACCGTCTTTTCCGCTTCCACCGAGGACGAGAGGCATTTCCTCAACGGCCTGCTCTGGAAATACGAGAAAGGGGTGTTCTCGATAGTGGCGACCGACGGCCGCCGCCTGGCCGTGGCCACCAGCCAGGCCGTCAAAGCGAAGAAGGATTTCAAGGTCATAGTGCCCTCGAAGATACTGGGGGAACTGGTCAAGTTCATAAAAGGGGCCGGGCTGGGGGACAAGGAAGAACTGACCGTAGGGCTCTCCTCCAACCAGATAGGCTTCCGGATCGGGAAGACCGTGTTCGTTTCGAGGCTGATAGAGGGGAACTTCCCGGCCTACGAGCAGATCATTCCCAAGACGCGCGAGATATCCATCGAGCTGGACACGGCGCGCGTCCTGGCCCTCACCAAGCGCGCCTCGCTCTGCTCCAACGAACGCAGCGGCGCCGTGAAGTACTCTTTCAAGAAGGGAGTGCTGGTGGTGAACTCCTCCTCCCAGACCATGGATTTCGAGGACGAGACCGACATCGACTACAAGGGAAAGGATTTCCAGGTCAGCTTCAATCCCAGGTTCATCATGGACGTGCTCCGGAACATGGGAGAGGAACGGGCCCTTATGGAGTTCAACGCCCCCTCCACCCCGGCCCTGATAAAACCGGTGAAAGGGGAGGATTTCCTCTATATAGTGATGCCCCTGCGAGCATAGGGGAGGGGCCGTGTTCCTGGTCAGGAAAAGCCAGAACTGGAGCCGCCTCGGCCATTCGGGAGGACGCCGCCCTTTCCGGGGCTTCCCGCTGGAGCGGCTGCAATTGCTGTCCTCGGTCTGGGACAGGGAAATAGGCCCCCTCGCCTCCCATTGCAGGCTGGAGGGAGTGGAGGGGGACAGGCTGGTGGTCTCGGCCTCCTCCGCCGCGGCGGCCAACGAGCTCGGACTGAGGGGACGGTCCCTGGTACGGGCCCTGAACAAGTATTTCAACCGCGCCTGGCTGAGCGGCATAAAAGTGGTCGGAGAGCCGGGCAGATAGCACCGAAAAGGAGAGTTTAAATGTCTTCCAAGGAGAGCGCAGCGATGACCAAGCCCAAGTCGGCCGATTACGATTCTTCGAAGATCCAGGTGATGGAGGGCCTCGAGGCGGTGCGCAAGCGCCCCGCCATGTACATCGGTTCCACCGGCGTGCAGGGCCTTCACCACCTGGTCTACGAGGTCGTCGACAACTCCATCGACGAGATCCTGGCCGGCGGCTGCAACAAGATCGAGGTCGTCATAAAGGACGACAATGTCTGCATGGTCTCCGACAACGGCCGCGGCATCCCCGTGGACCCGATGAAAGAGGTCAAGGACCCCAAGCTCAAGGGCAAATCCGCCATGGAGGTGGTGCTGACCGTGCTGCACGCCGGCGGCAAGTTCGACGCGGGCGCCTACAAGGTCTCCGGCGGCCTGCACGGCGTGGGCGTCAGCTGCGTCAACGCCCTTTCCGAGTGGCTGGAGGTGCAGGTTCACCGCGACGGCAAGATCTGGAAACAGGAGTACAAGCGGGGGCGCCCGCAGTACGATGTCAAGTCCGTCGGGACGACGGAGGACCACGGGACGACCGTGACCTTCAAGCCCGACGTCGAGATCTTCAAGGACGCGGCCTTCTCCTTCGACGTCATTTCCAACCGCCTGCGCGAACTGGCCTTCCTTAATCCCGGCGCCCGCATCACCATCATAGACGAGCGGGAGGAGGGGAAAAAGCACACCTTCTTCTTCGAGGGCGGCATCAAGCAGTTCGTAAAATTCCTCAACACCAACAAGCAGGTCATCAACGCGGACCCTATCTTCGTCTCCAAGTCCGAGGGAGACGTCATGCTGGACCTCGCGATACAGTACAACAGCGACTACTCGGAGACCATCTTCTCCTTCGTCAACAACATCAAGACGATAGAGGGGGGCACCCACGTGTCTGGCTTCAGGTCTTCGCTCACCCGCGTCATAAACGACTACATCAAGAAGTACGACCTGCTCAAGGACAAGAACTTCAGCGTCACCGGCGACGACTGCCGCGAGGGCCTGACCGTGGTCATCTCGGTCAAGATCCCCCATCCCCAGTTCGAGGGCCAGACCAAGACCAAGCTGGGCAACGGCGAGGTGGAGGGCATAGTGAAGACGCTGACCGGCGAGGCTCTGGGAGTGTTCTTCGAGGAACACCCGTCCGTGGCCAAGGCCATCTGCCAGAAGGGGCTCGGCGCGGCCGAGGCCCGCGAGGCCGCCCGCCGCGCCAAGGAGCTCGCGCGCCGCAAGGGCTCGCTGACCGACTCCGGCCTGCCGGGCAAGCTGGCCGACTGCCAGGAGCGCGACCCCAAGAAATCCGAACTTTTCATCGTCGAGGGAGACTCGGCCGGCGGCTCGGCCAAACAGGGCCGCGACCGCGTGTTCCAGGCCATCCTGCCCATCCGCGGCAAGATCCTCAACGTCGAGAAGGCCCAGCTCGTCAAGATCATCTCCTCGGACGCCGTGCGCACGCTGATCAGCGCCATCGGCACCGGCATCGGCGAGGGAGAGGACGGCTTCAACCTGGAGAAGCTGCGCTACCACAAGATCGTGATCATGGCCGACGCCGACGTGGACGGCCAGCATATCCGCACGCTGCTGCTGACCTTCTTCTACCGGCAGATGCGCCAGCTCGTGGAGCAGGGGCACGTTTACATAGCGCAGCCGCCGCTCTACAAGGTCAAGAAGGGCAAGTTCGAGGCCTACTTCGAGAACGAGGAGAAGCTGCAGAAGTGGCAGATGAAGGAAGCCGTCGGCGGCATAACCGTGAAGGCGAAGGGGAAGAAGATAGAGACCGGGGACCTGGCCGAGCTGCTGGACCTGGTCGTCTCCGTGGACAATATCGGCCGCAAACTGGAGCTCAAGAACCTCTCGCTGAAGGACTATCTGGGCTTCCAGTCCGAGGGGAAGGTCCCGCTCTACCGCATAGAGACCGGTCCCGAGACCTACCGCTACTTCTTCAGCGAGAACGAGTGGCTCAACTACGAGAACGAATACGTCGCCAAGCACAAGGCGGACCTGGCCAAAGAGGGGCTCACCGAGGCCGAGATGGACGACGAGGACCTGGGCCCGGACTTCCAGCCGCTGGGAGAGTTCACGCGCCTCAATAATATCTCCGCCAAACTGAAGGCCCTGGGCTACTCGGTGACGGACTTCCAGGCCGACGAGACCAAAAAACCGGCCGATATGTTCGAGATAGCCACGGAGAAGGCCATCACCGGCGCGCGGGACCTCAAGGGTCTGCTCGACGCGGCGATGAAGATAGGTTCCGCCGGCGCCCACATACAGCGCTACAAGGGCCTCGGCGAAATGAACCCCGAGCAGCTCTGGGAGACCACGATGGACCCGTACAAGCGCAAGCTGCTCAAGGTCTCGCTGGAGGACCCGGCCGAGGCCGAGAAGATGTTCACCACGCTGATGGGCGACAAGGTGGAGCCGCGCCGCGTGTTCATAGAGCAGAACGCGCTGGCCGCCAGGAACCTGGACATCTGAGGACTACTTTTCAAGGAGCCTAGTTCAAAATGACAGCACACAAGAACGACAAGAACCAGCCGGTGGACAACATCTTCGCCAATATCGTGGACCGCGACATCAGCGAGGAGATGAAGGCGTCCTACATAGACTATTCGATGAGCGTCATCGTGGGCCGCGCGCTGCCCGACGTGCGCGACGGCCTCAAGCCCGTGCACCGCCGCGTGCTCTACACGATGGACGACATGGGGCTGCAGCACAACAAGCCCTTCAAGAAGAGCGCCCGCATAGTCGGCGACGTCATGGGTAAATACCACCCGCACGGCGACGCCGCCATCTACGACACTCTGGTCCGCATGGCGCAGGAATTCTCGCTGCGCTACACGCTGGTCGACGGCCAGGGCAATTTCGGCTCGGTCGACGGCGACCCGGCCGCGGCCATGCGTTACACCGAGGCCCGGCTCTCCGGCATCGCCGGCGAACTGCTGGCCGACATAGAGAAAGAGACCGTGAAATGGACGCCGAACTACGACGGCTCCATGGTGGAGCCCAGCGTGCTGCCCGCCAAGCTGCCCAACCTGCTGGTCAACGGCTCCTCGGGCATCGCGGTCGGCATGGCCACCAATATCCCCACTCATAACCTGGCCGAGGTCTGCGACGCCACGATAGCCGTCATCGACAACCCCGAGCTGGACTCCAAGGAACTGATGAAGATCCTCAAGGGCCCGGATTTCCCGACCGGCGGCATCATCCGCGGCCGCAAGGGCATCAAGGATTACTTCGAGACCGGCCGCGGCTCGGTCAAGATCCAGGCCCGCACCGAGATAGAGGAGATCAAGGGCAACCGCGAGGCCATCATCATCACCGAGATCCCCTACCAGGTCAACAAGTCCTCGCTGATCGAGAACATAGCGGAACTGGTCAAGGACAAGAAGATCACCGACATCTCCGACATCCGCGACGAGTCGGACAGGCGCGGCATGCGCGTCGTCATAGAGATCAAGCGCGACGGCAACGCCCAGGTCGTGCTGAACCAGCTCTACAAGCACACGCAGATGGAGACCAGTTTCGGCGTCATCATGCTGGCCATCGTGGACGGCCGCCCGCGCGTGCTGCCGGTCAAGGAGGTCATGTCCCAGTACGTGCGCCACCGCCGCCTGATGGTGGTGAACCGCACCAAGTACGACCTCAAGAAGGCGCTGGCCCGCGCCCACATCCTGGAAGGCTACCTGATAGCCCTCAAGAACATCGACGCGGTGGTCGAGATCATCAAGAAATCCAAGGACGCGCTGGAGGCCAAGGGAAAACTGATGGCCAAGTTCGCGCTGAGCGACATACAGGCCCAGGCCATCCTGGACATGCGCCTGCACCAGCTCACCCGCCTCGAGACCGGCGCCATCGAGGAGGAGCACAAGGCCCTGATGAAGCTCATCGCCGAGCTCCGCGCCATCCTGGCCGACCCGAAGAAGGTCCTGAAGATCATCGTGGACGAACTGAAGTACATGAAGGAGAAGTACGGCGACAAGCGCAAGACCGACATCACCGGAGAGGCCCAGGAGCTCGACATCGAGGACCTGATCCCCGAGGAGCGCGTCGTCATCACGATGAGCCACGGCGGCTACATCAAGCGCATCCCGGCCGACACCTACAAGGTGCAGGGCCGCGGGGGCAAGGGCATCATCGGCTCCGACGTCAAGGAGGAGGACTTCATCGAGAAGCTCTTCGTCACCTCCAGCCACGCCACCATACTGATGTTCACCACGCGCGGCACCGTGTACGCGCTCAAGGGCTACGAGATCCCCGAGGGCAACCGCACGTCCCGCGGCAAGGCGATAGTGAACCTGCTGCAGATAAAGGACGAGAAGGTGACCTCCGTGCTCGCGGTCGAGTCGTTCGAGGAGGCCAAGGGGAAGGAGAGCTTCATCGTGATGTGCACCCGCAAGGGCAACATCAAGAAGACCCCGATCGCCGACTTCGCCAATATCCGGCGCAGCGGCATCCGGGCCATCGGCCTGGAGGACGGCGACGTGCTGACCAGCGTCGATCAGACCGGCGGGAAGCACGAGCTCATCATCGGGACCAAGCAGGGGATGTCTATCCGCTTCAACGAGAGCGACGTGCGCTCCATGGGCCGCGGCGCGATGGGCGTGCGCGGCATACGCCTCGACAAGGACGACCAGGTCATAGGGATGGAGGTCGCCGAGCCCAAGTCGAAGAAGACCCTGCTGACGGTCTGCGTCAACGGCTACGGCAAGCGCACCGACCTCGACGAGTACCGCCACCAGCACCGCGGCGGCTCCGGCGTCATCACGATCAAGGCGACCGACCGCAACGGCCACGTCGTGGGCCTGCACCTGGTGGAGGACAAGGACGACCTGATGGTGATGACCGAGAAGGGCAAGATCATCCGCATGCCCTGCAAGGACCTGCGGGTCATCAGCCGCAACACCCAGGGCGTGCGCCTGGTCCGCCTCGAGGAGGGCGACCGCATCGCCTCGGTGGAACCGGTGGTGGACGAGGGCGAGGCCGCGGTCGAAGGCAAGAAGTAGGGCCCGCGCCCGCGCGAGCGGCCGGCGGAGGGAGACCTCCCCGGCCGCTTTCTTTTGCTAGAATTAAGAGATGGAACTCCTGCCTTTCGCTTCCGCGGTCTTCACGCTGGCGCTGGTCATGGACCCGCTGGGCAATATCCCGATGTTCATGTCGGCGCTCAAGGGAGTGCCGGAGGAACGGCGGCGGCCCGTGATAGCCCGGGAGCTCCTCATCGCGCTCGGCATCATGGTCTTCTTCCTGCTCTTCGGGAAGTACATCGTTTCCTTTCTCGCCATAGACCTGACCGCGATGTCGGTGGCCGGCGGCATCGTGCTGTTCCTCATCGCCCTGCAGATGATCTTCCCCCGCGGAAATTCCCATTTCGCCGATAATCCCGGCGGCGAGCCCCTCATCGTCCCGCTGGCGATCCCCCTGGTGGCCGGGCCTTCCGTCCTGACGATGGTGCTGCTGTTCTCCATGCAGGAGCCCGGGCGCCTGTGGGTCTGGGCCGGGGTGGTCGGCGCGGCCTGGCTGATAAACGCCGCCATCCTGGGAGGCATGTCCGGGCTGCTGTCCCGTCTTCTGGGCGAACGCGGGCTGCTGGCCATGGAAAAACTGATGGGCATGATACTCATAACCATTTCCGTGCAGATGATAATGACGGGCCTCAAGAAGTTCCTGGCCGCCTGAGACAGAAGGAGAGACGACATGGACCGCATCCGCCTTTTCGCCTTTATTCTTTCCGCCGCGCTGCTCTGCGCCGCGCGCGCGGCGGCGCAGGAGGCCGGCGATCCCGCCCCGGCCGCCGGGCCGGAGCTCTCGGCCCAGCCGGAGCCGGCCGGAGAGGAGGCGGCCCCGCCGCCGGCTCCCGACGCGCCGGTCCCCGCCGGGCCCGCAGAAGAAGAACCGGTTCCCGCCCCCGCGGCCACCGAACCCGAGCCGCAGGCCGCCGAGCCGGAGCCGCCGGCCGCCGTCATCGACCCTTCTCCCTCGGACGAGATCGTCTCGCCGGAGGCCCGGCTCTCCGCGCGCGAAGCGGAATGGGCCTTTCTCAAAGCCGCTTCCGCGGAACAGGACAAGGACATAACGCGCATCGTCATGACACAGGTCTCGGGCTGGCTGTCCAGCGGCCCGCTCGATTCGACGGCGGCCGAAGCGCAGCTGCTGAAGGCCGAATTGCGCATCCGCCTGAAGGATCACCGCGAGGCCGTGGTGGACCTGCTGAAGCAGCTGCAGCTCTATCCCGGCTCGGAGGCCGCCAGGAAAGCGGGCCCGATGCTGGAGGGGCTGGTCAACGACAAAGCCGACAAGAAGCTCCGGCCTCTGCTCCTGGAGCTGGCCAAACCGTTCAATATGCCGGCCAAGGAAGACAGGATGGCCATGCTTCTCGGGCGCCTGGCGGCCGGGGCCGGGGACGACTATTACGAGCCGCTCGTGGAGGAGTTCCGCCTTTTCTTCGAGCGCTTCCCTTCCTATCCCGGCCGGGACTCGCTGCAGCGCGCGCTGGCCGATTTGCACGCCGGCAGGAAGGAATATACGGCGGCCCGGATCGCCTACGAGAAACTGATAGCGATGCATCCCTCCACCGCTCTCATGGCGGGTTCGAAACTGGCCCTGGCCGGACTGCTCGCCGACAGCCTGAAAGAGTACGACCGGGCCATAGAGCTCTACCTGGAGATAACGAACTCCTTTCCGGGGACGGACGAAGCCTGGCGTTCCTTCTCGAAACTCCCCGAACTGGCGGAAAAGCAGAAGAAATACGAACTGGCCGTGGAGACCTACGAGAGGATCCTGACGCTCTACCCGGAAAAAGCCGAAGCCTACGAGGCCTACAGGTCGGCCGCGCGCGTGCTGCGCGAACGCATGAAGAAGCCGGCCGAAGCCGTGGCCGTGCTGGTGCGCCTGGCCGACAAGTACGGCGGCGAGAAGGGTCACGGGGCCCTTTTCCTGGCCGCCGAGATAACGCGGAAGGATATCAAGGACGCCGCGGCCGAGGCCGTCCTCTACGATAAGATAATCGCCGAGTACGAGAAGGACGGGCAGGCGCCCGCGGCGATGTACGCCGCCGGCGAGACCTGGGAAAAAGCGAAGAATTACGACATGGCCCGGCAGTATTACGTGAAACTCGCGGAAAAGTACCGGGACGACAAGCTGGCCGCCAGGGCCCAGAAACGGCTGGACGCCATACTCGGGAAATAAGGTGGCGGACCCTTTCAGCCGGCCGGTCCCCGGCGGGGAGGTCCGGGCCCTGCCCAAGGCCGAACTGCACCGCCACCTCGAGGGCTGCGTCTCCGTGCCGTCGATAATACGCCTGGCCACGAAGCACGGTACGCGGCTGCCCTCCTCCGATCCCGCGGAACTGGAACGACTCACCAAACTGAAAACCCCGATGGGCTCGCTGGACGAGGTGCTGGCGATGTTCTCCATAGCGCAGGCCGCTTTCGCCTCCTACGAAGCCGTCGAGGAGATAACCTGGGAGGCGCTGGAGACGGCCTTCCGCGGCGAGAATATCCGCCTGCTGGAACTGCGCTTCAGCCCCGACTTCATGCTCGGCGGCAAGGACCTGGACTGGCGCAGGTCTCTGGATATAATGGATTCCGTCGTCAGGCGCTTCGAGTCGCGCCATCCCTTCGTCGGCGGGCTCATCGTCATAGCCTCTCGCGGGCTCGGCCTGGCCTCGGCCGAACGCACCGCGGAATTCGCCGTCGAAAACCGGAAGAAGGTGATCGGCTTCGACCTGGCCGAGGGGGAGAAGACCTTCCCGGCCCGGCTCTACGCCCCGCTGGCGAAAAAACTCCGCGCCGCCGGTCTGCCGCTGACCGTGCACAGCGGCGAGGAGGGAGAGTCCGCGCAGGTCAGGGACACGCTGGAACTGCTGCGGCCCGCGCGCATAGGCCACGGGGTGAAGGCCGCCGAAGACCGCACCGGCCGTACGATGGAGATGCTACGGGAGGCCGGTGTCACCGTCGAGACCAATCCCTGGAGCAATTACCTCACCCGCGCGGTGGAAAGCCCCGAAAAGCACCCTCTCAAAAAATTCCTGGACGCCGGGCTCAAGTGCTCGATAAGCGCCGACGACCCGGAGATACTCGACACCGACCTCGACCGCGAGTACGCGCTGGCGCTGGGCCCGCTGGACCTGACCCGCGCGGACCTCGATCTCTGCCGCCGTTACGCGGTCGAAGGTTCTTTCCTGGACCTGGACCGCCGCCGGCAGGCCGCCAAAGAACTGGGCTTCTGAGCCCTGCCTTCCCGGCGGCGGCATTTGATAGAATTTACATATGATAGCGGCGGAATATTTCATACTGGCGGCCTGCGTGCTGCTGGCCGTGAGCGTGCTGGCCAGCAAGGCTTCCGGCAAGATGGGCCTGCCGGCGCTGCTCATCTTCATCTTCATCGGCATGCTGGCTGGTTCCGAAGGGATCGGCGGCGTGCATTTCGACAACGCTCCGCTGGCCAAGACCGCGGGCGTGGTGGCCCTTTCCGTCATACTTTTTTACGGCGGACTCAGCACCGACCTGAAAGCCGTGAGGCCGGCGCTTAAAGAGGGCGTGACGCTGGCTGTAATGGGTACGCTGTTGACGGCGCTGGTGGTGGGCCTGGCCGCGCATTTCGTCCTGGGCCTGGGCCTTGAAACCGGCCTGCTGATCGGCGCCATAATCTCGTCCACCGACGCGGCCGCGGTCTTCTCGGTGCTGCGCGCACGCGGCGTGCACATAAGGCCCGGCCTGCGCGGCCTGCTGGAACTCGAGTCCGGCAGCAACGACCCCACCGCGGTCTTCCTGACCGTGGGGATGATAGGGGTCGTTGTCTCGGGCGGCGGCGCCTACTGGCGCCTGCTGCCCGCCTTCCTGGGGGAGATGATCATCGGCGCGGCCGTGGGTTGGGCCATGGCGCGGGCGACCATATACGCCATAAACAGGATGGACCTCGATTACGAGGGTCTCTACCCGGTCTTTACGTTGGCGCTGGTCATAATCACCTACTACCTCACTTCGCTGATAAAGGGCAATGGTTTTCTTTCCGTTTACGCGGCGGGGCTGGTCATGGCCGGCCGGGGCTTCCTGCATAAGAAGCCGCTGATCTACTTCCACGAGGGCGTGGCCTGGCTGATGCAGATAGCGATGTTCCTCACGCTGGGATTGCTCGTTTTCCCGTCGCAGCTGGCGCCCGTGGCCGGCAGCGGCCTGCTGATCTCCTTCGTCCTTATCTTCATCGCCAGGCCGCTGGCGGTCTTCCTCCTTCTGGCGCCTTTCCGGACCCCTCTCAACGAGAAACTGTTTATTTCCTGGGTCGGCCTGCGCGGCGCCGCGCCCATCATCCTGGCCACCTTCCCGCTGATAGCGGGACTCGAGGGCTCCGGTTATATCTTCAACATCGTCTTTTTCTGCGTGCTGGCCTCGGCCCTCCTGCAGGGTTCCACTATACCGCTGGCGGCCCGGCTGCTGGGGCTGGAAGTGCCGCCGGCCGAGGCCAGGGTGGCGCCGCTCTCGCTCGAGGACGGCTTCGACATCAACGCCCAGATGAGCGAGCTCATCGTGCCGGCCGGCAGCTACGCCGCGGGCAAAAAACTTTTCGAGCTCGGCGTCCCGAGGGAAGTCCTGGTCGTGATGATATACAGGGATTCCAGGTACCTTATACCGAGCGGCGAGACGGATATCGAGGCCGGCGACATCCTCATCTCGCTCGGCGAGGGTCCCGCGCTGCAGACCCTCAAGACCATACTCGCTTCCGGTCCCGCCGACGCCGCGGCGGCATGACCGCCCGCCTCCTGTCGCGCTGGCGCGCGGCCGACCCCGCCTTCAGGGCCTTCCTGCTGGGCGTGCTGCTTTTCGGCGTCAACGCCGGCGTGCTGTCGGCGGCCTTCAACAACTATCTCAACGACACCTTCAGCCTGACCTCGGGCCAGCGCGGCTTCCTCGAATTCCCGCGCGAGCTGCCGGGCTTCCTCGTCGTCTTCATGGCCGGCCTGCTGGCCGCGGTCCCGGTGCGGCGCTGGGCCGTGATGACCAGCCTGCTGACCGCCGCGGGCGTGGCCGGGCTGGCTTTCCTGTCGCCGACGTACCACCTGATGCTCGTCTGGATGCTGGTCTGGAGTTCCGGCAGCCATCTCTTCATGACGGTGGAGAGCGTGATGGGCCTGCGCTTCTCCAAAGAGGGCGGGCAGGGCCGGCGGCTGGGACAGATAAGCGGCGTGACCAATTTCGCCGCGATAGCGGGCGCCGGGGCCGTCTGGCTGCTGGCGCGTTCGGCCGGCCCCTGGCTCTACAGGGCGGCTTTCCTCTTCGCCGCGCTCGCTTCCGTCGCCGCGGCCTTCCTGTTCGCGCGCATCCCCGCGTCCGACGAGGACCGCGCGCCGCGCGGGCGGCGCTTCGTCATCAAGCGGCGGTACAAGTGGTACTACCTGCTCAATATCCTCTTCGGCGCGCGCAAGCAGATCTTCCTGACCTTCGCGCCGTGGGTGCTGGTCACCGTCTACGGCGCGAGCCCGGCGCTCATGGCCGCTCTCGCGATGGCGGCCGCGGCGGCCGGCGTGGTCTTCCGGCAGGCCTTCGGCGAGCTGACCGACCGGGTGGGAGAGCGCCGGATGTTCATCGGGGACGCCCTCATACTGCTGGGCATCTGCGCCGGCTTCGCCTTCTCCTCGTTCCGGCCGCTGCTCTACTTCCTCTTCGTGCTCGACAACCTGATGTTCGCCACGCGCATAGCGCGCACGACCTACCTCAACCGCATCGCGGAGGCGAAGGCCGACATCGCCCCTACCATCTCCTTCGGCATCACGATAGACCACGCCGTCTCGATGACGATACCGGCGGCCGGCGGCCTGCTCTGGGCCGCCTGCGGCTACAGGTCGGTCTTCGTCGCCGCCTCGCTGCTCGCCGTAGCCGGCCTGCTGGCCGCGCTCGCCATCGACGACGGGCGCCGGAAGAAGGCGGCGCCGTCCGCCCCGGTCCCGGTCATGCCCGACTGAGGCCCGGCCGCGGGTATCGCCGCGCCCCCTATTTTTGGGATAATTTAGGGCACATTACCGGGCTCAAGGATATAATCATGGCTGAAACGAAAGACGACAAGAAAGTGATCTACTCGATGGTCGGCGTCAGCAAGTACTACGACAAGAAGGCCGTCCTCAAGGACATCTACCTTTCCTATTTCTACGGCGCCAAGATAGGCGTGCTGGGCCTCAACGGCTCGGGCAAGAGTTCGCTGCTGCGCATCCTGGCCGGCGTAGACCAGGATTTCAAGGGCGAGACCGTCCTCTCGCCCGGCTACACCGTCGGCCTGCTCGAGCAGGAACCGAAGCTCGACGACGCGAAGACCGTCAAGGAGATAGTCGAAGAGGGCGTGCCCGAGGCGATGAACGCGCTCAAGGAATACAACGCCATCAGCGAGAAGCTGGCCGAGCCGATGTCGGACGACGCGATGAACGCGCTCATCGAGAAGCAGTCGAAGATACAGGAGAAGATAGACGCGCTCGACGCCTGGGACATAGACTCGCGGCTGGAGCAGGCCATGGACGCGCTCGGCTGCCCGCCCGGCGACACCCCGGTGAAGAACATTTCCGGCGGCGAGCGGCGCCGCGTGGCGCTGTGCCGGCTGCTGCTGCAGAAGCCCGACATCCTGCTCCTCGACGAGCCCACCAATCACCTCGACGCCGAATCGGTGGCCTGGCTGGAGCATCACCTGCGCGGCTACGAGGGCACCATCATCGCCGTGACGCACGACCGCTATTTCCTCGACAATGTCGCCGGCTGGATACTGGAACTCGACCGCGGCCAGGGCATACCGTGGAAGGGGAACTATTCCTCCTGGCTGGAGCAGAAGCAGGAGCGGCTGCGCCGGGAGGAAAAGGCCGAGACCGACCGGCAGAAGACGCTCGAGCGCGAACTCGAATGGATACGCATGTCGCCCAAGGGGCGCCACGCCAAGGGCAAGGCCCGCATCAGCGCCTATGAGCAGCTGCTGGAGCAGGGCGCCGACAAGATGGCGCGCGAGCTGGAGATCTATATACCCCCGGGCCCGCGGCTGGGCAATGTCGTCATCGAGGCCAAGGGCGTGAGCAAGGCCTTCGGCGACAAGATCCTGATGGAGGACCTGAGCTTCTCGCTGCCGCCGGGCGGCATCGTGGGGATAATCGGCCCCAACGGCGCCGGCAAATCCACGCTTTTTAAGATGATAACCGGCTCCGAGAAGCCGGACGCCGGGGATTTCCGCGTCGGCGAGACGGTCAAGATAGGCTATTCCGACCAGAGCCGCTCCACGCTGGACCCGAACAAGACCGTATGGGAGGTCCTCTCCGGCGGACTCGATATCGTGAAGCTCGGCAAGCACGAGATGAACTCGCGAGCCTACGTCGCCCGGTTCAATTTCACCGGCCAGGACCAGCAGAAGAAGGTCTCGGAGCTCTCCGGCGGCGAGCGCAACCGCGTGCACCTGGCGGCCATGCTCAAGGAGGGCGGCAACGTCCTGCTGCTGGACGAGCCGACCAACGACCTGGACGTCAACACCATGCGCGCGCTGGAAGAGGCGCTGGAGAACTTCGGCGGCTGCGCCGTCGTCATCAGCCACGACCGCTGGTTCCTGGACCGCATCGCGACGCATATCCTCGCCTTCGAGGGCGACAGCAAGGTGGTCTGGTTCGAGGGGAATTTTTCGGACTACGAGGCTTCCCGCCGCGAGCGGCTGGGCGACGCCGCGCTGGTCCCGCACCGCATCAAGTACAAGAAGCTGACCCGCCCCTGAGAGCGGGTCCGGGAGGGGTTTACCTGCCCGGGCCTTCGCAGTAGTTCATCAGTCCGGCGGCCGCGCGTTCGATGCGGGCCCTGTTCCGCTTGGGACATTTTTCGGTGATCAGCGCTCCCAGGGTCTTCCTGGCCTCGGGCGCGAGGTTCGGCGGTTTCATCGCCTTGGCGTAGGCGGAGAACTCCTCATAGGAAGAGCCCCGCTTGGGCAGAACGTTCTTCATGTGCGCCCTGTAGCGCTCCCGGATCTCCAGGAACTGCCGGTTCACCTCGGCGGGGTCGCTGCCGGGGCCCGAAAGGGCCTCCAGGAGGTCCAGGTTCTCCTCTATGTCCTGCACGAACCTGGGAGAGGCGCAGAGTATCGCGACGAGCGGTTCCCCTCCCGCGCGCACTCCCTCCGGGGTCGAGACGGTCTTTCCCCTGTTAGCGAAACGGGCGCTGGCCTTGGCCGCCGCCTCTTCGGCGTCCGCGCGTTTTTTCTTCGCGGCCTCCTTGTCGATTATCTGTTCGCAGCCCGCGCACAGGAAGGCCGCCGCCGCGATAAGGATGAGGTTCTTTTTCATTTCAGGCTCCAGGGTCGGTCCGCCCCGGACGCGGGGCGGAGAAAGTTACTCCGGTCAGATCAGGTCCAGCACGCAGTTGGCCTGGGTGCAGGAGAGTTCCCCGGTATTGATATCGTGGATTATCACGTACTGGCCGTAGGCGGCCGGCGCGGCGGGGGCGGCTTTCCTGACGGCGTAGATGGTCCCGTCGTCGTCCAGGGAATAAGAGAAGGCGCGCTGCTCGCATTCGGCCGTCCCGGCGCAGGTATTGCCCGACGGGTCCTGGAACGTGATGTCCAGCAGGTCCCAGTTGTTGGTGTAGACGCCGTTCTTCGCCATCGCGCGCGACTGCGAGGCTTTGACCGAGGCGAACATGCTTTTCGCTTCCGCCACGCGCGTCCGCTCCACCACTTTGAAGTACTGCGGGATCGCGGCCGACGCGAGGATGCCTATTATCAGGACCACCACCAGCAGTTCTATCAGCGTAAAACCGTCTTTTTTCGGATCCATAGATCTCCAGATCTCCCGGCGCCGGCAGGACCGGCGCGTACTCCCGAACCCCTGAACCCAAAGGTTACAAAAAGCGCCGGTCAATTTCAAGGGGCCGGGGTCCCCGCATTTTAGTATCATCTGGGAAATGAAAGATTACTCCGATCCCCGGATGCATACGGCCGAGCACCTGCTCAACGCGGCCATGGTCCGGCTGTTCGGCGGCAGGCGGGCTTTCAGTTCCCATATCGAGAAGAGGAAGTCCAAGTGCGACTACCGTTTCGGGCGCGACCTGACGGAGGCCGAGCGGGCGGAACTGGAGCGCCTGGTCAACGAGGCGATCGGGGCGGACCTGCCGGTGACCGGGGAATTCCTGCCCAGGGAAGAGGCGGCGGCGAAGTTCGACCTCGGCCGGCTGCCCGAAGGCGCGGCGGGGGATACTCTCCGCGTGGTGAAAGTGGGGGACTACGACGCCTGCCCCTGTATAGGCGTCCACGTAAAGACTACCGGCGAGATAGGCGGCTTCCGCGTGATCTCCACGGGTTTCGCGGACGGCGTCCTGCGGATACGGTTCAAGCTCGCGGATTAGCGGCTGGAGGGGAATATGGGGATAAGGGGTTTTGCGGCGGTAATTTTATTGCTGGCCGATGTCGGGCAGGCCCGCGCGTGCCGCGAAACCACGGACTGGGACGTCCTTCCCGATCTCAATGAAATAAACTTCACCGCCGCCAGCGTAGGCTTTGCCGACCCGGGCGGCATTTATTTTATATTCGACAGAAAAACGCGTTCGTTCTCACTGGTTAACGGGGACGAGTACCGTCGCCTTATGACCGGTTCCGCCGGGCCGGTCCGCAAAGAGGGAGAGGCCGGGGTCGCCCTGCTCCCGGTCTCGGACGGGACGGTCCTCGAGACCGGCGACGCGTACTGCTCCGAGGGACAGGACCAGAAGCACTGGCTTAAACGGGCGGGCAAGCCGCTTAAAGACCAGGTCCGGCCCTGCGCCAGCATATCGGCCGCGGAGATAGAGGGAGGGGCTCTCTGGCTGGGAACGCGGAGGGATGGGGAATGCGGGGAGTGGCCCGCCGACGGCATAGTGGTGCAGTCGCTGGGCGACGGTTCGCTCGTGCGGAATATTTCGCGCAAAGAGGGGCTCAGCGGTGACCTGGTCCGCGCCATAAGGGCCGACCCCTTCGCCGCGCGCGTGTGGGCTGCGACGCACCTGGGCATTTCAGAGCTTTCGGCCGACGGGGAGGTCCTCTCCTCGTGGTATCTTTACGAGGACTACGATAAGGATACCGGTCTGCCCGCCGTCATGGTCAGCACGGCCCCGAGGCGCACGAATTTTCTGGCGGTATTCCAGCGGAAACTGGGGCCGAAGGATTCCGCCGGGTTCGCCGCGGCCGTGAAGAAGATACCGCCGGAACTGAGGGACTGCCTGGGTCCGGACGGCCGCCGCTGGGACTGCCGTCACGGTCAGATCGGCGACAGCGACCGCTTTCTGCCCGCAGAGTTCAACGCGCTCATCCCGTTCGTAGTCGAGGCCGCCGATTTCTCTCCCGACAATGTCTGGATGACGTACTTCCGTCTCTGCATGTTCGGGGACGAAGGCGTCGCCGGGCTACTGGCGGAGAAGTACGCCGACAAAGCGGTCGCGACCAGGACCGGCAGCCTCGCGACGAGCTGCTTCTATGATTACCGTCAGGCTGGGCTGCTGAAGGAGAAGCCGTCGGATGAGACCGTCAAAGCCGCGCTCGGCCGCGTGAGCAGGGCGTTGGCCCTG
Organism: uncultured Elusimicrobiaceae bacterium; assembly: GCA_964415175.1. GTDB lineage: Bacteria > Elusimicrobiota > Elusimicrobia > Elusimicrobiales > UBA9959 > UBA2231. The sequence continues at coordinate 106,965 of CAYPYG010000002.1, forward strand.
CTCAGCACGCTGGGACCGGACGGCGACCACATGAAGATATTCGAGGCGCATGGAGTCGCGGTGGAAGGCGCGGACGCGCTGGCCGAAATAGGCAGTCTTAAAGGGATAGAACTTCTCAACCGCTATTTCATCCGCTCAAAAGGCGGTGTCGACAACCCCGACGCGCTGATGTTCGACGGCGCGGCGCAGCGGCTGCATTACCGGGACGAATTCCTGCCCGGGGCGATGGCCGGGATCGAGAAGTTCTACGGCGCACCGATCGTGCAGGGCTGTATGTTCCTCGATATGACGTACCCGGACGGAACGAGGAAGAACCGGCTCGGCGCGGCCCAACTGAGATCGCTGATCATAGCCGTAGAGAACGCGGCGCACCCGGAATATATCCCGCATCAGCCTTCCCAGGCCGAAGGGGCTTACAGCGCATGCCGGCAGGCCGCGGTATCGCAGATGAAGGACGCCGCCGTGAAAGAGGAATTTTACAGGTCGGTCTATCCGGCGCTTTCCCCCGCGCAAAAAAAAGCGGCGGACCTGCTCGCCGCTGGTCTGCCGATGTAGGGGACAACTCGGGATATTACTCTGCCAGGTCCCTTACCCAGATGTTCATGTCCTCGAAGGCGCCGAAGATGTCGCAGTTGTTGGTCATGCGGCCCATGAACTCGTAGCTGAGCTGGTAGAACACCATGTTCATGCCGAAACTGCGCGCGCGCGCCATCGTGTAGGAGCAGCGGTAATCGCGCGAGACCAGCTCTTTCTCCAGGAAGCGCAGGATGTGGCTCATGAGGCCCTGGCCGCGCTTCTCGGGCAGCGTGGCGCAGTCGGTCAGTTCGGCCGCCAGGTTGTGGGGGCTGAGCTCCGCGCTGGCGGCGGCCACTATCCTGTCCCCTTCCACGCAGACCGCGAAGAGGCTGTCGGTCTGGAAGATGGTCTCCAGGTAGCTCTGGTGTATCAGCGGCGAAGGGTAGGACTCGAACACGCCCTTGTAGAGGGCTATAAGCTGGGCGATGTCCTCTTTTTTCGCCATGCGTATCCCGAGGCCCCTGGGCAGCGGCTTGCGCTCCGCGCCGGCCGGCTCGTTCATGACGCTCTCGATGAGGAGGATCTCCTCCATCATGGAGCCCGAGTTCAGGCGCTCCTGCGAGCGGAACTTGCTGACGACGAAGGCGTCGTTGCCCCGGTGGTAGTATTTGAGGACGGCTTCGAGGACGTACCCGTAGCGCAGGAACTGCTGCCAGTCGGCGCGGTCGGCCATGCAGATGATCTTGTCGAACTGGTTGGCCTCGGAGAGTTCCCGCACCGCGAGGATGAAATTGCGGAAGTTCTCGACCTTGTAGTCGAGGATCTTGATGCGCTGATTGTAGACGTCCAGGAAGAGGAGGGCCTCGAAGCCTTCCCCGGAGATCCTGTGCTCTATGCCGTAGACGAGCCCGACGGCCTTCAGGGTCTGGCCCCCGCCGAGCCTGAGTTCGGCGATGCCAAGGTTCGTGCGCGGTTTGGCGGCCGCCGGCGCGAGATCTTCGACCCACTTTCTGGTTCCATCGGACATAACATCACCGCCTTTGGCCGGGGATTTGAGGTGATATTCTAGCACAGGAGCCGCCGCGAGGCCAGAAAAATATCCCGGGGGAGGCTCCGCCGCGGCGCCACGCCGATTGCTATAATTTAAGGATGACGGAACTCATAGGCTACGCCGCGTCCGCGCTGGTCGCGGTCTCGCTGCTGACCAGCAATGTCCTGCGCCTGCGGGTCCTGAACCTGGCCGGCGCCCTCGTCTTCGTGGTATACGCGGCGCTGGCCGGCGTATGGCCGGTGCTGGCGGTGAACGCCTTCATCGCGGTCATAGACCTCTGGCATATCGTGCGGCTGAGATCGAAAGCGGACATCTTCAGGCTGATGCCGGCCGGGCCAGGCGACCCGCTGCTCGCCAATTTCCTGGCCTACTACGCGAGGAGCATCTGGCAGTTCTTCCCCGGTTTCGACCTCCAGGAACTGCGCGACCCCAGGTGCGTCTTCATCCTGCGCAATCTCATGCCGGTGGGGCTTTTCATCTATACCGAAGAGGCGCCCGAGATCCGCGTGCACCTGGATTTCGTAGTGGAGGATTACCGCGATCTCAAGAGCGCGCGGTTCCTTTTCAACAAGGGGCTGCACCCGGAGATGTTCCGGGGATACTCCTGTTTCCGGGCTTCCGCGGGTTCCGAGCTCCACGCCGGCTATCTGCGGCGGCTTGGTTTCGAGGAGGACCCGCCGGGTTCCGGCAGTTTCCGCAGGCCCGTCTGAGACCGGCGGAACGCCCCGATAAAAAAAGCCGCCCCGGGGGGCGGCTTTTCTTTCCGGACGGCGGGACCGCTATTTCGCCGCTATCAGTCCTTTTATCAGTTCCATCGCCTTGTGCGCGTCGGAGACGTTGAGCAGCAGGTGCCCTATGGAACCGGTGTAGGTAGTCCCGTAGACGGTGGTTATGTTGATGCCGTTCTCCGCCAGCATCGAAGTCAGTTTGAAGAGGGTCCCGGGCTTGTCGGGGAGTTCTATGAGTATCATCTGCGTCTCGACCGTGGTGAAGCCGGCGTTGGTCAGCAGGTAGCTGATCTTGCGGTCGGTGTCCACGGTGATGCGCACTATGCCGGAGTCGTCGCGTATCTCGGAGGCTATGCCGATGATGTTGACGCCCTCCTTGGAAAAGAGTTCGACGAACCTGCTGAGCGCCCCCGGAATATTGGGCAGGAAAACGCTGTATTGTTTGACGAGCTTGATCATGCGGCCTCCGGTTATTTTGATATTATAATAAAAATCCGGCATCGGCGGGGGACCTCATGCGGCGTGAGGTCCCGGTCCGGCCGGCGAGGGGTGCGATGAAAAAGATCATTTTCTTCCTGCTGTGCTGCCCGCCCGCTTTCGCGTCGGCGGGCTACGATCTCAAATGGTGCGAGACCGAGGCGGTCCTGGACCGCGACGGCCGCGGACAGGTGGCCTACGCGCTGAGGATAGCCGTCTCCGGCATGGACTTCCACGGCTTCTATTTCGAGGGCGCGGCCGAACCGCCGCTCTTCGACCGCGCCGGCTCCTACGCCGTCGACGACGCCGGCAGGAGCTACCCACTGGAGATAAAGCACGTCTCGGGCCGCAAGTACGACATAATACTGGCGGAAGGCCGCAGCTTCAATAACGGCGAGATCACCTACTTCTTCCGCTACGCCGCCGACTTCCAGGCCGCCGGCACGCTGACGCAGACCATGTCCGGCGAGCGCCGGCTGGCCGTGTTCAACTGGTCCCCCGTGCAGTGGGACGAGGCGCTGGAGCACATGACGGTGAAGGTGATATATCCCTCCCCGATGCTGCCCGGCGAAACGGGCGAAGCCGCGGCGTCCCGGCTCTCGTTCATGACCGAGAAGTTCGTCAACGAGCGTTACCTCATCGATCATCCCGAGACGGTCAACGGGGCCGGGGAGCGCCTGTTCACCGTGCGCTACCACAGGAAACCGGCGGGAAAGAAGTTCCATTTCCAGGTCCAGACCTACCTGGACGCCGCGGTCTTCGACCTGAAGACGATGGCCTCCTCCGGGCTGCTGGGCGGGACCCCGAAAGGCCCCTGGCGCCCCGCGCCGGAGAAGTATTACCTCAACCGCTTTTTCCCCGGCGGCGTGCTGGCCTCGGTCCCGGTCAGCCGCGGGGAAACGGCCTTCCTCGTCCTGCTTTTCTCGGTCTTCTTCGGGGTCCTGCCTTTCGTCGCGATGACGCGCAAGCACAACTCGATGCTGGTCGCGCAGGCCGGCATCTCGGAGGTGAACTGGGACGGCACCGAGTGGGAGCCGCCGAAAACGCAGGTCAGTTCTTTCCGCAAGCCCGGCAAGGTCGCGCGCGACCTCAGCCCGATAGAGGCCGGCGTCATACTGGGCCTGCCGCTGGCCGAGCTGGGCGCGCTGATCCTGGGGAACATGGAGCGCAAAGGGCTGGTCAAGGTGCTCGGCACGGACCCGCTGCGCGTGAGCAGGCCGCCGCATATCTACGCCAGCAACGACCCCTACGAGACGCTGCTGCTGGGAGGCATAAGGCCGGACGGCTCGGTGGACGAGGCCGCGCTCAGGGAGATGGTCAAGAGCATAACGGCGGGTCTGGAGCAGAAGATCTGGGACGCCGACCTGGAGGCCACGAAGGCTTATTACAGGAAGAAGGCCGAGACCACCGCCCCCGCCGGGGCCGATACCGACCACGGCTGGTACTGGGGGGGCTACCGCCGCCGGTTCCTGCGTATCGACGACAGGCGCTACGACGGTTCGGCCGCGCTGGGCGAAGGGCTCAAGGTCTCGATGGGCGAGGCCGGCTCCCTGAACTTCGAAAGCTTCAGGACCTCGCAGTCCTGCTACGAGGGAGCCTTCGCGCGCGACGCCTGCCACGACGCCTGCCACTCGGCCTGCCACGACGCCTGTCACTCGGCCTGCCACAGCGCCTGCCACTCGGCCTGTCACGGCGCCTGCCACGGGGCCTGCGTCAGCGGCGGGGGGCACTGATATGGAGGAAATGTCCTCCACGGCCGGCTCACGCTCGTCACGGTTTGGAAGAAAGTGCCTCCCGCGTTCATCGGGAAACAATGGGGGTGGCGGCGGATTCGCGGAGAAAAACCGTCCGGAGCCGCGAGCTTGCGTAAGCGCGAGCGGCGAGAGTCGGAAGCGCGCGCACGGTGTGCGCGACGCTGTTTTTTCGGAGCGAACCGCCGACAGGACCCCGATAGTTGTTCCTTGAAAGCGTGAGGGCCTTCTGTAAAAATCGGACCGTGACGAGCGCAAGAGCGGGTTGGAGACCTGATATGGACTGGCGGGAGAAACTTTCCTGGATAGACGGTTACGCGGCCGAGATAAAGCCCTACTTCCGCGTGCGCCGCGACGATCTGCTGCTCATAAAGATACCGAACCAGGCTTACAAGGTGAACGCGCAGGGGCTGAAACTGCTCGAGCACGTCTTCGCCGGACGCAGCGTGCTGGAGATCCCGCCGAAGTTCCCCGACGAGGAGAAGGTCGCTTCCGACATATGCGAATTCTTCTGCGGCCTGGTCTCGCTCATGAAGGGCCGTTACAACGAGGCCCTCGGCCACGGCGGGATCGAGAAGGTCCCCTTCGTCCTGCCCTACAACAAACTGCCGGTGCTCAGCGAAATAGCGGTCACTTACCGCTGCAACCTGGCCTGCCGTTTCTGCTACGCCGCCTGCGGCTGCCGCAAGGACCCGTCGGCGGAGGAACTGCCGCCGGCGGACCTGGTCCGCATACTGCGCATCATAGCGCTGGAGGCGCAGGTCCCGTCGGTCAGCTTCACCGGAGGCGAGCCCTGCCTGCGGCCCGAGCTGCCGGAACTGGTCGCCGAGGCCAAAAAACTCGGCATGTGGACCAACCTGATAACCAACGGCACCCTGGTCACGCCGGCGCTTGCCCGCCGGCTGAAGGACGCGGGGCTGGATTCGGCCCAGGTCAGCCTCGAGGCCGGTTCGGCGGAACTGCACGACAGGATAACGGCCGCGCCGGGCGCTTTCGAAAAATGTCTGGCCGGCGCGCGGAACCTGCGCGCGGCCGGCGTGAGGACGCATACCAATACCACCGTTTCGGCCCTCAACAAGGACGCTCTGGAGCCGCTGCTCGACGCGGTCAAGGCCCTGGGCTCGGACAAGTTCTCGATGAACATGCTGATGCCGGTCGGCTCGGCCGACGAGAACATGCGGGAGACCTTCATCTCGTATTCGGAGATCGGCGCGGCCGTGAAGGAGGCCGCCCGGCTGGCGGAGGAGAGGGGGCTCGAGTTCATGTGGTATTCGCCGACGCCGATGTGCGTCTTCAATCCGGTGCCGCTGGGCCTGGGCAATAAGGGCTGCGCCGCCTGCGACGGCCTGCTGAGTTCCGCCCCCAACGGCGACCTGCTCCCGTGTTCGAGCTATCCCGAGCCGCTGGGGAACCTGCTGCGCTACGAGGGCCGCTTCCGCGAGCTCTGGGACGCGGAGAGGCCCGCCTGGTTCCGGAGAAAAGGGTTCGCGCACGCCCTTTGCCGCGGCTGTTCCGACCTGCCGGTCTGCAACGGCGGCTGCCCGCTGTACTGGGCCAGGGCCGGCCGCGCCGAGCTGGAGAAAGCCGCGCCCGCATACATAGAAGGAGGCAGAGATGCCGTTGTTCCCGCCGCCTGAAAAACAGGGCGAGATAAAGTTCTTCTTCGCCAAGTCCATGCCTTACCGCCTGAGGATGGCGGTGATAACGGCGGCCCTGCTCTCCGGCCTCGCCGTGCAGCTGCTTTTCTCCTTCTGGACCGGCCTCGTTCTGCTGGCGCTCGCCTCGCTGCTGGGGATAGTGAACGGCTACGACGCGGTCCCCGACCTGAAGTACGGCGTGGAATGGGCGAGGGTCACTCCGGACGAATACCTCAAGGTCAGGGTCAGGGCCGAGGCGCTCAAAAGCTGGGACCGCGACGCCTTCGATTTCAGCAATCCGGCCGGCCTGGCCGTGCTGGCGGCCGTCGCCGTCGCCGGGCTGGCGGCATACTTCCTGCTCGCCGTAAAGATGGCGCTGCCCGAGGCCTTCTGGGTCTATCCCGCGCTGGACGCGGCGGTGATGCTGCTGCCTCTCTGGCTCACCGGCGTGCGCGAGTACCTCAAGCGGGACAAGCTGCTCATCAAGATCAAGCAGTTGCAGGAGATGACCCGGCGGCTCGAGGAGCCCAGCGACGTACAGGTATATCCCATGCTGGGGCTCAGGTCCACGACGAAAGGCGGGAAAGTTCCCGATGACGCCAGGCTGATGGTCAAGCTGGTCGGCGCGCCGGAGGAGTTCATGGGACTGCAGGTGCAGCTTTCCATAAATTCGGTAAAAGGGACGGATTATCCCTACCTGTACTGCGTGATAATAGCCAAAAAAGGCTCGGGATTCTTCGACGGCTTCGAACGCCATAAGGCCCCCGAGGACGCGAGCGCGATGAGCGGCCTCTTCAAGCTGATAGGTTTGGCCGGTTACGGGCCGGTCTACGAACCGTCCCCGTCGGAAGAGGTCGACGTGCTGGTGATACGCCAGCGCGCCGACCGCAACGGCGGCTACAGCACCGACCCCAAACAGGCCTGGAAAATAGTGTCGTCCGCGCTGGACATGGCGCGAGGGCTTTGCGCGGAGGCCGCGAAGCGCCGCGCCGCCGCGGCCTGAACTTCCGCCGCGGCCGGGAGGGGCCCGCCCGGCTCCCGGGACGATCCTGTATGCGGGGCCCGTATATTTGCTATTTTATACGGAAGTTTGACCGGATGGTAAAACAGGGGACCAGCTTGAGGACCATCGCCGCAGCAATACTCCTTTCCACGGTTTTAGCCGCTCCCGCGGCTTCCTTCGACCCCTCCGGCTGGGAGACCAGCCGGGATTTCCCGCTCATCGGCTCGCCGGAAGCGAAGAAAGGCGGCACGCTGCGCTACTACTGGATGTCCTATCCCCCGACGCTGCGCACCGAAGGCCCCAATTCCAACCTGTCCACGCTCAACGAGGTCCAGGGCCTCATATACGAGTCGCTCGTAGGCCTTCATCCTGAGACCCTGGAGTATATCCCGGGCCTGGCCGATTACTGGAAGATCTCGCAGGACAAGCGCACTTTCTATTTCCATATAAACCCGAAGGCCCGCTGGGCGGACGGCACCCCGGTCACGGCCGACGACGTGGTGGCCACCTGGGAATTCCGCGTTCGCAAGGACATAAAGGACCCCTACTCCAACATGATGTGGGACGGCAGTTTCGAGAAGCCCGTCGCCGTCAGCCCTGACGTGGTCTCCGTGCGCACCAAGAAGGTCCACTGGCGCCTGTTCCTTTATTTCGGGGCCAGCCTGGCCGTATATCCGGCCAGGGAGATGCGCAAGCTGACCGGCGAGAAATACCTGGAGGACTACAACTGGAAGCTGCAGATGGGCTCCGGGCCCTATGAGCTGAAGGCGGAGGACATAAAGAAGCAGGAGAGCCTCACGCTGACCCGCCGCAAGGATTACTGGGGCTGGGGCGAGCGCCGCAACACCGGCATGTACAATTTCGACAGGATCGCCTGGCAGGTCATACGCGACGAGGAGCTGGCCTGGGAGAAGTTCAAGAAGGGCGAACTGGATTACTATGTCGTCAGCAAGGCACAGCGCTGGGCCGAAGAGACCGACTTCGACAAGGTGAAGGACGGCTGGATACAGAAGCGCAAGATCATGACGGGCGCCCCGCAGGGGGCCCACGGCTTCGTCTTCAATATGCGCAAGCCCCCGTTCAACGACCGCAATGTCCGCAAGGCCTTCGCCTACCTGTTCAACCGCGAGCGCCTGATAGAGAAGCTTTTCTACGGCCAGTACAATTTCATCGACAGCTATTTCCCGGGCAGCATCTGGGCCAACCCCGACAACCCGAAGATCCGCTATAACCCGCGCATGGCGCGGCTGCTGCTGGCCCGCGCCGGCTGGAAGCACCGCAACAAGGACGGCTGGCTGGTCAACGACAAGGGCGAGATCTTCGAGGTGACATTGGAGTACGGCAGCGCCGGCTGGGACAGGATCTTCAAGGTCATCCAGGAGGATTACCAGAGCGCCGGCATCAAGTTCAACCTGAAGCTGATAGACCCGGCCACGCTGATGAAGAAGGTTGGAGAGCGTAATTTCACTCTTCATTTTCAGAGCTGGGGGGCGATACTTTTTCCCAATCCCATAAGCTCCTGGGGTTCCGAGCTGGCGGACACCAGGGACAACAATAATATGCCCGGCTTCAAGAGCAAGGAAGTGGACCGGCTCTGCGCCGAATACGACCTGGCCACCGACAGGAAGACCCAGATAAAACTGGTGCGGAAGATCGACGAGCTTATTTTCAGGACCCATCCCTATGCCCTCGCCTGGGGTTCCAGTTTCAGCCGGGTCATGTATTACGACAAGTTCGGCCACCCGGAGAAGTATTTCTCCAAGATAGGCGACGCCAGCGACATCACCACGCTGTGGTGGCTGGACCCGGCGAAAGAGAAAGCGCTGGACGCGGCCATCAGCGGCGGGGGGAAGCTGCCCGTCGGGGAAACGGACCACGACCCCTGGAACGCGCCCCGCAAATAACTTTATGCACGGAATGACCACTTATTTCATACGCCGGCTCCTGCTGATACCGGTCACTTTCATAGCCATAACCTTCATGGTCTACTCCGTCCTGCGCGTGGTGCCCGGCGGCCCGATAGAGCAGGCCCAGCTGCAGATCAAGATGGCCATGATGGGCGAGGGCGGCGGCGGCGCGGCCATGACCGGCGGCGAGGCGGAGCTTCAGATCCCCGAAGACGCCATGAAGGAACTCAAAGCTTACTATCACCTCGACAAGAGCATTCCCGAGGGCTATGCCCGCTGGCTCTGGGGGATAGTGCGGCTGGATTTCGGCCGCTCCTACATACACGGGGACCCGGTGCTGGACGTCATCATCTCCAAGTTCCCCATCTCCGTCTATTTCGGCCTGATCGGCTATTTCGCCTCCTGGATAGTATGCGTGCCGCTGGGCGTCAGCAAGGCGATAAAGCACAAGACCGGCTATGATACGGCGACCTCGGTGCTGGTCTTCATCGGCTATTCCATCCCGGGCTTCGTGGCCTGCCTGCTGCTGCTTGTGATGTTCGGCGGCGGCAGTTTCTGGGACCTGGTGCCGCTGGGCGGCTTCCGCTCGGAGAACTGGGCCGAGCTTTCCTTCTTCGGCAAGGTGCTCGACCAGCTGCATCACACGATAGTGCCGATCATCGGCTACCTGATAGGCGGCTTCGCCTCGATGACGATACTGATGAAGAACTCGCTGCTCGACAACCTCGGGGCGGACTATGTCCGCACGGCCTTCGCCAAGGGGCTCTCCGAGAAGCGCGTCATCTTCGTCCACGCCATGCGCAACTCGCTGATCCCGCTCACCGTCGGCATCGGCCAGGCCATAGGCATACTTTTCGCGGGCTCCTTCCTTATAGAGAAGACCTGCAATATCCCCGGCATGGGCCTGCTGGGCTACACTTCTATCATACAGCGCGATTACCCGGTCATACTGGGAATACTGGTGTTCGGCGTGCTGATACGCCTGACCGGCAACATATTCTCCGACGTGATCTGGGCGCTCATCGATCCGCGGATAAGGTTCGGCAAATGATACTCAAGTTCATAGGCGCCGCCCTCGTATTCTACGCCGGCTACCTGCTGACCCACAGGGCGCTGCCGGCCCTGGTCGTCCGCGCCGGCAAGGCCCTCGGTTTCGACATGAAGCCGGCCCCCCACTGGCAGAAGCGCGTCAAGCGCTTCAGGACCATGAAGCGCGGCTATTACTCCTTCCTGATAATAACCACGCTCTTCGTGACCTCGTTCTTCCTCGAGTTCCTGGTCAACGGCAAGCCGCTGGTCATCCGCTACGAGGGCAATATCGCCTTCCCCGCTTTCCGGGACTGGGCGGACAAGTTCCTGGTCTTCGCCGATCTCAGCCGGATAGACGTGCAGAACCGGTTCGGCCAGGTCGGCGACGGCCAGGTGGACTACCGCCTTTTCGCCGCCGCGAAAAAGGACCCCGCCGTCTTCGACGGCCAGATCGCCGCGCTGGAGACGGAGCTCTCCGACATGAAAGAGCAGCTGGCCGGCTACCGCGTCCGGAAGCTCTCGACCGCCGAGGAGAAACAGGATCTCGCGGACCTCGGGGAGATCCTCCCGGCCATAGAGGCCGACATCTCCCTGCTCCGCGGCGCCAGGGAGTCCTTCGCGGCGGGCAGGGCCTTCATCCTGATGCCGCTCTACCCGTATTCCCCGACCGAGCACCTGCTCGACAGGACCGGCAGCCCGCCTTACCCGCCCAGCCGCCAGCACATACTCGGCGTGGACGATTCCGCCGCGGACGTCCTGGCGCAGCTGGTCTACGGCTTCCGCATCTCGCTGTCCTTCGCCCTGATGGTGTCCTTCACGGGGTATGTCATCGGCATCATAATCGGCGGCGTCATGGGCTATTTCGGCGGCTGGGTGGACATCGTGATACAGCGCTTCATAGAGATCTGGGGCTCGATACCGTTCCTGTTCACGATAATGATAATCGCCTCCATAGTCCAGCCCACTTTCTGGCTGCTGGCCGGGCTGCTCATCGTGCTGCAGGCCTGGATAGGCATGACCTATTACATGCGCGGCGAGTTCTACCGCGAGAAGGCGCGCGACTACGTCCACGCGGCCGAGGCCATGGGCGCGACCGACTGGTCGGTCATGATGAAGCACATACTGCCCAACTCGCTGGTCCCCGTGGTGACCTTCGCTCCTTTCTCGATAGTCGCCTTCATCGGTTCGCTCGTTTCGCTCGACTACCTCGGCTTCGGCCTCCCGGTGGGCACGCCCAGCTGGGGCTCGCTGCTGAACCAGGGCATGCAGTACCTCAAGTACTACCCGAACCTGATCCTCACTCCGTCCATAGCGCTGGCCGTAACGCTGTTCCTGGTGGTGCAGATAGGCGAGGCCGTGCGCGAGGCTTTCGATCCCAAGGTCTTCTCGAGGTTGCGCTGATGTCCGCCGGAAAGAAAAAGCTGCTCGAAGTAAAGGGCCTCGAGACCGTTTTCCATATCGAGGACAGGACGGCCAAGGCCGTCAACGGCGTCGATTTCCATATCAACGAGAACGAAGTGCTGGGACTGGTCGGCGAGAGCGGCTGCGGCAAGTCCGTCACCGCGCTGAGCATCCTGCGCCTCATCCCGGACCCGCCCGGCCGCATAACCAAAGGCGAGATCCTCTTCCGCGGCCGGGACCTGCTCAAGCTCTCTTACCCCGAGATGCGCGGGATACGCGGCAAGGACATCTCGATGATCTTCCAGGAGCCGATGACCTCGCTCAACCCGGTCTTCTCCGTCGGCTGGCAGCTCAAGGAAGCCATCCGCTTCCACCAGGACCTGACCGAGAAGCAGGTGGAGGCCCGCGCGGTGGAGATGCTGGGCCTGGTGGGGATCCCGTCCCCCAAGGACCGCCTCAAGGACTACCCGCACCAGTTCTCCGGCGGCATGCGCCAGCGCGTGATGATAGCCATGGCCCTGGCCTCCGACCCGGCGCTGCTCATCGCCGACGAGCCGACGACCGCGCTGGACGTCACGATACAGGCGCAGATACTCGACCTCATGCTCGAGGTCAAGAAGAAGACGCGCGACGCGGCCATACTGCTCATCACGCACGACCTCGCCGTCGTCGCCGAGACCTGCCAGCGCGTGGCCGTCATGTACGGCGGCAGGATACAGGAGATCTCCGGGGTGAAGCCGCTCTTCGACGAGCCGATGCATCCCTACACCATAGGCCTGCTGCGCTCGCTGCCGGGCTTCAAGAACGAGGGCCTCGAGCGGCTGCCGGTCATCGAGGGCATGGTCCCCGACATTTTCAGCTTCCCGAAGGGCTGCAAGTTCAATACGCGCTGCCCGCGGGTCATGGATATCTGCCGCGAGACCGAGCCGGAGTTGATGGAAGTCGCCCCGGGCAGGCAGGTGCGCTGCCATCTCTGCAAGGCGCGCAAGGAGGCCGCATCATGAGCGACAAGCTTCCTCCTTCCAATATCCTGGAGGTCAAGGACCTCAAGGTCCATTACCCGATACACGGCGGGCTTTTCCTCAAGAAGATAGGCGAGGTCAAGGCCGTGGACGGCGTTTCTTTCGCCATGAAGCCCGGCGAGACGCTGGGGATGGTGGGCGAGAGCGGCTGCGGCAAGACGACCGTCGGCAAGGCGCTCATCAGCCTGGCCCCGGTGACCGCCGGCAGCATAATGTTCCCGGACAAGCTCGGCCGGATGACGGATGTCGCCAACCTGCCCCGCGGGGAGATGCGGCCTTTCCGCTCCCGCATGCAGATGGTCTTCCAGGACCCCTATTCCTCGCTCAACCCGCGCATGTCGGTGGAGGCCATAATCGAGGAGCCGCTCGATATCCACAAGCCGGACATGAGGCGCAAGGAGAAGAAGGAGAAGGTGGCCTGGCTGCTGGAGAAGGTCGGCCTGCGCTCCGCCTATGCCTCGCGCTATCCGCACGAATTCTCGGGCGGCCAGCGCCAGCGCATCGGCCTGGCCCGCGCGCTCGCCACCAATCCCGCTTTCATCATAGCCGACGAGCCGGTGTCCGCGCTGGACGTTTCTATACAGGCGCAGATCATCAACCTGCTGCAGGACCTGCAGGAGGAGTTCAAGCTGACCTATCTCTTCGTCGCGCACGACCTGGCTGTGGTGGAGCATATCAGCGACCGCATCGCCGTCATGTATCTCGGCAACATGGTGGAGCTCGGCACCAGCGACGAGATCAATAAGAGGCCGGTACATCCCTATACCAGGGCGCTGCTTTCCGCCGCGCCGCAGCCGAACCCGCACAAGACGCGGGCGGAGCGCATCATCCTCAAGGGCGACGTGCCCAGCCCCCTCAACAAGCCCTCGGGCTGCGGCTTCCGCACGCGCTGCCCGATAGCCAGGCCCGAGTGCGCGTTCACCGTTCCCGAGTTGGCCGAGAAGTCTGCCGGCCACTTCGCCGCCTGCCCCTACGTTTGACCCGTCCGGGCCGGACGAGAAGGAGGAGTTTATGATGTGTCCGACCGTTGTTATGCGTACCGCCGCTCTGACGGCGGCGCTGTGCGCCGTTTCCGCCCTGGGCGGCTGCGGCAAGGGGGCGCCGGGCGGCGCGCCTTCCGAGTTCGCCGGCAAGACGGAGGACGAGGTGCTGGTCATCAGGGCGCTGCGCATCCTGGAGGCCGCGGAGAACCATACCCCGGAGAATTTCGAGGGAAGACAGCGCGAGCTCCTCTCCCTGGCTTCACCCGGTTTCAGGCAGATGGGGGAAGAACACCTACCCGCGCGCGTAAAAGAGGTGACGGACCTCGGGCTGACGGCCGCCTTCTACCCCGATCCGGACACCGTCGGCGTGCAAAAGACCGACCTGGGCAAATACATTTCGGCCCGGGTGCTGGTCGAAGGCCGCCGCTCCTGGACCACCCGCGACGGCTCCGCGGGAGAACAGCGGGTGAAGATGGGCGTGCGGTTCCGCTACGCGGCCGCCGACGGGCCCGCGGCGGCGCCGCACGAGGGCTGGACCCTGGAAGTGCTGCGTTAGCGGCCGCCGTCCGGCCTCTTCGCCGCCCGCCCCCGGGTCTGCTACCTTTCTTTAGAAAAACATCGGCCCGGTAAGCCGGACAAATAAGATCTTCCGCGCAAAAAATATTCCTTTTTCAGGGATCCCGGGGGGGGATTTGTGACAATAGAACGAACCGAAGGCCGCGCTGGAGGCGGTGGAGTGTCGATACTGTGGAAGTTGTTTCGCGTGACGCTTATGGGGGGGATGATCTTTCCGGGCCAGGCGTATGCCCGATGGCAGTACGATTACACTTTAACCGACCTTTCAAATAAAACAACGGCGGAACTCAGGCTCCTCAGGAACGAGGTCTATGCCCGGGCCGGTTATATATTCAAGGATCCCGAATTAAACGAATACTTCACCAGGCAGCCATGGTATGTGCCGGGCGGATTCCATCCCATAAAATGGCACTATGTCGAGCGGGAATACCTCAAAAAAATAATAGAGGCGGAAAACGCTTACGCCGCGGGCTATCGATACTGGAGTTTGCAGATCCCGACCCGGGATAATATTTTTGAGTGCGGCGAGGTGCGTCTTTTCCCGGATAGTATCGAGGAGCCCATTATCCGCGCGCTGAATGAGGGGAACGGACTTGTGTACACTTTTCGGAAGAGCGCGGGGGTCTGGGGTTTTTCCCCGTACATATGGCAATCGTCCAAGGCGCGCCCCCGGAGTTTCTCGTTCGCGGCGAGTCGTCTCGGCCCGCCGCGGGACGTGTTTTGCTCCCCTTCAACGGGGGGGATCTATTACAACGAGAATAAAGAGTGCGGCGGTCCCTCGAAGGTCCCTCCGAAGGTCGATGGGTACAGCGGCATGTGCGGTCATATTTCCCTGGCCATCGATTCCTATAATCGCTCTCACCTGTCTTTCTATGATGAGGAAAGAAAGGCTCTGGTTTATGGGTATTTAAAGGGGAAGCCATGGGAGAAGAAAGAATGGGTCTTACGCGACATCGATGCGAAAGGAGATGCCGGGACCTTTAATGTCCTGAAGGTGGATCACTTGGACAGGGCCCATATCGTTTACTATGACGCGGTCAGGAAACGGGCGAAGTACGCCCTGATCGGCGGGGGGGAGGTGAACGTGGAGGAATTGCCGTCGATCGTGAGCAGCGGGTCCTCTCTGTCCATGGCGGTGGATGCGGCGGGATCTCCGCATGTCTCTTATTACGATTCCGATGCGAAACTCTGGTACTCCCGAAAAACAGGCGGGAGTTGGCGTACCACGCTGGTAAGCGCGGCCGGCCCCGGGGGGGGAGAGTACAGCGCTTTAACATTGTCCACTTCATCCGCTGCCTCTATCGTCTATTACGACGCACAGAAGAAGAGTCTTCTGCTCGCGGTCATGAAGAACGGGGTATTTGAAACGCAGACGGTCGATCCTTCGGTCGCGGCGCCCAAGGGAATAGATCTTGCGGTCGATGGCGGGGGCACGCCGCATATCGCGTATTGCGTCCCTTCGGAGACCGAGATCCGGTATGCCGTGCGCATTTCGTCCAGGAAAGAGATGGAGTCCGCTCTCTTTAAAAAAAAGGCGGTTCTTGATAGGGGTGCAACCGTGGGCCTTATGGTGCCGTTCGACGACGTTACGCCGCCGAAAACGGAAATGAGCCTCATCGGTCCCTCGTACACGAGGGAGGGGGACGGAACGGTCTTTGTTTCCGTTGGCACGCTGGTCGACTTTTCCGCCGACGATCGGACCAAATGCGGGGATGTTTCCGGGCCCGCCAGAGGGTATTACTCCATCGACCACGATATTGCCCCGTGCCTGGACGGGGAATACCTTTATTTCCAGAAGCACCGGAAGTTCTTTCCCGGCGGCGAAGATGCCGACCCCGGACCCGGACTTTCCTCGAGGCCCTATTGCGGGGTGATCGGCGGGGTCTTTCCCCTGTCCCTGCCCGAGGGCGCGCACGATCTTCACTATCTGTCCGCGGATCACTGGGGGAACTTCGAAGAGACGAAGAGCGTCCGTTTCTATGTCGACAAGACGGCGCCCGAGACCGAAGTCCTCGTCGAAAATGGCGAGCTGAGGGACGGGAAATGCCGTTTGAAGAAAGGAGGGGTCGTGCGGCTCGAAGCCCGGGACCCGTCCGGCCCCGGGAAAGGGGCCGGGGTTATGGGTATAGAGTATAGCGTCGATGAGTTCCCTCCGGTCTCTGAAACGGAGCAGGACCTGGTGGGGCTTGACTTATACTCAGCGCCTCTCTCCTTCACCCCGGGCGAACATACGCTTTATTTCCGGGCCAAGGACAAGGTCGAGAACGCGGAAGCCCTGAAAACCCTGAAAATCATCGCGGAGTGACGAAGGCCGCACCGACGCACATCCAGGATGCCCGTCCCCTTGGGCCCTGTCGCTGAACTATCTGGTGTTCCCGCCGCAAGGTGATATAATATAAGAGGGGTAAGGAGACGCTTATGTGGCAGTACACCGAGAAGGTCTACGAATATTTCAAGAATCCCAAGAACGTCGGCGAGATAGAGAACCCCGACGCGGTCGGCGAAATAGGCAGCATAGTCTGCGGCGACGCGCTCAAGCTGACGCTGCGCATAGACAAGGCCACCGAAAAGATAATGGACGCCAAGTTCAAGACCTTCGGCTGCGCCAGCGCCATCGCCTCCTCCTCGGCGCTGACCGAGATGGTCAAAGGCCGGACCCTCGACGAGGCCGCGAAGATCACCAACCAGGACATCGCCGAGTTCCTCGGCGGCCTGCCCAGCGAGAAGATGCACTGCTCGGTCATGGGCATGGAGGCCCTCGAGGCCGCCATCAAGAATTACCGCGGCGGCAAGGCCGAGAAGGTCATAATCGGCGAGAACGAGCGCGTCGTCTGCAAATGCTTCAACGTGACCGAGTCGGTCATCCTCAAGGCTATAAAGGTCAACAAGCTCAGGACCGTCGAGGAAGTCACCAACTTCACCAAGGCCGGCGGCGGCTGCCGGCAGTGCCTGGGCGAGATAGACAAGCTCATCAAGGACTACTGGGACCAGGAGGAGCATCGCGACTTCTTCAGGATGACCGTGGTCGAGAAGATAAAGCACATAGAGAAGGTGCTCTCCGAGGACGTCAACCCCAAGCTCAAGCGCGACGGCGGCTGGATAGAGCTCATCGACCTGGAAGGGCCCAAGGTCAAGCTGCGTTTCCTGGGCATGTGCCACGGCTGCCCCTCCTCCGGCGCCACGCTCAAGAACGTGGTGGAGAAGGAACTCAAAGAGAAGGTCGACCCTTCCCTTATCATAGAGGCCGAATGACGGACAAGGTCCATTATCTCGACAATAACGCCACCACCCGGGTCGCCCCCGAGGTGGAGGAGGCGATGAAGCCTTTCTTCGGCGAGCTCTACGGCAACCCGTCGAGCATGCATTTCTTCGGCGGCACCAACCAGAAGTACCTCGACCGCGCCCGCGAGAGCGTGGCGCGCCTGCTGGGCGCCGGGCCGGAGGAGATACTCTTCACCTCCTGCGGCACCGAGAGCGACTCCACGGCCATCTGGTCGGCGCTGCGCGCCTTCCCCGAGAAGAAGCACCTCGTAACCACGAAGGTCGAGCATCCCGCGGTGCTCAATCTCTGCAAATACCTCGAGACCCAGGGCTACCGGGTCACCTATCTCGGCGTGGACGCCGAAGGGCGCCTGAGCCTGGACGAACTGAAGGCCGCGCTCGCCCCGGATACCGCGATAGTCAGCGTCATGTGGGCCAATAACGAGACCGGCGTCGTTTTCCCGGTCGAGGACGCGGCCCGCATAGCCCACAGCCGCGGCGCGCTGTTCCACACGGACGCGGTGCAGGCGGTCGGTAAAGTCCCGATAAACCTGGCCGAATCTAAGATAGACATGCTTTCGCTTTCGGGCCACAAGCTGCACGCGCCCAAGGGCATCGGGGCGCTCTACATAAAGAAGGGCACGCGGTTCTCGCCTTTCCTGATGGGCGGCCACCAGGAGCGCGGCCGGCGGGCCGGCACGGAGAACGTCCCTTACATAGTGGCCCTCGGCCGGGCGGCCGAGCTGGCGCTGGAAAAGATGGGCGAGGAGAACGGCCGCGTGAAGGCCCTGCGCGACCGGCTGGAGCAGGGGCTGCTGAAAGCCGTGAAGAACGCGCGCGTCAACGGCGGCGGCGCGGATCGCCTGCCCAACACCTCCCATATCGGCTTTGAATATGTGGAAGGCGAGTCCATCCTCATCATGCTCAGCGAGAAGGGCATCTGCGCCTCCTCGGGCTCGGCCTGCACCTCCGGCTCGCTGGAGCCTTCGCACGTGATGATGTCGATGGGCGTGCCGCAGACCTACGCTCACGGCACCATCCGTTTCTCCTTGAGCGTCTACAGCACGGACGAGGACGTGGACGCGGTGCTGCGCGAGGTGCCGCCGGTCATAGAGCGGCTGCGCGAGATCTCGCCCTTCGCCGACGGCAAGCCGCTGTTCGGCATGGACGCCTGCGAACCGCACAAGCATTGAGGTTCCCGGGCTGGCCTAAAATTGGTAGAATAGGCTCCCGGTAGTTCTTTGTACGGATTTTGCCCCTGTAGCTCAGTCGGTTAGAGCAATCCGCTCATAACGGATGGGTCGTAGGTTCAAGTCCTACCGGGGGCAGTCATATTAAAAGCCGTCCGCTTGCCGCGGACGGCTTTTTTATCGCCCCCGGAGCGGGCCGCGGTTACTTACTTCTTGATCGCTTTGCCTTTTTCGTAGCGGTATTCGGCGGCGGCGGGGCCGTGGACCTTGAGGCTTTCCAGTTTGCCGTCCGAGAAGACGAATTCCTTTTCCGGGGAGCCGTCGGGGCCGTAGAAGACGGCGATGCCGTCCGGCAGGCTGCCGCTCAGCGAGGTGAGGTTGAACGAGGCGTCCAGTATCACCCGGCCCTTGTAGCGGTTCTCGTAATGGAAGGAGTAGCGCTCGCCGCGGGCCAGCGGCTGCGACTTGACCGTGTAGGGAGAGGCCGCCGGCTTGGCGGCGGCCGGCGCCGGCGCCGAAGGGGCCCGGGCGGGGGCCGCGGCCTGCGCCGCCGCCTGACCCTGTACCGGAATGCCGGCGGCGTAGAGCGTCTCCGATCTTACGGAAGCGTCGGGGTTGAACTCCCTGACCAGGCCGTGCAATTTGCCGTCGACGAAGTTCTGCTCGAACAGCGGCGCGGCGTCCTCCGTGTAGGTGATCATCGTCCCGTTGAGCCGGCCGGCCAGATAGTTCGCTTCGGTCTGCAGGGCGCCGGAGGGATAGTAGGTGCGCAGCGGGCCGTTATGGACGCCGCCAAGGACCGTCTTCTCGGTCCTGACCTTGCCGTCCGGATGGAATTCCTTCCATACCCCGTCCTTCACGGTCCCCTCGCGCGAAATAAGTTCCCCGGAGGCGGACCAGGTCTCGGTGGCCGTGATAACGCCGTTCTCGGAATATATCTTCTGGACGGCGGAAGTACCCGTTGCCACGGTCGCGAAGGTCATGGAGGGGACGGCGCCGGAGAGCTCTGCGGCCGCGGCGGGGGTGGATACGGCGACGGGCGCCCCCGTGGAGGAGGCGGCGCCAGCCGTAGCGGCCGGGGTCTCGGCCGCCTTCTCCTCGGGCTTTATCTCCCGTATCTCGGTCTTCTTGACGGTCAGCGAGCCGTACTTGGTCCTGATCAGCGAGGCGTCGTCCATCTCCCCCTCGATGACCCCTTCGAGACGCGTACCGTCCTTCAGGAGTATCGTGTCCGCCGCGGCCGGGGCCGCGCAGACGGCTATCAACAACAGCGATAAAGTCTTCATGAACCCCTCCATCCGAAGGATTAAAAGAACGGCCCTGAAATTATACAAATACGGCGGGCGCGGGGGGAAAGAAGGCCCGCCGCCGGTCCTTGACTGAATGATACTAAACTTGTATCATTTAAGCATGAAGCTCATCACCAGGGAAGTGGATTACGCGGTCCGGGCGCTGGCGGCCGTCGCCCGCGCCGGCGGAGGCCTTTCCGCGGCCGGGCTGGCGGGCCCCGCCGGCGTCCCGCGGCCGGTGCTGCGCAAGATAATGCAGGCCCTGTCGCGCGGCGGCATCACCAGGTCGTCCAGGGGCAGGGGCGGAGGTTTCGTCCTGGCCCGGCCGCCGCGGAGGATAAGCCTGGGCGACATAATCGCGGCGGTGCGCGGACCGCTCAAATTCAACGATTGCGTTTTCGGCGGCGCCCTGTGCCATAACCACAGGACCTGCCTGCTGCGCGGCCGCGTGGCCGCCATCGAAAGGAAAGTTCTGGACGAGGTCCGGCGGGTCACGCTGGCGGACCTGAGCTGACTACGGAGGCTTTATGAAAAGGAAAAGGGACATTATTGCCATAGACGAGGGGAAATGCGACGGCTGCGGGCTGTGCGTGACCGGCTGCCCGGAAGGGGCGCTGCAGGTCATAGACGGCAAGGCGCGGCTGGTGAGCGACATACTCTGCGACGGGCTGGGCGCCTGCATAGGCGAATGCCCGAGAGGGGCGATAAGGATCGAGAAGAGGGAGGCGGCCGAATACGACGAGCGGCAGGCGATGGAAGCCATAGTGAAGCACGGCGCCAATACCATAAAGGCGCATCTTAAGCACCTGAAGGACCACGGCCAGAAAACTTACCTGAAGCAGGCCCTGGCCTACCTGGAAGAGAAAGGGATAAAGAACCCGCTGGAGGAAGAGATGAAAGGAAAGAAAACCCATGAGCCCTGCGGCTGCCCGGGGGGGCGGACCATGGACCTGCGCGGCGGCCGCGCCGGGGAGACCGGCCCGGCGGGTCCGGCCCCTTCGCGCCTGCGCCAGTGGCCGGTGCAGCTGCACCTGGCCAGCCCCGGGGCGCCGTATTTTCACAAGGCCGACGTGGTGGTGGCGGCCGACTGCACAGCCTACGCCTACGGCAATTTCCACGAGGACTTCATAAAGGGCAGGTCGCTGGTCATAGCCTGCCCCAAGCTCGACGACGGCCTGGATATCTACGCCGAAAAGCTGCAGTCCCTCATAGACGACGCGGAGATAAACACGCTGACCGTGGTGACCATGGAGGTCCCGTGCTGCGGCGGGCTGCTGGCCCTGTCCAGAAAGGCCGCCGGCGCGGCCTCGCGCAAGGTGCCGGTCAAGCACGTGGTCATTGGCATACAGGGCGGCATAAAGTCCGAGACCTGGGTCTGAGCGGCGGTTGCGCCGGGCCGGAAGCAAAGACCTGACCCCGGGGGGGCTTTTTTGCTATATTTTATGTGACGGCGCGGTCGCCAAGTGGTAAGGCAACAGTCTGCAAAACTGTCATCGCCGGTTCGATTCCGGCCCGCGCCTTTCTTCTTTTGTTTACCCGGAGGGACAATGCAATTGAGCAAAATGGCTCTTTCCCTGGGGCAGTCCGCCACCCTGCGCCTCAACGAGCTCGCCAATAATCTCAAGGCCGAAGGCAAACCCGTGATACATCTCGGGGGCGGCGAGCCGGAGGAGAAGATCCCCGACGGCGCCTATGCCGCCTCCCTCAAGAAGCTCGATTCCCGGTATGTCCGCTACACGGCCACTTCCGGCGTGGCCGACCTGAAGGCCGGCATAGCCGCGTACACGGAAAAGCATTACGGCATGAGGCCCGCCGCCGGCAATATCGTGGTATCGTCGGGCGCCAAGCAGGCCATCTACAATTTTCTCCTCTCCGTGGTGAACCCGGACGACGAGGTCATCTTCCCCGCGCCCTACTGGGTCAGCTACCCGGAGATGGTGCGGATGGCCGGCGGCGAGCCGGTGATCATCAGGCCGGAACCGGGGACCGTGGTGCCCACCCTCGAGCAGTTCAAGGCCGCCTTCAATCAGCACACCAAGGCGGTCATGCTCAACAGCCCCAACAACCCTTCCGGCGCCGTCTTCAGCGAGGATTTCATAAAAGGACTCGTGGAGCTCTGTGAGCGCTGCGGCGTCTGGCTGATGATGGACGATATCTACAACAGGCTGGTCTTCGACGGGAAGAAGGCTCCTTCGGCCTTCGCTTTCTCCAAGAAACCGCCGGACGAATCCATAATCGTCTCCATAAACGGGGTTTCCAAGACCTTCTCGATGACCGGCTTCCGCATCGGCTGGAGCGTGGCCCAGGCCCCGCTGACCAAGGCGATGGTCAAGGTGCAGGCGCAGGTCACCTCCTGTCCCTCCGCGCTCAGCCAGGCGGCGGCCGCCGGCGCGCTGGCCGAGAGCGGGGAGTTCGTGGAGAAGCTGCGCAAGGGGCTGGAAGGGAAGCGGGACGTCATGGTCGCGGAGCTCGCGAAACTGAAGAAGGTGAAGCTGCACAAACCGCAGGGCACCTTCTACAGCTTCCCCGATTTCAGCGCCTACGACAAGGATTCCACGAAACTTTCCAATATGCTGCTGGAGAAGGCCATGGTCGTGGCCGTGCCCGGCGTCGAGTTCGGCCTGGAAGGCCACCTGCGCCTGAGCTACTGCGGCGCGGAGAAGGATATCATAGAGGGAGTGTCGCGCATCAGGAAGGTCCTCGACTGAGGGCGGCGCGCTTAAAGGAGAAAAACATGTCCGCGGAAACGCCTGTACAGGAGAAGAGCATGAACGGTATCAAGACCTCCGGCAAGGTGCATCTGAACCTTTCGACCCCCGAACTTTACGAGCACGCCATAGCCCGCAAGGAGGCCGCCATCACCGCCGGCGGCGCGCTCTGCGCGCGCACCGGCAAGCACACGGCCCGCTCTCCGCAGGACCGCTTCGTCATAAAGGACGCTTCCACCGGCAAGAACGTCTGGTGGAGCGACCAGAACGTCGCCATGGACGACGAAAAGTTCGAGGCCCTTTTCAGGAAGGTCGAGTTCTACCTGTCCAAGCGCGACGTCTACGCGCGCGACTGTTACGCCGGCTCCGACCCGAAGAACCGCCTGGCCGTGCGCGTTTACACCGAGCTGGCCTGGCACGGCCTCTTCGCCAGCCATATGCTGATAAAGCCGGAGCCCGGGGAACTGGCCTCCTTCGCTCCCGATTTCACCGTTATCTGCGTGCCCGGTTTCACCGCGATGCCGCAGATAGACGGCACGCGCGGTTCCGCCTTCATACTCCTTAATTTCGAGCGGAAAACGGTCCTCATCGGCGGCACGGCCTACGCCGGCGAGATAAAGAAGGCGGTCTTCACCGTCATGAACTACCTGCTGCCGCTCAAGGGCGTGATGCCGATGCACTGCTCGGCCAACCTCGGGAAAAAGAAGGACACCGCTATCTTCTTCGGCCTCAGCGGCACCGGCAAGACCACGCTGAGTTCCGACCCGCTGCGCCGGCTCATCGGCGACGACGAGCACGGCTGGAGCGACAACGGCATCTTCAACTTCGAGGGCGGCTGCTACGCCAAGGTGATAAACCTCAACCCCGAGGCCGAGCCGCAGATCCACGCGGCGACCGGCCGTTTCGGCACGATACTCGAGAACGTCGTTTACGACGGGACGACCCGGCGGCTGAACCTCGACGACAATTCGCTGACCGAGAACACCCGCGCGGCCTACCCGCTGGAATTCATCGACAATTCCATCAAGGGCCCGGCCTTCCCGCACCCGAAGAACATAGTCATGCTGACCTACGACGCCTTCGGCGTGCTGCCGCCCATCTCCAGGCTCACCCCCGCGCAGGCGATGTACCATTTCATCAGCGGCTACACCGCCAAGGTCGCCAATACCGAGATGGGCATCAAGGAGCCCAAGGCCACCTTCAGCACCTGCTTCGGCGCTCCTTTCATGCTTCACCACCCCTCGATGTACGCCGAGCTGCTGGAGAAGAAGATGAAGAAGCACGGCGCGCAGTGCTGGCTGATAAACACCGGCCTCTGCGGCGGCCCTTACGGCGTCGGCAAACGCATGAGCATAAAGCACACCCGCGCGCTGCTCAACGCCGCGCTGGACGGTAAGCTGGCCAGGGTTAAATTCGCCAAGGACCCCGTGTTCGGTTTCGGCATACCGGCGCGCTGTCCCGGCGTGCCGGCCGAGGTGCTCAACCCGCGCAGGACATGGGCCGATAAGAAAGCCTACGACGCGAAACTGAAAGAGCTGGCCGGCCTCTTCGCCGCCAACTTCGGCAAGTTCGGCGTGACCAATAAGGCCATACTGGGGGCCGGCCCCAAGGTCTGACAGGACAGTGTCCAAAAAGAGCAAACCCCAGCCGGAGGTAAAGCCGGGACCGCGCTTCAAATACGCGGTCCCGGCCGTCATTTTAGCCGGCGCGCTGCTGCTTTTCGCGCGCTGGGGCTTCGTTATAAAGGTCTCGGAGAACAATGGCCGCTGGTCCGTGGCCAGCCACCAGGCGGTGGAGGAGGACTTCTCCCACCCTTCGCTTAAGCGGCTGCGCGAACGCGAGAAGCTGGAGGACCTGAAGAAGGGCCGCAGCCAGCTCGAGACCATCGTCGCGCTGCGCGGCTGGGCCAGGCGGCAATGGGAACCGGGCTCGAAGTTCCGCTACCCGCCCTGGGACGCGCTCGAGATCCTCGACCTCGCCCGCAAGGGCAACCGCGGTTTCTGCGCGCAGTACGGCGTGGTCTTCGCGCAGGCCGCCATGTCGCTGGGCCTGCACGCGCGCTATATCGACATAGTCGGGCATTTCGTGACCGAGGTCTGGTCCGACGAACTGGGCAAGTGGATAGCGATGGACCCTTACGTCGACCTGCATTACGAGAGGGACGGGACGCCGCTCAACGCCCGCGAGCTCTGCGAGGTCCACTGGAACGGCGAAGAGGACGAGGTCTTCAAGGTCGGTTCCGACTGGAAGAAGGAGCGCGCGGAAAAGAAGGACCTGGGGCTTTACCGGAAATACGCGCTTTACCTGCGCAGCAACCAGCTGGAAAATCCCGTCACGGTGGACCGCGGCGGCCGCCAGGAGAAACTGGTGAAGTCGGCCGATATCACCCGCTACCCGCTCATAGGCGGCGGCGCCAGCGAAGTCGCGTATGTCCACACGATCGTTTCCTTCAACGACGCTTTCGCGAAAGAGAAGTTCGCGGCCTGGCCGGTGCTGGACGATCCCCGGGTCTATGAAAGGCCGGTGAACCAGGCCGTCATAAACGTAGCCGGGACGGACCCGGACGGGACCGTCCGTATCGCCCTCGTCGCGGAGGGGGCCCCGGACCTGGAGTCCTTTCTCTTCCGTTTCAACGACGGACCCTGGACGAAGGCCCCGGCCCGGCTCATGGGCCGCCTGGAGCCCGGCTTCAATATTCTCTCGGCCCGCGTGCGCACAAGGGCCGGCTGGCTGGGCCCCGAAAGTTCGGTCACGCTGCTCCACAAGCCCCGCTGGTTCTCCCTTGGAAATCCTATTGACAGACCCGAGGGGAAATAGGTTAATATGTTACGCGGTAAAGCAGTCATCCACTAGGAGGAAGTAAATGCCCGCTGCCAAAGCTAATTCGAAGTTCATGGCCCCTATCACCCCGAACGAGACCCTGGGCGCCGTCGTCGGCAACAAGCCGATGCCCCGCACCGAGATCGTGAAGAAACTGTGGGCCTACATCAAGAAGAACAACCTGCAGGACAAGAAGAACAAGCGCTGCATCAACGCCGATGAGAAGCTGCTGAAGCTGTTCGCCGGCAAGAAGCAGGTCACCATGTTCGACCTGGCCAAGATCATAGGCAAGAACGCGAAGTAATTTTCGCGACTTAAGGCGAACCGCCGTCCGCGCGAGCTGGCGGCGGTTCTTCATTTTACCGTCCCCATAAGGAGATTTATTCCGGGGGCATGGCGCGCCTCCCCCGGTTGTCTCCTTAATGGGGCGGGGAAATTCGGTGTTCATATAGGTCCAAGGGCCCAGGAGGGGGTGGGCCCCGGGGGACTTGATTTTGGTCAACCTCCGTGCCACACTATACCAGCGGGAACTTTCAAGGAAAGGAGGGTGCCATGAACGCGAAAACGACCATAAAGGCGGCTTTCCCGGCCGCGATGCTGCTTTTCCCCGGCGCCCTCCCGGCGGAACAGCGAACGGGCTACGGCGCGAATATCGTCCCGATAGCCGTCTACGGCGAGGACAACCGCGCGGACTATTACGAGGCGGACCCGGTCTATCAGCGCCTGGCCGATTCCACGGCGGCCCTGTTCCGCGCCCGCGACGTCAGGCTGGACCCCGCCAGCGGCAACGCCTCCATAGACCTGGGCCGGACGATACGCGATAAATTCAATCTGGGCGAGGATGAGCGCTACGGGGACCAGCCTTTCGGTTCCTTCTGCTCCTCCTTCCTGGCGGGCGAGGACCTGGTGGTCACCGCCGCGCATTGCTTCACGGAGTACGCGCCCGAGGATACCAATATCAGTTACCGGGACACCGTATTCGTTTTTGGCTACGCGGTGACCCGGGCCGGCGCCTTCCCGACCGAGGTGCCCGCCGAAAACGTTTTCGCTTTCAAGGAGCTGGTCTCGGCCAGGTACGACAAGGACGGCGCGGATTACGCCGTGATCCGGCTGAACCGCAAAGTGCCCGCGGAGCGCTTCCCGCTGGCCGTGAACCGCGGCGCCGCCCCCGCGGCCGGCGCCAGGCTGTTCGCCATCGGTTACCCCAGCGGCATGCCGGTCAAGATCGCCGGCAGCGCCACGATCCGCCGGGTCCACGCCGACAAGGGCTTTTTCGTAAGCGACCTGGACACTTTCAAAGGCAACTCGGGGAGCCCGGTCTTCAACGCGGACACGATGATGATCGAGGGCGTGCTGACCCGCGGCGGCACCGATTATATCCATACCGAGTCGGACGGGACCGTGTATTACGATCCCCGCCGCCCCGGCGGCTACTCTCCGGGCGAGACCTATGTCCTGGGCCAGGACGAGGGCCGCGGCGAGGACGTCACGCTGATCGGGAGACTCAAGGACTTCCTGCCCGTCACCGAATTCGAGAGGGCGCTGCTGGAGGCGGAAAAACGCAATGTCCCCATGCGGGCCCCCAGCCTGAGGGATTCCGGAGTGGTCCCGGCCGTATACAGGCCCGGCGAGCAGGGCGGGGCGTTCGTTCCCGCGGTCTACTACCCGGACGAGAACGATATCCCCGAGCCCACCATCCTCAGTATCTGACCGTCGTTCCCCGGAAATGAAAGGGCCGCGCGCTGCGCGGCCCTTCTCTTTCGCGTCCGGAAAGGACCTCAGTCCTTGCGGCGGTCTATGGTGTAGTTGCCGCCCGCGCCGGCCTTGGCGAACTTCTTGAGCTCGGTCCCTATGTTGCTGACCTGGGCGAAGGAGACCAGCGGCCTCAGGCGGTTGTGGACCACGCCTATGGAGATGGTCAGGAACGGGAATTTCCGTATGTTCCCCTGGCGGTCGGTGGAGACTATGCCGCCGCGTTCGCGGTCCTCCTTGCTGTAGAAGGAGGGGGCTATCTCGTTGAAAGCCGCTATGACGTTCCTGGCCAGCGGCTCGGCCTTCTCGAAGGTGGTGACCACGATGAAGTCGTCGCCGCCGATATGGCCGATGAAATCCTCCGAGTTCTCGTTCTGTATGGTCAGTTTGACCAGCAGGTTCGCCGTGGTCTTGATGACGCGGTCGCCGGCCTCGAAGCCGTAGGAGTCGTTGAAGGCCTTGAAGTTGTCGAGGTCGATGTAGAGAACGGCGAAATCCGAGCCCTTCTGTATCTCGCGCTCTACCCGGGCCTGTATCGACGGGTTGCCGGGCAGTTTGGAGAGGGGGTTGGTGTCGAGCACCTGTTTGTTGCGCTTGAGTATCATGCGGATCCGAGCGATCAGTTCGTCGGCGTCCACCGGTTTTATCAGGTAGTCGTCTATGCCCATGCCCAGGCCGCGCAGCTTTGTGCTCTTCTCGCTGAAGGCCGTGCAGATGATTATCGGGATATGGGCGAAAAGGGGGTTCTCCTTCAGGGCTTCGGCCACGGCCAGGCCGTCCTTGACCGGCATATTGTAGTCGAGCACGACGATATCCGGGTTGTGCTCGAAGACCGCCGTCATCGCCTCCCCGCCGTTCTCCGCCGTTATGACCTCGAAACCGGCCTGCTCCAGCATCTCCTTCATGAGGTAAAGCAGTTCGGTCTGGTCGTCGGCGAAAAGCACGCGCGGCCTGTCGGAGCGCCGCGCGGCCGCGGCCTCCCCGGCGCCCGCTTCCGGCCCGCCCAGCTGCGCCTCTATCATTTTGAGGAGCAGTTCTTTGGGCATGTCCCTGGAAACTATCTCGGGCAGGCCCGTCAGGATCCCCTTTTCCTGGAAATTATCCAGGCGCAGGGCGCTCAGTATCACGACCGGGATACGGGCCGTGACCGCCTCGTCCTGCAGTTCCTCCATGATGCGGAACCCGTCCTTGCCGGGCATCATGAGGTCGAGCAGCAGGGCGCCGGGCTTCTCGGCCCTGGCGGTCCCCACCACCTTCAGCGGGTCGTTGACCACGACGGGGCGGTAGTGGTTGGTCTCCAGGAACATCTTCACCAGGTCGGAGAACTCCTCGTCGTCGTCGGCGACCAGCACCGTCACCGGCCTGTCCGGAGAGGGCTTCTCCGCGGCGCGCAGGAGGAGCTCCTTGAGCGCCTCGAAATCTATCGGTTTGTTGAGGTAGCCGCTGACCCGCGGCGAGGGGCCGGTCACCACCTCTATCTTGGGCGAACTGGAGAAGACGACGATGCGCTGGTTCTGGGTGAAAGGGTTCCCGCGCACTTCCCTGAGGAGGTCGAGCGGATCGAAGGCTCCGGTGAGGATATTGAGCACCGCCAGGTCGGGCTTCCAGTTCTGCAGCGAGGCCATCGCCTCCTGGCGGTCGCCGGAACACCGCACCTGCCAGCCGCGCTCCGAGAGAAGGGGGATTATTTCGCTTTCGGCGCCGGGTGCGGGATCGATGAAGAGTATCTTTTTCGGACCTTTCGTCATCGCAATGATTTTAGCATTTCGGGGTCGGCTCTTTACTGCCGGCCTCCGGGGGGAGTCAAGAGCGATGACCCGGCCCCATTTGTGTAAAATATACGCGTGAAGACGGAAGGACGCGGATATTACGGTCTGCTGCAGTCGGGCCTGCAGCTGGCGGCCGGGGTCGGGCTGGGCTTCTGGCTGGGCCTGCTGGCCGACCGGCGGCTGGGCACGGGCCATTGGCTGGCCGCGGCCGGCGCCGCCGCCGGCCTGGCGGCCGGGTTCTACCTTTTCTTCCGCGAAGTGGCCGCGATAAGCCGGGAAGAGGCTTCCCGGCGCAAAGGAGGCCCCGGTGACGCCGCCTGAGACCGCCGCTTCCGCGGCGCTGCTGGGCGCGCTCTGCGGGGTCTTCAACGGCCTGCTGGCGGGGGCGGTCATGCGGCGCGCCGTGGCGGCCTCCCAGCCCGTTTTTTTCGCCGCTTTCGTCGCGGGATTTTTCTACCGCCTGCTCTTCCTGCTCGGCGCTTTGTGGCTTCTGCGCAATGAAAAATATATAATTATCGTCGCTTTCGCGGCGGCGCTCATACTCGCGCAGCTCATCCTGGAAGTGATTCTCGTTCCCAGGGGCCCATGGACGTCAAAGAGATCCTAGAGCATCACATCATAGACCACGTCTGGTCCGTCGTGCCCGCCGGGCCCGTGGGCCTTCCCGTATCCAAACATTTCCTGATGATAGTCCTGGTCGCCGCGCTTCTCGGCGCGGGGCTGCCGCTGCTGCGGCGCAGCCGCTCGGCCGGGCTGGCCCCGTTCCGTTCCATGCTCGAGGCCCTGGTCCTGTTCATCCGCGACGAGGTGGTCGTGGAGAACATGGGCAAAAAAGGCGCGCGCTATACCGGCTATTTCTGCACCCTGTTCGTCTTCATCCTCGGGCTCAACCTGGCCGGCATGGTGCCTTTCGGCTCGACGGCGACGGGCAACCTGGCCGTGACGGGCGGGTTCGCCCTCTGCACCTTCCTGCTGGTCAACCTGGCCGGCATGCGCGAGCAGGGCGTGGTCAGATACGTCTCGCATCTGGTCCCGGCCGGCGTGCCCGTCTGGCTCTACCCGCTGCTTTTCCCGATAGAGGCGCTGGGTCTGGTGACCAAGACCTTCGCGCTCTGCATCCGTCTTTTCGCCAACATGATCGCCGGCCATATAGTGATCCTGTCCTTCATCGGCATGATCTTCATCTTCGGCGCGGTCGATCCCTGGCTGGGCGTGGGCGTGACGGCCCCGGCGGCCGTCGTGCTGGTCCTTTTCGTTTCGCTGCTCGAGATCTTCGTGGCCTTCCTGCAGGCGTACATCTTCACCTTCCTGACGGCCATCTTCACGGGCGCGGCGATGCACCCGCACTGATCTTTATGCGGAGACGGACACGGAGGTAGCGTACATGAACGACATGCTGTTCCTTGGACTCGGTTACATAGGCGGCGGCCTCGGCGCGGGGCTGACCCTGGTCGGCGCCGGCATGGGCATCGGCAGGCTCGCGGCCAGCGCGATGGAAGGCACGGCCCGGCAGCCGGAAGCCGGCGGCCAGCTGCGGACCTCGATGATCATCGCGGCCGCGCTCATCGAAGGCATCGCCTTCTTCGCCCTGGTCATCTGCCTCTTCGCGGTGCTCAACTTCGGCATGCCGAAGGCCCCCGAGACCGGCGCGGCCCCGGCGCAGACCGAAGCGCATAAGTAAGAATACGGACTACGGCGCCGGGCGGTCCCCGCGCGGCGCCGACAGGAGTCGGACATGGAAGCTCTGATAAGGCCGGATTTCGGCCTGACCTTCTGGACGCTGCTCATCTTCGGGCTGCTGGTGCTGCTGCTTTCGAAGACGGTGTGGAAGCCGGTGCTGCAGGCCGCCGAGCAGCGCGAGAAGGGCCTGCGCGACGAGCGCGAGGCCGCCGAGAAGGCGCGCGCCGAAGCCGAGCGCGCCTCCAGGGAAATAGAGGAACGTCTCGCGGGGATAAAGGCGGAGATGCAGGCCAGGCTGCGCGAGGCGACGGAAGAAGGCGAGCGCGCCAAGGTCAAGCTGCTCGACGACGCCCGCAAGGGCGTGGCGGCCATGCTCGAGAGCGCCGCCCGCGACCTGCAGACCGAGCGCGAGAAGATCGCGGCCGAGCTGAGGAACAGTTTCGCCGAGTTCTCGCTGATGTCCGCCGAGAAGGTCCTCTCCCGCTCGGTGGACCGCAGGCTGAACGAGGAGATAGTGGGCAAGGCCATAAAGGAGCTCGAGGCCAAAAAGGCCTGACCGGATGAAAGCCTCCGAAAGGACCCTCGCCCGGCGCTACGCCGCCGCCTACATGTCATACGGTACTGGGACACCAAGCCGCATGGTGTCCCCCGCTGATGCGGCGGGCGAGTCCGCCGCGCGCCTGGAGGCGCTGAGGAGGCTGGAACGGGCCGTCGCGCCCGCGCTGCCGCTGCTCACGCGGCCGCTGGTGCCCGTGCGGCTCAAACTGGAGATACTGGAGAAGGCCTGCCCCGGCAAGGACCTCGTCCGCGCGCTGGCGCTGGCCGCGCTGCTGGTCAGGACTGGCCGGCTGGGCCTGCTGGGGGAGACGGCCGCGCAGTGCGCGCTGCTCGCCGACGAGGCGGCCGGCGTGCTGCGCGCCGAAGTGACCTCGCGCTACCCGCTCTCCGACGCGGAGCGCGCGGGCCTGGAGAAGGCGCTGTCCGCTTTTTCCGGCCGGAAGGCGGTGGTCTCCAATACGATCTCCGAAAAAGTGCTCGGCGGCTTCGAAGCCGGTTTCGGCGGCTTCCTGCTGGACGCCACGCTGCTCGGCAGGCTGGCGCGGCTCAGGAAAAAAATCACCACATAGGCGGTAAGCATGATAAGGCCCGAAGAGATCACCGATATAATCAAGGGGAAGATCGAGAAGTTCGTCCCGGACTCCGAGCTTTCCGAACTGGGGCAGGTGCTCCAGGTGGGCGACGGCATCGCGCGCGTCTACGGCCTCTCCGGCGCCGTCATCAACGAGCTCGTCGAGTTCGAAGGCGGCGTGGCGGGGATGGTGCTCAACGTCGAGCGCGAGAACGTCGGCTGCGTCGTGATGGGCAGCGACTCGCAGATCCGCGAGGGCGACCGCGTCAAGCGCACCGGCCGCGTGCTGGAAGTGCCGGTCGGCGACGCGCTGATAGGCCGCGTCGTGGACCCGCTGGGCAACCCGCTCGACGGCAAGGGCCCGATAGCGGCCGGGAAGCGCCGCCCGGTGGAGATCATCGCCCCCGGCGTGGTCGCCCGCCAGCCGGTGCGCGAGCCCCTCTCGACCGGCATCAAGGCCATCGACTCCATGGTCCCGATCGGGCGGGGACAGCGCGAGCTCATCATCGGCGACCGCCAGACCGGCAAGACCGCCATCGCCGTCGACGCCATCATCAACCAGCGCAACGAACCGAAAGAGACCCGCCCGATCTGCATCTACGTCGCGATAGGCCAGAAGGAGTCCACGGTCGCGCGCGTGGCCAGGACGCTGGAGGAGAACGGCGCGATGGAATACTCCATCATCGTTACCGCCGCCGCCGCCAAACCGGCCTCGCTGCTCTACCTGGCGCCGTATTCCGGCTGCGCCATGGGCGAGGAGTTCATGTGGAACGGCCGCCACGTGCTCATCATCTACGACGACCTCTCCAAGCACGCCCAGGCCTACCGCCAGATGTCGCTGCTGCTGCGCCGCCCGCCGGGCCGCGAAGCCTACCCCGGCGACGTGTTCT
>CAYPYG010000003.1:0-133993 GCA_964415175.1 uncultured Elusimicrobiaceae bacterium
ATATAGCGAGCGGGGTGTATTACTTCACCGTCGAGGCGGAGCGCTCCGGCTCGAAACTTAAATCCCGCGGCAAATTCGCGGTGGTGAGGTGAGGCC
This sequence comes from uncultured Elusimicrobiaceae bacterium, assembly GCA_964415175.1. Lineage (GTDB taxonomy): Bacteria > Elusimicrobiota > Elusimicrobia > Elusimicrobiales > UBA9959 > UBA2231. The sequence continues at coordinate 97 of CAYPYG010000003.1, forward strand.
CGCCCCTTGGAGCGGCTTCCGGCGGAAGCCGCGTGCGGGCCGCAAGGCCGGAGGCGTTTTTTCAGCGAAAAACGCCGAGGTGTGGCCGGAGAAAGCCGCTATGCGGCTTATCGGAGGCAGCCTATGAAAAAGACCATATTGACCATAGCGATGCTCCTCCCGGCCGGCGGCGCTTATGCCGGTTCCAGCGGGGCGCAGTTCCTTAACATCGACGTGTCCGCCAGGGCGGTGGGCATGGGCTCGGCCTATACTGCGGCGTCCGACGGCGCGGGCTCGATAGGCTATAACCCGGCGGGCCTGCTGGGCGGCGGCGGCGTGGAGGCGGCCCTGAGCCATACGCGCTGGCTGATGGAATCGTCGCATGACTTCGCGGCCGCGGCCTTCCCGCTCAAAGGGCTGCGCGCGGGCGTGGGTTACAGCCGCTTCGCCGCCGGCGAGATGACCGCGCGCGACGCGTCGGGCGCGGCGGTCGGCAGCTTTTCCAACACCGACCAGGCGGTATCGTTCAACCTGGCGGGACGGGTGAAAGGGCTGGGGCTGGGTGCGGGGGTTAAGTATATAACCAGTTCGCTCGGCGGCGAGAACGCCTCCACTTTCGCGGCCGATGTCGGCGTGACTGCGGGGCTGGGGCTGGTTACGGTGGGTCTGGCGGCGCGCAATATCGGGCCGGGGCTCAAATACCTGGAGCAGTCGGACCCGCTGCCGCTGGCGGTATCGGCCGGCGCGCTGGCGCATATCATCCCCGGCTTCGGCGTGAGCGCGGATATCACGCGGCTGGCGCACGACGACCGGACGGTGGTGAGCGTGGGCAGCGAGTACGCGCTCTTGCCGGCGCTGTCGTTGCGGGCGGGTTACCTGGCGGGCCGTACCACTGCCGAGGACGACAACCGGGGCTTTTCGGCCGGGGCTGGCGTGAACCTGGCGGGGGCCTCGCTCGATTACGCGCTTACGCCCTACGGCGAGCTGGGGAGCGCGCAGAGGATAACGCTGAGGAAGAGATTTTAGATATACTCTTAGTTAATGCAGCGTATCCTGTTGGTCAACTTCGCAGAGTGCCCGGAGAATCTGCACCTGGAGCAGGCTTTTATCGCGGCCGCGGCACGCTCGCGCGGGGTGAGGCTGGACGTTCTGCACGACCAGGATTTCCATTACTCCTTCATCCCGCAGCCGGCGAACCGCCGCGGTTTCCGCAGGCGCTTCCAGGGGGACGCAGCGTCGAAGCCGCTGCTGCGGGCGCGCTTTGACGCGCTGATAGCCCTGGATTTCCCGAAGCGCCGCCGCTGCGCGCCTTTTTTCTGCCGCCTCTTCGCCGAGGGCGCCGCGAAGCGCAAGTACTTCCTGGCCAATCACCTGGTCCCCTCGCCGGGCCATAATTTCACGGCCGACCTGTTCCGCCGGGCGAAGCTGCTGTCGCGCGCCGCCGCCACCTGGATCCTGGAATATGACGATCCGCCGCTCTGGGGGGAACTGGGGGCCGCCCCGGAGGCCGTCGTGCGGCGGCCTTACTGCGTGGATACCGGTTACTATACGCCCGCGCCGCGCCCCCCGCGGGGCGGGTACATATTCTCGGGCGGCAGCGCCGGCCGCGAATTCGCCGCTCTTTCCGCGGCGGCCGCGTCCTGCGGCCTGCCGCTGAAGGTCAGGTCGGATATGCCCGCGCCGGCGGGCTCCGCGCTCTCCGGCGCCGCCTGGGAGCCGTTCTCCCCCAATTTGAACACGCTGGTGGAGACCCTGCGCGGCTGCGCGCTGGCCGTCCTGCCGGTCTCGGACGGTTTTATCAACGAAGCCGCGGGAAATTCCATAGCTTTCATGGCCATGTCCTGCGGCCGTCCCGTTCTGGTCCGCGACACGCCGTACATGCGCCGCTACATAAACGACGGCGTCAACGGATTTCTCTACGGCAGGCTGGAGGAGGGCGTCCTCGCCGCGGATATCGGGAGGATAATGGCGCTCTCGCCCGCCCGCCTGCGCGCCCTCTGCCGCAGGGCCCGGGAGACCATGCTGAAGCGCGCGTCCCTGTCCGCGCTGGCCGCTTCCGTGCTCTCGGCCGTAAAGTGGAAGGCGCCCCGCTCCGCGTCGGCCGGGTTTTAAAACCCCTCCCAGTTTGTTAGAATTTCCGCGTCAGGTTCCCCGCTCTTTGACCCCCGACTTTCCGGCAAGATCAAACTGACCCTTAACGTCCCTTCGGTTAATCGTTAGCTTGCAGGTATTTATGGACCAGATACTCATTTTGGATTTCGGCAGCCAGTACACACAACTCATCGCCCGCAGGCTGCGCAGCCTGCGCATTTACTGCGAAATACTCCCCTTCGGCGCCGGCGCGGAAGAGATACTCTCCCGCTCGCCGCGGGGGATAATTCTTTCCGGGGGGCCTTCCAGCGTTTACGACCCGAAGGCGCCGCGCCCGGACATGGATGTTTTCAACCTGGGCGTGCCGGTGCTGGGCATCTGCTACGGCATGCAGCTGATGGCCAGGGAACTGGGCGGCGGGGTGCACAAGGCGCATAAACGAGAATACGGCTTCAGCAGGATAAAGATAAAGGCCGGCTCGCGGCTCTTCAAAGGCATAACCGGCTCGCCGCAGGTCTGGATGAGCCACGGCGACGAGGTCAAAAAAGCCCCGCCCGGCTTCAAGGTAACCGCGACCAGCGCCGATATGGGCCTCTCTGCCATGGAAGACACGGCCCGCGGGCTCTACGCCCTGCAGTTCCACCCCGAAGTGCATCACACCGAAAAGGGCATGAAGGTCATCGAGAACTTCGCCCGCGGCGTCTGCGGCTATAAGGGCCGCTGGTCCCCCGCCTCGCTCGTAAAAGAGACCATAAAAGAGATAAAGGCGCAGGTCGGCTCCGGCTCGGCCATCTGCGCGCTGTCCGGCGGCGTGGATTCCTCCGTCGCCGCCGTCCTGGCCCACAGGGCGCTGGGAAAAAAGCTCCACTGCATCTTCGTCGACACCGGTCTGGTGCGCGAGGGCGACCGCGAGCGGATGGAGCAGGTCTTTAAAAAGAAATTCCATTTTAACCTGCGCATAGCCGACGCTTCAGGGATATTCCTCAAGCGGCTCGCCGGCGTCACCGACCCCGAGCGAAAGCGCAAGATCATCGGCCATACCTTCATCGAAGTCTTCGATAAGGAGGCCAAAAAAATAAAGAACGCCCGCTGGCTGGTGCAGGGCACGCTTTACCCCGATGTCATAGAATCCGTTTCCGTGAAAGGCCCGTCGGCGGTCATCAAGAGCCACCATAATGTCGGCGGCCTGCCCGAGAAGATGAAGATGGGCCTGCTCGAGCCGCTAAAGTTCCTTTTCAAGGACGAGGTGCGCGAACTCGGCCGCGGCCTGGGCATCCCGGAAAGCATACTCATGCAGCACCCTTTCCCCGGCCCGGGCCTGGCCATAAGGATAATCAGCTCAGTGACGCCCGAGCGGCTGGCCGTCCTGAAGAAGGCCGACCTCATCATGCGCGAGGAGATAATCAAGGCCGGCTGGTACGGCAGGATCTGGCAGGCCTTCTGCGTCCTCCTGCCGGTCAGATCCGTCGGCGTCATGGGCGACGAGCGCTCCTACGAGAACACGCTGGCGCTGAGATGCGTGGAATCGGTCGACGGCATGACCGCCGACTGGTCGAAGCTCCCGCACGACCTGCTTCGCAGAATTTCGTCCCGGGTGGTCAGCGAAGTGCGCGGTATCAACCGCGTCGTCTACGACGTCACCTCCAAGCCCCCGGCGACCATCGAGTGGGAATAGGGAGCCGACGGAAGGGGAGGGAGCGGTCGGGCGGCAGGCTTTCCGGTCCCCCTTCCGGCGAGGAACATGCGGAGGTTTTTTGAGCCATAAGGAGACAACCGGGGGAGGCGGCGTGCCAGCTAAGCAGGACCGCCTCGGAGGCGCGAGCATCGTAAGCGCGAGCGCCGAGAGCCGAGGACCGACGCGCTATGCGCGCGAGTCCGTGTCCTGCGTGCTGGCACGCCGACATGCCCCCGGAATAGTTCTCGATAATAAAGGAGGACAATGACTCAGTTTAAACCATTCCATAAAGGTAAAGTCAGGGACCTTTACGCGATAGGGGAGGACAAGCTCCTCATAATCGCCTCCGACCGCATCTCCGCTTTCGACTTCGTCCTGCCCACCCCCATACCGGGCAAAGGCGAACTCCTCAACAAAATAAGCACCTTCTGGTTCTCCAGAACGGAACACATTATAAAGAATCACCTGATCAGCGCCGACACCGCCGAAATAGAAAAACATCTCCCGACCGGCCACGGCATACCGCTCACCGGCGGCGCCGTCCTGGTAAAGCGCACCCGTCGCGTCGACTTCGAATGCATAGTCCGCGGCTACATCACCGGCTCCGGCTGGAAAGAGTACCTGAAGAGCGGGACGATCTGCGGCATAAAACTGCCCGAGGGCCTCAAAGAAGCCCAGAAACTCCCCGAGCCCATCTTCACCCCCACCAGCAAGGCCGATCAGGGCCACGACGAGAACGTCACCTTCGAAGAGATGGCCTCCGCGCTCGGCCGCGAAAAAGCGGAATTCATAAAGAACAAGAGCCTGGAGCTGTACAAGTTCGGCTCCGCCCACGCGGAGAAGCGGGGGGTAATACTGGCCGACACAAAGTTCGAGTTCGGCGAGCTGGACGGGGAGATCATCCTCATCGACGAGGCGCTCACGCCCGACTCCTCCCGCTTCTGGGACGCCGCCCATTACAAGGTCGGCAGCAGCCCGGAGAGCTTCGACAAACAGTTCGTCCGGGACTGGCTGGAGAAGGAGTCCGGCTGGGACAAGAAGTCGGCCCCGCCACAATTGCCGGAGAAGGTAGTGAGCGGCACGGTCGTCCGCTACCGCGAAGCGCTGGATAAAATCGCCCGGGGGTAATATGGTCATAGAGATACGCACCAAGCCTAAATACGCCGCCTCCGAAGACGCCGCGCTGCTGGCCCGCATGCGCGCGGCCGGCCTGCCGCTCACGGCCGCCTCGTCCGCCCGGCTTTACCGGATAGAAGCCGACTGGCGGCCCGACGCCTATAAAAAAGCCGCCGCCGAACTGCTGGCCGACCCGCTGACCGATAACTGGATGGTGGGGGGAGGCAAAGCCCCCTCCGGTTCCTGGCGGGCCGAGGTCTGGCTCAAGACTTCCGTCACCGATGTCGTGGGAGAGAGCGTCTCCGAGTCCGCCGCCGGTTTTCTCGGCGTGAAGGCCCCAAAGGTGCGCTTCGGCCATGCCTTCTATTTCAAAGGCGCCGCCGGCCCCGGGGCGGAGAAGGCCGCCGCTAAAGCGCTGTCTAATCCCCTTATACATTCATTCAAGGTCGTGAAAAAATGAACGACTCGATAGAGAAGTTCAACTCCCTCAAACCCGCGGCGCTGGCCGCGCTGGACAAGGAGGCAGGCTGGTCGCTCAACGCCGCCGAACTGGCCGCCGCTCAGCGGCATTTCAGAAAGCTGGGCCGCCCGCCGACGCGCGGCGAGCTCGAGACCATAGCCCAGACCTGGTCGGAACACTGCAAGCACAAGACCTTCTCGGGCCCGGTGCGCTTCGAGCGCGGCGGCAAAGTTAAAAAATATAAGAACCTCTTCAAGGAGACCATAGTCGCCGCCACTAAGACGCTCAATAAGTCCTGGTGCCTGTCGGTGTTTAAGGACAATGCCGGCGTTGTCGAATTCGGCCGGGGGAAGAAATGGGGCCTGGCCTTCAAGGCCGAGACCCACAATCATCCGTGCGCGCTCGAGCCTTACGGCGGCGCCGAGACCGGCGTCGGCGGCGTGGTGCGCGACATACTCGGCGTCGGCCTGGGCGCCAAGCCCGTGCTCAACACCGATTTCTTCTGCTTCGGCCGGCAGGACTCGAAGATGAAGCTGCCGCCCGGCGCCCTCGGCGCGCCCCGGATAATGGAGGGCGTGGTAGAGGGGGTGCGCGATTACGGCAACCGCATGGGCATCCCGACCGCCGCCGGCGGCGTGGTCTTCGACGACGGCTACATGCTCAACCCGCTGGTCTTCGTCGGCTGCGCCGGGCTGATACCGCGCGACAAGATAGACAAGCGGGTGCGCCCCGGCGACCTGATAGTGGCCGTGGGCGGCCGCACGGGACGCGACGGCATACACGGCGCCACCTTCTCGTCCGCGGATATCGGCGAGGATTCGCCCTCCTCGGCCGTGCAGATAGGCCACGCGATAAACGAGAAGAAGATACTCGACGCCCTGCTGCGCGCGCGGGATAAGGGGCTCTATTCCGCCGTGACCGACTGCGGCGCCGGCGGCTTCTCTTCGGCGATAGGCGAGCTGGCCTCCGACTGCGGCGCGGTCGTGGACCTGGACAAGGCGCCGCTCAAGGACGTTTCGCTGGAGCCCTGGGAGATCTGGGTCTCGGAATCGCAGGAGCGGATGGTTATGTCGGCGCCGGAGAAGAACCTGCCGGCGCTCAAAAAAATATTCGCCCGCGAGGAATGCGAGCTGGCCGTGCTCGGCCGGTTCAACAACACCGGCCGGCTGCTGGTGCGGTTCAAGGGCGGGCCGGTGGTGGACCTGCGCAATGATTTCCTGCACGGCGGCGTGCCGAACTTCGAGAAGCGCGCAGTCCATAAGCCGGTACCGGTCAGCGCCAGGCCGCCGGCAAAGCCCCGCCGGCCGCTGGGCCGATTGCTGCGCGAAATACTGGCGCATCCCAACGTGCGCTCGCGCGCCCCGATAGTGCGGCAGTACGACCACGAGGTGCAGGGCGGGACGGTCGTTAAGCCTTTCACCGGCCCCGCCGGTTACGGCCCTTCCGACGGCGCGGTCATCTGGCCGCAGGCCGCCACCCGGGACCTGAACGATTTCGCGGGTTTCGCCGCGGCGCACGGCATCTGCCCGTCCGTCGGGCGCATAGACCCGTGCCAGATGGCGCTCAACGCCTGCGACGAGGCGATGCGCAACCTGCTCTGCTGCGGCGCCGACATCACGAAGGCCGCCTTCCTCGATAACTTCTGCGCGGCCTCACCGGCCGATCCGAAGGTGCTGGGCGACCTGGTGCTGGCGGCCGAGGGCTGCAAGGAGGCGGCGCTGGGCTTCGGCGCGCCGTTCATCTCCGGCAAGGACAGCTTCTACAACCAGTCGTCCGACGCGAAAGGGAAGCCGTACCAGATACCGCTGACGCTGCTCATCTCGGCGGTGGCCCCGGTGGACGATGTGCGCGCCGCCGTCACCTCCAACTTCAAGCGGGCCGGCAACCCGGTCTACATGGCCGGCGTGACCTGGCGCGGCCTGGGCGGTTCGATATACAACGAGCTGGAGAAGTCGGGCAATAACGCGCTGGGCGTCATCTCCATAGAGGAGAGCGCGAAGCTTTACCGCGGCCTGCTGCCGGCCTTCAGGGCCGGGCTTGTCATGGCCGCGCACGATATCTCCGACGGCGGTTTCGCGGCCGCGGCGGCCGAGATGGCCTTCGGCGGCAGCCTGGGCGCGGACCTGTCCCCCGAGACCGGTTACGCCCAGGACGGCATCAGCCAGGCCGAGCTGCTCTTCGGCGAATCGCCGTCGCGCATATTGCTCGAAGTTGATAAGGACAGCGAGCTGGCGTTCCGGTCGCTGGTCGCCGGTCTGCCGGTGGAGCGCGTGGGCTTCGTCAGCTCCGGCCACGACCTGACGCTGCTCGACGGCGCCGGCCGCGAGCTGCTGCGGGAGGATATCGCCGTGCTCCTCGAATGCTGGTCCGGGGGTGAAATATGAAACGCCCTAAGGTGCTGGTCCTGCGCGGCGCGGGGACGAACTGCGATATCGAGACCTGCAACGCTTTTGCCGCCGCCGGCGGCGAGCCGGAGCTGGTGCACGCCGGGGAACTGGTCGAGAGAGTGAAGAAATTAGGGAACTACGCGGTACTGGCGCTGCCGGGCGGCTTCTCCTACGGCGACGATATCTCGGCCGGCAAGATCATGGCGGTGAAGCTGAGGACCCTCAAGGCCGACCTCGGGAAGTTCATCGCTTCCCGTCGCCCCGTGATAGGGATCTGCAACGGCTTCCAGGTGCTGGTGAAGACCGGCTTTCTGCCGCATGAGCGGAGCGGCCGCCAACTGGCGACGCTGGCCGCCAACGACTGCGGGCATTTCATAGCGAAGTGGGAACGATTGAAGGTCAACAAGCTGAGCCCTTGCATATTCACCAAAGGCCTGCCCGACGAGATCGAGCTGCCGATAGCCCACGGGGAGGGCAAGTTCATCTCGTCCCCGTCGGAGATGGCGAAGATAAAGCGCGGGGATCTCTGCGCTCTTTCTTATGTCGCCAATCCCAACGGCTCGATGGGCGACCTGGCCGGCCTGACGAACCCGGAGGGCACGGTGCTGGGCCTGATGCCCCACCCCGAGCGCTTCTTCTTCCCCTGGCAGGCGCAGAACAGGCGCCCCGGCGCCGACTTCCTGCCGCCGGGCTACCTCTTCTTCAAGAACGCCGTGGACTATGTCAGATAAACAGGAGAACAATGCCGGGGGTATGTCGGCGTGGCAGCACGCAAGACACGGACTCGCGCGCATAGCGCGTCGGGCCTCGGCTCTCGGCGCTCGCGCTTACGATGCTCGCGCCTCCGAGGCGGTCTTGCTAAGCTGCCACGCCGCCTCCCCCGGCTGTCTCCTCATGGGGACGCAGAGCCGGCGGGCTCACCACGGGGACGCGCGGCGAGGAACATGCGGAGCTTTTTCCCCGAGCGTAGTGAGGGGACCGGCACTGCCGGACGGGCATGAATGTCTGAGGCCCGAGGCGCTATGCGCCCGGGCCGAGTTCGTGCCCGGCCGAACGAAGCGAAGGTGTATCCCGGAAAAAGCGAACCGTGACGAGCGCGTGTCCCCGGGGGGAGCCTATCACCGCGTTTTTTCGTGGTGAATCCCCGGCAGCCCCGGTAGTTCTCAATACAAAGGAACCAACATGTGCGGAATATTCGGGATAACTGACGATAAGGAAGCGGCGAGGCTGTCGTACATCGGCCTGTTCACGCTGCAGCACCGCGGCCAGGAGAGCGCGGGGCTGGCGGTGGACGACGGCCGGGGCATAAACTGCCGCGCCGGCATGGGGCTGGTCGGCGACGTCTTCGCCGGCGGGACGCTCGAAGAACTGCCGGGCCGCTCGGCCATCGGCCATGTCCGCTATTCCACCGCCGGCGGCTCCTCCCTGGGCAACGCGCAGCCGCTCTGTTTCAACACCGCGCTGGGCCCCGTCGCCGTCGCCCATAACGGCAACCTTACCAATACCGCGGAGCTCAAGAAAAATCTCCAGTCCCGCGGTGCCATCTTCCAGAGCACCTCGGACAGCGAGACTATCATCCACTTGATGGCCTTCTCCGGGAAACGGGACCCGCTGGCCGCGCTGGAAAAAAGCCTGCCGAAGCTGGCCGGGGCCTACGCTTTCCTCTTCATGACCCCCGGCCGCGTCATAGCCGCGCGCGACCCGCTGGGCATAAGGCCGCTGGTAATAGGCAGGCTCGGGCGCTCCTGGATTTTCGCCTCGGAGACCTGCGCTCTCGACGTGGTCGGGGCGAAGGCCGTGCGCGAGGTGGAGCCCGGCGAGCTGGTCTGGGTGGAGAAGAGCCGCCTGCGGTCGAGGCGCTTCGCCACGCGCCGCCGCCCCGCCCGCTGCGTCTTCGAGCAGGTTTATTTCGCGCGCCCCGATTCCTTCGTCATGGGCAAGAGCGTGCAGGGCGCGCGCTACGAGATGGGCCGGCTGCTGGCGGCGGAACTGAAGGCCGCCGGCGTGAAGGCCGACCTGGTCTCCGGCGTGCCGGACTCGGGCAATTCCGCGGCCCTCGGCTGCGCCAAGGGAATGCGGCTGCCCTACCGCCCGGTCTTCATGCGCAACCATTATACCGGCCGCTCCTTCATACAGCCCGACCAGAAGATACGCGAGTTCACGGCGAGGCTCAAGCTGGCCCCGATACGCGACGTGATAGCCGGGAAGACCGTGCTGATAATCGACGATTCGCTGGTGCGCGGCACCACCTCGCGCAAGATAGTGCGCAGCCTCAAGAAAGCCGGCGCTAAAAAGGTCATAATGGCGCTGGCTTCGCCGCCGGTGCTCTCGCCCTGCTATTACGGCATCGATATCGCCGACAGGCGGGAGCTGGCCGCCCGCCGCATGGGCCGCGAAGCCCTGCGCCGCCACATAGGAGCCGACGGGCTCCACTATCTTTCGGCGCACGGCCTGATGCTGGCCTGCTCGGGCAAGGAATTCCCCGCTCACCTCCAGGAAGGGATGCGGCCCGGGCCGAACGGCCTCGAGAAGGATTTCTGCGCGGCCTGCTTCGGCGGGAAATACCCGGTGACGCCGCCGAGGGGGGAATAGCGTGCCTGTAAATGTGCTGATAATCGGTTCCGGCGGCCGCGAGCACGCGCTGGCCTGGAAACTGAAGCAGAGCCCGCTGGCCGGCAGGATATTCGCGGCGCCGGGCTCCGAAGGCATGAGCGCCTGCGCCAGGCCCGTGCCGGCGGGGACGCTCGAGTTCGACAAGATAGCCGATTTCTGCGCCGGCAGCGATATAGGCCTGTGCGTGATAGGGCCCGAGGAGCCGCTGGCCAAGGGCCTGGCCGATCATCTGGCGGCCAAAGGCGTGAAAGTTTTCGGCCCGCGGCGGCAGGCGGCCATGCTGGAGGCTTCCAAGCAGCTGTCCAAGGAGTTCATGAAGCGCAACTATATCCCGACCGCCGATTTTAATTCTTTCTACGACCCGCGGCCGGCCAAAGAGGCGGTGCGCGCGAACGAGAACTGGCCGCTGGTGGTCAAAGCCGACGGTCTGGCCGCCGGCAAAGGAGTGAGGATCTGCCACGACGAGGCATCGGCGCTGGCCGCGGTGGAAGATTTCATGGAGAAGCGGGTGTTCGGTTCTTCCGGCGCCAGGGTGGTCATAGAGGAGTTCCTCTCCGGCCGCGAAGCCTCGGTCATGGCGCTCTGCGACGGGAAGGATCTCGCCATGCTGCCCGTCGCGCGCGACCATAAGCGGCTGCGCGACGGCGACGAGGGTCCCAATACCGGCGGCATGGGCGCGGTGGCTCCGGTGGCGCTGGACGCGGCGACGCTCGAGAATATCCGCGTGAACATACTCGGCCGTTTCGTGGAAGGCCTCAAGAAAGAGCGCATCCCGTATTGCGGCGTCGTCTTCGCAGGCCTGATGCTGACAAAAGAAGGCCCCAAAGCGCTTGAATTCAATGTCCGTTTCGGCGATCCCGAGACGCAGACCGTCCTGCCGCTGCTCAAGTCCGACCTGCTGGCCCATATGCTGGCCTGCGCCGAGGGACGGCTGGCCGGCGAGAGGCCGGAGTTCCATGACGGGGCCTGCGCCACCGTGGTAATGGCCGCGGCCGGCTACCCGGAAGACCCGGAGAAAGGCGCGGAGATACGCGGCCTGGACCAGGTCCCCCCCGGCGCCGAAGTGTTCCATGCCGGCACCGTACGCGAGGGTGGGCGGTTCAGGGTGAACGGCGGCCGCGTCCTGGGCGTCGCCGCCCGCGGGGCCGATCTGCCGGCTGCGCTGGCGCGCGCTTACGCCGGCGTTTCCGCCATATCTTTCGACGGCATGCGGTACAGACGCGACATAGGTTCGCCGGTGAATGGAACGGAGGAGAAATGAACGGTAAGAACGTAAAAAAAGAGGCCGGTGGCGGCCTGGCCAAGGTGATAGACCTGGTGGAGGCGCGCACGGCGCAGCGGCGTTCGACGCTGGCCATCTTCGACCTTGACGGCACGCTTTTCGACAACCGCACGCGCACCATGTTCATCCTGCGCGAGATCTCTGAGAAGTTCGACGCGCGGCTGCCGCAGCTCTCGCGGGCTTTCTCCTCTTTCCGCGACCTGTCGGTGGTCGATTACGGCCTGGACGTCACCCTTAAACGGCTGAAAGTCACCTCCGCGGACGAGGTAAAGTTCATAAAGCAGGAATGGGCGCGCCGCTTCTTTTCCGACGAGTACCAGAAGTACGACATGCCGCTGGCCGGGGCCAAAGCTTATGTGGAGAAGATCCACGCCGCCGGCGCCACGGTCATCTATCTTACCGGCCGCGATGTGGGCAGGATGCTGGTGGGGACCACCGAGGTGCTCCGCCTCTACGGGTTCCCGGTCGGTGTGGCCGGGACGATGACCATAGTGAAAAAGGAGTTCGAACAGGACGATGAGCTTTTCAAGAGGGAAGTCAGCGAGTACATAGACCGGCTGGGCGAGGTGGTGGCCGTCTTCGAGAACGAGCCCGCCAATTCCAACATACTCCGGGCCCGCTTCCCCGGCGCGGTCTCCTTCTTCGTGGAGACCCAGCACCGGCCCGGCGCGCCCAGGCTCGACGCGGGTATAATCCGCATAAAGGATTTCCGCCTGCCCGGGAGGGGGAAATGAGCGGGCTCTCCCCGGCGGAGCTGAAAAGAAGGGAGAGGCTGCTGCTGGAGTTCGCCTCGGCGCCCGCAGCGGCCGGGCATGAGGGAGCGGTGGAACGGCTGGTGGAAAAGTGGGCCGCGCGGCGCCGCGGGCTGGTCGTGGAGCGCGACCGGTGCGGCAACCTCATCGTCCGGCGCCGGGATTTCAAAAAAGCCTGCCTGCGGAAAGCGCCGCTCTTCATCACGGCGCATATGGACCATCCCGCTTTCGTCGTCCTGTCGGTCTCCGGAAAAGAAGTGCGGCTGGAATTCCGCGGCGGCGTCCACGACCCGTACTTCAAGGGCGCGAGGCTGGAGATATTCGCCCCGGACCTGCGCCGTTCGTACGCCGCCCGCATAATCTCGCTGGACGCCTCGTCGAAACCGTTCAAGACCGTCGCCGCCCGGCTGGACGGGCCCGCGCCGCTCTCCGCCGGCTGTATCGGCCGCTGGCTGTTCCCCAAGTCCCGCGTGAAGAAAGGCCTGGCGTGGACCAACGGCTGCGACGACGCCGCCTGCGTGGCCGCGGCGCTGATAGCTTACGAGGGGATATCGCGGGATAAAAAGTCCGGCCATGCCGCCCTGCTTTTCACCAGGGCGGAAGAGACCGGTTTCGTCGGGGCGATAGGCGCGGCCCGCGGCGGGACGCTGCCTAAGAACTCCCGGCTGATCTGCCTGGAATGCTCGCGCAGCTTCCCGCACGATTCCCCGATAGGCGCGGGGCCGATAGTCCGGGTCGGGGACAAGATGAGCGTCTTCACGCCGGAGCTGACCAACGCCGTATCGGATATAGCGGCCGCCTATCGGAAAAAGAAGCCGGAGTTCAAATTCCAGCGCAAGCTGATGCCCGGCGGCACCTGCGAAGCCTCGGCCTTCTCGTCCTACGGGCTCAAGTCGACCTGCCTCTGCCTGCCGCTGGGCAATTACCACAATATGGCGGATATCGACGGCGTCCTGGCGGGGAAAAAGGCGCGGCCAGGCCAGGAGCATGTCTCCGTGTCGGATTTCCACGGCCTGGTGGAACTGCTGCGCGTCGTCGCGGGGCGGCTGGACGCGCCGGGCCTTTCGGCCCGGGACGGGATGGAGAGGCTCTGGAAGGAAAGGGCCTTCGTCGTCGGCCGCGCGGCGCGCCCCGGAGCGGCGGCGCGGCCGCGCTGACCGGGGGGATCAGATCTTCCCGCCGAAGAATTTCCGGTCGAGGCTGAATCTGCCGGCGCCGGCCAGCGCGAGGCCGGAGAGGACGAAGAAAAGTTCCACGGCGTGAGAGGCGCCCTTCAGCCCGTCGCCCGCGGAGAGGTGCATGACCGAGGCCACCAGCATCGTGAAGGCCATGGCGGCCGCCGCGGGACGCGCCAGCAGCCCGGCCGCCAGGAAGAGCCCGCCGAAGCATTCGGCGGAGGCGGCCATGAAACCCCAGAAGGCCGGGAGGAAAGTTACGCCGAAGTTCGCCATGGCCCCGCCTATTTTCGCCCACAGTTCCGGCCCCGCCTGTATCTTGGCCAGGCCGTGCACGAAGAAGAACATCAGCCCCACGCCCAGGCGCATGACCAGCAGGCCGTAGTCCCTGCCCGAATCGAAAGCGCTGTCCCAGCTGTCCGGCAGTTCCATGATCAGTTCCCCCTGAATTCAGGTTTTCTCTTTTCCATGAAAGCCTTTATGCCTTCGGCGTAGTCGTGGCTGTTGTAGACCCTGCGGCGCAGCGCCTGTATCCTCTCGAAGGCCTCGGGACTGATGGAATGCCCCTCGCTGAGGATGCGGAACTGTTCCTTGATGACGGCTATCGCCATCGGGGAGTTGGCGGCCATGCTCTCCGCAAGGCCCGCCGTGAAACTCTCGATCTCGCGCGAACTGACCAGGTAGTTGAGCAGCCCGGCGTAATAGGCCCTGTCCGCCTTCACCGGCTGGGCGGTGAAGAACATCTCCTTCGCGATGTTCAGGCCCAGGCGGTTGATGAAATGCATGATGCCCGCCGCGTTGTAAGGCAGGCCTATCTTCACGGGGGTGATGGCGAAGGTCGAGGTCTCGTCCCCTATGGCGATGTCGCAGGTTACGGCCAGGTCGCAGGCGCCGCCCCAGACCCCGCCCTGCACCATCGCGATGACCGGTCCGGGGTATTCCTGGACGGCCCGCAGCGCCTGCTCCATCGGGCTGTCGAAGGCCAGCGGTTCGTGATGCACCTTGGGCAGCTGCGTGATGTCGTGCCCGGACGACCAGGTCCGCGCGTCCTTCTCCGCGCGTATGACCACGACGGCGATATGCTGCCGTTTGAAGTCCGCGAACAGTTTCACCAGTTCCTTGCAGAGCTCCAGGCTCAGCGCGTTCTTCTTCTCGGGGTTGTTGAGCTGCAGCCAGCCGGTCTTTCCGGTCACGGAGCTTATCACGAGGGGCATGTGTTTTTCCTTTTTTGTAGAATCTCCGAGGGGATAATTCTACAAAATGAAAAGCCCGCTGAAATGCCCTAACTGCGGACAGGAGATAAAAGGTCCGGCTGCCAACTGCCCGCGCTGCGGCGGGGTCTTCGCCCGGCTCGGACCGGACGAGGAACGGCGCGGCGGCGGGGGCGGCGGCAACGGAGGCCGGCCGCCGGAGCTCCTGCCGCTCCTCGCGGCCGCGCTGGCGGCCGCGGCCTGGCTGCTCCTGCGCTGACCCCGGAATTGGTATAATTCCGTTATTCCCACCCATCTTCTTCGGTCCCGGAGCCTTATGACGACATATAAGAAAGCGGGAGTGGACATCAGGCTGGCCGACAGGTTCACGGAGTTCCTCCAGAAAAAGTCCGCGGCGATAGGCGGTTTCGCCGGAGTCTTCCCGCTGCGGGAAACGGGCGGCGAATACAGCGTGGTGGCTTCGACCGACGGCGTGGGGACCAAGCTCAAACTGGCCTTCCTGCTGGACCGCCACGACACCGTGGGGATAGACCTGGTGGCGATGTGCGTCAACGACCTGCTCTGCTGCGGGGCCAGGCCGCTGTTCTTCCTGGATTATTACGCCACCCCGAAACTGGACCTGCGGCGCTCCAAAAAGATCATAGACGGCATCATGGAGGGCTGCCGGCAGTCGGGCTGCGCCCTGCTGGGCGGCGAGACCGCCGAACTCCCCGGTTTCTATAAGCCCGGGGAATACGACCTGGCCGGTTTCTCCGTCGGCCTGCTGAAGCGCGGCGAGGAGATAGACGGGAAAAAGGTGCGCCCCGGCGACGCGCTGGTCGGTCTGCCGTCGACCGGCTTCCATTCCAACGGTTATTCGCTCATCCGCGCGGTCATGAAAGGCGCCCCGCTCAGAAAACACGCCCGCGCCCTGCTGACGCCCACGAAGATATATGTCCGGGACATAACCGCCCTGCGCTCGGCCCTGCGCCGCGCCGGCCACGACATACTGGGGCTTTCCCATATCACCGGCTCCGGCATACCGGGGAACCTGCCGAGGTTCTTCCCGAAAGGCGTTTCCGCCTCGCTTCGCAAGGGCTCCTGGCGCGTGCCGCCGGTCATGGGCGTGGTCCGGTCGCGCGGCCGGATAAGCGAAGCCGAGATGTTCGACACTTTCAATATGGGACTGGGCATGATCGCCGCCGTCAGGCCCGGCGCCCTTAAGACGGCCCTTAAAGCCGTGCCCGGGGCCCTTCACGTGGGTGAAATGGTGAAGGGCCGCGGCGAAGTCCTGTTCCGCTGAGGTGAAAATATGAGGCTGATCGCCGTACTGCTCCCGCTTTTCCTGGCCCTGCCGCCGGCGGCCGCCGAGCGCCCGTCCGGGCGCGCCGCGAAGAAAGCCGCCGAGTCCGCCGACGCGATGACGCCGGCCGTGCGCAAGAAACTGATCCGGGCCGCCTGGAGCGTCGCCTCCAAGATCTCGCCCGACCCTAAAAAGGTCGAAGCGGCGTTTTCGCCCGTTTTTTTCGAACTGGTGGAGAAGGAAAAAGTGGTGGAGATGCTCAGGTCCCTGCGCGAGAGGCACGGGGAGGTGAAGCGCGTCAGCCTGTCCGCCGTCGAGGGCGCGAATACGGCCCATTTCATATTCCACACCGACCGGGAATATATGCTGCCGGTCTCGGTCACGGTGGCCCCGGCCAGCGGGCTCATAACCGGCCTTTTCGTCAGACCGGCGTATCAGCATGTCGCCGGCATGGGGGACATCAAGGAAAGGCTGGCCGCGCTGCCGGGGAAGAAGTCCCTGCTGCTGACCAGGCTGGACGGGCGGGACGGGCCGGTCGAGGCGCTCGAACCGGACGAGCCTCTCAATATCGGCTCGACCTTCAAACTTTACGTCCTGGCGCAGCTCCAGGACTCGAAGGCCCAATGGAAGAAGACGGTGGAGCTCCCCGCGACGGCCAGATCGCTGCCTTCGGGCCGGCTGCACGCCTGGCCCGAAGGAGCGCCGTTCACCGTCTATACCCTTGCGGCCCAGATGATCTCGGAGAGCGACAACACCGCCACGGACGCGCTTATCGACCTGGCCGGCCGGCGGAACATAGAGCGCAGCCTGGGGAAGTTCGGTCATTACAGCCCCGACAGGCTGAAGCCCTTCCTCAAGACCTCGGAATATTTCCGGATAAAGGGTTCGACGGCCGCCGCCGCCGAGTGGACGGCCGCCAGGCAGGACGACAGGTACGACCTGCTGGAAAAGAAGGTCCCTTCGCTGCCGCTCTCGGCCACGGCCCTGCCCGCCGCTCCCTTCGAGATCCCACGCATCGGCTGGTTCGCCTCGGCCTCCGACCTGTGCCGCGTGATGGACCGTTTCCGGCTGAGCGGCGACCGGGCCGTCCTGGACATGCTGGCCATAAACCCCGGCCTGCCCGTGGACAGATCGGCCGTTCCCTACGCGGGCTACAAGGGAGGCTCCGACGTCGGGGCCATCAATATGACCTGGCTGCTGAGGACCAGGGCTTCGGCCTGGTACTGCCTGTCGGCGACCTGGAACGACGAACTGGCGCCGCTGGACGAGAAGGAATTTTTCGGGATAATGCAGGGCGCGCTGAAACTGGTGGAGGCGGACAACTTCTAGCTTCGCGGCGCGCCGGGAGGCGGGCTTGAAAGAAGGCGAACGGGTCAGGATAGCGGTGCTGGCTTCCGGCGGCGGGACCAACCTGCAGGCGATAATGGACGCCTGCGCTTCGGGCAGGGTGAACGGCGAGGTCTCGATAGCGGTGTCGAGCCTGGGCAAGGCCGGCGCGCTGGAGCGCGCGGCGAAAGCCGGGATACGCGCCGAGGCGCTGCCCCTGAAGGACTTCCCTTCGCCCGACGCGCACGACGCCGCCCTGACGGAGCTCTGCCGCGGCGCCGGCCTGGTCTGCCTGGCCGGCTGGATGCTCAAGCTCGGCCCGAAATTCCTCTCGGCCTTCAAGGGACGCATACTCAATATCCATCCCGCCCTGCTGCCCGCCTTCGGGGGCAAGGGTTTCTACGGCATGCGGGTGCATGAGGCCGTGCTCTCGTCCGGCGTCAGGCTGAGCGGCTGCACCGTGCATTTCGTCGCCGGGGACTACGACTCGGGTCCGATAATCATACAGCGCTCCGTCCCGGTCTTCCCGGACGATACGCCCGCTTCGCTGGCCGCCAGGGTCAACGGGGCGGAGCTGGAGGCCTACCCGGCCGCCGTCTCGCTTTTCTGCGACGGCCTGCTGGAGCTCAAGGACAGCCGCGTCCTTGTAAAACAGGCGCCGGCCGACGGCCGCGCGCGCCGCGCCCTGGTCTCTCTTTCCGACAAGACCGGCGCCGTCGATCTCGCCAGGGCCCTGGTCGCCAGGGGGGTGGAGGTCGTTTCTACTTCGGGCACCTATAAACTGCTCAAGGAAGCCGGGCTGCCGGTGCGGCCTCTCGAATCTCTGACCGGCTTCCCGGAGATCCTCGACGGCCGGGTGAAGACGCTGCAGCCCGCGGTTCACGGCGGCATACTCTACCGCCGCGACAGGGCGGCGCACGCCGAGCAGCTCTTCCGCCACGGCATAGAGCCGATAGACATAGTGGCCGTGAACCTCTATCCCTTCGAGAAGACCGCCGCGAAGGCGCGGGCCTGGTCCGAAGAGCTGATAGAGGACATAGACATAGGCGGCGTCGCGCTGCTGCGGGCCTCGGCCAAGAACTGCGCCTCGGTGACCGTGCTGACGGACCCGGCGGATTACCCGCGCGTGCTCGACGCGCTCGACGCCAACGCCGGGAAGGTGCCGGAGGCGCTCAACCGCGAGCTGGCGGTGAAGGCCTTCGAGCTGACCTCCTCCTACGACGCGGCAATAGCCGGCAAGCTGGGCGAGGAGCCGCTCTCCTGCGAATTCTTCCCGGCGCGCCTCAAGGCCCCGCTCAACAAGATCTGCGACCTGCGCTACGGCGAGAACCCGCACCAGCGGGCGGCCCTCTATTCGAAGAACCCCGGCCTGCCGTTCGACAAGCTGGCGGGCAAGGAGCTCTCCTACAACAACATCCTCGACGCCTACGGCACCTGGCAGGCGGTCAACGAGTTCGAGGCTCCGGCCTGCGTGATCTTCAAGCACGTCACGCCCTGCGGCCTGGGCACCGGCTCCAATATACGCGAGGCCTTCGAGCGGGCCTGGAACACCGACCCGCTGTCCGCCTTCGGCGGCATCATCGCCGTCAACCGCACCTTCGACCGCGGCATGGCCGAGTTCCTCTCCAAGAAGTTCGTGGAGGTCATCTGCGCGCCGGACTTCGACGAGGAAGCCGTGAAGCTGTTCGCCCGCAAGCCCAACCTGCGCCTGCTGCGCTGGCAGGCCCTGCCCAAGGGCCGGCTGCTGTTCCGCTCTCTGGGCGACGAGGTGCTGGTCAGCGAGGACGACGAGAAATTGCTGGGCGACAAGTGGGAAGTCCCCACCGTAAAAAAGCCCTCGAAGGCCGAGGAGGAAGCGCTGCGGCTGGCCTGGGCGGCCTGCAAGTACGTTCGCTCCAACGCCATAGTCCTGTCGGACCGCCATCGGACGGTCGCGATAGGCGCGGGCCAGATGTCGCGGGTCGATTCCGTCTTCATGGCCGGCCGGAAGCTCGGCCTTTACCTGAAGGACAATCCGAAGCCGGAGGTCATGGTCATGGCCTCCGACGCCTTCTTCCCTTTCCCCGACGCGCTGGAGGAGGGCGTCCGCCTGGGCGCCACGGCCGTCATACAGCCCGGCGGCTCGGTCAAGGACGCCGAGGTCATAGCGGCGGCCGACAGGCTGGGCGTGGCGATGGTCCTGACCGGGATCCGTCACTTCCGTCACTGAAAAACGGCGGGTATTTTCCGAGACAGATCTCCCGTTCTTACCCGAAGGACCCAGGGCCGCCTGGGCCTTAGGAACGTTGATTTTGGTCAAGTCGCGGCGTAAACTCTTATCGTAAGAGGCACGCGGCGGGCGAAGGGGGAATGTATGCAACGGCCGGAAGCGATGGGACGGGGACGCGGGAGACTGCTCCGCCCTTTCCTGTGCCTCCTTTTCCTGGCGACCGCGGCCCCGGCCCGCCAGGCCGCCTCTCAGTACGACCCTTCCCCCGAGCCGCCCTCTCAGGCGGCGCATCAGCGTTCCCGCTATGCCTACGAGGACCCTTCGGTTTTTCTCAAGCCCGGCACCCAGAGTTACATAAGTCCCGGCGAGCTGGCGATCGTGATGAACGAGGCCGGCATTCATAAGGACGAGCTCGGCGGCATGGCGATGATCGGGAAGATCTACGCCTGGCTCGGCACTTTCCAGAACTCTCCGGACGGCGGCGCCTCGATAGGCAGGAACACCGCCTCCGGTCTTCTCGGCGGCCGTACCCTTTACGGCTGTACCGACTGGGCGCTGCTGGCGTCGTCCATCCTGCGCGCCGCCGGTATGCCGGCGCTTATGGCCGATACGGTCGGCCTGGACTGGATGAGGGATTTCAGGAGCGGCAGGCGCGGCATAGGCCACCAGGGGCACGCTTTCGTCGAGGCCTATGTGGAGGGCCGCTGGATCCTTATCGAGCACAATAGCCGGACCTATTATTCCGATTACAATCCGTCGAATCCCGTGATCCCGATGCCCGTGGGTCCGGAGAAGACCGGGTTTTATGTCATGCGCAAGGGCGTCGATCCGGCCGCCTACGGCATCCGCGACGCTTTCCAACTTAACGCCCTGATGGAGGATTTCGCGATGAGGGATCTCGGCGATATGAGGCCGCAACGGTACGAGCGGGAGCCTCTTCCCGCTCCTTCGCGCTGACCCGCCGCGGGACGAACAGGTATGAATTTCGGCGACTTCGGGGCCGTTACGCCCGCCAAGATCGAGGAACTGCGCGGCAGGATAGTACGGCTGGGCCTGGACCTGCGCCTGGTGGAGGAAAAGTCAGTGAAGGGCGGGGGAAAGGGCGGGCAGAAGATCAACAAGACCGCCAGCGCCGTGCAGCTCAAATACCCGCCGCTGAACCTTTTCATCCGCTGCCAGCGCGAGCGCAGCCGGGCGGTCAACCGCTTCCTTGCCCTGCGCGAGCTCGTCGACCGGGCCGAGCTGGTCCTGTCCCCTTCGACCTCCGTCCGCCTCGCCGGATACGAAAGGATACAGCGCCGGAAAGCCCGCCGCTCCGGCAAAAAAGAAGGGCCGCCTCCCGGCGGCCCTGCGGCTGGACCCTGAACCTTAAAGCTGGCTGAACATGTACCGCCGCGCGATGAAGTTGAGGGGCGACCGGTAGTCCCCCAGTTCCGCGGCGTCGGTTATGCGCCTGGCGGAGCCCAGGTCCGTCAGGAAGACGCCTTCCAGGCTCGCGGCGAAGTCCCTGTCCGCCACGTGCAGGGTTATCTCGCGCTCGTGGCGGATGCTTTTCGGGTGGAAATTATAGGAGCCGACCGTCGCGAACTCCCCGTCGACGGTCATGAACTTGGAGTGCAGCGTCTCCCCTTCGCGGACATAGACGTCCGCGCCAGCCTCGGCCATTTCGGCGAGGCTCTCCATCATTATCCCGGTGAGTATCGGCTCGTTGTTGCTGCTCGCGGAATTGGACAGTATCGTCACCTTCACGCCGCGGGCCAGGGCGTCGGTCAGCGCGGTCCGCAGCGACGGGATGGTCACGAAATAGGCGTTCTCGATGTTTATGCGCGAGGAAGCGCCGTACATAGCCTTGAGCAGCGAGAGGTAGATGGCTGGTTCGCGGTCCGCCCGCTGGTAGACCAGCGCGGCGCGGGCTTGCCCTTTCTCCGCCGGCAGGGACTTGGGCTCCGGCAGGCGGGAGAGGCCGTGGACGGCGGCCTGCTCGTTCCAGTTCTCCGCGAAGACGCGCGCCGCCTCGCCGGCCGCCGGTCCGGAGAAGACGGCGTCGGTGTCGCGCCACTTGTGCGCCGCGGGGTCCATATGGGAATACTTGTCGCCCACGTTCATGCCGCCGGTCACGGCGTATTCGCCGTCCACCACCAGCAGCTTGGCGTGCATGCCGTCGTACGCCCTTGCCGGGTCGCTGAAGCGCGCCACCTCTATGCCGGCCTCCTCCATCGCCTTCAGCGAGGCCATGCCTATGAAATTGGAGATGTTGCCGTCCACCATGACCTTCACGTCCAGCCCTTTCCGCTTTCCGGCGATCAGCAGGTCGGCGGTGCGCCCCCCGGTCAGATCGTCGTACCAGCCCCAGACCATGAGGTGCACGCTTTCCCGGGCCGCGGAGATCAGGCGTTCGCGCTCGGCGAAGGAGGCGGGGCCGTCCACCAGCGGCGAGACCTCGTTGCCGGGCCTGAAGGGGACCCCGGCCAGGGCTTCCAGCTCCGCCAGGAAGCCGGGTTCGGCCAGCAGCGAGGGTCCGCCCGCGGCCGGGGGCGCGAAAGCCGAGCGCGTGACCAGGGCTATGTGGCGCCGCGACATGGCCTCCCAGGCCTCGAAACCTTCCGTTCCCTCCACCAGGCCGGTGCCTTCCAGCTGGGCCGCCACCATCCTCGGGAATTTCTTTATGTAATCCTGCTTCTTGGCCGGCGGCGCCGGGATGAAGCGTTGCATGAGCCGGCTGGAAAGCATCCGTTCCAGCGCCGGCACCAGCTTCCCCTTCGCGTGGGCCCTGGCCATTATCCTGACGATGCGGCGCTCTATGAAGCCGAGTTCGCCGGTGGAACCCTTGCGCTCCGCGCGGCCCGCCGCCAGCCGGGCCAGTTCGTCGCCGGCGTAGACGGGATCGTCGTACTCCGGGCCGAGCTCGTCGCGGTACGGGGCTTCCGGGGCGGGAAGCGCCTCGGCCGCGGGGACGCCGCCGGCCAGGGCTTCGAGCTGTCCGGCCGCGGTTCCGGCGGCGGCGCGGGAACCCGGAACGCAGAGCAGCAGGCAGAGGGGAAGGGTTCTTCTCATAGGATAGATGGTATGAAAACCGGGCCGGCTTCCATAGAAGCGAAAGGCCCAAAGCCCGCGCGGCTTTGGGCCCTTCCTGGGAGGGTCCATCGGCCCCGCTATTCGTCGAGCATCTTGTGCTCGCGCAGGTAGTGACGGATCTTGGAGCGGGCGCTGGCGGTCTTCACTATCGTTAGCCAGTCCTTGCGCGGGAAAGAGTTCTTGCGGGTGATTATCTCGCAGATGTCGCCGCTTTTGAGGGTATGGTCGAGTTTGACCATCTTGCCGTTGACCTTGGCCCCGACGCAGGTGTCGCCGATGTCGGTGTGCACGTAGTAGGCGAAGTCGAGCGGCGTGCCGTCCACCGGCAGCGTCTTGACCTCGCCCTTGGGCGTGAAGACGAAGATCTGGTCGAGCTCGAGGTCGGTCTTGAAGCTCTCGATGAACTCGCGCGGGCTGGAGAGGTCCTGCAGCCACTCTATCCACTGGCGCAGCCAGTTGAGCTTCTCGTCGAGGTGCCGGTCGGCGCCCTTCTCCCCCAGCTTGTAGCGCCAGTGCGCGGCGATGCCGTACTCGGAGGTGCGGTGCATCTCCTCGGTGCGGATCTGTATCTCCACCTGCTCGCCCGACGAGGCCACCACGGTGGTGTGCAGGCTCTGGTAGAGGTTGCGCTTGGGCACGGCGATATAGTCGGTGAAGGAATTGGTCACCGGTTTGAAGGCCGCGTGCACCACGCCCAGCAGCGCGTAGCAGTTGACCACGCTGTCGGTGATGATGCGCACGCCCAGCGCGTCCTGTATCTCCTCGAAGGGTTTGTCCTGCTTCATCATCTTGCGGTAGATGGAGAAGAGGTTCTTGGCGCGCGAGACCAGCCGGTAGGGGACTTTGGAGGAGAGCAGGTGCTTGTCCAGCGCGTCCTTGAACTCCTCCAGCAGCTTCTCGCGCTTGGCGAAGCGCAGCTGCACCTTGGCGTGCAGGTCCTGGTACTCGTCGGGATGGAGGTACTTGAACGAGAGGTCCTCGAGCTCGGACTTTATCTGGAACATGCCCAGGCGCTGCGCCAGCGGCGCGTAAAGGGAGATGGTCTCGTGGCTGATCTCGAGCTGCTTGGCCGGGCTCAGCCAGCCCAGCGTGCGCATATTGTGCATGCGGTCGGCCAGCTTGATGACGATGACCCGGATGTCCTTCGCGGTGGCGAGGATCATTCGCCGCCAGTTCTCGGCCTGGGCCTCGTCGCGCGAGGAGAACTTGAGGGTCTCTATCTTGGTGACGCCCGCGACCAGGTTGTTTATCTCGTCGCCGAACTCCTTCTTCAGGGTGTCAGGCGGGATGGCGGTGTCCTCCAGGACGTCGTGCAGCAGGCCGGCGCAGATGGTCTCCTGGTCCATGCGGAAATCGGCCAGGATATCGGCCACCGCGCGGCAGTGGACGACGAACTCCTCGCCGGAAGCGCGCTTCTGGTCGGCGTGGGCTTCCGCGGAGAAGTTCCAGGCCAGTTCCAGCAGCGTGGTGTCCTGCTGCGAATATTCGCGGAACTTCTTCAGGAGATCCGCCAGTTCCAGGCTCAAGATTGCGCCTCCCAGAGTTTCCTGTAGACCCCGCCGCGCGCCATCAGCTCTTCGTGGCTGCCGCTCTCGGCCAGGGCTCCCTTGTCCAGCACGAAGATCCTGTCGGCGTTGCGCACCGTGGAGAGGCGGTGCGCGACCATGAGCACCGTGCGGCCCTTGAGGATCCGCTCTATCGCCGCCTGCACGGCCTGTTCGCTGGCGGTATCGAGGTTGGAGGTTGCCTCGTCGAGCAGCAGTATCTTGGGCTTCTTGATTATGGCGCGGGCGATGGCCAGGCGCTGGCGCTGGCCGCCCGAGAGCTTGACGCCGCGCTCGCCCAGCTGCGTGGCGTAGCCCTGCGGCATGGCGGTTATAAAGGGGTGCGCGTCGGCCGCTTCGGCGGCCTCGCGTATTTCGGCTTCGGTCGCGCCGGGGCGGCCTATCGTGAGGTTGCCGGTCACGTCGTTGTCGAAGAGTATGGTGTCCTGCGTCACCAGGCCGGTGGCGGCGCGCAGCTCGGCCGGGTCCAGCTCGCGCAGGTCCTTGCCGTCGACGAGCACCGAGCCGGAGAGCGGGTCGAAGAAGCGCAGCAGCAGCTGTATTATGGTGGTCTTGCCCGAGCCCGACGGGCCTACGAAGGCGGCGACCTCTCCCTCTTTCACCGAGAAGCTGAGGTCGCGCAGGACCACGGTGTCGCGGGAGGGGTACTTGTAGGTGACGCCGCGGAACTCCACCGTCCCGCGCACGTCGCCCAGGCGCGCCGGGCTGGACGGGGCCGGGACGTCGGGCTTCTCGTCGAGCACCTGCTTGACGCGGTCCCACGAGGCCAGGCCGAGCTGCACGCGGGTGTTGAGGCCGGCGATGTTCTTGAGCGGCATATAGGCCGTGAAGAAAGCCGCGATGAAGGAGAAGAAATCCCCCGGGGTCATGCGCCCGGCCATGATCTCCCGCCCGCCGAGGAAGATCATGCCCACCAGCATGATATTGCCCAGCAGCTCCATCAGCGGGCTGGAGAGCGCCGAGGCGCGCAGGAAGCGCATGGTCTCGGAGAAGAAGTCGTCGTTGGAGCGGCGGAACCGGGAGACGGCCTGCTCCTCGTAGTTGAAGGCCTTCACCACCGTCATGCCCTGCAGGCTCTCCTGGAACTTGTGCGAGATGTCGCCCATCGTCGCCTGCGCCTTGGAGCTGGAGCGGCGCATCTTCCGGCTGAGCAGTTTCAGCATCCAGGCGGCGGTCGGGAGGATGAACAGCGAGACCGCGGCGAAGCGCCAGTTGAGGTAGAAGAGCACGCCGACGAGGGCGATGACGGTGAACAGGTCGCGTATCAGGTAGAGCGGGACCGACTGGATGGCCGACTGCACGTTGCCCAGGTCGTTGATGACGCGGCTCATGACGTCGGAGGAGCGCTTGCGCCAGTGGAACTCCATCGAGAGCTGGTGCACGCGGGTGAACAGGTCGTCGCGCATCCGCTGCACGCTTTTCTGGCCGATATAATTGATCAGGTAGGAGGTGGCGTAGTCGGCCGCTGCCTTGAGCACGAAGACGGCCGGCAGCCCGATCATGATCAGCCGCAGCATCTCCGTGTTCCTGTCTATGAAAACGGCCTGTATGGCGGGCCCGATCAGGTAGGCGATAGCGGCCCGCATCGCGGCCAGCACCGCCATGGCGAAGCCCGCCTGCACGAGCCGCCCCTTGTGGGGGCGGACATAGTCCAGCAGGGCTTCCACGTCGGGGGTTATCTTCATTTAAGGACCGCGGCTATGCGCTCGGCGGCGCGGGCGGCCACGCCCTTCTCGCCGAGCATGGCGCGCACGGCCTTGTAGTCGCGGCGCATGGCCTCGGCCTTGGAGGGATTGTTGAGCACCGAGAAGGCCTCCTGCGAGAGCAGTTCCACGGTGGCCTTGTCCTGGATGAGCTCCTTGACGGCCGGCTTCTTGAGCAGGACATTGACGAGCGAGATGTAGGGGACCGTGATGACGCGTTTGGCTATCTCGTAGGTGAAGCGGGGCATGCGGTAGGCGACCAGCATCGGCACGCCCAGCAGCGCGTTCTCCAGGGTGGCGGTGCCCGAGGCCGTGAAAGCGAAGTCCAGCGTCCCTCGCACGGCGTAATCGCTCTCGCGGACTATCTCTATCTCCTCCTCGGCGCCCGGCCAGGCGTCGGCCAGCATCGGCAGCAGCCTGTCGTCCGGGAACTCGGGCACGGCGAAGACGTAGCCTTTCGCGTCGGGGTGCACCGACTTTATCTTGTAGAAGGCCTTGACGAACAGCGGCAGGTGGCGCTCCAGCTCGGAGCGGCGCGAGCCGGGCAGCAGGCCTATGCGCAGCGGCTCGCCCGCCGGCTTCTTCGCCGGCTCCTCCGGGATGAGGTCGAGGAGGGGGTGGCCGAGGAACTTGGCCCGGCCGCCGGCCCTGGCGTAGATGTTCTCCTCGAAGGGGAAGATCACGAAGATCTCCTTCGCCAGGCGGGCTATCGCCTTGGCGCGGCCGGGGCGCGAGGCCCAGACCTGGGGGCTGATATAGTAGTAGGCCGGGATCTTGCGGTGCGCGGCCAGGCCGAGGATCTGGTGGTTGAAGCCGTAGAAATCGACCGCGATCACGCAGGCGGGCTTCTTGTCCTCCAGGTAGCGGCGCACCAGGCGGATGAGCTTGAGCCAGAGGAAGAAATTCTTGAAGGGCTCGGCGAAGCCGACGGCGCCGACCGAGACCAGGTTGTAGATGAAATGGGTCGAGACCTCGCGCATGCGCACGCCGCCTATCGAGGTGACGCATATCTCCGGGTCCCTGGCCTCGAGGGCCTTTATCAGGCGCGCGGCGTGGAGGTCGCCGGAGGGGTCCCCGGCCACTACGAGAACGTTCTTGGTGGTGGAAGCTATCTGTGCCATAAATGGTCCTGTGGGGGCGGGGCGCCCCGTCCTCGCGCCGCCGGGCCGGCGGGTTCAGGACTTGTCGATGCCGATGTTCCTGAGGGCCTCTTCGGCCAGCACCCTGGTCGCCTTGCCGATGTCCCCGATGGAGCGGACCAGCGAGTCGTCGGCGTCCGCTCCTTCCGGCTCCGAGACCTCGAAACGGCGCATTTTGTCGGTGATGTCCAGCGCCAGGCGCAGGGCCTTGAGCCCCTTCTCGCCGCTGGGCGTCGGGGTCTTGGAGGTGCGGATGCAGTCTATGAAATGGGTAAGCTCCTCGCGTATGGGCTGCTTGGACTCGAGCTTGGGGTAGGTTATCTCTATGTCCTTGAGCGTCTTTATGGTCGGGACCTTCTTGCGGTAGATCTTGAGCCGGGCGCTGACATAGTCCACGGAGATGTAGGCGTCCTGCTGGTAGACGCGCATGCGCCGGCTGGCCTCCATCGTGGCGCGGCTGGCGGTGACGTCGGCCACGCAGCCGTTGCGGAACTTTATGCGGGCGTTGGAGATGTCCTCGTGCGAGGAGAGCATGCTGGCGCCTATCGCCTCGAAGGATTCCACCTCGGAGTCCATCATCGTCAGGAGGATGTCGAGGTCGTGTATCATCAGGTCCAGCGTGACGCCGGTGGCGGCGACGCGCGGGTCGAAGGGGCCGAGGCGCTCTATCGTTATATAGCGCGGGTTCTTTATGTGCTTGAGGGTCTCGACGACCGCGGGGTTGAAGCGCTCGGAATGTCCCACCTGCAGGACGACCTTCTTCTTCTCCGACATCTCGAGCAGCTTGCGGGCGCCCTCCTCGGAATTGGTGATCGGCTTCTCCATCAGGACGTGCACGCCGGCGCCCAGCGCCTTGAGCCCTATTTCGGCGTGGTACTCGGTCGGGGCGGCCACGACCAGGGCGTCCACCTGCGGGAGGAGGTCGGCGTAGTCCTTGTAGGCGATGCAGTTGTACTGCCAGGCCAGGACCTGGGAACGGCGCAGGTTGGGGTCGGCCACGCCGACCAGTTCCACCCCGGGCATGGTGGAGAGGGTGCGGGTGTGGAAGCCGCCCAGCTTGCCGGCCCCTACGACGCCGAACCGCAGTTTTTTTGGTTGATTTTCCGCCATCTTAAGCTCCTGGGCCCTTTTCAAAGGGAAAAACGATAGAAAAGCCCCCCGGGGAACGGGGCAGAGCTTTATTTTACAATAATAAGGGGCGGCGCGGCGAGGACCCCCTCGCCCGGCCGGGAACCGGCGCGGGGGCCGCTTTACTACCCCCGGTACAAGGTGTACAATTGGAAGCGATGCGCGTCGCGTTCCTGCTCCCCCTGTTCCCGGAATTGCTGATCCGCCTGTCCGTCAGGGGCCGGGGGGATTTCCCGCTGGGCCTCGGCTATATGGCGGCCGCGCTCAGGCGCGAAGGACACGAGTCCGGGATATTCATCCCCGACGGCATACGGCTGGGGATGGAGAAGGTCTGGCGGGACCTCGCGGAGTTCAGACCGGACCTCCTCGGGCTTTCCGTGCTCACCCAGAACGTCATGGAGGCCGGGCGCGTCGCCAGGGAGGCGAAGCGGCGCCTGGGCTGCCCGGTCATCATGGGCGGTCCGCATCCCACCGCGCTGCCGCGCTCCACTCTGGAAGGCCTGCCGGAACTCGACGGCGTCATCTGCGGGGAGGCGGAGCTCTCCATGCTGGAGCTGGCCCGGGAGTTCGACAGGAGCGGCCGCGTGGACCTGGAGAAAGTGCCTGGCGCCGCTTACCTGAAGGACGGCCGCTTCTTCGCCAATCCGCGCCCCGAATTCATAAACGATCTCGATTCCCTGCCTCTTCCCGCGGCGGACCTTTACAGGTCCGAAAAGACCTCCTTCGGCAGCAGCAAGATCCTGACGAGCCGCGGCTGCCCGGGGCGCTGCAACTTCTGCGCCAATATCTGCATGGGCAAAAAGTTCCGGGCTCACAGCCCGGAGCGGGTGGTGGAGGAGATAGAGCGGCTGGTCCGGGAGAAGGGCACTTTCTTCCTGCAGATCTCCGACGATTGTTTCACCGCGGACGCGGCGCGGGTGCACCGGATCTGCGACCTCCTGATAGCCCGCAAGGTCAGGGTCTACTGGGACGCGGCCGGCAGGGTGAACACGCTGCAGGACGAGGCCCTGATCGTAAAGATGAAGAAGGCTGGCCTGGTACGCGTGGTCCTCGGCGTGGAGACCGGCAGTCAGGAGATCAGCGACCTGATGCGGAAGGGCACGACCCTGGAAATGGCCGAAAGATGCTGCGCCCTGCTCCGCAGGCACGGGATAGATATCTACACGTCCTTCATCCTGGGGGCGGAAGGCGAGACCCTGCGCACCATCCTGAAGACCGTGGCTTTTTCCTTCAGGCTGAAGCCGACCATCGCGTCCTATACGCCGCTCATCCCTTTCCCCGGCACACCGGTGTTCGAGAAGTATTACAAGGATTTCGACAGGCCCGATACCGACTGGACCAACTGGTGTTCGTTCGGCCCTTTCCGCCCCTGCGAACCCAGGCAGACCCGCCTTTCCTACATGACGCTGTGGCTATGCTCGGTGCTCGCGATGCTGTGCCACCTGCTCTACCCCCCGCAGATGCTGCGCCTGTTCCTGGCCTCCGTGAGGTTCGCGGCCATGACCCCCAGGTAGGCGGGTGCGTCCGCCGGAAATCCGGCGATCAGGGTCGTGAGAGCGGGTCGATGGCCGTGACGGCTATCCCCAGCTCCGCGGCGCGGGCGAGGAACTTTTCCATCTCGAGCACGAGGGTCGTGCCGGACTCGATGGCGAGGGTGTCGGCGCCGGCGGCGGCCATGGCTTCCAGCGTGGAGGTGCCCACGACGGGCAGGTCGAAGCGCATGTCCTGGCCGGGCCGCGCCACTTTCACCACCACCATGTCCTTCGGCGGTTTCCCGCCGGGCAGCAGGCGCGCGAAAATATCGCCGGCGCGCCTGATGCATTCGTCGGTGCCTTCCATGCCTTCGACGGCGACTATGGCGCCGCCGCGGGCCACCACGGTGAGCCCTATATCGAGGTCCGCGACGGTACGCGCGGCCTTCCAGCCGGCGGCTATGCTGCTCTCCCGGTCCTTATGCGGTTTCTTCTCCGTCAGCGGGCCGGGCTTGGGCAGGGAGGATTCCAGGAAAGTGGCGGAATTTATGACCTCTATGCCGTCTTTCGCCAGCTCGCCGGCTATGGCGGCGAAGATGGAGTTGGGCCGGCGGTCCCTGAGGGTCAGCAGGAGCCTGGCGGCGCGCAGGTCCGGCAGGAAGCCGCCGAAGATGGAGACATGCTCTATCTTGCCGGCCATAAGGACGCGGGTTACTCCGTGTTTTTTGAAGAACTCTATCGGGGCGGAAAGCTGGCCGAGCCGGAAATAGGCGAGTTCCTTGGAAAGTTTTTCCGCCTCCGGCGAGGTCATGCCGGAGAGCCCGGCCGTGATCACCTCGCAGCCGCGCGCGCGGGCCTCGCGGGCGAAGAGCAGCGGGAAGGTCCCGGCGCCGGCGATGAGCCCAATTTTCTCAGGCATCGGCCACGTCCGCCGCGGCCGACCGGCGCGGGCGCGCTATGCCGCGTTTGGAGGATTCGACGAAGTCCAGCATCAGCGAAGCTTCCGGCGGCAGGTTCTCCGCGCGCAGCTTCGCCACGGCGTCCTTGAGCAGGAGGCCGCGGAAGAACAGGGTCCTGAAGACGTGCTTCACCGCCTTTATCTGCTCGCGCGTGAAGCCGTTGCGCTTCATGCCCACCAGATTGAGCGCGACCGGGCGGGCGCGGTCGCCCTGCGCGGTGACGTAGGGCAGTATGTCCTGGTTGGCCATGCCGCCGCCCGAGATCATCGCGAACTTGCCTATGCGGGTGAACTGGTGTATGCCGGCGAGGCCGCTGATCAGAGCCCTGTCGCCTATCTCCACGTGGCCGGCGGCCGAGGCGCAGTTGACCATTATGACGTTGTCGCCGACGCGGCCGTCGTGGCCGATGTGGGAATTGGCCATCAGCATGCAGCCGGAGCCCATCGTGGTCACGTCGGTATGCGCGCCGCGGTGCAGCGTGACGTTCTCGCGTATGACGTTGCGGTCGCCCATCACGAAGCGCTTGTGCTCGTTCTTGTAGGACCAGTCCTGGGGCGGCATGCCGACATAGGCGGCGCCGGTGAAAAGGTTGTCCCTGCCGACGGTGCAGAACTCGAAGATGCAGTGCGCGCCTATCTTCGTGCCGTCGCCTATCCGCACGTCCTCGCCTATGACCGTGTAGGGGCCTATCTCGACGTTCTCGCCTATCTGCGCCCCGGCGTCTATTATCGCCGTCGGGTGTATCTTGGTCGCCATCGGTCCTCCGTCAGTCCACCACGAAGATCATTTCGGCTTCGGCCGCGGGTTCGCCTTCGACGAAGGCGCGGCCGCTGACCTTGGCCATATGCCCTTTGAACCTGAGTATCTCCACATGGAGCTTGAGCACGTCGCCGGGCACCACCTGGCGGCGGAAGCGGGCCTTGTTGATGCCCGCGAAATAGGCGAACCTGCCTTTTATCTCCGGCAGGCCCATCAGCATGGCCGCCGAGGTCTGGGCCATGGCCTCCACTATCAGCACGCCGGGCAGGACCGGTTTCGTCGGGAAATGGCCGTGGAAGAAGAGCTCGTTGGCCGTGACGCATTTGACGCCGACCGCGCGCTTGTTCTCCTCTATCACCTCGACCCGGTCGATGAGCAGGAAGGGGTAGCGGTGCGGGATGGTCCGCAGGATCTCCTCGCAGCCGATCACGCGGCAGGGTCTGTAGGAGGGGGCTTTTTTGTCGTCCATGTTCACCTCGGGGCGTTCCTGAGCAGTTTAGCAAAATCGACGTTGTTGCGGTGGCCGGTCCGCTCCGCGCGCACGGAGGCCAGCAGCGGGACGCCGAGCAGGGCCAGGTCGCCCAGGAGGTCGAGCGCCTTGTGGCGCACGGGCTCGTCGGCGAAACGCGGTCCCCCCGCGCAGAGTATACGGTCGCTCTCCACCAGCATCGCGTTCTCCAGCGAGCCGCCTTTGGCCAGTCCCGCGGCTTTGAGGCCGTCGAGCTCCTCGCGGAGGCCGAAGGTCCGGGCCGGGGCTATCTCGCGGAGGAAGGAGGGGGGGGTTATGTCCAGGGAGAGTTCGGTGCGGCCCAGCATGGGGTGGGGGTGGTCGAAGACGACGCGCAGGGAAAGCGAGTCCGCGGGAACGGCGCCGTAAAACGCCCCGCCGTCCCTGAATTCGACAGGGGCGGCCAGGGTCAGCGGGGATATTTCCTGGTCCGGCTTTTCCGCGACGCCCGCCGCGAGCATCGCCTCCGCGAAAGGGAGGGCCGACCCGTCCGCCGCCGGCGGTTCCGGGCCGTCCATCAGTACGTCGAGGTCATGCACGCCGAGCGCGGCGCAGCAGGAGAGTATATGCTCGACGGTGTGCACGGTGCGTCCGCCGGAAGAGAGGTTCGTGCCGCGCACCGTGGACGAGACATGGTCGAGCAGCGCCGGTATGGGGGAGGAGCCGTCGGGCAGCAGGAAGCGCAGCCCCGTCGGGCCGGGCGCGGGCCTGAAGACGGCGCGGCAGGGCAGGCCCGTGTGCAGCCCGGTCCCGGCCACGGAGGCTTCGGCCTTAAGGGTTCTTCTTTTCATCCCCGCGGCTTTTCCTCAGCCGCTTGAACTCGGCGTAGATCTCGGGGAGCCTGGAAAGGGCCGCCTCTATGCGCATGAATTCGCGCCGCGGCCGGCCCAGGGGGCCGAGCACGACGGAGCCTTCCGCCAGGTCCGCGATCACGCCGGTGCGGCCCATGACGACGGAGTTCGCGCCCACCTTGATGTGGTCGCTGAGCCCGGACTGGCCGGCTATCACGACATTGTCGCCTATCTCGGTGGACCCGGCGATGCCGGCCTGGGCGAGGATGAGGCAGTTCTTCCCGATTCTGACATTGTGGGCTATATGGACGAGATTGTCCAGCTTGGTCCCGTCGCCTATGACGGTGCGGTCCAGCGCGGCGCGGTCTATCGCGCAGTTGGCGCCTATCTCGACGTCGTCGCCTATTTCCACGACGCCCAGCTGGGGCACTTTTTCGTGCCGGCCGCCGGAGCGCACGTAACCGTAGCCGTCGGAGCCTATGACGGTACCGGAGTGGAGGACGGAGCGCTTTCCCACGGAACAGCGCGCCAGCACGGAGACCCCGGGGTGCAGCCGCGCTTCTTCGCCGATCGAGGCGCCGCGGCCCACGAAGCAGCCGGCGTCGAGCGAGGCGCGCGGGCCGACGACGGCCCCGTCCTCGACCACGCAGCAGGGGCCTATCCAGGCGTCCGGCGCCACGGAGGCCGAGGCGGCCACGACGGCCGACGGGTGAGTGCCGGAGCGGCGCGGCGGCGCCGTCTCCTTTTCAAGTTCCCTGAGCACCAGCGCGAAGGCGTAGCGGGGGTCCTTGACGTAGATGCGGGCGGGCCCGGGGCCGCCGGCCGCCGGGACGGCGGCCGCCTCGGGCAGCAGCACCGCCGCCGCGCGGCAGGACGCCAATAAGGCCGTTTTGTCGGCGGAGTCGAGGAAGGCGAGGTCATGGGGCCCCGCCCGTTCCGCGGGGCCGACGCCGGTGACGGTCCGGCCGTCGCCGCCTTCCGCCCGTCCCCCGGTGAGGGCCGCTATCTCGGCGACCGTGAGGTTCATCGCCGTTCCCCTTCCCCGGGGTCCTCGAGTTTCTCCAGGAGTTTGCCCGTCAGGTCCACGGCGGCGTGGCCGAAAAGTATCGAGCGTTTGTCTATGACGACGCTGACCCCTTCGCTGACGGCCAGTTCCCGCAGCAGGAAGTAGATGCGTCCGAGTATCAGCTCGGTCTTCCGGGATTCCTGCTCCAGCAGGTCCTTCTCGGCCCGCCGCTGTTCGGTCCTCAGGGCGCTTTCGAGGCCCGCCAGCTCCTTCTCTTTGGCGGAGATGGCGGCCTCTATCTCCGGCACCGAGGTGGAAACGGACATCCTGAACTTGTCCAGGGCCATGGCCCCGACCCCGGGCATCTGTATGAGGGGCTGCTTCGGCGCCGCCGGATGGACGACGGGCTCCTGAGCGGGAGGGGGGGGCGCGGCGGCGGCGTCCCGCCCGGCCTCTTCGGTCGTCCCCGGCTGCATGCCCGGCAGCTGCGCCGCGCCGGCGGGGAGTTCCGCGCCCGCGGGCGCGGAAGAAGCCTGCGCCGGCTCCGCCGGGGGCGGCGTCCCGGTCCCGGCGGCCGCGGCGGTGGAGGCGGCGGGCGGCTGTTCTTCGCTGAAGAAAATGGGCAGGGCGGCGGCGAACTCGCGTTCCTGGCGCAGGCGGGAGATCTCCGCCCTGAGCGCGAAGATGCGCTTCCTGGCGTCGTCGAGCCCGGTCTCCCGCTTCTTCACTTCGGAAAGGAACTCCTCCCGGGCGCCCGAGGTCCCGGAGTATTTGCGGAAGACGCGGTCCATGTCCACGTAGCCTATCGTTCCGGATTCCCCCCTGTTCTCCTCGAGCGAGAGCTCGAGCGCGCCCGCGCCGGGGGGCAGCAGGACCGCCAGGATGATCAATGCCGTTTTCATACTTTCATACCGCCTGTTCCGGCGCCGGCCGGTCTTTCGCTCAGAAGAGGTTGCCCAGCGTGAAGTAGATGTCGGACCGCTGTTCCCCGTCCTTGTGGTTGAAACCGTAGCCCCAGTCGAGCCTTATCGGGAACGCGGGCGTCGTGAACCGGATCCCGAAACCGGCGCCCGTCTTTAACTGCTTCTCCCCTTCGCCGGTCCGCAGGCTCACGTCGTCGAAACGGTCCCAGGAGTTGCCGGCGTCGAAGAAAAAAGCCCACTGGACGATGGTCCGCCGGCGTTCCCTGGCCAGGGGGAACTTGAATTCCAGGTTCATCACCCCGTAGAGCCGGCCGCCTTCCGGCGGGCCGATCTGGCCGTTGGAATTGTAGCCGCGCACGGTCTCGGACCCGCCGAGGAAGTACTTCTCGTAGAAAGGCACGCGCTCGGTGTCGCCGAAGCGGGCCACGTAGCCCAGGCGGTTGGCGATGGAGAGCACGAACGGGTAGTCGTCTATGCTGAAGAGCTTGAAGTTGTGGCTGTAGGAGAGCGAGGGCTTGTAGAAGTCCACGTCGCCCAGCAGGGGGCCGCCGGTCAGTTCCAGCCCGATGGCGCCGCGGCCGCCGCGCGTCGGGTCCCAGACGCTGTCGCGCGTGTCGCGCGCGAACTCCACGAATATCGAGGAGGTGACGCTGGTCCCCTCCGTCAGTTCCCCGTCGTAAACGTCGCGCACGTCCATGATCTGCACCCGCTCGTAGGTGTAGGCGGTGGTCAGCGTGTACTTGTCGTCCTCGAAGCGCGGCGCCAGCGTTATCTTGCCGCCGGTCCTGCGCTCGGTGTAGGCCGAGAGCGAGGAGCGGTAGGGGCGGTAACGGCGGGTATTGAAAAGGTTTAGGCCCAGCGAGGTCGGGCTGTCGCCTATCCAGGGCATCGTCCAGCTCAGGTTGTAGTCCTGCACGCGCTTGCCGAAGTTCCAGGCCAGCGACATGCGGTGGGCCAGGCCCAGCATGTTCATGTGCGAGACCGAGAGCGTGCCGACGACGCCCTCGCGCGAGGAGATGCCGGCGCCGGCGGTCAGCATGCCGGGCTTGCCTTCCGCCACGTCGAAGACCAGGTCCACCGTGTCGGGGTCCGCCGTGGGATTGATCACGGGGTTCACGTCGTCTATGAAGCCGAGGTTGAAGATCTTCTCCTGGCTGCGCCGCACCTTGGCGGCGCTGAAGACCTCGCCCTCTTTCTGCGCCACCTCGCGCCGCAGCACGTGCGTCTTCGTGGCCTTGTTGCCCTCCACGTCGATGTGGCCGACGTAGATCGGGGAGTTCTCGGTCAGGGAGTATTCGATGTCGAGCTCGCCGGTGTCCGGGTTGCGGGTCTTGACGGGCCTCACCTGGGCCCGCAGGTACCCCTTGTCGGCGTACTTCTCCTGTACCGCCCTGACCGTGTCCTCGTAGCGTTCTTCGTTGTAGAGCTTGCCGCGGCGGTAGACGACGGCGCCGGCCAGCTCCGCGGAGGAGTAGACCGAATTGCCGCTGAAGGTCGTGGCGCCGAACATCGCCTTCGCCCCCTCGCGGACCGAGACGGTTATGGCCACGCTGGCGCGGTCCCCGCTGAAGGCGGCCGAGGAGGAGAGGACCTCGAAATCGCTGTACCCGCGGTTCTTGTAATGCGCCTCCAGGGCGGCGAGGTCGTTCTGGAGTTCTTCCGGCTTGTAGACCTTCTTGGGCCGGTTCTTGAAGAGCTTGCGCAGCTTCTTGACGGCGAAGCCCTCCGCTCCCTCCAGCTCCAGGGAGGAGACCCTCACCTTGCTGCGCTCGTCCACCTTCACGGTCAGTTCGCAGGTCCGGGCGGCCGTGTCGTGGGTTATCTCGTAGTCCACCGAAACGTCCAGGAACCCCTTGCCGCGGTAGTGGTCGGCGATCTTGATCAGGTCCTCCCGGATCTTGAGCTCGTCGAAGAAATCGCGTTCCTTCAGCGACATCTCGTCCTTGACGGAGGACTTCGAGAGCTGTTTGGCGCCCTCGACCAGCAGCTTCTTTATCATCGGCTTTTCGGAGACGACATAGGTCACGCGGGCCTGCAGGGGGGCGGCCAGGAAAGAGGCGAGCTTGGGCGAAGAGGGCCTGCCCGGGAGTTCCTCGATGTCCACCGAGACCTTCTCCACGCTGCCCAGGCCGAGTACGGCCTCGACGTCGCGGGCGACGAAGTCGCGGTAGTAGAGCCGCCCTTTGCGGGCCTTGACGGCGCGCAGCACGACTTTCGGTTTGACGTTCAGGGACCCCTTGACGGCGGTCTCCCCGACCTCCCAGGGGCCCGGAAAGCCGGTCCCTTTCTCTTCCGCCGCTTCCGGCTTCTCCGGCGTTCCCGCGTCCGGCTCCGGGGGGACGGCCGGGTCCGCCGCGGCCGCTTCCTCCGCGGCGGCGGGTACGGGAGGGGCCGCAGGCGTTTCGGCGGAGGCCGGTGCGGCCAGGAAGAACGAGAGCGTCAGCAGGGTAAGGATACCGTTTTTTCTCATGTGTTCGTCCGATCGACCATTGATATTACTATTTTTCCGGGCGGCCGCGGAAACGGGCTCTTTTGACAGGAGGGGCAAAAAGTATCATAATTCTGGGCGCCGGATCCAAAAAGGGGAGGAAGGGGCCAGGCCCCGCTCGCTCGGAAAAATGAAAAAAACCTACATACTCGACACCAATGTCCTGATACACGACCCGCTTTCCTTCACGAAGTTCGACGACAACGCCGTCATCATCCCCATCTCGGTCATAGAGGAGCTCGACGCCTTCAAGAGCGCCGGCGACGAACGCGGCAAGAGCGCGCGCGTGGTCTCCCGCAAGCTCGACGCCCTGCGCGCCTCCGGCAAGCTCAACGAAGGCGTGAAGATGGAGAACGGCGGCACGCTCAAGGTCGAGCTGGACCATCCGCAGGTCCTGCCGGTGGAATTCGTCATGCAGAAGATGGACAACCGGATCCTCAACACCGCCTTCTCCTTCATCAGCAAGAAGAACAACGCGATACTCGTCACCAAGGACACCAATCTCCGCCTGAAGGCCGAGGCCGTCGGGCTGATAGCGCAGGACTACGAATCGGGCAAGGTCAAGGTGGACGAGCTTTACCCCGGCCTGGTGACGCTGGAGAAGGACTCCGCCTTCATCGACAGGTTCTATAAGGAGAAGTCCGCCAAGTCCGGCGAGGAGGGCCTGGTCGCCAACGAGTTCGTGGTCTTCCGCGCCAAGGAGGACCCCAAGAAGAGCGCGCTCGGCCGGGTGGACCCGCTGGACCCCTCCGTCGTAAAGGCCCTCGCCCCGGAGACGACGCCCTGGGGCGTCAAGCCGCTCAACAAGGAGCAGCGCTGCGCGATGGAGCTGCTGCTCGACGAGAAGATAGCGCTGGTCACGATGATCGGCACCGCCGGCAC
This sequence comes from uncultured Elusimicrobiaceae bacterium, assembly GCA_964415175.1. Classification (GTDB taxonomy): domain Bacteria; phylum Elusimicrobiota; class Elusimicrobia; order Elusimicrobiales; family UBA9959; genus UBA2231. The sequence continues at coordinate 38,053 of CAYPYG010000003.1, forward strand.
CGGCAAGACGCTGATGTCGCTGGCCTGCGGCCTGCAGAAGGCCGTGGAGGAGAGCGTCTACCGCCGGCTCATCATCTGCCGCCCGATCATCCCCGTCGGCAAGGACATCGGCTACCTGCCCGGCACCAAGGAGGAGAAGCTCTCCACCTGGATGGGCGCCATCTACGACAACCTCGAGTTCATCATGGACCGCCGCCACCAGGACGACGCGCTGCAGAAGTTCGAGTACCTGCTGCAGAACGAGAAGATAGAGATCGCCTCGGTGACGCATATCCGCGGCCGCTCGCTGCCCAAGCAGTACATGATCGTCGACGACGCGCAGAACCTCACGCCGCACGAGATCAAGACCATCCTCTCGCGCGCCGGCGAGGGCACCAAGGTCGTCGTGACCGGCGACCCGTACCAGATCGACAATCCCTACCTCGACATGGCCTCCAACGGCCTGACCTATATAGTCGACAGGTTCAAGGGACAGAAGATGTACGGCCATCTCACCTTCACCAAGACCGAGCGCAGCCAGCTGGCCGCGCTGGTGGCGGAGCTGCTCTAGGACCCTTATGCCGCGCGGACGGTCCGCCGCGGTCCCCGGGGTCGTTTTCGGCACCGACGGCTGGCGGGGGATCATGGCCGGCGAGGTCACCTTCCGCGGCTTCGGCGACCTGGCCGGCGCCGCTTCCTCCTGGCTGCGCGCCCGGCGGGGAAGAGGGCGCGTCCTGGTCGGTTTCGACCGGCGGTTCCTCTCCCCGGAGTTCGCCTCCTTTTCCGCCTCCGTGTTCGCCGGGGAAGGGCACCGCGTCTCGCTCTGCCGGGAACCCGTCCCCACCTCCGCCGCCAGCCTCTTCACCGCGCGCGGCTTCGACCTGGCCTTCGTGGTCACCGCCAGCCACAATCCGCCGGAATACAACGGCGCCAAGCTGAAATGGGAAGGCGGCTCGGCGCCGCCGGAGGTCATGGACGGCATAGCCTCCCGGCTCGGCGGCCGCGGCCGCCGCGTCCCCGCGGGAAAGGTCGGGAGTTTCGACCCTTTCCCGGCTTACCTCGGCTACCTGCGCTCCCGCGTCCCGCTCCGTCGCCCGCGCGGGACCGCGCCCGTCTTCGCCGCGGACTGCATGCACGGCTGCGCCGGCGGCCTCCTGCCGCTCATGCGGGAATTCCGCGGGACGCGCCTGCTGCGGGCGGCCCATGATCCTCTTTTCGGCGGGACCGCCCCCGAACCGATAGAGCGCAACCTGGGAGCCCTGGCCGCCGAGGTCCGCCGGACCGGCGCCCTGGCCGGTTTCGCTTTCGACGGCGACGCCGACCGCTTCGCCCTGCTGGACGAGCGGGGCCGCTATGTCAGCCCGGCGCTACTTTTCGGGCTGCTGACGGACCTGCTGATAAAGCGCGGCCTGCGCGGCCGGCTGGTGCAGTCGGTCTCGATGGGGCGAGTCTCGCGCGCCGCCGCCGAAGCCGCCGGGCTGGAAGTGAAGGAAGTCCCGGTCGGTTTCAAATGGCTGGGCCGCGAACTGCGCGCCGGCGGGACGCTGGCCGCGGCCGAGGAATCCGGCGGCTACACCTGGGCCGGCAATCTGCCGGAAAGGGACGGGCCGCTCTGCGCGCTTTTCTTCATGGAACTGCTGGAGAGTTCCGGCCGCCCGCTTTCCGTCATGCTGCGCGACCTGCAGCGGGACTACGGTCCTTCCGCCTATCTGCGCTCGGATATAGCCCTGCGCCGGGTCCCGCCCGGCGGTCCGTCCGCTTTCCTGGACGGGCTGGCGGCCGCCTTCCGTCCCCCGCGGGCTCTCGGGACTCCCGTCTCCGTTTCCAGGATAGACGGGCTCAAGCTGGGTTTCGCGGGCGGGGGCTGGCTGCTCATGCGTCTCTCCGGCACCGAGCCGCTGCTGCGGCTCTACGCCGAGACCGCCGACGGGCGCCTGACGGAGGACCTGCTGCGCCGGGCGGCCGGCGCGGCGGGGGAACTGCCGTGAGCGGCGCCGCGCTCCTCGTCACCATGGCCGGCCGCGGCGAGCGCTTCGCCCGCGCCGGCCATGCGCTGCCCAAGTATATGCTGGAGGCCGGAGGGGCCACGCTTTTCGAACTTTCGCTGTCGGGGCTCCCGCTGGCCTTCTTCTCCCGCCTGGTCTTCGTGGCGCTCGGCGCGCACGAGGAGGACTTCGGGGTCTCGGCCTTCGTAAGGAAGAAGGCCGCGGCGCTCGGCGCCACCGCCGCGCCGGAACTGGTCCTGCTCGACGGCCCGACGGGTGGACAGGCGCAGAGCGCCCTCGCCGCGCGCGGCGCGCTGGACCCGGAGGCCGGCCTGGCCATCTACAATATCGACACCTATTTCCGGTCGGCGACCCTTGCCCGGACGCTGGCGGACCCCGCGGCGCGGGCCGACGGGGTCATAGGGGCCTTCCGGCTGGACCGGCGCGACGAGAAATGGAGCTTCGCGAGGCTGGGCCCCGGAGGCACTGTGGCCGAGACGGCCGAGAAAAAGCAGATCTCGGACCTGGCGCTGACGGGCTTCTACCACTTCAGCCGCGCCGGCGACTTCCTGGAGACCGCCTCCGCGGCCGTGGCGGCGGGCGAGAGGACGGGCGGGGAGTTCTATGTCGCCCCGCTCTACAACCGCCTCATCGCGGCCGGGCGCCGCTTCGTCGTCGACACCGCCTCCCGGATAGTGCCGCTCGGCACCCCGGAGGACCTGGCCGCGGTGCCTCCCGGTCTCCACGCGGAGGGGAGGTGAGCGCCGCCGGCCTCTTCTGCTCCCTGGTGGTGCCCTGCTACAACGAGGAGGGCAATATCCCGGCGCTCGCGGCCGGCTTCGCCGGCCTGGAGGGCTGGGGGGAGCTGATACTGGTGGACAATGGCTCCTCCGACGGTACGGGCGCCGCCGCCGCGGCGGCCGCGGAGCGGTTCGCTTTCGTCAGGGCGGTCTCCGTCCCGTCCAACGCCGGCTACGGCGGCGGCATAAAGGCCGGTCTGGCCGCGGCCGCCGGCGACCATGTCGGGTGGACGCACGCGGACCTGCAGTACGATCCCGCCGAGATGGTAGCGCTCCTCGCCCGCCTGCGCGGGCGGGCCGGCGAAAAATTGTTCTTCAAGGGCCTCAGGCGCGGCCGCTCCCCCGCTGAGCGCTTCTTCACCGCCGGCATGTCCCTTTTCGTTTCCGTCCTGTTCGGCCGGCCGCTGACCGATATAAACGCCCAGCCCACGCTCTTCCACCGCTCGCTGCTGCCGGCTTTCGCCGGCGCGCCGGACGATTTCTCCATCGACCTGTTCGCCTTCGCCGCCGCCTTAAGGGCCGGTTTCAGGGTCGAGCGCGCGCCGGTGCGGCTGCTGCCGCGCGCGGCCGGGAGCTCGAGCTGGAACAAGGGGCTCGGCAGCCGCCTGGCCCTGAGCGCCCGCACCGCGGCCGCGGCCGTCCGCATCAGGTTCGGGGAGGGCGCGTGAGCGCGTATCCGCTCTTCCTGAAGGCCTCACTGCTGTTCTCCTGGGCCGCCCTGCTCTACTGGTCGGCGGCCGCCCTGTTGCGGCTGGCCCGCGATCCTGCGGAGCGCCGGCCGCTGGCGGCCGCCCTGGCCGCGGCCGCCGCCGTCCTCCTGCTTTCTTCCCTCGTGCCCGCGCGCGGCGGATACGACAACGAGCACGAGTTCACGATGCTGTCCACGGATTTCCTGTTCTCCGAATTCCGCCACACGGCCGCCTTCAAGGAGGTGGCGCCGCTGGTCACGGATTCCGCGGCCGTCCTGCTGGGAGGGAAGGACCTGCGGGCCGTCCTTTGGAAGAACCGCGCCGTCGCGGCCGCCGCGCTGCCCCTGCTCTACGCCGCGCTGCGCCTGGCCGGCGCGGGGCCGGCCGCCTCTCTCGCGGCCCAGGGCCTGCTCGGCTTCAATTTCCTTTTCCTGCTCAACGCCTCGGCCTTTTCCTCCACGGCCTCCAATATTTTCATCGTGCTCGCCTCGCTGCTCATGCTCGCCGTTTCAGCGGGAGGCCGCATCTCCCCGGCGGGCCTGGCGGCGCGGGCCGCGGTCTCGGTCCTGCTGGTGCTGACCTCCCGGTACGAGTTCCTGCCGCCGCTGGGGGCGGCCTGGTGCTGGCTGCTTTTCCGGCGCCGGGCGGAGCTGGCCGCTCCCGCGCCGGCGCTGACGCTGGCGGCCGGCGCGCTCGTAGCGGCCCTCTGGGCGGCGCATATAAGCGGGGTGCCGTCGCCGGGGCTCAGGCCCTCCGCTTTCACTCCCTTCGCCAACGCGGCTTATCACCTCGGCACGATGAATTTCGGCGTCTTCCTGCCGCCGCTGCCGGGCGGACCGGCGGCGGCGCTGTTCTTCGGCGTCTGCGCCGCCGCCCTGGCCCTCCGGGCCGCGCGGCGGGGCGGGCCCGCCGGGCACGCCGCCGCCTGGCTCTGCCTCTGGGCCTTTTTTTTCGCCGCGGTCTTCGTACGGCAGGACGAGTACCCGCTGCATTTCATGAGGCATCAGCTCTATTTCCTGGTCCCGTTCGTGCTGCTGGCCGCCGGCGGCTTCGCGTCCCTTCCGGGCGGCCGCGTCGCCGCGGTCCTGCTCGCGGCCGTTCTGCCGCTCTACGCCGCCCTCAATTACCGGGCGGTCCGCTCCTTCGACGGCGAAATGCGCACCAGCGACAGGGAACTGGCGCTGCTGGCCGGGGCGGAGGCGGACTGGCCGGCCGATGCCGGCTTCGTCTATCCCGGTTACGGGGGCGGCCGCCGCGCCCCGCTGCTGCGCAGGTTCTTCCCGGCCTACCGGGAGAACTGCGGCCCGTCGCCGGACCGGGCGCTGAAGTATGTTTCGCCGGCGGACTCCGTTTTCAGCGGCCGTTACGGCGGAGCCCTGCCCTCCTATGCCCGGAGGACCGGCGCGGACATACCCTGGAAGCGCGCCGTATTCGATCACGCGTTCTATACCACCGGCCCCGGGGAAATTAAGGACCCCGTACGCGTGGAGGCCGGTTTCTTCGAACCGGCCGGCCCCGCCGGGGAGGCGCTGCTGGCCTACCTGGACGGGCGCTGCCGTCTGCGCGGCCGGGATTTCGCCGGCGCCGCTTCCTCTTTTCTCGAAGCTGCGGTGAAAGGAGGGGGCCGGCGCGAGGTGGAACTGGCCTCCGTGGCGCTGGCCCTGGCCGGAGAAGCGGGCGCGGCGCGCCGGGCGGCGGCCTCGCTGGGAAGAGCGCTGCCGAAGGAACTCGACGGAGCCTTGGCGGCCCTGGAAAAAGGCCGCGGCGCGGAGGCGCTGCGCCTCCTTTCCGCCATGGAAGAGGCGGCCCCGGACCCTTTCTTCAGGCTGACCGAGGAGGCCTGGCTGTTCACGGGACCGCCGCCCGGCGAATGACCTTTTGCCCGAAAGACCCGGGCCGGTCTGGGCCCATGGTCCCTTGCCGACCGGGCCGGAGAAGATTATCTTATTAATGCGGTACAACTGCGCCTTTAAGGAGATGCTTCGAATGAAAAGACCAGCCGCCCTGCTTCTCACGCTTTCACTGCTGCTGCCGATGGTCTTCGCTCCGGCCTTTGCGGCCGGCGGGGACTCCGCCGTAGAACAGCTGCTCGGCCACCCGGCGGCCGTTTCCGCCGCGGAGCTCCAGGCGCCGGAACCCGTTCTCATACCGCTGAAGCCTTCCGCCAGGGACCTGCAGCCGGGCAATTCCATACTGCCCGTCATCGAAGACCGGGGCCGCGTCGAGGCGATACTCGAACTGGTCGCCCTTATCTCCAGGGGCGGGCCTTTCCCGTTCAAGGAGGACCACAAGCCCTTCAAGAACAAAGAGGGGCTGCTTCCCGCCCAGCCGCTCGGTTTCTACAAAGAGTACACTCTCCTCGTCCCCAAGAACAGTTCCCGCGAACTGATGATCGGCGGGGTGCTCTACCACCTGCCCGCTTCCTACGGCGTGCGCGGCTGCGAGCGCCTTGTCGTCGGCGGCGGCGAGATAGTTTATTACAGCCCGACGCATTACAAGGACTTCATCCGCCTGACGATAGTCCCCTAGAATGGACATAGCCGGACTGACCGCAGGGAACGCCCCCGTCAAGGACATGCGGGGGCTTTCCATTTCCCCGACCGCCGCGGCGGAACTGCTGAACGCCGCCGGCTGGCTGGTCCTGCGGCTGGACTGCTCCTCCATCCGGGACAGGGAGGAACTGTTCTCCGCCTGCGCGGCGGCGCTGGGCCGGGAGTATTTCGCGGCCAACTGGGACGGTTTCGTCGACGCTCTCCGCTCCCTGCCTTACGACCAGGCGGGGCGTCCCGGTTACGCCCTGCTCCTGGAACGCCACGAGTCCCTCTTTTCCTCCGATCCGGCCGCCCTCCCGGCTTTCCTGGAGTCCCTCTCGGACGCCAGGGAGTCCCTTGCCGGGGGACATGGCGTCGGGCTGGCCGCGCTGGCCTTTTGACCCCCCTTGAAAAACCCCGATTTGTATGTATAATATATAACAGGGTGCGGCCCGTCCGTCGCCCGGTTCCCGTTTGGTATCCGAAAAGGGTGAGGTTATGCAGGAGCATCGCATAATAATAGAGTTCAGGCTCACGCGCCGCAAAGTGCTGGCGCTGCTGGCGGCTTTCTTCCTGTGCTGGCATCCCGCCATGCTGGGGTCGGAGACGCTGACCCTGACTACCTATTATCCCGCGCCCTACGGCGGCTACGCGCGCCTGCTGACCACCGACGAGACCCTGCTGGCCAGGGACGGCGGCAACGTGGGTATCGGCGTCACTACCCCCGGGGTCAAACTCGATGTCGCGCAGAATGCGGCTATGCGGGTCGGCAGGGCTTATCTCAGTTCCGGCGGCGACTACGTGCATCTGGCCAATAACGAATGGTACAACGGCGGTAGCTGGCAGCCGACCGGAGGTGTCGGCGCGCTGATACAGCTAACCGGCCAAAATATCAATTTCTACCGGCATGACGGCGCTAAAAACCATACACTGTCCGCGACCATAGATAAGGACGGTATCCTTTCCGGTCTCTGTCGGCGCGTCAATTACAGTACAGCCGGCGGTACCTGCGCTAATTACGAGAGGGTCGTGGGGTATTATCCCAACCCGGCTGGCGCCCCGGCGATATACGGGATCTTCGTGGACGAGTCAGGCGCGCCCAAGGGCCGCATGCGCCTGAACTCGGACTGGCAGGGCCAGATGGTCTGCTGCAAGATAGCGAATTAACACCGGATGCCTGGTTTTTAGAGGAGATCGTATAGTGGAAAAGAAACATCCAGAGAAGTCCGTGGTCGAGAAGATCAGTCTTAAGAAATACTCCCCGGAAACCGCCAGGTACGCGGCCTATGCCCTGACCAGCGAGGCCTATGCCTTCCTGCGCCCGGCCGGCGCGGGCGCGCTGTCGGTGGAACTGCGTCCCAAGCCGGGCGCCGCCCCGGCCGGGCTGGCCGCCCGTTTCCGCGCCGCCCTCCGGGAAGAAGCCCTGCGCGAGGTCCTTTTCGAGGAGAATAAAGGCCTGCGCGAATTCATGCTCCTCAAGGCCCTTTCCGCCCCGGAGCCCGCCCCCGCCCCTTCCGCGGCGCTTACGCCCGAGCAGGAGAAGGAGCTCGACGCGCTGATAGCGCAGGTCGAGCGGGAGATAAAAGAGGAGTCCGCCCCCGGCAAGGACCCGCTGGGGATCACCAGGAGATGGGAAGATAAACATGGCGTCAAGACCCGCTCGAAAAAAAAGTAAGAAATCGCAGGCAGGGGCGCCCTATGTCGCCTGGGAGCGGCTGGCGCCGGATTCCCTGGTCGTGACCAACGACCCCGGCAACCACGTTTTCGTTCCCGCTAAGGAATTGCCGGCCCTGCTGGCCGGCGGGAAGAAGACCGCTTCGGAGGAACTGCTCGCGAAAGGCTTCGTGCGCGACAGGCTCGATTTCGACGGCCTTTGCGAGTCGTGGCGCACCCGCAACGCGTACCTGGCCGCGGGTCCCGGCCTGCACATACTCGTTCTTACGCTGCGCTGCAATCACGGCTGCTCCTACTGCCAGTCGGGCGCCGGCGGCGCCGACGCGAAGGGCACGGACATGCCGGCCTCCACCGCCAGGCAATGCGTCGATTTCGCCTTCCAGTCCCCCAACCCGTCGATCACCATCGAGTTCCAGGGCGGCGAGCCCCTGCTCAACTGGGACGCGCTGAAAGAGGCGGTCTCCTATGCCCGCCGCCGGGCCGCGGCTTCGGGCCGCAAGCTGCGCCTGGCCCTGGTCTCCAATTTCGCCCTGATGACGGAGGAGAAGGCCGCTTTCCTGCTGGAGAACGAGGTCTCCATCTGCACCTCCCTCGACGGGCCCGCCGCGCTGCACAACGCCAACCGCGCCTACTCGGGCGGCGATTCGCACGGCCTGACCGTGAAATGGCTGCGCTATTTCCAGGCGAAGCACGATTCGCAGAAAGGCGGCGTCCCGGTCTTCAAGCCCGGCGCGCTGCTGACGGTGACGAAACGCTCCCTGCCCAGGTACAAGGAGATAATAGACGAGTACGCGAGGCTCGGCCTGGAGGAGATCTTCCTGCGCCCGCTGGCGCCGCTGGGCTACGCCAGGACGAAGTGGGACGAGATCGGCTACGACGCCGCGCAGTTCACGGCGTTCTACCGGAAGAGCCTGGACTATATCCTGAGCCTCAACCGCAAAGGCGTGCCGCTGCGCGAGAAGATGGCCGTCATGCTGCTCGAGAAGATAGTCAACGCCAGGGACCCCGGGTTCCTCGATTCCCGCTGCCCCTGCGGAGCGGCCATAGGCCAGCTGGCCTATAACTTCGACGGCGACATCTATACCTGCGACGAGGGCCGCATGGCCGCCTGGGCGGGGGACCCGATCTTCAGGGTCGGCAATGTGCGCACCAGCAAGTACAGGGACATCGTGACCTCCGACGCCGCCAAGGCCTGCGCGGCCGCCTCCAACCTGGAGACGCAGCCGTATTGCCACCGCTGCGCCTACAGGCCTTTCTGCGGCGTCTGCCCGGTCTACAATTACGAAGTGCAGGGTTCGCTGGCCGGCAATATGCCGTCCAACGACAGGTGCGCCCTGTTCAAGGGCATTTTCGGCACGCTGTTCTCGTATCTTAAAACGCCCGGCAAGGGCAAGGAACTGGCGAAGTGGGTGGAAAATGAAAAGAAATAAGGCCCGGCCGGCCGGGCTGTTCTTCAGCTCTTCGGTCTATTCGGAGGAGGCCGTCAGGCTGGCGGCTTTCGTCTTCTCCTCCAGGGAGGAAGTGAAGACGAGTAAAGAGGCGGGCGGCGTCAGGGCCGTCCTGCCGGCGGGGACCCCGGAACTGGAGGGGGCCTTCGCCAACGAAGTGCTCAACCAGCAGTGCCGGCTGGACCTGGCGAAGAAGAACTCGAAAGTGGCGAACATCATAGTCACCAGGGCGCTGCTTTCGGCGATGGGAGAGAGAGGTTAGGCGGGGCCGCCGCGGAGGGGATCCTTTATGAAAAAGAAGCCATCGAAGATCGGGAAGAACATCAGGCTGTTCCTCAACAGCGAGGAAGGCAAGATGCTCGACGCCGATATAGTCAAGACCGGCCTCGCGCTGGGGATACTGGGCACCGCGCTGGTGGACCAGGCGAACGCGCAGCAGGTCCACAGCAACTATTTCCAGCGCGGCATCGACCCCGCCGGCGACAGACATATCAGCCACCAGAGCCACGGCTCGCACGGTTCGCACGGCTCGCACGGCTCGCATAGTTCGCACGGCTCGCATTCGTCGCACGGCTCGCACGGCTCGCACGGTTCGCATTCGTCGCACGGCTCGCACGCGTCGCACGGCTCGCACGGCTCGCACGGCTCGCACGGTTCGCACGGTTCGCACGGTTCGCACGGTTCGCACGCCCGCGGCGGCTGGTGCTGAACGCGCCGCGGCCGGCCCCCGCTCCGGCGGGGCCGGCCGGCGGCGCCCGTTCCCGTCCCCTTCCCGCAGTTCCCCGCCGCGTTTTCCGATGAAAAAGAACAGGACGCCTCCCTCCTTTTTCCGCGCCTGCCGCGCGGGCGGCGGCCTCTTCGTCTCCAACGACGCCGGCCGGGGCGTGATCCTCTCCGAAAAAGATCACCGGGCTTTTTCCGGCGGCCGGCGGGTCGCGGGAGAGCCCGGGGCGCGGCTGGCCGCCGGGCATTTCCTCAGGGAGAACCTGGACATGCCGGCCGCTTTGGCCGACCTGCGCTCCCGCTACCTGGGGGACTGGCCCGGGCCGGGCGTGCATATCGTGTCCCTGACCGATCGCTGCAACTCGCGCTGCTCCTATTGCGCGGTCTCCTCGCCTTCGGCCCCCGCCTCCGGCGGAGACATGACGGCCGCCACGGCCGACCGGGTCGTGGATTTCATCTTCGCTTCCGGGACCGCCCCCCTGCTCCTGGAGTTCCAGGGCGGGGAGCCGCTGCTCAATTTCGGCGTCCTCGAAAGGATAGTTCGCCGGGCGCGCGGCCGCGCCGCGAAGGAAAGGAGGGACCTGCACTTTTCCGTAGTGACCAACCTCACCCTGCTGGACCGGGAGAGACTCGGGTTCCTCGCCCGGGAGGGGGTCACCGTCTGCACCTCGCTCGACGGGCCCGCGGCGCTGCACGACGCGCAGCGGCCGCTCGCCTGCGGCGGGTCCTCCCACGCCCTGGTGGAGAAGTGGCTCGGGCGCATCGCCGCGCTGCGGGCGCGGTATCCCGGTTTCGAGGCCCCCAACGCCATCTGTACCGTCACGCGCCGTTCGCTGTCCGCGCCGGAGGCCATAGTGGACGAGTTCGTCCGGCTGGGCCTGGAGCGCGTGCAGTTCGGGCCGCTCGATCCCTTCGGCCTGGCCGCCGGCGGCGGACAGGGTTATTCCGCGGCCGAATTCGCCGCCTTCTACGCGCGGGCCCTCGACCGCATGCTGGCCCTGGCCGCGCGCGGCTCGAAGGTCTATGAGAAGGGAGCGCGGCTCTTCGTCTCGCAGCTCGTCGGCGGGGAGCGGCCGAGGTACCGCAACCTGGACCTGGCGGTGCGCCTAGCCTACGGCCCCGACGGTTCCGTCTATCCTTCCGACGAAGCCCGCATGCTGGCCGCCTCGGGCGACGGTTTCTTCCGCCTGGGCTCCGTCCTCTCCTCCGACTTCCGTTCCATACTGCGGCTCCCGGCGGCCCGGGCGCTGCTGCTCTCCTGCTTCCAGGAACTGACCTCTCCCGCCTGCGCGCGCTGCGCTTTCGTTCCCTACTGCCGCGTCTCGCCGGCCTACAATTACGCCGCGCAGGGCTCTTTCTGGGGGGACATGGCCTCCAACGGCCGCTGCGCCCTTTACAAAGCGGTTTTCGGGACCATACTGGACAGGTTCTCCAGGCCGGGCTACCGCCGCGTCCTGGAGAAATGGGCCGCTTACGAAGGCTGAGGCAGACGGCGCATGAAAAGGATAGACATCAAGATCGGCTTCGAATGCAACAATCTCTGCGACTTCTGCGCGCAGGGGCATAAACGCGATTCGGCGGCGCGCAAGACCCCGGCGCAGATACGCGCCCTCCTAGACGACGCGCGCCGCCGCGGCATAGACGGCGTGGTCTTCACCGGAGGCGAGCCGACCATGCATCACTGGCTGCTCGGCGCCGTCCGCCACGCCGCGAAGACCGGGTTCTCCGCCATACAGGTGCAGACCAACGGCCGGCGTTTCGCCTACCCCGACTATTGCCGCCGCCTGAAGGCCGCGGGCGTCACGGAGATGGGGCCTTCCCTGCACGGCGCGACGGCGGCCGTGCACGAGGGGCTGACGAAGGCGCCGGGCAGCTTCGCGCAGGTCGTCAAAGGCATAGCCAACTGCAAGGCGCTCGGCCTCTACGTGCTCACCAATACCGTCGTCACCTCCCGCAACTACAAGGATATGCCGGCGCTGGCCCGCCTGCTGGTGCGGCTCGGCGTCGACCAGTTCCAGCTGGCCTTCGTTCACATGGTGGGCACCGCCTGGGAGAAACGGCGCGAGCTGGTCCCCAGGAAGACCGACGCCCTCCCCTATATGAAAGAAGCCCTGGATATCGGCCGCGCGGCCGGCCTGTTGTGCCACACGGAGGCCGTTCCTTTCTGCCTGATGGCCGGCTACGAGGACTGCGTCGCCGAGCGCATCATCCCCGAGGGGCCGGTCTCGGACGCCGATTTCTATCTCGAAAGTTACGGCGATTACCGCCGCGACCAGGGCAAGACCAAGCGCGCCGAATGCCGGCGCTGCCGCTGGTTCGCCGAATGCGAGGGGCCCTGGAAGGAATACCCGGAGCTTTACGGCTGGGACGAGTTCAGGCCCGTGCCGGCGGGGAAGGGGAGGCGCCGTTGAAAGCCCGGACCCTCAAGCCGGTCCTTTTCAGGACCGAGCGCCTGGCCGGGCGGACGCTGGCGGCCAACGACGCCGGCGGCTGGGCTTTTCTCGACGACGCCGAGCTCGGGGCGCTGTCCCGCGGCCGCGTGCCTGCCGGCTCGGCGCTGGCCCGGCGGCTGGAGCCGCTGCATTTCTTCAGGGACAGCGTGGACCTGGAGGCCGCCGGTAACGATATCCGTTCGCTCTCTTCCTGCCTTTTCCAGGGGGCCAGCCTGCATATCCTGGTGCTGACCCTGCGCTGCAACCTGGCCTGCGTCTATTGCCGCGCTTCCTGCGGCGGGAAGAAGGGGGAGGACATGAAGCGCTCCACGGCCCGCCTGGCAGTGGACGCCGCTCTCTCCTCGGTCTCGCCTTCGGTGACGCTCGAATTCCAGGGCGGCGAGGCCCTTCTCAACTGGCCGGTCCTGGCGGACGCCTCGGACTACGCGCTGCGCGCCAACCGGCGGGCCGGCAAGGACCTGGCGCTGACGGTCGTCACCAACCTGCTGCTGATGGACGCGAAGAAGGCCGATTTCCTGGTCTCGCGCGGCGTTTCGGTCTGCACCTCCCTCGACGGCCCCGCCGACCTGCACGACGCCAACCGCCGCCGGCTGGGAGGTTCCTCCCACGCGCCCGCCGCGCGCTGGCTGGAGGAGTTCCGCCGCCGGGCCCGGGGCGGGCGGAGGGATTCGCTGCCCTCGGCGCTGATGACCACGACGCGCCTTTCGCTTGGCCGGGAAAAGGAGATCGTCGACGAGTACCGGCGGCTGGGCCTCGGCGGCATCTTCCTGCGCCCGCTCTCGCCCATCGGTTACGCCGGTTCCGTCTGGAACGAGATAGGCTATTCCCCGGACGATTTCGGCGATTTCTACGAGGCCGCCCTCGACCATATCCTGCGCGTGAACCGCTCGGGCGAAGTCTTCGTGGAGCGCAACGCCGCGCTGCTGGCGCGCAAGGTCCTGCTGCGCGAGGACCCCAATTACCTCGACCTGCGCTCGCCCTGCGGCGCGGCCGCCGGCCAGCTGGCCTATAACTGGGACGGCGAGGTGTACACCTGCGACGAAGGGCGCATGGTCGGCGCCCGCGGCGACAAACTCTTCAGCGTCGGCAGGCTCGGTTCGCTGACGCCGGCCTCGGCCGCGTCCTCGCCGGCGTCGCGGCTCTGCGCCGCCGCCTCCTGCCTGGAGAACCAGCCGGCCTGTTTCCGCTGCGCCTATAAACCCTGGTGCGGGGTCTGCCCCGTCCATAACTACGAGACGCAGGGCTCGCCCTGGGGGGATATCGTTTCCGGCTCCTGGTGCGCCGTGCAGAAACGGATCTTCTCCGCCGTCTTCCGCAGGCTGGCGCGGCCCGCGGACAGGAAGATACTGGAGTCCTGGGTGAAGCCCGGCGGCCGGGGGGCGCCTGATGCCTGACATAGCCGTCTGGAACAAATGCGACAACCGGTGCGTCATGTGCACCAACATGGCCTCTTTCCCGGCGCAGGACTCCGGGCAGTATTCGCTCGAGTGGCAGATACGCAAGATGGAGCGTTACCTGCGCGGGATGGGGAAGACCTATCTCAAGAACGCCGACGATCCCGGCTTCGTCAGCCTGACCGGCGGCGAGCCGACCCTGCATCCCGATTTCTTCAAGCTCGTCTCGTATCTCCGCAGGCGCCTGCCGGGGACGAGCATCACCCTGCTCTCGAACGGCCGGCGCTTCGCCGACGCCGGCTTCGCCCGCCGCTTCCTGCGGGCCGCCGCGCCGCCTTTCGCCGTGGGCGTCCCGGTCCACGCCGGTTCCGCCGCCCTGCACGACGGGATAGCCGGGGTGAAGGGGGCCTTCGCCCAGACGGTGAAGGGGCTCAGGAATCTCCTCGCCCCCCGCACCGGCCCGGAGGTGGAGATACGCCTGGTCCTGCACCGCCTGAACATAAAGGCTTTCCGCGGCACTCTCTCGTTCCTGCGGCGCGCCTTCCGCGGCCTGAGGCCCTACCGCGTGACCGCCATACACTACGAGATAGAGGGAATGTCGCTGGCCAATCACCGGCGCCTCGCGCTGAGGCTGAAGGATTCCGCCCGGGTCATAGGCGCCGCCGCGGACCTGATAGCCGGCTTCCCGGATTTCCGTCTTTACCATTTCCCGCTCTGCCTGGTACCGCCGGCGCTGCGGGAAAAATGCTGGACGACCCTGCCCAGGGAGGACCGCTGCTACCCGGCCGCCTGCCGCCGCTGCCGGCTGCGGCCGGGCTGCCCGGGGCTCATGAAAGAGTACCGGAAGGCGTTCGGCGCCGGGGAGCTGCGGCCCGTATGTTCATGAAGCTCTACTCCGCGGCCTCGCTGGTCGTCTTCGCCGCCTGGGGCATGAAGGTGGTCAATACCGACATCGCCCTGAAGAAGATCCCGAACGCCCTGACGGTCCTGGGCTTCAAGTTCCTCCTGCTGGCGCTGGGGCTCATGGCGGCCAATTCGCTGCTGGGCTGGACGGGCGAGGTCACCGACTTCCTCAACTGGAACTTCTACCGGCTCTGGGCGGTCCACGCCGGGCTCTCGGTGCTGGCGGGGCTGATACTCTGGTATTCCGAGGTCTGGCCCGCCGGCGACGCCAAGTTCTTCATGATCCTGTCGGCCTGGCTGCCGCTGATCAACCCGTTCATCGGCAACCTGCCTTCCTATCTCTTCCTCGTGGTCCTGATAAATATCTTCGTGGCCGCGGCGCTCTACACCGTCGGCAAGTTCCTGGCGGACGGCCTCCATTCGGCCTCGCCTTCCGATTATTTCGGCAAGGTCTGGTCCGACGTGAAGGAGCGCTTCTCCCAGCTGGCCGAAGGCGGGAGGCGGAACCGGGCGGCGGCCGCGCTGCTGCTGGCCAATATGACCATGGTCTTCCTGCTGCAGCAGGTGCTGGTAATGGAGAGCCGCGGCCTGCTGAGCGGCCTGTTCGCCAGGACGGAACTGCTCTATTTCTTCCTGTTCTTCCTCTGGGAGAAGGTCGCCCGCCTTTTCAAGAGCAGGCTCTGGACCTGGCTGATCGCCGCGTTCTACCCGCTTTACCTCGTCCTGGGGTACTTCTTCTTCTTCGGCCACATGGTCCTGATGCTCAAGTACGCGCTCATCCATGTTTTCAGGTTCAGCCTCATCCTGGTCGCCGGCCGCGCGATGATGGAGTTCCTGATGGAAAAGAAGGACATGATCTATCTCACGGCCGCCGAACTGGAGCCGGGCGTGGTGCTTTCCTCCGGTTCGGTCAGGATGCTGCGGTCCAACCCGGCCCTTTGCGGGGACTTCGACGACTGCTTCAAGGACGGGCTCGACGAGGAGCAGGTCGCCGCCCTGAAGGACTGGCTGGGCCGCCTGCCGGGGGAGGTCCCCAAGGTGGAAGCGGTGCGGGGCCGGCCTTTCGCGCTCTGGATCTTCGCCGGCTGCTGCCTCACTCTGCTGCTGGACCGGAACCTCGCGGCTTTGCTCAAATAGTATTATGATGCCCCTGGTGGAAGAAAGAAGGCTCAAGATCGTCCTGTTCGCGGGCTACTCCTGCAACAACAACTGCCGCTTCTGCGTCGGCGCGGAGAAGCGCGCCCTCCCGGAGAAGAGCACCGCGGAACTGCTGCGCGAAGTGACCGCCGCGCGCCGGAAAGGGGCGCGGATCCTGGAACTGATAGGGGGGGAATGCACGATAAGGCCGGACTTCCTCTCCATAGTCGCCGCGGCCAAGAGGCTCGGGATAGAGGAGGTCGTGACCGCCACCAACGGCCGCATCTTCTCCGACCCGGACTTCGCCAGGGCCGCCCTGAAGGCCGGGCTCGACACCGTCATTTTCTCCGTGCACGGGCCTAACGCCGCCGTTCACGACGGCCTGACCCGCAGTCCCGGCAGTTTCCGGCAGCTCCTCAAGGGCATGGACAACCTGCGCAACCTGGGCTTTACGCGGATAAACGGCAATACCACGGTCGTGAAGCAGAACATGCGCTTCCTGCCCCGCATAGCCCGGCTCTACGAATCCCGCGGGGTGAGGAACGTGGAATATATTTTCGTGGACCCCACCGGCGGCGCCCTGCGCGACTTCGATTCCCTGGTGCCGCGCATCTCGGCCGCGGCGCCGTGGATGAGGAAGGCGCTGGCCTCCGGCAACGCCGCCGGCCTGAGCCAGTGGAAGGTGCGCTACGTGCCGCTCTGTTATTTCCGCGGCTACCTGGGCCAGATCAGCGAGATGAACGAGCGCGTGCTGTTCGCGACCGAACACTGGGCGCCGGATTTCAGGAACCTGGACGCCACCCTCTCCAGGCGGACGCTCAGCCGCGGCAAGCCCGCGCGCTGCCGGGGCTGCGCCGCGTACAATATCTGCGAGGGGATCTGGACCGAGTATCTCCGGCGCTACGGCGCCGCCGAGCTCAAGCCGATGAAGAGGGTGTGGTAGGCGGGAATGGCCGGAAAACGCGCGCCTTATCCGCCGGAACCGAACGTCTTCGTCACCGACAGGTGCGGACGGGACTGCCTTTACTGCTCGGCGCGCGGCGAGGACCGCCTGATGACGCCGGCGCAGATACGGGAAGTGCTGGACCGGCGCTATCCGGCGCTGGTCTTCGAAGGCGGCGAGCCGCTGCTTTCGCCGGACCTGGAGCGCCGGGTCCGCGCGGCCGTCCGCCGCGGGACGCGCGAGATAACCGTGCTGACGAACGGCCTGGCCCTGACGCCGCGCCGCTTCTCCTCCCTGCGGCGCGCGGGGGTCTCCCATTTCCACTTCAATTTCCCCTCCCACGTGGAGAGGACCCACGACGAACTGACCGGCACGCGCGGGCGCCTGAAGGCGCAGGCCGCCGTCATAAAGCGCGTCGCCGCCTCCGGCCCCCGCGCCGCCTCGTTGGTCTGCGTCGTGAATTCCCTGAACTACCGGCAACTCCCGGATTATGCCGCCTATGCCGCGCGGAACTTCCCGGGTCTCTTCTATGTCGCTTTCAACTTCATAAAGGTGAAGGGCCGGGTCAGGGAGCGCCCCTGGCTCGTGCCCGACCTGCGCAGGGTCAGCCCCTATCTCCGCAAGGCGCTGGCCGTCGCCAGGCGGCTGGGCCTGCCCTGCCTGACGGACGGCGTCCCGCTCTGCTTCCTGAAAGGTTTCGAGGCCTACGCCCGTGACGCCGACTGCCTGCTGAAGGGCGACGGCACCTATCTCGGCGAGAAGCGCCGCGTGGCCGCCTGCCGGAGCTGCGGGCTCTCCCCCGTCTGCGCCGGCCCGCGCGCCGATTACCTGGAACTGCGCGGGGAAAAGGGTTTCAAAGCGGCCCCTGCCGGCGCCGCCGCACCGGTGATGCGCGCCGTGGCCGGCGGGCAGCTCTCGCTCAACAGGCCGGGGGGGGGCGCGATGAGGCGGCCGGACCATCTTTCGGTCTACCTGACCGGCTCCTGCGATATGGCCTGCGCCTATTGTTTCGTTCCCTCCGGCCGCGACGCCCTGGACCGCGCGGGCCTGTTCCGCGCGCTCGATTCTTTCGCGCGGGCCGGCGGCCGCCGGGTGACCTTTCTGGGAGGGGAGCCGCTGCTGCGCTGGGGCCTGCTGAAGGCGGCGGTCGCGCGCCTGGGGCGGCTGCGTCCGCCGCTCCACACGACGGTGTTCACCAACGGGGCGCTGCTGGACCAGGGCCGGGCGGAGACGCTGCTGCGCTGCGGCGCTCGGGTCGTGCTGAGCCTCGACGGCGGCCGGGCCGACAATGACAGGTCCCGCAAACTGCGCGCCGGCGGCTCGGCCTACGCGGCCGCGCTGCGCGGCCTGCCGCGCCCGCTCCGGGCGAAACTGACCGCCTCGGCCGTCGTAACGCCGGGGAACGCGGGCCGGCTGGCCGCCAACGTGCGGGCCCTTTACTCGGCCGGGTTCAGGGCCATAGCCTGGGCTCCGGACGTAAAGGCCGGCTGGGGCCCGGCCGAAGCGCGCATACTTTCGGCGGAACTGCGCAGGATCGGGCGGGACTACGCGGCCATGCTGCGGTCGGGCCGTCCCGCCTACGAACTGGCCAATATCTACGAACTGCTGGACCTGGGCCGGGGCGCGGACGTTTCCGGCTGCGCTTCGCTCACGCTTTCGCCCTCGGTGGAGCTGCTCCCCTGCGACAAACTGCTCGCGGCTCCGGTCTCCGTACGCCGCGGCTATTCCGGTCCCGCCGGCCGCCGCCGTTTCTTCGCCGAGGTCTCGGCCGCGGGCGCCGACCCGGCCGAGCCGCTCTGCCCCGCCGGGTATTATTCGCTGCTGCGCCATGCCCGGGGGCTTTCCCCTTCGGAGACGCGCGCGGCCATGGACCTGCGGACGGGCTTCTCCCGCGTTTACGGCGCCGCGATGCTCCGCCTCGTGCGGGACCTCTCCCGCCTGCCGGCCTTCCGCCGCAGGCACGGACTGGAGGCCCCGCTATGAACGGGGAGAAGGACGGCTCCGGCAAGTGCTACGAGCTGATATTGAACTACAACTGCAGCGCGCGCTGCCTTTTCTGTTCGCAGGGCAGTTTCGACAAGTCGCTCAACGCCCCCTTTTCGAGGCTGCTCGCCGATCTGAAGGCGGCGCGCAGGGCCGGCTACCGCCGTCTGGGGCTCACCGGCGGAGAGCCCCTCATCCGTCCGGACATAATCCGCGTAGTTTCGGCGGCGAAGCGGGCCGGTTTCGGTTTCATCCGGGTCCAGACCAACGGCATACGCCTCTCCGACCCCGCCTTCTGCCGCCGGCTGGCGCGCGCCGGCCTGACGCTGTCCAAGTTCTCCTTCGCCAGCGACCGCCCGGCCGAGCACGATCTGCTGGTCGGGGTGAAGGGCGCGTTCGCCAGGGCCTCGGCCGGGGTGGAGAACCTGAGGCGCCTGAAGGTCCGCGTCGCCAACAATATAGTGGTCAACCGGCTCAACTACCGGCGGCTGGACTCCGTCATCGGCTACTGGCTGGAAAAGGGGATAAGCAGTTTCGTCGTCATCTATCCCGTCTATATCGGCAGTATGCGGGCCAATCACGCGAGGCTGGGCGTGAGCCTGCCGGACTGCGCCCCTTATTTCAAGAAGGCGGCGGCCTTCATGGAGAAACGCGGCCTCGGCGGGGAGATACTCTTCCTGAACGTGCCGCCCTGCTTCCTCAAAGGGAGGGAATCGCTGGCCATAGGACTGGACAAGTTCAACACGCTGGTCACCGACCCGTCGGGCGGCGTCACCGATCTCGACGAGAGCGCCGAAGAGGCCAAGGTCCGGGGACTGCCCTGCCGGCGCTGCGCGCTGGCGGAGCGCTGCCGGGGGGTCGACCGCAATTACGCGGAACTTTACGGCTGGCGCGGTTTCCGTCCTTTCGGTTCCGCCCCCGGCCCGCGCAGGCGCGCTGAGCCGGAGGGCGCGGTTTTCCTCTCGGACAATGAGCGCTGTATGGTGTCGATACTGGAAGGCGGAGGCTGGAAGGCCACCGCCGCCGTGCTGGAGGCTTCGAAACGCCTGGCGCTGTGCCGCGACTGCTCCGACGGCAACGCCGTCCTCGGCGCCGGAATGTCGCTGGAGAAAAAAGGCCTGGCGGAGAAGAAACTGGAGCGCGGGACCTTTTTCTGGCGGCTTAAAGCCGGGATCCCGTCCGCTCCGCGGGCCTGAACCGGGCCGCCGGCGTATCTCTTGAAATGGACCTTGTCTCCCATTCTCATATAGCGGCCCTGTTCCTGCAGTTCTCACTGCTGGCGGGACTCTTCCTGGCCCGGAGGCAGGCGGCGGCCTGCCTGGAACGGGACTGGGGCCCCGCCCTCCGCCTGGCCGCGCTGCTATGGCTGGCGGGTCTCGCGCTGAGGCTCTGGGCCGTGCCCCACCGCCCGTATGTCTTCTACGACGAATACGAGCATCTCGCCCTGGCCGGCGGCCTGGCGGAAGGGCTCTCTTTCATCCGCTGCGATTTCAGGCTGGACGATCTGTGTCTGTCGGGCTGGCTGCCGCAATGGCCCCCGGGATACCACGCGCTGCTGGCGTGGGTCTTCAAGGTCGCCGGCGCGGGGTGGGACCAGGCCTTCATGTTCAACGCCTTCGTTTCCTCCCTGGCCATACCGCTCTTCTTCTTCTTCTCCGCCGTGCTGTTCCGCGGCCCGCTTCCCGGACTCGCTTCCGCTTTCCTGATCGCTTTTCTGCCGCTGCATCTGAAGTTCTCCGGCAACGCCTCGCTGGAGGGCGCGTCGCTCACCTTCATCCTGCTGGCGCTATGCTCCTGGCTAGTATACGCCGGGAAAGGGGGACGGCGCGCCTTCTTCCTGGCGGTCTCCGCCACCGCGTTTTCCGCCTTCGTCCGGCCGGAGAACTTCCTGCTCTTCTTTTTCCTCGCCGCGCTCCCTTTTCTCCGTTCCCGCCGGCCGTCGCCCGCCGGCGTCCTGTTGTTCCTGCTGTATCTCGTTCTCCCGGCGCTGTACCTGCCCGGCATACGGGAATACAACGCGGAGAACTGGCTTCCTTCCAGGGAGCAGCTGGACGGTCTCGGACTGTGCTTCAAGAACCTCCGGTACTGGCTGAACGGGCCCGGACTGCCGCCCGTTTTCGGGCTGGCGGCGCTTTCGGGCATCCTTCTGTCTTTACGGAAAGACAAGGTCCCGGCTGCGCTCCTGCTGCCCGCCGCCGCTTTCCTGCTGGTATATTCCTTCGCGCAGAAGCTCGACCTCTGGGCGCTGGACCTCAAACGGTTCAATGTCCCTTTACTGGCCTTCGCGGTGCCGCCGGCCGGCCAGGCCGCGGCCTGGCTGTACGGCAGGGCCGCGGCGCGCCGGGGGATGGGAGGCAAAGCCGCCGCGGCGGTCGCGCTCTCCGTCTGGCTGCTGTCGGGCGCCGGTTTCGTGGGACGGGAAATAGTGGACCCGGCCTTCGTTTCCCAATGGCGGTTCCTGTCCGGCCTGCGGGATGTTCCCGGGGGGGCGGTATTCTCGGCCGCGAACCCTTCTATGGCCGCTCCTTTTTCCCGCGGGTCCGCCGTTCATCCGGAATTCCTCCTTTCCCGGGACGGACCGGGACGCCTGCTGGCCGGCAGGGACATAGTCCTGCTGCGGGACCGCTGGTGCGACGAGGGAGGGGCGGAGCTCTGCGCCGCGCTCCTCGCGGGGCCCTTTTCCGGTCCGGAGTCCGTCAAAGGGCCCTACGGCCTCTCGCTGCATGTCGCGAGGAACTATGCGGCTCCGCAAGGCGCGCCGGTTTCAAAATGATAAGATTCTCCTGAAATGCCGCTCATACACCTGCTTTCCGCCTGCGACCAGCGCTGCGTGTTCTGCTCTTATCCGGCCGAGACCGTCGATACCGAACGGACCGGTCTGGCGGCGTGGGCGGCGGCGCTTAAAGAGCCGGGCCTGGTGCAGGTCTCGGGCGGTGAGCCGCTGCTGGCCGACAGGGACGCGCTGCTGAAGTTCGTCCTCTATTGCGCCGGCAGGAAGAGGCGCGTGGAGGTGCAGACGAACGGCGCGGCGCTGTCGCGGCTGCCGGAAGCGTATTTCCGCGGACTGCTGCGGGCGGTGAAACTGACGGGCGGCTATTTCAACGTCAATTTCCCGTCGGACTCGGCCGCCGCCGATCTTAAAATAACGCGGACGCGCGGAGCCTTCGCAGCCAGGCTGCGCGGCGTGCGCCGGCTGATAAAGGCCGGCGCGGCGGTGCGGCTGACCCATGTCGTAAGCTCGCTCAATTACCGCCGCCTGCCTTCTTTCGCGAAGTTCGCGGCCGCGGAACTCGAGGGCGTCTCCTGGATACAGTTCAGCTTCATCAAGGCCTACGGCAGGTCGGAGTCCGGTCTGTATGTGCCGCGCTACGCCGCCGTTTCGCCTTTCCTGATAAAAGCCCTGGAACTGTGCCGGGAGCTGGGCCTGCGCTGCGAGACGGACCATATACCGCCCTGCTTCCTGGGCGGATTCGCTCTTTCAAGCGTGGACGCCAAAAAACTATCATCTAAAGAGCGGGGTCCGCAGCTGGCCGAGAAAGCCTATGTCGCCGCCTGCCGCGGCTGCCGGCTGCGGAACATCTGCCCCGGACCGCGCAAGGATTACATCAAGGTCCATAAGACGCTATGAACAAGGCCATCGCCGCGCTCGACAAGGAATTCCCCGTCCTGAAGACCCGCCCCGGAGGCCGCAGGCTGGTCTATCTCGACAGCGCCTGCACGGTGCTGAAACTGAAATGCGCGGCCGACGCGCAGCGCGGGAACCTGCTGCGGCTGGGCGGCTGCGGCGGCCGGCGCTCCTTCTATTCGCTCTCCGCGGAGATGGAGGCGGAGTTCGAGGCCGCGCGCCGTACGGTCGCGGGGTTCATGGGAGCGGGCTCGCCGGACGACGTCATCTTCACCGGCGGCGTCACCGACGCGGCGAACCTGCTGGCCTACTCCTTCCCTTTCACCAAAGAGCGAGACGAGGTGCTGCTGTCGCCGCTCGAGCACAATGCCGTATTCCTGCCTTTCGAGCGGCTGGCCGCCGCGGGGCGGGTTAAGCTGAAGGTCCTGCCGCTCAAGGGCCTGGCCCCCGACCTCGACGCCCTGCCGCGGCTGCTGGGCCGGCGCACGGCCCTGGTCTGTCTCAATCACGCCTCCAATATATTCGGCGGCAGGCAGGAACTCCGGCGCGCCGCGGCCCTGGCGCGCGCGGCCGGGGCTTACCTTTTCTCCGACGACGCGCAGTTCGCGCCCACGCACGGCTCCGGCGCGGCGGCCGAAGGCGCGGACGCCTGCGCCTTCTCCGGGCACAAGGTCGGCGCTCCCTACTGCACGGGAGCTCTTTACGTCCGCCGGGAACTTATGGCGAAGCTGCGTCCCTGGCGGGTGGGCGGCGGGACCGTCGAAGGCGTGGAGCGCGGCGGCGGGTATAAAGCGAGGTATATAGAAGGGAACAGGGGTTTCGAGGCCGGCGTGCAGAACTACGCCGGCGCGGCCGGCCTGGCCGCGGCGATAAAGCGGCTGGAAAAAGCCGGCTTCGGGCATATCCGCGCCCATGTCTCGGGGCTCGTGCGCGACGCGCATGACAGGCTGTCGGCCGTGAAAGGCGTGCGGGTACTGGGAGAAAAAAACGCCCTGGCTGAAGGCTCCCTCGTCTCCATAGTCCCGGAGAAGCGCGGCTTCTCCGCTCAGGACTTCGCCCTTTTCCTCGACGGCAGCGTGAAAGGACTTTCGATAGCCGTGCGCTCGGGCCGCCACTGCGCCGACCTGGCCTGCCTGGCCTCCGGGGTGAAGGAGACGCTGCGCCTGTCGTATTTCACCTACAATACGCCGGCCGATACGGAAGTCTTCGTCCGCGCGCTGGAGCGCTACCTGCGCATGATATAGAACGGGCCCAATTATATAGAATATAGTCACCATACCCACGGAGGAAAAAATGGACAAGAAAGAACTGCTGCACAAGACCGCTTTGAAATATAAGAAGGACATGGTCAAGTTCGCCTCGGACCTGGTCAAGATCCCCAGCTTCTCCTGCAAGGAAGGCCCGCTGGTGGAGCGCATCAAGAAAGAGATGATCAAGGTCGGCTTCGACAGGGTGAAGATCGACGCGATGGGCAATATCATCGGCTTCCTCGGCAAGGGGAAGAAGAAGATCATGATCGACGCCCACATCGACACCGTCGGCATAGGCGACCCCAAGGCCTGGAAGATAAACCCGTTCGCCGGCCTGGTCAGGAACGGCCACATCTACGGCCGCGGCGCCACCGACCAGAAGCTCTCGATGGTCCCGATGGTCTACGCCGCGAAAATGATAAAGGACCTCAAGCTGGAGGGCGACTACACCCTGATGGCCGTCGGCTCCGTCATGGAGGAGGACTGCGACGGCCTGCCGCTCCTGCACATCATCAAGAAGGAGAAGATCCGCCCCGACTTCGTAGTCATCACCGAGCCGACCGACCTCAAGGTCTACCGCGGCCACCGCGGCCGGATGGAGATGAAGGTCGTGACCAAGGGCCGCAGCTGCCACGCCAGCGCGCCCGAGCGCGGCGACAACGCCGTCGTCAAGATGGCCGACATCACCAAGGAGATAACGGCCCTCAACAAGCGCCTCAAGAACGACAAGTTCATCGGCAAGGGCACCGTCGCCGTCACCTCGATCGAGTGCAAGACGCCGTCGCTCAACGCCGTGCCCGACGAGTGCACCATCTACCTGGACCGCCGCCTGACCGTCGGCGAGACGCTCAAGAGCTCTGTCGCCGAGATCAAGCGGCTGCCGTCCGTGAAGAAGGCGAAGGCCGCCGTCGAGGTGCTGCAGTACTCCGAGACCGCCTGGACCGGCCTGAAGGTCGGCCAGGAGAAGTATTTCCCGACCTGGGTGCTGCCCGAGAGCCACAAGCTTGTGCAGGCCGGCGCCCGCGCCGCCGCGATCGCGCTGAAGAAGAAGCCGGTCATCAGCCGCTGGGTGTTCTCCACCAACGGCGTGGCCTCGGCCGGCCGGCTGGGCATCCCGACGATAGGCTTCGGCCCCTCGAACGAGATCTACGCCCACTCGGTCAACGAGAACATGCCGATAGACCACCTGGTCAAGGCGGCCGTGTTCTACGCCGCGCTGCCCGGCGAGCTCTGACAGGGACGGGATCGTGAGGACCTCCGCGGCCCGTCGCGGAGCTCCGGGCACCGCCTGCGGCAAAAGCCGCCCTGATCCGGCCCGCGGCAGTTCCCGCGCGGGCCGCGCTTTTTAAGATGCTGGATATTCCCCAGGAAATATTCGAGCGGGTCTATGACAAGGCCCGGACGCTGGATTATACCGGCTACTCCGAGCAGTACCCGCCCTTCGGGTC
Organism: uncultured Elusimicrobiaceae bacterium; assembly: GCA_964415175.1. Classification (GTDB taxonomy): domain Bacteria; phylum Elusimicrobiota; class Elusimicrobia; order Elusimicrobiales; family UBA9959; genus UBA2231. The sequence goes on from CAYPYG010000003.1 coordinate 63,018, forward strand.
CTGGGGGAAGGCCGCCCTGTCGCGCGCGGGGCTGGGCGGGATCTGGCGCCGGGCCCTGCCCCGCTCTTCCCGCCTGGGCCTCTACGTGAACTTTCCCTTCTGCCGCCGCAAATGCGAATTCTGTTTCCTGCCCGTCATCGCCTGCCCGCCGGAACGCCGCGGGGCGGCGGCCGCGGAGTACCTGCGCCTGCTGGAGAAAGAGATAAGGCTGCTCCCTCCCGCCGCCCGGCGGCGGGAGCTCGAGACCGTCTATCTCGGCGGGGGCACGCCGTCCCTGCTGCCGCCGGAGCGGCTGCGCGGACTGTTCGCCCTGCTGCGCCGTAATTTCAGTTTCGGCGCCCGTACGCAGATCAACGCCGAGATCGACCCCGCCGACCTGGACACGGAACTGCTCGCCGCGCTGCGGGACTGCGGCGTTTCGCGCGTCTGCCTGGGCGTGCAGTCCTTCGCCGGCGAGGCCATCCGCCGCGCCGGGCGCCGCGGCGCGGCCGGGCTGGCGGAAAAGACGGCCGCGCTGCGGAAGGCCGGCATAAAATGCAATCTCGACATCATCTGCGGCCTGCCGGGCCAGGGCCGCGCCGGTTTCCTGCGCGACGTCCGCGGCGCGCTGGCCATGCGGCCCGACCAGGTGCATCTCAACGCCTTCTCGGCCACGCCCTACACGCTGTACTCCCTGCGCGGCGGCCGCGCTCCGGACGAGGCCGCGCTGCGCGCCCTGCTTTCCGAAGGTTTCGCGCTTCTGAAGAAGGCGGGTTATGTCACGGCCGACTACGATTCCGCCGGGCTGACGCGCTCGAGCCGCAATTTCCAGACCAGCGGTCTGCGCGACCGCAACTCGGTGCTGGGCCTCGGCCCGGCTTCCGTCTCGCGAGCCTTCGCCTCGGCCCGCTACATCAACTTCGCCGGCTGGGACCGCTGGCGCGCCGCGCTCCTGGCCGGCCGGCCGCCGGTATACCGCCTGGTCCGGACGGACCTGCGCGACGAGAAGCTCTATTTCGCCCTGGAGAGTTTCGCCGCGCCGGGAGGGCGGCTCTCTTTCGCGGAGTACCGGCGGACCTTCGCCTCTTCTTTCGCCGCCGATCTCGGGCGCGAACTGCCGGGCCTGAAAGCCGTCTGCCGGTCTTCGGCCGGCGGCCTGGTCTGCCCGCCGCGCGCGCTTTCATCGGTCCGCAGGCTCCTCTGGCGCGGTACGGCGCTGGCCGGGATAGCCGCTTCGCTCAAGGAGGCCGGTCCGGGATGGGTGCGATGAAGGCGAACCCTTTCGCGGCCCCGAACCTGCGCGCCGCGCTGAAGGCCGCGCCGCGCGCGGACCGCGCTGAGTTGCGCCGGCGGCTGGCGCGGGTGCGCTGGCCCATAGACAGGAAGCCGAAGGTCTGCGAGATAACGGTCAATTACCGCTGCAATCTGCGCTGTCTCTTCTGTTACAACCCCGCCGATTTCCACGCCTCGGACAGGCCCGAGGTGGACCTCAGGACAATAGCCCGCGCTCTCCGCGCCGGCAGGGAGGGCGGCGCCTGGATAGCCAGCCTCATCGGCGGCGAGCCGACGCTCAGGCGGGACCTGCCGGAAATAGCCAGGCTGGCCAGGCGGCTCGGCTATTCGCTGGTCAAGGTCTGCACCAACAGCGTCAATTTCTCCGATCCGTCGCTGCTGCCGCGGTTGGCGGACGCCGGCGTGAACATGCTCGACGTCTCCCTGCACGGCCCTTCGGCCGCCGTGCACGACAGGCTGGTCGGCGTGAAGGGGGCCTTCGACGGGGTGCTGCGGACCGTCCGGGCGGCGCAGGCCGCGGGCATGGAAGTGGGGGTGGACCAGGTGGTCAACCGCCTCAACTGCCGGCATTTCCCCGGTTTCTTCCGGCTGGTCTTCGAAGAGCTCGGCGTGAACTACTACAATATCATCTACGGGCATTACGCCGGGCTGATGGCCGGCAATGCCCGGCTGCTGCGGACCCGCATCTCCTCCGCCGTGCCTTATGTGCGCCGCGGCCTGGCGCTCATCGCGGATTCCGGCCTGCCCGCTTTCGCCCGCATGGTGGTGAATTTCCCTCCCTGCCTCATGCCGGAATACCTGAACGTGATGGCGGACTGGGAGCTTCCCGCCCCGGACGAAGCGCAGGAGGAGGTAATGCTGCCCGACGGCACCGTCCGCCGCCTGCAGGACATGAAGGCCGAGGGCTCCGAGAAGACCCGCGGCTGCCGCGGCTGCCTGCTCTACGAGAGGTGCAAGGGCGTCGAGAAGAGCTACCTGGAACTTTACGGCGGAGCGGAGTTCCGGGCGATACGGAAGCTGCCGCGCCAGGCGCTGTCCGCCGCCTGGGAGAAGGACGGCGGGAAAGGGAGGAAAGGATGAGCACGAGGGCCCCTTCTCCGGGCGCGAGGATAAAGAACTGCGAGGTGATCCTCAATTACGACTGCAACGCGCGCTGCGTGTTCTGCTACCAGCCGGGCGACGAGCTCAAGCCGCTCTGCGGGCAGCGCATGCCCTTCGCCGACGCCTCGAGGGCCCTTTACGAGGGCTACTCCAGGGGCTGCCGCTGCGCCTATTTCATCGGCGGCGAGATCACGCTGCTGCCGGACCTGCCCAAGATAATAAAGCTGGCCGCGAAGATCGGCTATCCCTGGATACAGGTGATGAGCAACGGCCTGAGGCTGGCCGATAAGGCCTATACGCGCTCCCTGATAGGGGCCGGGGCCAACCTGTTCCGCCTTTCGCTGCACGGCCCCGGGCCGGAGATACACGACCGGCTCGTCGGGGTGGACGGCGCCTTCGCGAAGCTGACGGCCGCTTTCGGCAATATCAGGGAAGGCGGCGCCGAGCTCTGCGTCAACATGGCGCTCAACGCCCCCAATTACAGGTCGCTGCCGGAGATGCTCGGACTGATAACCGGGCGTTTCGGCGTGCGCGACTTCAACATCATCTTCCCTCATTACAGCGGCATGATGGCCAGGAACGCGGACCTGCTCAAGGTCAGCGTCACCAGGGCCGTGCCGTACCTGAGGAAGGCATTGGCGCTTCTGAAGGAGACCGGCGTACGCCCGGAGAGCCGGATACTCATAAATTTCTGCCCCTGCAATATACCCGAGGCGGCCCACCTGATGGCGGAATGGGACCGCCCGGAGCGGGCGGAGGACGACGAGCCGCTCTACTACGTGGAGGGGAAGACCGACGCCGTTTACTCGGTCAAGGAACGCATACGGGTAAAGAACAAGTCCTGTTCCCGCTGCGTCTACGACAAGGTCTGCATGGGTTTCGAGAAATGGTACGCCGACGTTTTCGGCCGCCGCGAGTTCCGCCCCGTACTCCGCAAGCCGGCCCCTTTCCCGCTGCGGCCGCTGCCCCGCCGGAAAGTCGCCTGACCTGTCCCGGACCCCCCTTCCGGCCGGACGGCCGTTCCGGGGGTTTATTATATAATTGTAGCGATAGCGGCCCGAGAGGAGAGAAGTGGAGAACATAGTATTTTTCGGCAAAGGCGGCATCGGTAAAAGCACCATCGCCGCCAATGTTTCCGTCCTGCTGGCCGCCGCCGGCCGGAAGGTCCTGCATATCGGCTGCGACCCTAAGCGCGATTCGACGCTCGCGCTGACCGGCCGCCGCATAAAGCCTTTCAGCGACGGCGGTTTCGCCGGCGCGGCCGCCCTGGCCGGCGCCGTTCACAAGGGCGCGAAGGGAATAGACTGCATAGAGGCCGGCGGTCCCCAGGCCGGCGTGGGGTGCGCGGGCGCAGGGATCGGGGCCATGCTCGACGCCGTGCGGGATTCCGGGCTGATGGAGCGCAACGCCTACGATACCGTGATCTTCGACGTGCTGGGGGACGTGGTCTGCGGCGGTTTCGCCGCGCCGTTGCGGCGCGGTTTCACCAGCAAGGCCGTCATCGTAGTCTCCGAGGAGATCCTTTCCCTTTACGCCGCCAACAACCTGGTGGCGATGATAAACAACTACGCCAGGAACGGCGTGTACCTGGCCGGCCTGGCCGTCAACGCCAAGGATATTTCCGCCGTCCGCCGGACCGAGGAATTCGCAAGGGCCGTCGATACGCGGGTGCTGGGCGTGATACCGCGGGACCCGGCCGTCGGCAGGGCGGAGAAGGCCCGCAAGCCGGTCGTGCTGCTGGACCCGCGCAGCCCCGCCGCCGGCGCCCTGGCCGGGCTGACGAGGGGGATAATTTCCTCCGGGAAGCCGGCTTCACCGCCCCGCATGATGAGCGAGCGCGAATTCGAATCCTTTATAGGCGGCGCGGCGGCGGACGAGTCCCGGACCGGTCCCGCCCCGTCGGGGCGGCCGGCGCCGGTCCCGCCGCCGGCCCTGCTGGCCGCCGCCGGTTTCTCCGTGACGGGTCTCCTGGGCGGCCAGGTCGTATGCGCCTGGAAGAAGGGGGACGACGCCTGCAAGGTCTTCGTGGCCCCGCTCTCGGAGATCAGGCCCGGCATGACATCCGTCTCCGACTGGGCCTTCTGCTTCGCGCCGGGCGAAGAGCCGCGCGGCGACAGGGCTGCGTTCGAGTCCGCCGTGCGGGGGATCTCGGCGCTCCGCTTCGATGATTTCGTGGCGGCTTTCAGCGGAGGTCCGGATTTTTACGGCGACGCCGATTCCTTCGGCCGCACCGGTTACCATCCCCGCCTGCCGGAAGGCGACCGTCCCATAGACCAGCATACCGGCTTCGGCCAGTGGCACAGGTTCGTGTTCTCCGATAATTCAGGGGTCTGCGTCCCCCCGGGCACGGTCATAGTGGAGCACGGCGATATCGAGTGCCGCTTCAGCAGCTGTTCCAGCACCCTGCTCAATACTTTCCAGAAAATGGGGGGGCTCGCCAACGATCAGGCCCCGTCGATGGCGCCGTTCCTGCCCAAGGAAGGCTCGACCGTGATGAACACGGATTTCGGTTACGGCGACGCCATACGGGGGGACGAGCGCAAGATGGCCGGGAGACTGGCCGCCGTCAAGACCAGGGGCAGCGCCGGGGGCCTGCTGGAGTTCTACAACGGCTGTTCGCCGCTGCTGCTCTCCAGCGACGTGAACAGTTTCCTGGAAAAGGCCTCGCGCGACCTCGGGATGGAAGTGCTGCGCGACAATTTCAATAATTTCGAGGACGCCACTCCCGAGAAGGTCCGCGCGCGCGCGGCGCTGGTAGTCCGCCGGCTGGCCGCCCTGCGGAGGACGAAGCCGTCCTGCGATCTCAACCTCGTCAATTTCGCGTCATCCAAGGCGCTGCCGCTGGCGGACCTGCTCGCCGGGCGCGGTCTGTCGGCTGCCCCTCCCGAACGGGACTTTTACGGTGATATCGCCGCCTCCCGCCTGCAGGTGCTGGCCTATCCGGACCCGGTGCTGACCACCGCCTTCGACGAGCTGAAGATAAAATGGACGGCGCCGCCGGCCCCCTACGGCTTCGCCGCCACCGAGGCCTGGCTGAGGGAACTCTTCGCCAGGCTCGGGCGCAAGGCGCCGCGCGGCGGCCTGGGGCCTTCCGCCGCGGAGGCCGCGGGCCGCTCCGCTCTTAAGAAGCGGCTTTCCCGCTTCGCGGCCGGATTCATCGCCTCTCCCGACGAGATCCCCACTCTGGAGGGGACCTGGGCGGTATCGGGAGTGCCGATGTTCTCGCTGCTGCGGGAAGCGGGCATGCCGGTGCGCCTTTTCGCCTATGCGCGGGACCGGGCGGCCCGGACGCTGGCCGTGAAAGAAGCGGGACTGCTCGGCAAGAGGACCGGCGCGAGGCCGAGGCTGCTCTTTTTCGATTCTCCCGCCGGTCTTCGCCGCGCGCTGTCGGCCGACCGGACCATGCGCATAGTCTACTCCGACATCCCCGGCGACGCGCGGCTGGCCGAGGCGGGGAAGAACGATTTTTCGGCCGCCATGTGCGAACCGGGTTACGAAGGGACCATAGAGACGATGCGCCGCCTGGCGAACCTTTGCGAATGGGAGTTCAATGAGCGATACGGCCGCCGATAAAGTTTTCGAAAGGACTTACCAGCTGCCTTACCTGCTGGGGGTTTTCATGGCCGTCAACGCCGTGCGGGACGCCTGCCTGGTCGTGGACTCTCCCAACTGCGCTATGGTCAAGGCCGACCTGATAGCCGGCAACCACGACCTCTTTTCCACGCTCCTCTCCCCCTCGGGCCGCCACCGCGTGGCCTGTACCATGGTGACCCCTTTCACCCCGCAGAAGAACCCGGAGAAAAGGGTGGCCGCCATACTGAACAGCATCGCCGGCTCCGGTGAATTCGGCGCCGTCCTGCTCACCGGCCTTCCTTTCGGCTGGCTGGCCGGGATGGATTACGACGGGATCGCGGCGGCCGTGCCGCCCGGTGTCCCGGCCGCCGCCGTTCCCGCAAAATCGATGGACCTGGACTGGTTGGAAGGCTACGACCTTTCGCTGGAGGCGCTGGCGCGCTCCCTGCGGTTCCCCGCCAGGCCCCGGCGCGCCGCCGGCAAGGTCGCCCTCGCGGGCTATATGCTGGACCGCAACGAGTTCGACCACGCGGCCAATCTGAAGGAACTTGAGAGGCTGCTGGCGCTCGCCGGCCTGGAACTCGTCTCCGTCTGGCCCTCCGGCGGCGGCGTGGCGGAACTCGCGAGGGCCGCCGAAGCTTCGCTGATCGTCTCGCTCCCCTACGGCCGACGGGCCGCCAGGACGCTGGCGGGGAGGACCGGGGCAAAGCTCCTGGAGACCGGGCTCCCCATGGGCCTGGGCGGCACTTCCGCCTGGCTGGCCGCCGTGAGAAAGGCCGCCGGGCTGAAAGGCGGACCTCCTCCCGCGCTGGCGGAGGCCGAACGGGCCGCGGCGGCCGCGCTGGCCCCGGCGCTGCGGGTGCTCCGCAACCGGAACGTCCTCTTTGCCGGCGACCCCCATCTCTACTCCGCGTTCTCCTCGTTCGCGGCGGAACTCTGCGTCGGCGTGCCGGCGGCCCTGCTGGGCTCCTCCTCCAGAACGCTCGGCCCTTCCGCCGGACGGGCTGAGACCGTTCTCTTCGCCCCCTCCGCGTCCGAGGCGAGGTCCGCCCTGGCCGCCCTGCCGCGCTACCGCAAACCGGACCTGGCCGTGGCCAATTCTTTCGCCGTTACGGAGGGCTTCGCCGAAGGGCTGCCTTTCGTCGAGCTGGGTTTCCCGTCCTACGGGCATCACTGTCTTCTCGACGAACCTTATTTCGGCTATGCCGGCGCGCGCGTCCTGGCGGCGCGCATGCTGAACGCTCTGCAGGCGGGCCTGGCGGCGCCGTCTTTCAGGGAAAGAGGATTCTGAAATTTCTACGGTAAGCGGGGGGCTTCCCCGTTCTCCGCGGCGGTCCGGGGTCCGGTCAGGGGAAGGGCGAGTAGACCAGCCTGTCTATGTTCAGCGCGGCCAGCTGCCTTTCCGAAGAATAGAACCTCTCCGGGAATTCCAGGAACACGGCGTTCCCTCTTATCAGCAGCTTTTCCTTTATCATCGGATGCCTGAGCTCGAAATGGCCTATCAGGCACTCGCGCGAGCAGCCCGGAGCGCGCCGCGCGCCGCCGGGAGGGTCGTCGCGCAGGCCGACGGGGCAGGCCCGCGTCGCCGTCAGGTCCAGGTACGGGTAGTGGAGAGTGACGCGGAAAGAGCGCCGGTCGAAGCCGTAACGCCGGCCTTCGCGGAAATTGGAAAGAGGCAGGGTCCCTATGGCGGGTATCTCGAAGCGGGTTATCCCTATCGAGCGGAAGAACTCCAGCGCCGCGCCGTTGTGGACTTTCAGCGGCTTGCCGGTGGTGTCGAAAACGTTGTCGCGCAGCAGGCGCCCCGCGTTAAGCCGGAACGGCAGCCGGCGCTTCGCCGCGAGTTCGACGGCACCGAAATCATTGACCGTGATCTCGAGCCCGGCCGGGCGCAGGCGGCCTTTCGCGGCCAGGGCCGCCAATTCCGCGAAGACGCGGTCCAGCTTCGCCGCCCCGCGCTCCCCCAGCATGGGCGTGAGCAGGCAGACCTTCTTGCCCAGTCCGGACAGCCGGACGGCCTCGCGGCAGAGCGACTCGTCCAGCAGTTCCTCGCAGAATTCCGGTCCGATGTAGACGCGGGAGAAGCCGCGCAGCGCGTCCTCCGGCGCCCCGGTCCCGAGAAGGGAGTCCAGGGAGACGGGGCCGAGCCTGATCCCCTTTTCGACGGCCATCGTCAAAGCCCTCCCCCGTTCCAGCGGGACATCTCCGCTATGAATTCCCGCCTGGCCGCGGCCGCGGGAAGGCGCGCGCGCAGGCCTTCCGCCAGGGAGATCATCGCGCGCATGGCCCTCACCTTGGAGACCTTCGCCGCGGGCGCGTCGCGCCGCGTGCCGTATTTGAGGTAACCGACGCCCGCCGAGAGGAGATCGAAGAAGGCGGCGGCGTCCGAGAATCGCGGCGCTCCGCACGGCGTCAGCCGGCGCTCGAGGCGCGCGAGGAGGGCGGGGAGTTCCGCCGCCCGGCGGGGCAGCTCCGGGGGGAGCGGGCGCACGAGCCCGCCGGCGCCGGCCGAGACCCGGCACATGGCCCCTTCCGGCAGGCCGCGCCGGGTCGTGTAATGTCCCGGCTTGTGCAGCTGGCAGCGGCCGTTCACGTAGACGCAGCCGAAGAAACGGTAGTCGAAGATCTCGGTCTCTATCCCGCGCTCCCGGCAGAAAGCGAGCAGCGGCCCGGCTTCGCGGGGGTCCAGCTGGTTGGGCAGTATGAACCGGGAGACGCCGAACCGGGAGAAGAAGGCCGCGGCGCGGCTGTTGAAGACCGGCTGCACGGAGCTCAGGTGCAGGGCGGCGCGCAGTTTCCGCCCCGGGGCCGAGAACATCCGCAGCAGGTAAGGACTGGCGAATATGAACGAGTCGGCCCCGGCCTCGTCGAGACGGCGCACGCTCTTTTCCACGGCGGCCAGCCGCCGTACCGTGGCGGTGGCCAGCAGGGCGTTGACGGCGACGGAGATCTTCCTGCCCAGGGAGTGCGCCAGCCTGATGGCCCCGGGCAGGCGGGCGAGCGGCAGCTCTCCGGAGTGGAAAGCCGGGAGCTCCCGGGCGGCCGTATAGAATTCGTCGGCACCCGCTTCGGCGAGCGGCCCGAGTTCCTTTATGTCCGAAAAACAGGAGACTATCTTCATGCCGGGGCTCACTGGAAAGGCTCGGGTCTTATCGCCGCCGGGTCGAGGGAGGAAGCGGAGAGTTCCGACCTGCCGTGCACGCGCAGGTAATCCTTTCTGGCGCCGCAGCAGGCCGGCTCCAGGCGGCAGCGGGAGCAGGCGGCGCACGCGGCCTTGCCGGCCACCCCCGCCTCCAGGACCCGGTCGCCGCGTCTCCAGCGGTGGAACTCGAAGGAGAACCCTTCGAAGTTCCCGAGGCGGCAGAGCGGGAAGTTCTGGACCACGGCCCTGATCCCGGCGAGTTTCAGCCGGCCGAGCGCCAGTTTGAGGTACGGTTCGACCTCGGAGTAGCGGGGCACGAGTTCCGCGCTGTCCGCGACCCGTCCCGCGTTGCGCACGAAAGTGAAATTCACGAAGGCCAGGTCCGGCAGCGCGCCGGCCGTCCACTCCGCGAAGGCCGGCAGGCGGCGGTAATTGCCGCGGTAGATGATATGGAAGAGCCTGATCCTGTCCGCGGCCCCCATGGCTTTAAGATTTTCGAGGCCTTTCATGGCCAGGGGGAACTTCACGCTCCGGGTGGCGTGCGCGTAGGTCCTCTCGTCGGCCCCGGGCAGGTTCACCGTGAAATAGTCTATCTCCTTAACTGCCTTCCGGCAGAATGCCGGGTCGGACAGCGCCACGCCGTTCGTCGAGAGCATGAAACGCCGCACCCCGGCCTTTTTCAGCGCGGCCACCCAGTCGAAGAAATCGTTCCCGGCGGTCGGCTCGCCTCCGCCCTCCAGGCTGACCGCTTCTATCCGCCGCCGCCGCACTTCGGCCAGGACCTTGTTCAGCGGCGCCGCCGGTTCGCCCCTGGGCGGGCTCTGGCAGCAGCGGCAATAGAGGTTGCAGGTGCGGGCCATCGGCACGCACAACTGCTCGCTGATCCAGCTTTTGTCCCCGGTCTTCCGCTTCACGAGCGTATTCTATCATTTCAGGCCGGCCCGGCAGGGGAGTAAAAAAAAGCCCCCGGGGAGCCGGGGGCTTTCGCGGGGCGCGGCCGCCGTTCCGTTCAGCGCGCGCGCCTGCCGCCGGCCTTGAGGAGTTCCGCCAGCAGTTTCGCCGGGTCCTTCTTTGTGCAGGCGGTTATCATCGCGGCGATGATGAAAGGCTTGTAGCCGGCTTCCTTGTAGGTGCCGATGCGGGCCTTTTCGAAGACGCTCGCGCTCACCTCGCCCGCCTTGCAGCTGACGCCGGTGATATCGGCCGGCAGGCAGTGCATGTACACGGCCTTGCCTCCCTTCGTGAGCTTCATCTTCGCCTCGTCGCATTCCCAGCTCTTGAACTTCGCGTTGTTCTCCAGGCACTCCTTCTCCAGCGCCTTGAGACCGGCCTGGTCGCCATTCTCGAGCAGCTGCGTGCGGCGCTCCATCACCTTGAACGGGGCCCAGCTCTTTGGATAGACGATGTCGGCGTCCTTGAAGGCGCTCTCCATGCTGTTCGATACCTTGAAGCTGCCGCCGGACTTTTTAGCGTGCTTCTTCGCGACCTCGATGGTGTCGGGCAGCAGGTCGTAGCCCTCGGGGTAGGCCAGCTCCACCTCCATGCCGAAGCGGCTCATCAGCGTGATGACGCCCTGCGGCACCGAGAGCGGCTTGCCGTAACTGGGCGAGTAGGCCCAGGTCATGGCTATTTTTTTGCCCTTGAGCTTGTCGAAGCCGCCGAAATGGTTCTTGATGAACAGCAGGTCGGACATGCTCTGCGTCGGGTGGTCGAGGTCGCACTGGAGGTTGACCACGGCCGGGCGCTGGTTGAGCACGCCCTGCTTATGGCCGTCGTCGAGGGCTTCGGCGACTTCCTTCATGTAGGTGTGGCCCTTGCCGATGAACATGTCGTCGCGGATGCCGACGGCCTCGGTCAGGAAGGAGATCATGTTGGCGGTCTCGCGCACGGTCTCGCCGTGGGCTATCTGCGACTTGCCCTCGTCGAGGTCCTGCACGGCCAGTCCGAGCAGGTTGCAAGCGCTGGCGAAGGAGAAGCGGGTGCGGGTGGAGTTGTCGCGGAAGTTGGAGACGGCCAGGCCGGTCTCGAACATGCGCGCGCTGATATTGCGGGCGTGCATCTCTTTCAGTATCTCGGCGATCTTGAGCACCGAGTGTATCTCGGCGTCGTTCTTCTGCCAGGTCAGCAGGAAGTCCTTGTGGTAGAGGTCGGCGTCGAGTTTTTTCAGCTCGGCGATGGCCTTCTCGAGGTCGAATTTCTGCGTCTTGGTGGCGGTGGGCATGTTTTTTCTCCTGAATGATATCCTTAAAAAGGCTCCTCCGTCGGCGCCCGGGCGCCCGGATGCTTAATGGATTAAATATATTGTATCGTTTTATTGTCAAGGTATGCGCTTTTTAATTCTCGCGTCCATAACCATTTTCTCCTTTTACGGCTGCTCCCCCGCGACCTACCGGCTGGGACCGGACGCCCACGCGGATTTCGCCGCCCTGACCTCTCCTCTCACGGAGGGGCGGGACTATTCCGTGGAGGTCTATGACCGCGGCGCGGAGGTGACTGTCCTGGCGCCTCACGGCGGCGACCTGGAGCGCGGCACCTCGCGCCTGGCCCGGTCCGTGGCCGGCGCCGACTGGAACCTCTATATCTTCAACGCCTGGCTGGGGCGGGGCAGCGGCCGGCTGCACCTGACCTCGGCCAATTTCGACGACCCCCGGGCCCTGGACCTGGCGGGCCGCTCCCGGCTCGCCGTCTCGCTGCACGGCCAGGCCGAGAAGGGCAGATGGGTCTGCGTCGGCGGCGCCAACGCGGAGGCCGGCCGGCTGGTGTCGGAGGCGCTGGAAAAGGCCGGTTTCAGGACGCAGTTCCCCTGCCGGCGCCTGCCCGGCCGCTCGCCCCGGAACCTGACCAACCGGGCCGCCGCCGGCGGCGTACAGCTGGAAGTCAGCCTCTCCCTCCTGCGGGAACTTGATAAAGGGGGGGAGGATTTACCAGAATTTACGCTCGCCGTCAGGAAAGGCCTGTCGGCCGCTTTAAAGAGCATCAAGGAGACTCCCAGATGAAAAAGATAAGGATATTCGCTTTCGGCGGCAACGAGGTGGCCCCGGTCGGCCTCAAGGACAAGGACGGCAGGACCATCAATCCCGATATCGCCATGCAGTGGCAGCGCACCGCCGAGACCGGCAAGCTGGTGGCCGACATCTTCGAGAAACACCCCGAAGACAGGTACGTCATCACTCACGGCAACGGCCCGCAGGTCGGCAATATCCTGCAGCGCGCCGAGATGTGCCGCCCGACGCTCTTCCCGCTGCCGCTCGACGTCTGCGTGGCCGATACGCAGGGAGCCATGTCCTTCATGATGGCCCAGCTCAACAATGAGCTCAATATCCGCGGCATCGACAATATCCTGGCCGGCGTCGTGACGCAGGTCGTGGTCAACAAGGACGACCCGGATTTCAAGAACCCCTCCAAGTACGTCGGCCAGTCCTATACCGCCGAGGAGGCGAAGCGGCGCCAGGCCGAGGGCTGGGTCATGAAGATGTACAAGAAGGACGCCGCCGGCAACGAGATCTGGCGCCGCGTCGTGCCCTCCCCGGCCCCGGTGGACATCGTCGAGATAGACGCCATCGAGGCCCTGCTGGAGAAGGGCATAGTGCCGATAACCGTCGGCGGCGGCGGCATCCCCGTGCGCGAGGTGCCGGTCGAGATACAGGACGGCAAAGAGGTTTACTCCACCAATTACGGCGTGAAGTTCTCCCGCCCCCACAAGGGCGGCAAGCCGCTCAAGATGTACACCGGCGTGGAGGCCGTCATCGACAAGGACCTGGCCAGCGCCCTGCTGGGCTGCATGCTGATGAAGCGCGCCAAAGCCCGCGGCGAAAAGGTCGAGGTAAGCCTGACCATCTTCACCGGCGAGGACGGCGCCAAGCTCAATTACCAGAAACCCGACGAGAAGGCGCTGCGCGTCATAAAGGTCTCGGAGCTGGAGGAGATCTACAACCGGAAGCCGGCCCCGTTCCCGCCTGGCTCGATGGGCCCCAAGATCAAGGCCGTGATAGAGTTCATCAAGAACGGCGGTTCGGTGGCCTATATCTCCAAGACCGAGCTGTTCGAGGAGACGCTCGCGGGCAAGGCCGGCACCACCGTCCTGCCGGGCTGAGGCGCGAACGATGAAAAAAATAAAAACCCTGCAGTGCATACACTGCGGCAAGGACCATAAGCTTTCGGAGACCAGGTACAACTGCGTCGCCTGCGGCGGCAACCTGCAGGTGCTCTACGATTACAACCTGGTGAAGAAGCGGCTCAACTACGAGGTCCTCAAGGAGAACTGGGACCGCAGCATCTGGCGCTACGCGGAGCTGCTGCCGCTGCCCAACCTCAAGCATATCCCGCCGGTGCAGATAGGCTGGACGCCCCTCTACAGGGCCGAGAAGCTGGGCCAGACGATAAACGTGCCCAACCTTTTCGTGAAGGACGACGGCCGCAACCCGTCGGCCTCGTTCAAGGACCGCGCCAACGCGGTGGTGGTGGCGCGCGCGATGGACCAGAAAGAGAAGGTCATTACGACCGCTTCCACCGGCAACGCCGCCTCCTCGCTGGCCTGCCTGACAGGGAGCCTGGACATCTCTACCGTCATTTTCATGCCCGAGAACGCGCCGCCGGCCAAGATCGCGCAGGTGCTGGTCTTCGGCGCGACGGTCATCCTGGTCAGGGGCAATTACGACGACGCCTTCGACCTCTGCCTCAAGGCCAGCCGCGAGTACGGCTGGTATAACCGCAGCACCGGCTACAACCCCTTCACGCGCGAGGGCAAGAAGACCTGCGCCTTCGAGATCTGCGAACAGCTCAAGTGGGAGGTGCCGGACAAGGTCGTAGTGCCCGTCGGGGACGGCAACATCATAAGCGGCGTCTGGAAGGGCTTCGTGGAGTTCCAGAACCTGGACATCATCGAGAAGCTGCCGCAGCTGATAGCCGTGCAGGCCGAGGGCAGCGACGCCGTCAAGCGCGCCTTCGAGTCCGGCGCCGACATACAGGCCGTGAGCGGGAAAACGCTGGCCGACAGCATCTCCGTCTGCGTGCCGCGCGACGGGCAGGCCGCCGTAGGCGCGATAAAGGATTCCGGCGGCTTCGCGGTCTCGGTCACCGACGACGAGATCCTGGCCGCCATACCCGAGCTGGCCCGCGGCTCCAACGTTTTCGCCGAGCCCGCCGGGGCCGCCTCCTGGGCGGGCCTCAAGAAGGCCGCCGCGCAGGGCCTGGTCAAAGAGAACGAGAGCGTGGTCCTGCTGGTCACGGGCAGCGGGCTCAAGGACGTCGGCGCCGCCATGAAGTCCGTCGGCAAGCCGCACGTGATAAAGCCCGACCTCGGCGAGCTGAAGAAGCTGGTCTCCGGGCTGAAACTGCCGGCCTGAGGGCCGGCCGCGCGGCGGCCGGACGGAGCATGACGGGAAAGAAAGAGATCTCCAAGCTCAAGATCGCGGTCACCTCGGACTGCTGTCTCTCCTGCACGCACTGTTTCATAGATAAATCGGCCGGGCTGACCGTGAAGGAGCCCGACGCGCGGCGCGCCGTGGACGCGCTTCTGGGGTCCCCCGGGAACGCCAAGAAACTGGAACTCTACGGCGGGGAAGCCCTGCTGAAACTGCCGCTGCTGGAGCGTATAACGGACTATGCCCGCGCCGCGGCCGCGCGCCGCCGCAAGAAGCTCTCGGTCTGGCTGGCCTCCAACGGTCTCACCCTCGGCCCCGGAGAACTCGGGTTCGTCCGGTCCAGGGATATCGTGCTTTCGATAAGCCTCTACGGCTCCGCCGCCTCGCACGACCGGGTCCGCCGCTTTCCCGGCGGCCGGGGAAGTTTCGAAGCGCTGGAACGGCGGCTGCCGGCGGTGTTCGCCGCGCTCGACCCCATGCGCGTGACGGCGCTGCTCTGCGTTCATCCCTCGCGCGCGGGCCTGGCCGACAGGGACCTCGCCGGCATCCTGTCCCTCGGTTTCCGGATCGTCAACATAGAGTGCGTGCACGGCGCGCCGTGGGGGACCGCGCGGCTGGCGGCTTTTTCGCGCGCCCTGGCGCGGGCGCGCTCCTCCTTCCTCGGGACCGTGCGGGCCGGCGGTTTCTATGCCTTCGAGCCCTTCATGGAGAGGGCGTCGCCGGCGCGTGCGAAGGGACCGGATTCCTGCCCTTTCCTGCGCGACCTGGAGCTTTTCCCCGACGGGCATTACTCGCTTTACCCTTTCGGTTTCGTCGATTATCCGCGTTACGCCGCCCAGGTCAGGATCGGGACGCCGGCGGAAGGGTTCCTGGGCCGCTTCAGAGACTGCCGCCCCGGCGGGCCGGACTGTCCCTCGTGCGTGAGCCGTTACTACCGGGTGCCCGGGCTTTCCGGCGGTTCCGAGGCATATTCCCTGCGCACGGCTTTCCTGGACGCCCTGCTGCGGGAGGTGCTCGCCTCCAAAGACCCCTCCCTCCGGCGCTATTCCGGCCGGCTCGTTTCCCTGGCCGCCTCGGTCTGGTAAAGGCGGGGCGGCGGATTGTCGCCGCTTATAATTTAATTGTATACTGGGGGCCGGCGGAGCGTCCGCGCGGACCGCCGCCTGAGAGCGAGGACGGGGGACGATTATGAGGAACTGGATAATCCTGCTGATAATAGCGCTGATGGCGCTCATCCTGGGTCTTCAGTACGCGGAAAAGAAGAGAACGGCCGCCACGGCCGTCCCGGGCCCGACGCAGCAAGGCGGGCCCGAGGGCGTACCCCTGCCCTCCGACACCGGCCCGGACGGCACCTTCGTCAATACCGGCGCGTACGATCCGGATAAGTCCGCCTGCGTGGGCGGCTCGGTCGGGGAGATCCTCGGGGCCTACAATATGACCTGGGGGCCGAAATCGGGCAACCAGCCCTATTCGCTGAAAACGGCCGCCACGGAAAAACTGCAGAAAGGCCTGGCCGATTATTTTTACTGCCGGGCTTTCGCCGCGAGGGACTCCGCGTCCTGCGAGAACCTGAACAATCTGCCGAGCGACCGGCGGAGGGACTGCCGTCTCGACCTGGCCGAGATGTTCTCCATGGCCTATTCCGCCGGTGTGTACAGCGACAATTCGTTCTGTGTCGCGAGGCTCAAGGAATCCGAGGCGGATTTCCCCTTCCTCGCCGGCAAGGACCACGCCGCGTTATGCGCGGCGGCCGCCAGGGGCTGCGAGGGGCTGCCGGCGGACGAGAAGAAGCAGTGCCTGACGCTGTTCCCCAGGTCCAAGGAGGACTGCGCCGGCGCCCGCGCTTCCTGCCTCGAATATTACGCTCTTTACCGGGCGATAAAGTCCGGCGATCCCGCCGACTGCCCCTCCAGCCACAGCGACTCCTGCCGGCCCTTCGTGGCCAAGGCGGAGGCCGAGTGCTCCCCCCTGGCCCTCAACGTAAGCCGGTACTACTGCGCGGAACTGGAAAAGGCCCGCGACGCCTCCCCGGCTGCCATGCTGATCAGGCAGGAGGAGGCCCGGCAGAAGGACGCCGAGCGGGAGAAGGCCAAGCAGGAGGCGGCCGCGCGGCTGGCGGCCGAGCACGAAGCGGCCAAACAGGCCGAACGGGAGCGGCTCGAGCGGGAGAAACTGCTCGAGGAGATAAACAAAGAGATCCGGAAGTCGATGGGGAAAAAATAGTCCGCCGGCCCGGCGGGCGGGGCCGGGCCGTCCTTCCACCCTATGAAACACCCGCGAACGATACCGGAACCTTTCCTGCTTGAGGTCTTCCTGACCAACCGGTGCAATATGGACTGCTCCTATTGCGCCTCCCGGCACATGATAACGCAGAAGACCGGCCGCGCCCTGAGCTTCGGGCAGCTCAAGGCCGCGGTGGACGTTTACGCCGCCTACGGCCGCGACGGCGGCGGGCCCCGCCGCGTTTCCGTGACGGGCGGGGAGCCTCTGCTGGAATTCGATACTCTTAAGCGCTTCGTCCGCTACGTCAGGCGCCGGTATCCCGGTTTCGAGATCAAGGTCGTGACCAATGCCACGCTGCTGGACAGGGAGAAAGCGGAGTTCTTCTTCGAGAACGATGTCTTCCTCGTGATAAGCCTCGACGGCTGCCGGGAGGAGCACGACAGGCACCGCGTCTTCGGGGACGGCGCCGGACGCTCCGCCTTCGACGCCGTCCTGCGCAATCTCCGGCGCCTGCCGGCCGGGATGCGCCGCTCCGGCAACTTCTGCGTCTCCACGGTCATAACCTCCGAGACCGTCGCCTCTCTGCCCAGGACGCTGCGCTTCTTCGAGGAACTGGGGTTCCGCCAGGTCGCGCTCGGCTTCGACGAGTACGAGATGTGGAAGCCGGACGGGATACGCCGCCTGGAGAGAGCGCTAGCGGAGATAAAGGAGCGCCATTTCCGCGGGATAGTCGAGAGCGGCGACCTCGACGACCTCATCTGCTTCTCTTTCGTCGCCAGCTACCGGCTGGAAAGCCAGCGCCTGCTCTCGGATTATTTCGACGTTTTCTGCCGCGAGGTCACGCTGATGTTCGACGGGTACTTCTATCCCGGCGAGGCGGTCTTCGGCATGTCGGGGGAGGAGAAGTACAGGATAGGGACCCCGCGGACCGGGATAGACTTCGGCCGGGTCCGGGAGATCTATTCCGAGGCTTTCCCGGTCATACGGCGCTACGGGGAGAACGTGGGCGTGATCTGGCCGGTCAGCAGGTACTTCCACGCCGCCAACCGCGGCGTCGATCCGGACGCGATGATCGGGAACGCCGTGAGCGTCAACGCCGCTTTCGACCGGGTCTTCGGCCCCTATTGGCGCATACAGAAGGTGCTGCTGCTGCTTAAGTCCGACGCGGCTTTCGGCGATTTCGCGCATCGCCCGAAGTATCTGGCGGGCAGGGAGACCGGCAGGCTGCGGCTCGCCGTATCCGGGATATCCGGACTCGCGGGCCTGCGGGCCGCGACCGACTATTTCCTGTATTCGCCCGGGAAGAAAAAGTCGCTGGTCCTGGAGGCCGTTGATCCCTCCGCCAGGACCCTGGACGCGGCGGAGGGGATGATTCTCTATTCGGTCATGAAGGCCCGTTCCCTTGGAAAAAAACTGGAACTGACGCTGGAGGCCGATGCGTCCTGCCTCGATGCCGGACGTTGGCGTTACCTGACCGAGCACGGCGTCAGGATCGGTATCAAGACTTCGGTAAAGAGCGCGCCCCGGAGATCACAGAACCCGCGGTGCCGCGTCTTATGATGAAACGCTTCGCCGCCGGCGCTGACCCTCTACAGTCGGCCATTCATTTAGCCCAGGATTTTCTGCGCTCTGGAGACGACGAAAAGGCCATTCCGCTGATCGATTGGGTCCTCGCGGCGAATCCGGGTTTGGCGCATGTCCATTATCTTAAAGCCATGGTCCACGCCCGCCGGGGGGAGCGCGGACGCGCGCTCTGCCGGCTCAGGAAATCCTTGTCCCTCGACCCCGGAAACGTGCCGGCAGAAAATCTTTTTTTCTTTCTCTCGAAACACGCGGATTGGCGGCCGTCCGAAGGCGACTCATTACATCTTTTTAAAGAGGCCGCCTCGGCCAGAGAGAGTCGGGACTGGCGGAAACTGCGCACGCGCCTTATCGATATTGCTTTCGCGCAGTCCCATAATAAAGCACCGGATCTTTTGACCGTGCAGATATTATGCACGCTTTCTCACTATGAGAAGGCCTGTGAGGCCCTTTCGCTGATGACTTCATCCGTCGGCGGGAGAAGGATGTTCAACCCGGATCATCCCTGGGACCCGGTCGTCAAATGTGAACTGCCGGCGGGCTATTATGCCCGACATCTCCGGGCGCTTAAAAGAACCAGGGTGCGGCGGGAGCTCTCCGGGTTCCTTACATATCTCCGGTGTTCTTTGGAGAGGAGTATCCCTTCGTTGGGAAGCCGGAGATGGATGCGCGCGCTGAATGGGCTGCTGCGCAGAGGCAAAGGGCGCTATGATTTCGCGCGGTA
Organism: uncultured Elusimicrobiaceae bacterium; assembly: GCA_964415175.1. Lineage (GTDB taxonomy): Bacteria > Elusimicrobiota > Elusimicrobia > Elusimicrobiales > UBA9959 > UBA2231. The sequence continues at coordinate 81,997 of CAYPYG010000003.1, forward strand.
TATACCCGGCGAGATAATGCTCTTTTCCGGCTCATATGCCGGGGCTGTCCGGGAATTCCGGCGGATGCTTTCTTCCGGATACACCCACCCCCACGTGCATTGCTATATCGGCGAAGCGCTTTTATGTGAAGGCGACGTGGAGGGAGGGCTGAAAAAGTTCGAGGACGCTTGCGGGGTGGCGTTACCGGAAGAGAAAGAGGACGTGGTCGTCTGGGAGGGCGAGATGCGGCTGTTCCTGAAACAGTACAGGCGCGTCATCGCCCTTCTAAAGGACAGCGGCCACCGCTATGCGGCCGGGTGGCTGGGGGCGGCCTATCTGGAGTTGGGTGATACGAAAAATGCTCTTGCCAGTCTCAGGAAAGCCGTGGTCAGCTCTCCTGAGGACGCGGAGGTGCGCACCTGGCTTGGGGAAGCTTACAGGCGTGTCGGCCGCAGCAGGGAAGCCTTCAAGGAACTGGAGACGGCCGGCCGTCTTTGGACCGATGATGTATCCGTTTCCGGAGAGAGTGGCGGGGCCTGGGTTCGGTTGAATAAAGTGCTTCTGTTCTCTAAAACCGGGGCGGACGCGGCCATGGAGCGCGAGTTCTTCCTGGCCGAGCGGGAATGGCCTGAGCTTTTTTCCATCGCCCGCAAGGACCTCGGCATGTGCCTCCCGGCGCCGGCGGACCCGGCCGGCCGGCGCCGGATAACGGAATACATTCTTGACATCTGCGGAGGCTACAGGCGGATGGAGAGACACTTTCTGCCCATGATAATGCGAAATCGCGGCGCGGCCGGGCCGCGGCCGAAGGGACGCTGAATAAATGGAAAGCATAGTCTTCTTCGGAAAAGGAGGGGTGGGAAAGAGCACCATCGCCTCGAACGTGACGGTCGTCCTGGCCCGCGGCGGCCGGAAGGTCCTCCATGTGGGCTGCGACCCCAAAATGGATTCGACGCTGGCGCTGATGGGCCGGCATATCCCGCCGTACGCGGGGAAGGCGGGCGACGGAGACCGGCTGGTCGAGAGCGTCTTCGAATCGCCAGTCCCCGGCGTCCATTGCGTGGAGGCCGGCGGGCCCGAGCCCGGGGTCGGCTGCGCCGGGCTGGGGATAGGCATAATGCTGGACGCGATGAAGGACGGCGGGCTCCTGGAGGACGCCGGCTACGGGGCCGCCGTCTTCGACGTTCTGGGCGACGTGGTCTGCGGCGGTTTCGCCGCCCCTCTGCGCCGCGGTTTCGCCAGGAAGGTCGTGATAGTCACCTCGGAGACGCCGCTCTCGCTTTACGCCGCCAACCGGCTGATAATGATGACGGGGAATTATTCGCGCAACGGCGTCTACCTGGCCGGCCTGGCCGTCAACGCGCTGAGGCCGGAGGGTGTCGGTACCGCGGAGGCCTTCGCCGCCGCGGTCAATACGCGCGTTCTCGGGGTGACGCTCCGGGACCCCGCGGTGTCGGAGGCGGAGAACGCGCGGCTTCCGGCCGTGCTGTCGAGCCCGAAAAGCGACTTCGCCCGCCGCCTGGTGAAACTCTGTTCCGCCATACAGGCGGCCGGCAGGCCGTCCTCCCCTCCGCGCGCCCTGACCGAGGCCGAGTTCCGCTCTTTTATCGGGGGGGGCGCCGGCCCCGCCGCCCGCCCTTCCGGCGCGCGCCGGGGCGGCCGTTCCGCTCCCGCGGCGCCGGAGAAACTGATCGTCTCGGCGGGATTCCGTTTCGCGGGCATCGAGGGGGGGCAGCTCCTTTTCGACTGGACCTCCTCGCGCGGCGTCTTCAGGACCGTCATCGCCCCCGCGTCGGCTTCGAAGGGTGGCGCGACCGTGTTCTCCGACTGGACGGTCTGCTTCCATCCCTCCGCCGGCCGCGCCTCGGAGGCCTTCGGCGTGGAACTGATGGAGGCGGCGGGACGTCTCGCTTCGCTGCGTTTCGAGGAGCTGTCCGGGGCCCAGGCCGGACCCGGAGGGGAACCCGTTCCGGCGCTCCGCCACGCGGGCGCCCCGGCGGGGGAACGGCATCACCTGGGTTTCGGCCGCTGGCCGCGGTTCATCTTCGCCGGTAGCGAGGTCGACGCCCTGGCGCCGCCGGACTCGGTCATGGCGATGCACGGGGACGACGAGTGCCGTTTCTGCATCTGCGAGGGCGGCGCGCTGGGCGCTTTCAGCGAGAACGCCTGCGTCAGGCCGGGCGGCGCGGACATGCCGGGCCCGGTGCTGCCCAGGTCCGACGAACGGGAGCCTTCCACCGGTCTGCGCTCCATCGAGGCGGTCATGGGCGACGACGATAAGATGCTCGCGGCCATGCGCGCCGCCGCCGCCCAGGCCGGGCCGGGCGGGCTGGCCGAGTTCTACGTGGGCTGTTCCCCGCTGCTGCTGGCCAGCGACGCCGGGGCCGCGGCCCGTCGCGTCCGCGCTGAAACCGGCGTCGAGGTCTCCCTGGAGCGCTACTGTTCGCTGGGCAGACATTCCCCGGAGAAGGCGGAGCGCCGCGCCGCCTTCATGGCCGACAAACTTCGCCGCGCGGCCCGCTCCCCGTCGCGGGACGTGAACCTGGTCTATTACGGCGAATGCCCGCCCGGACTGCGCGCGCTGCTCAACGACAGGGGGATATCCGCGGAGGAGCCGGGCGAGGATTTTTACGCCGGTTCGGCGGCCGCCAGGCTGCAGGTCCTCTCCGCGCCCGACCCGGTGCTGCAGAACGCCCTCGACCGGGCGGGTCTGCGCTGGCTGCTGCCGCCGGCGCCCTACGGCCTCGCCGGCACCTCCGCCTGGCTGGAGGCCATAGCCGGCGCCCTGGGCCGCCGGGGTTTCGACGCCGCTCCTCCGCCCGCGACGCTCGCCGTCCACGCCCGACTGCGCCGCCGCGCCGCCGGAGTTTCCGCCGCTTTCGTACTGCCCGCCGGGGACGCGGCGCTGCTCTCCGGCGGCGGGGCTTTCAGGCGCGTCCCCGTCCCGGCCGTGCTGGCCGAGGGAGGCTTCGGCCTGCGCTTTTTCGTGCTGGCGCGCCCGGCCGACGGACGGAAGGCCGCCGCCGGGCTGAAGGCCGCGCTGCCGGGGTTCAGGTTCCCGGCGCCGGTCCTTTTCTCCTCCCCGCAGGGCCTGGCCCGCCCGCTGAAAGCCGACCGGTCCGTGCGCCTGGTCTACTCCGACGTGCGTTCGGACGGGCGGGTGACGGCGGCCGGGAAGACCCCTTTCTCCTCCGGTATATTCGAGCCCGGCTTCGACGGCGCGGCGGAGACGCTGCGCCGCCTGCTGGAACTGTGCGACTGGGATTTCAATGAACGCTACTTCGCGCGCTGAGCGCTTCCCTAAACTTTTCAGCCTGCCCTACCAGCTGGGGGTCTACCTCGCGGTGAACGCCGTGAGCGACGCCGGGCTGGTAGTGGACGGCGGGGATTGCGTCATGCCCAAGGCCGATTTCATCGCCGGGAACCACGATCTCCGGTCCACGCTGCTTTCCCCCGACGGAAAGCACCGTATCGTCTGCACCATGACCGCCCCCCTGCCCCAGGACTCCAACCACGAGAGGAAGATCTCTTCGCTGCTGGCCGAGGTCGCCTCGGACGGGGGTTTTTCCGCGGTGCTGGTCACCGGCCTGCCTTTCTTCAAGCTGGCCGGGGTGGATTACGAGGGCGTCGCCGCGGGGATCACGAAAGGGGCGCCGGTCGCCGATGTGCCGGCCCTTTCGCTGGAGGCCGGCTGGCTGGAGGGCTACGACCTGGCGCTGGAAGCGCTGGTCCGGCTGCTGCCGGCCCCGCGCCGCCGCGTCCGCCGTCCCGGTAAGCGGCCCCGCGTGGCCGTCGCCGGTTACCTTTTCGACCGCGGGGAACGCGATCATGCCGCCAATCTCGCGGAACTGGGCCGCCTGCTGCAACTGAGCGGCCTGGAGCTCGTCTCGGTGCTGCCGTCGGGCGTTCCCTTCCTGGAACTGGCCCGGGGTCTGGAGGCGGACCTCGTAGTCTCCCTTCCCTACGGCCGCCGTGCCGCCGCGCGGCTGGCCGCCCGCTCCGGCGCCGTCCTGCTGGAGACGGGGCTGCCGATGGGCCTGAAAGGCACTTCGGCCTGGCTGGCCGCGCTGCGCCGCGCCGCCGGACTCCGGGGAGGGCCGCCGGCCGCCGTCGCCGCGGAGGAAGTCCTGGCCGCCGGGGAGATGGCCCCGCTGCTGGACGTGCTGGCCCACCGCGGCGCCGTATTCGCCGGAGACCCGCATCTGTTCGGGGCTTTCGCCTCCTTCGCCGGGGAATTGAAGCTCCGCGTGCCGGCCGCGGTGCTGGATTCCGGCACGCGGGAGAAACTGCCGGTCCGTCCGCCTGAACTCCTGCTCCTGTGCCCGGACATGGCCGGGGCCGCCGGAGCGGTCGCAGCGCTGGCGGGCTATGACAGGCCTCATCTGCTGGTGGGCAATTCTTTCGCGGCGACCGAAGGGCTGGCCCCCGGGCTGCCGTTCGTCGAGCTCGGGTTCCCTTCCTACGGACATCACTGCCTCAACGACGAGCCCTTCCTCGGCTTCGCCGGGGCCAGGACGCTCGCCGGCAGGATGGCGAACGCCTTAAGGGGCGGCAACGGGCCCCGCTGAGCTTTCGCCGGAAACGCCTCCCGTTTTTAGGTAAAATAAAGCGCGCGCGGAACGGCGTATAATATGGAAAGCATCGTATTCTTCGGGAAAGGCGGGATAGGCAAGAGCACGCTGGCCTCCAACGTGTCGGCGCTGCTGGCGGCCGGCGGCGGCCGCGTCCTGCACATCGGCTGCGACCCCAAGATGGATTCCACGCTGGCGCTGATGGGCCGCCATATCCAGCCTTTTTCCGATTCCCCCGGCCCCGACCCGGAGGCGCGCCTGCGCGAGTTCATCTTCGACGCTCCGGTGAAGGGCGTGCGCTGTATAGAGGTCGGCGGCCCCCGGCCCGGCCTGGGCTGCGCCGGCACCGGGATAGGCGTCATGCTGGACGCCGTAAGGGATTCGGGACTCCTCGAGAAGGACGGCTACACGGCGGCGGTCTTCGACGTGCTGGGCGACGTGGTCTGCGGAGGTTTCGCCGCGCCGCTCCGGCGGGGCTTCGCGAAAAAGGTCGTTATCGTGGTGTCGGAAGAGCTCCTTTCGCTCTATTCCGCCAACAAACTGATAAAGATGGTCGAGAACTACGCCCGCAACGGCGTCTACCTGGCCGGGCTGGCGGTCAACGCCAAGAACGCGGCCGGCGCGAGAACGGCGGCGGATTTCGCTGCCGCCGTGAATACGCGCGTACTGGCCGTCATCCCGCGCGACCCGGCCGTGGCGGCCGCGGAGCGCGGACGGGTGCCGGCGGTACTGGCCTCGCCGAAGAGCCCTTTCGCCGGGGCTCTGCGCGGTCTTTGCGCCGCCATACGCGCGGCGCGGCCGGGTTCTTCGCCGCCCAGGGCCATGAGCGACCAGGAGTTCTCGGATTTTATAGAGGGCCGCCCCCCCGCCGCCCGGCCGCCCGCCCCGCGGAGCGTTCTTCCGGCCGGCCGTTCCGGGGCTTCCCGCGGCCTGGCCGCGGCCTTTACGCGGGCCCGCATGAAACCCATAGGCCTGGAGGGCGGCCAGATCGTCTGCGAGTGGACCGTGCCGTCCTCCTTTGACTGGGGAGAGAGGGGGCAGGGTCCGGCGAACGGGCGGACCTCGCCGCGCGGGACGCTGAAGATCCTCATCGCCCCCGCCGCCGGCTCCCGGGACGGGCCGATAAGGCTCTCCGACTGGGCGGTCTGTTTCTACCCCGGCCGGGCGGAGCCCCAGGTACGCGGTCTGGGCGAGGAACTCGCGGCGGCCGCCGCCGGCCTCGCCGGTTTTAAATACGCGGAGTTGACGGATTATTTCGGCCGCGGCGGGGATCATTACGCCAGGATAAGTTCGTTTTCCGAACACGGGGAACAAACCGGGCCTTTCGGCACGCTCATCCTCCCGCACATGAGACTGGGGCAGTGGCAGCGGTTTATCTTTCCGCCGGGCACTGTGGACCTGCATATACCGCAGGGCGCGGTCATGGTGGAGCACGGCGACATCGAGTGCCGTTTCAGCTGCTGCGACAACGGGGCGTTGAACCTGTTCCGCGAACAAGCCGGTCTCGCCGGTTCCAGCGGCCCCTCGCGCTGCCCGCTGCTGCCGAAGGAAGAAGCGCACGTGATGAACACCGATTTCGGGGCGCTGGACGCCGCCCGCGGCGACGAAGCGCTGATAAAAGATTCGCTCGACCGCGCCGCGCGCCTGGCCGGGCCGGGAGGATTGGTGGAATTCTACCTCAGCTGCGCGCCGATGCTGCTGGCCGGCGACACCGCCAGGCTGCTGGAGGGGGTCGAAGAAGAGCGCGCTGTGACGGCGGTGCAGCTGGGCAGCGACAGCGCCGGGCTGTCGGAGAGGGTCGAGGAAAAGCGCGGCGCGACGGTGGTGGTGGAGAACTGCAACGGTATTCTTTCCGGCTACGCGTCGGCCAAAACCAAAGCGCGCGCCGCTTTCATGGCCCGCAGGCTGGCGGCGTTCAGGGGCGTGAAACCCTCCGTGGACGTCAACCTCATCGGTTTCGGGGCTTGCCGGGAAGAGCTCGCCGCCCTGCTGGAGCGGACGGGGCTCACGAGCGCTTCGCCCTCGGAGGATTTTTACGCGTCGGTCTCGCGCGGCAGGCTGGCCGTGCTGCCCGCCCCCGACGCCGCGCTGTGCGCCGCTTTCGACGAGGCCGGGCTCAAATGGCTCGTCCCGCCCGCGCCTTACGGCTTCGCCGGAGTCCGCGCCTGGCTGGAAGGCATCCGCGCGGCCCTCGGCCGCCGGACCCCGGCCGCCGGGCCGGCTCCAGGAGCGGAAAAAGAGCGGCGCGCGCTGGCGCTGGCCGCCGGGCGCTACCGCGCCTGTTTCGTCGCCGCGCCGGAGGAGCTGGAGCCGCTCGCCGGCGGCATCCTCACGGGCGGCGTGCCGGTGCTGCCGGTAGTGCTCGAGGGCGGCTTCAGGGCGGACCTGCTGGTATACGCGCCGGACCCCGCGGCCAGAACCAGGGCGGCCGCGGCGGCGCTCGCTCTCGGGCGGAAGCTCGGGGCGCCGCTGCGGCCGCGCTTCTTCTCCACGCCCGCGCGGCTCGACGCGCTGCTCAGGCGGCCCCGCGCCATGAAGCTCGTCTATTCCGACGCCAGGCTGGACCCCCGCGTGACCGGCGCCGGCCGGAGACCTTTTTCCGCGGCGCTGTTCGAGCCGGGTTATGACGGGGCGCTGGAGACGGTCCGCCGGCTGCTGGAACTCTGCGAGTGTGACTTTTAATGAAGAACGCCGCGGCTCCCGAAAAATTCCGGAAGACCTACGACCCGCCCTACCTGCTGGGAGTCTATCTCGCGGTCAACGCCGTTCCCGACGCGGCCGTCATGGTGGACGGGCCCAGCTGCGTCATAACGAAAGCGGATTATATCGCCGGCAACCACGATCTTCATTCCACGCTTCTCTCCTGCGACGGGCGGCACAGGGTGATGTGCACCGTGACCAGCACGATGCCGCAGCCGCCCAACCCCGAGGATAAACTGTCCGCGCTGCTGGAAAGCGCGGCCGGTTCCGGCCTCTACGGCGTGGTGCTGCTTACCGGGCTGCCTTTCATGAGGCTTATCGGCATGGATTACGAGGGGATAGCCTCCCGCGTCCGTTCCGGCGCGCCGGTAGCCGTCGTGCCCCCGCTTTCCCTGGAGGGCGACTGGCTGGACGGTTACGCGAAGGCGCTGGACGCGCTGGTCTCCGCGCTGCCCGTCCGCCGGGTACGCAAGAGGCGCCGTTCGGCGGTGATAGCGGGTTATCTTTTCGACAGGAACGAGCGCGACCACTCCGCCAACATTTCCGGTCTGAAGCGCCTGCTCGCGGCCGCGGGCGTGGACCTGCTGGCCGTGCTGCCCGGGGGGAAGGAATTCAAAAGCTGGGAGCGCGCCCGGGAGGCGGAACTGGTCATTTCGATGCCGTACGGCAGGCAGGCCGCCGCGCGGCTGGCCGCCATGACAGGCGCGCGCCTCGTGGAAACTGGTCTTCCCGTCGGGATCGGGGGAACGTCCGCCTGGCTGGCCTCCGTAAGGGCCGCCGCGGGACTCAAAGGTCCTCTGCCTCCGGTCCTCGCGGAACTGGAACGGGCGACCAGGCGTGAACTCGCTCCGGCGCAGGCCGCGCTCGCGCATCATAACATCGTTTTCGCGGGGGACCCTTACCTTTATTCCGCGCTCCGCGGCTTCGCGCTCGAGCTGTGCATGCGGGTGCCTGCCGCTTTTATCGGCTCTTTAAGCCGCCCGTTGTCCGCACCGGGTCCCGCCGCCAAGCTCGTTATGTTCGCCCCGGAGGTCGCGGAGGCGGCGGAGGCGCTGGCCGCGCTGGGCCGTTACGACAGGCCGCACCTGGGCGTATGCGATTCGCTGGCCATCACCGCGGGGCTGACCGGCGGTGTTCCCGCGGTGGAGCTGGGGTTCCCGTCCTACGCCCATCATTGTCTGAGCGACGAGCCTTTTATGGGTTATGAAGGCGCCAGGTCCCTGGCAGGCCGGCTGCTGAACGCCCTTCAGTCCGCGGAGCCGGCGGCCGACCGCGGGCGATGACTATCCCTGGTCCGGGAGCGGCCCAGGCCGGGATGTCCCCGCGAGCCTGAGTTTCTTGCCAAGGTAGCGCGCCTTCATGGCGGCGTAGAGCGCCATCCCGTCCGCCAGTTCCCGGCAGGACGCGGGTTCCCCGGCGCATTCCAGCGCCAGTTCCTTGCGCTCGCCCGGAGAGTAAAGGAAGGGGTCGAGCCTCTCCCGCAGTTTTACCGTCGAACAATCTGGACGGACCGCGAGGCGGAGGGAGCGTATCTCCTTGTCCCCCCGGTGGCGCGGCAGGTGAGTGAAGTCCCCGAAACCGGGGGTCATGTAGAGGCTTTTGTAGATGGCGAAGATGGAGAGATAATAGCGGGACTCCTCCTGGAAGGCCCGGTTCAGCTCGGAGGTGCTTTCCAGGATACGGTCTATTTTTTTCTCCGGGTAGCCGTTCACGAGCCCCCAGTAGTAGCCTTCCACCGGATTGCGCGGACCGGAGCGGTAGCGGCATTTCCTGGAAACCTCGTCGAGCATGGGGGCGAGTATGTCCCTGAGCCGCCCGAGGTCTATGCCGCTCTCCAGGTCCCCTATGCGGTATTTCGGGTCGATGGGCGGCGGCGCGGTCACGAAATCCGGCGAAGGGTAGAAGAAGCCGTCGTAGTGCAGGGCGAGCGTGCCCGAAGTGCATTCCCTGCCGTCGTCCTCCGATTTCAGCTCCCGCCTCAGCGGGAATTCCGCGAACGCGGCCTCGGTGCGTTTCACGTCCGAGCCCGGGTTCAGCGCTCCGAGGAACCCGTCTATCATGCGTCGTAAAGCCAGCCGGAAGCGTTCGATATCGGCCCTCTCCCATATTCCGTAAGCCTCCAGGCCTACCGGGATGGTCCTCGCCCCGAGGTCGTGCCTGAAAAAATCGACTATCTCCGGCAGCGCGTCCACGGTCCCGGGCGTCAGCGTGGGGGTGATGCAGCAGCGGTCCATGCGCTCCGGCGTCGGGTAGCCCTTCCTGAGATTTGCCGTCACGGCCTCGAAGACCGAGCCGCGCCCGCCGTCCGCGAATTTCCTGTGCAGATCGTTGACCGGTTTTATCCCGTCGAGGCTTACGCGCGCGAGAACCCCGTTCCGGAAGAAATAATCCGCCCGGTCCTTCGTCAGGAGGGTCCCGTTGGTGGCCACGGCCAGCTCGAAGTCCAGCCCCTCGGAGCGTATGTAATCGATGGTCCTTTTGACCAGGTCGAACTCCAGCAGGGGCTCCCCGCCGGAGAACTCCAGCTTGACGGACCCGGTGAACGTGCGGCGCATCCTGGGGCCCCTGGACACCAGGTCCACGAAGCGCTTCAACTGGGCGAAGGTCAGCGTCCTGTTCTCCGCGCCCCCCCGGAGATGCCTGGTGTAGCAGTAGGAGCAGGCCTGGTTGCAGCGGTTCGTCATGATGATCTCGAGGTCGAGCATGGGCGGCTTGGCCGGTTTTGACGGTCCTGTCTTCATCGTCACCTCGTTCTCCCCGGAAAGTGCTCCAGTTCCACGCGCAGCTTTTTCCCCAGCCAGGCGGCCTTCATGGCCGAATACATGAGGACGGCTTCGGTCTTTTCTTCCGCCGCCCCGGCGGACCCCAGCACAAGGGTCTTCCGCCCGCCGGGAGAATAAAGGAAGTGGTCCACCTCGCCGCGCAGCCGGGCAAGGGAGGACTCTTCGCCGGCCTCCAGCCGCAGGCGGCGGACCTCCGCGCCCGCCGCGTGTTTCGGCGCGTGGGGGAAATCCCCGAAACCGGCTTCGCGGGAGAGCCCGCCGTAAAGCCGGTGCAGTCTGAGGAACCCTCCGGCCTCTTCGCGGAAGACCCTGTTGACCTCGGAGGTGCTCTCCAGGATCCGCTCTATCCGCGCGCGGGAGTAGCGGTTCACCAGGCCCCAGTAATAGCCCTCCACGGGAGAGCGCGGCCCGGACCGGAACCGGCACTTGCGGTCTATGGCGCGCAGCATCGGCGCGAAAGCGCGGCGCACCGCCGCGAAGTCTATCCCGCTTTCCAGGTCCCCGACGCGGTACTTTTCCTCCGGCGGGGGCGGGGCGACCACGAAGTCCGGCGAGGGATAAAAGTGTCCGTCGTAGAGAAGGGCGAGCGTCACGGTGGCCTGTTCCGGCCCCTCGCGGTAGCAGCGGATGTCCTGGCGTACGGGGAAATCGGCGAAAGCGGCCTCTATCTCCTTAGGGTCGCCCCCGGGAGCGAGGGGGGACAGGAAACCGCGGACGGAGCGCCGCAGGGCCAGGCGCAGACGCCGCAGGCCGGCGGCGTCCCATTCGCCGAAGGCCTCCAGTCCTATCCTGAGCTTGCGCACCCCCATTTCCCCGCGGAAAAAACGGATCGTGTCCGGCAGGGTAGGGATGGTCTCCGGGTCCAGGGTCGGGGATATGTTGCAATAGGCCCTGTGGCGCTCCGTGGGGAAGCAGGCGGAGATGTTCTTCATGACGGCGTCGAAGACGGATTTGTCCCTGTCGTGGGCGAAGACCCGGTGCCTGTCGTTGACCGCCTTCAGTCCGTCCAGGCTTATCCTTATGTCGACTCCGTTGGCGACCAGCCAGTCCGCGCGCTCCGGGGTCAGCAGCGTGCCGTTCGTGGCGATGGCGAGCTCGAAATCCAGACCGCGCCCGCGGATATACTCCACCGCGCGTTTGAGCGACGAATACTCCATGAGCGGCTCGCCCCCGGCGAACTCCAGGCGCACCGGGCCGGCGAACTCCGTCCTTATCGCGCGGTCGGAGGCCAGGAGGTCCACGAAGCGTTCGAGCTGTTCCGGTGTCAGCTTTCTGGCGGAGCTGTCGTCGCGGAGATGGCGCGAGGAGCAGTAGGAACAGGCCAGGTTGCAGCGGTTGGTCAGGAATACTTCGACCTCGAAGGCCGGCCGCGGGACCGGTGAGGCCGCCTTTTTCATTCCGGCGGCCGCCCCGCGGCGGGCGGGAACGGGGCTGTTTGCGCGTGACGTCGTTCTGCTCATCTTCGGGCCGGGCGCGGGCGGCCGCGGCGCCTTATGATTTTAACACTTTTCCGCGCCGGGTAAGGCCCGCCTATTTAATATAATCTACGCCAGGAGCGCCGCGCCGCGCGCGGGGAGGAAGGAGCCGCCGGGAATGAAAAAAAAGAGCGTGAAGCCGCAGCACCCCCGTTCGCCTTTCCTGCTGGAACTGGTGCTCTCCAACCGCTGCAACCTGGCCTGCGACTATTGTTCCTCCTCTTTCCTTCTGAAAGATAAGACCAGGAAGGTCCTTCCGTTCGGAACTCTCCGGCGCGCCGTCGACCTTTACGCGGTCTGTCTGCAGAAGAACGGCCTCGCCGGTGAGGGGCTCGTCTCCTTCACGGGCAACGAGCCGCTCCTGGATTTCCCGCTGCTGCGCCGGGTCGTCCGCTATATACGCCGCGCGTACCCCCGGATGAGGATGCGGCTGGATACGAACGGCACACTGCTGGACGCGGGGAAGGCCTCCTTCCTTTCCCGCAACGGCGTGCGTATCTTCGTCAGCCTGGACGGCTGCCGCGCGGCCCACGACAGGCACCGGACCTTTCCCGGCGGACGCGGGTCCTTCGACGCCGTCGTCGGGGCGCTCCGCGCTCTGCCGGAAGAGCTGCGCTCGGGCGGGGGACTCTGCGTCTGGTCGGTCGTCACGCCGGAGACCATCGGCCTGCTGCCGGAGTCCCTGGACCTCTTCCGCGGGCTCGGGGTCGGCACGGTGGTGCTCGGCCTCGAGACCTACGCCAGGTGGGACGCCGCGGCCCTTCGCCGGCTGAAGGCCGCTTTCCGGCTGTTCAGATCGCGGCCGCTCGAAGCGCTCGGCGGCTCCCCCCCGCCCCGCTTCCTCTTCGGCCTTTCGGGCGCCTCCGATTTCCGCGGGATGATCGGGCAGGCCGTCTCGCTGGCGCTGGACGGCCGGTTCTATCCCTGCGATTTCGCCCTCATACCTCCGGGCGGGCGGGACCTCAGCGTGGGGGACCTGGAGAGCGGCATAGACATGCGGAAGCTGGACCGGATGATCTCGTCGCCCATGTTCCGCCGCATCGAACGCGGCTGCGAGCGCATGTCGGGCCTGCGCGCGCCGGTGGAGAGATATTACCGCGGGCTTTCCCTGGGGCTTTCCGGGCGGGAACTCTCCCGCGACCTGCGGGACACTTCCAGGGTCAACCTGCTTTTCGCGCGGGAGATGTCCGGTTATCTCGGACTGCTGGAGACCGGCGAGCGGCTGGCGACCGCTCCCGGTTTCGGCGACCTGGCCCACTCTCCCAAGTATTCCGCGGACAAGACCGCGGCCGCGTTCAGGCTGCGTCCGGGCGGCGCGCCGCTTTCCGCGCAGCGCGCCGGCCTGGACCTTTTCCTGTACGCGCCCGGCCGGAGAAAATCCCTGACCCTCGGGTTCGCGGCCGGGGACGACGCGGCCCGCGGGCCGGCCGCCGACCTCTGCGCTTATTCACTGGCCAAGGCCGGCCTGCTGGGCCTGAAACTCGCCGTCAGCCTGGAGCCGGAGTGAGAGGGGATTTCCTGCTGGAGGTCTTCATCGGATGGCCCGGCTGCGGGAACGGGACCTCCGGGATCGCGCCGGAACTCCTGCGCCGGGCGCTGGTCCGCGCGCGGCGCTTCGCCGGCCGGGGCGGGCGTTTCAAGATCGTTTTCACCGGCGGAGAGCCGCTCGGGGACCCCGGCCCGCTGTTCCGGCTGCTCCGGGCGGCGCGCCGCGCGGTCCCTTCGGCGGAACTGGAGGTCGTCTCCTCCGCGGAACTGCTGACCCCGCGGACCGTCCGGGACCTGGTCTCCGCCGGCGCGGAGATAAGCGCCCGTTTCGACCTGCGCGGCGGCCGCCGCGCCCGCGCGGTCGTCCCCGCCCCTCTGGCCGCGACGATGTCCGACGGACGTCTCGCCGCGAGGGTGCACGCCGCCGCCGTTCTCGATTCGCGTTCGATAGGACGCCTGCCGGAGATCGCCCGCCTCCTCGGAGCACGCTCCGGGTTCAAGCAGCTGGAGATAGCGCTGGACGCCGGGGTAACATGGACCCCCGCCGCTCTGGACCGGCTGCGCCTGGAGCTGAAAGGCCTGAAAAGGTCCGCGGCCGCGGCGCTCGCCGCCGGCGGCCCGCCCGCCGGTTTTATTTTCAGCGGTTTCTCCGGGGCGCCCGCCGAGGAGGACCCGGGCCGGGCCCTCACGCTGTTCCCCGACGGGAGTTTCTTCCCGTCCGACCTGGCGACCCTGCCGCCGCTGCGGCGCTTCGCGGCCGGGGACGCCGCGGGGGGCATAGACGCTTCCCGGCTGCGCCGCCTGGCGGCCTTTCAGTCCGGGCTGGCCCGGAAGTACGGTGCGGGGCCCGTTTCGCCGGCCGAGAGTTACGCCCTGGGCGCCGCGCGCGGGCTTTCAGGGCGCGCGCTCGAGGGTTTCCTGGAGGGCGCCGCCCGCGTCAACCGGGTCTTCGCGGAGGAGGCCGGACCGCTGTTCTTCCTGGCCGGTATTTTCGCCCGCCTGCGCCGCGAACCCGGTTTCGGCGACCTGGTCCATCCGCCCAAATACGCCGCCCCGGTGCTCATGAGGGAGATGGCCATCGCCTGCGACGGTCCCGCGCCGGCCTCCCTGCGGGCCTGCGCCGACCTTTTCCTGCGGTCCCCCGGCGCGGCCAAGAGACTCTCGCTGGGAGGCCGGCCGGGTTCCCCGGCGGTCCCCCTCGCGGCCTACCTGCTGGCCGCCTCGCTGCTGCTCGGAAGGAAGTCCGCTCTTTCGATGATCCCTCCCGCCGGCCGTTCTCGCTAGCTTTCTTATTTTATTGTATCATTGGCATAAGAGCCGCTGTGATGCATTCCGTAACCGCATTCGGCGGCTTTTTTCAAGCCCCGGCGGCGGGGAGCTCCGGTCATGAAAAAAAGGAAACTGGGAAATACAGGGCTCCGCGTCTCCGTGCTGGGTTACGGTTCGGGGGTGCTGAGTTCCGTTCCTCCGGGGGAGCCTTCGGCGGCGCGTCTCCTCAACCGGCTTCTCGACTCCGGCGTCAACTATATCGACACCTCGCCCGACTACGGCAGCAGCGAAGAGCTCATCGGCCGGGCCCTGTCCGGGAGGAGGAGCGAGTTCTTCCTGGCCACCAAGTGCGGCTGCCCGGACAGGGGCTGGAGCCGCGGACATGTCTGGACCGCCGCCAGACTGCTGCACAATATCGAGAACAGTCTGCGCCGCCTGAAGACCTCCTGCGTCGACGTGTGGCAGCTCCATAATCCGCCCCCGGAACTGGTCCGGCGCGGCGGCCTGCTGGAGGTCATGGAGAAGGTGCGGCGGCAGGGGAAGGCCCGTTTCGTTTCCGTCAGCACTTTTCTGCCCGACGCGGAGGAGTACATCGGCTGGGGGGCTTTCGACGTGTTCCAGCTGCCCTACGGCGCGCTGGACCGGCGCAACGAGTCCGCGGTCGCCGCGGCCTCCTGTTCAGGGGCCGGCGTGGTGGTCCGAGGGAGCATAGCGGAGGGCGAGCCGAAAGGCGCGCTTTCGCGCGACAGGCTCTGGAAGTTCTGGGCGGCGGCCGGCCTCGACGGCCTGCGCCCGGAGGACGAGAGCCGGACGGCTTTCCTGCTGCGCTTCGCTCTTTCCAACCCGGACGTGGACACCGCCGTCCTCGGTACCCGTTCTTCCGCGCATCTGGACGAGGCCGTGCGGGCGGCCGAAGCCGGTCCTCTGCCCGCGGAACTGGTCCGGGAGGTCCGCCGCAGGCTGGACGCCGCGGGCTGCCCGTCCGCGCCTCCCCGCGGGCGCAGGAAAGCCGGCGGCGGGCCGGGCAGCGTCGAAGTCGAGGTGAAGCCGGCGGAGGCCGCCTGCCTGCCGGCGCTCGTCGAGTCCGCCGCCGCGGGCGGCGCGCGGATCAGGCTGCGCCCAGGGACCGGCCCCTGGGACAGGTCGTCCCTGGCGGCCCTAAGGCGCGGTCTGGCCGGCCTCGGCAAGACCATTATCTCGGGCGTCGCCAGGGGGCGCCGCCTGCACCTGGACGGCGCCGGCGGCCGCGCGGCTTCGGGGACGGGCCCGGCGGCGGAGGAACTTCGCCGGGGGCTGGACAGGATAGCGGAAGGAGTGGAGTCGCTGGCGGACAGAAGCAAGGCGTTCAGGGAGTACCTCGACGAAGCCGCGGGCGGCCGCGGCGTGCGGGGGCGCGGACGCGGCAAGAGGTAAGGAGAGGCCATGAAAAGCACTTATACCGAACAGGTCGGCATGACCAACGCTCTTTCGATAGAGATCTTCATCACCAACCGCTGCAGCATGGACTGTTCCTACTGCTCGTCGCGGTACATGATACACGAGAAGGACGCCAGGCGCCTGAGCTTCGAGCAGCTCAAGGTCGCCTTCGACGCGCTGGACCGCGATCCCTACATCAAAAAGCATTTCGGCGGCAAGGTGCACGTGGACCTGACCGGCGGCGAGCCGCTGATAGAGTACGAGACCATAAAACAGATCGTGGCCTACGTGCGGGCCAACCTGAAGCTCGAATACGAGTTCGAGCTGGAGACCAACGGCACGCTGCTCACCGAGGAGCGGATAAAGTACCTCATCGACAACAAGATAGAGATACGGCTCAGCCTCGACGGCTACAAGGCCCAGAACGACAAGCACCGCCGGTTCCGCAACGCCAGCGACGCCTCCGCCTACGAGGCCATCATCCGCAAGATGAAAATGGGCCTTATCGGGACCAGGCACATGGACCTGGTCTATGTCGGGGCCATACTGGACGCGGAGGACTTCCAGAACCTGCCCAAGGTGATGGACTATTTCAAGAACGAACTGGGCTTCAGGCGCATGGAGATAGGTCCGTCGGCCTACGAGCTCTGGGACGAGGCGGCCATCGCCCGTCTCCGCAAGGCCCTGCGCAGCATGACGCCCGAGCTGATGGCCACGCTGGAGCACCAGATGGGCATCAATAAGCGCGAGTCCGTCTTCCACGAATTCCTCTTCACCCAGTCGAAGACCATCGGCACGGCCTACGAGGACCTGGCCAAGAAGACCATAACCCTGTTCTACGACGGCTGCTGGTACATGTGCGACTTCGTGGTCAAGCCGCCGCTCGACCCGAAGTTCCGCGTCGGGGAGCTGAAGAAAGGGATAGATTTCGGCCGCATCCGGACGATAAGCCGCTACCCGATGTTCAAGGAGATCTACTCCAAGTGCGAGCACCGCTCCGGGTTCTTCTCCCCCGTAGAGGGTTATTACTGGGGAGTGGTCCATAAGTTCACGCCGAAACAGCTCGACGACATGATGTGGAACACCTCCAACATGAACAAGGTCCTGGGCGAGGAGGTCGGCTGGTACACCAAGCTGCAGAAGACCTATTACGACCTTTACATGAAGCCCGGCTTCGGCGACTTCGGCCACGACCCCAAGCATAAGGCCGGCAAGGAGATGCGCACGCTCCGCCTGTCGGTCAGCGACTCGTCCGATATCGTCAGGCTGAGGGCCGCGGTGGACTTCTTCCTCTACTCGCCCGGCGACCGCAAGCGCCTGGTCATGGACGCCACCGACAACGGCGCGGAGACCGCGCGGATAGTCGAAGGCATGGTCCTCTACTCGCTGGTCAAGACCGGCAAGGGCTACCTGGACAAGAAGCTCCGCCTGATGCTGGAGACCGACGCGAAGGGTTTCGACGACGACAACTGGCGCTTCCTCGACGACCACGGCGTGCAGGTCGGCATCAAGGCGGCCTCCCGCTACAGCGCCGCCACGGCCTACCGCCGCAGCTACCAGATGGACGCCGCCCTGAACACGGTCGACAGCACCTACGCCGTGCCCGGCGTCACGCGGCGCAACGCGCGGAACCTGCCGACCCTGGTGGAGGCGGCCGTGCGCAACGGCTGCCGCTGGGTGCGGCTGGAACTGTCGGGCCGCGAGGACTGGCGCGACGCCGACATCGCGGGGCTGCGCTCCGGGATGGAGAAGCTCGGCCAGGCGCTCGTGGCCGGCATCGCCAAAGGAGAGCCGGTTTACCTGCTTAACTTCGAGGAGGCCGAAACCCCCGCCGGCTGCCCCGTCTTCGCCGATTCCTTCCTGGCCGACGGCGGCGGCGACTACAGGCTTGTCCCGCCGCAATGGCGCTATGACGGCCGCGGCGTGAAGGTCGGCGATTTCGACCGCGGCGTCGGGGAGCTCGCCGGCTGCGCCTGGTCCGCCGCTTCGGGGACCTGCGCGGCCTGCGCGCGCCGGCCGGCCGCCGCCGGTTACGACGCCTGGGCGGAGCGGGAATTCTCCGCGGGGCTGCGCAGGGCGCTGGAAGGCATCAGATACCTGGCCGCCAAAAAGAAGCCCTTCGCCGCCTACCTGGAGGCCCTGCGCTCCGACAGGGAGAGGGTCTCGGGGCTGCTCATAAACAAGAAATGACGGCCAGGACCCTGTCTCGCGGCAAAGGCGGCGGGCCCGCCGGCGGAAGCGCCGGCCGGGCCATCGCCCCGACGCTGCTCGAGGTGGAGGTCTATCTTACCAACCGCTGCAACCTCGCCTGCTCCTACTGTTCCGCCAGGCACATCATACGCGAGCGCGACGTCTCGCGGCTCACCGGCGCGCAGCTCGTGCGGGCGGTCGACCTGCTGGCCGGCGACCCCGGGGTGCGCCGGCGCTACGGCGGGCGCGTCAGGCTGACCTTCAAGGGAGGGGAGCCTCTCCTGGAGTACGGCGCGATGAAGGCGGCGATAGACCGCGTCAGGGAGCGCCGCCTCGGCTTCGAGCTGGCGCTGACCACCAACGGCACGCTGCTGACCCCGGAGCGGATGGACTACCTGGCGGCGAACGGCGTGGAGGTCTGCGTCAGCATAGACGGCTACAAGGAGGTCAACGACCTCCACCGCAAGTTCAAAGGGGCGGGCGGGCGTTCCGTCTACGACGCGGTGATGGGGAACCTGCGGCGGCTGATGGGGGACGAACGCTACCGCCGGCGCATACACATAGGGACCACTTTCACCGCCGACACCATCGCCAGCGCGCCGGAAGTGGCCGAGTTCTTCAGCCGCCGCCTCGGCTTCCGCCAGCTCAAGATAGGCATAGAGGTCTACGGGATCTGGGGACGGGCCGGCATCGCCGCGCTCCGCCGGGCTTTGCGGGCTTTCAAGTCGAGGTTCCTCGCTTCCCTGCCCGCGGCGGCGGCCGCCGGCCGCGTGGAGGAGCTCCTCTCCGAGATACAGTTCTCCCAGTACATGCGCAACCTGCCCAATGTGTGGGACGGGGAGGCCCCGCTCAACGAGCTGGCCGCCAATCCCCTCGCCCTTTTCTACGACGGCGCCTTCTATCCCTGCGACCTGGCCCTGAAACCGCCCCTGGAGGCCGGGTACCGCGTGGGCGACCTCCGCAGCGGCCTCGATCTCCGGCGCTTCGACGAGATATGCGCCCTGCCGCGCTTCGCCGGGCTGTCCCGGAAATGCGCCCATCCTTCCGGCCTGCTCTCCCCCGTCGAGCGCTGCTGCTGGGGGATAGTCAACGGCTACGGCCCCGCCAGGCTGGCGCGCCTGCTGGAGAACACCTCCGAGGTCAACGAGGTATTCGGGCGGGAGATGGGCCCGTATGCCAGGATGCAGAGGGTCTGCGAACAGCTTTTCATGACGCCGGGCTTCGGCGATTTCGCGCATGAGCCGAAGTACCGCGCCCCGCGCGAAGTCCGCTCGCTGCGGGTCCGGGCCGCGCCGGGCGGGGATATCGTGCGGCTCCGGGCGGCCGCCGACTACGCGCTCTGCTCCCCGGGTCCGCGCAAGAAGCTCGTTATAGAGACGCCCCGCGGCGGCGGGGCGCTGGACCTCGCCGAGGCCCTCTCGCTGTACGCCGCGGTGAAGGCCCGGTGCCTCGGCAAGAGGCTGCTGCTCGCGGTGCGCTCCCCGGCGGGCGCCGCCGACGCCGCGAGAAAAAGGTCCTTCGCGGAGCTGGGCGTGCGGCTGGAGGAAACATGGGGGGAGTGAAGCGCCCCGCCGGGCCGGAGCCGTTCCTGGTCGAAATATTCCTGACCGGCCGCTGCAACATGGACTGTACCTACTGCGCGGCGCGTTACATGATCCATGCGAAGGAGCCCGGCCTGCTGACTTTCGAACAGCTGAAGCGGGCGGCGGAAGTGATAGCCGCCGACCGCGTGGTGAGGCGGAAGCACGGGGGGAGGGTCAGGATCTCCTTCACCGGCGGCGAGCCGATGCTCGAGTTCGCTCTTATCGAGAAGGCGGTGCGCCATATGCGGGCGCGGTACCCGGACTGGGAATTCGACGTCTCCACCAACGGCACGCTCCTGACACCGGAGAGGCTCGAGTTCTTCCTGCGCAACGACGTGGGGCTCAGCGTCAGCCTGGACGGTTTCGGCCGCGTCAACGATTCCCACCGCCGCTTCGTCTCGGGAAAGGCTTCCGCTTTCGGCGTGGTCGAGCGGAGCCTGCGCGCCGGCCTGGACGATCCGCGCTACCGCGACCTGTTCCACGTCGCCGCGACGCTGACCTCCCGCACCATCGGGGACCTGCCCGGCGTCGTGAGTTTCTTCAGGGAACGGACGGGGCTCAGGGAGCTCGAGATAGCGCTGGAGGCCTACGAGGACTGGGGACCGCCGGCGCGCGCCGGGCTGCGCCGCGTCCTGCGCGGGCTGGGGAGGAGATGCGCGGCGGCCCTGGAGCGCGGCGAAGGGGCCGAGGAGGCTTTCAGGGAATTCATCTTCACGCAGGCGAAGGGGGCCGAGGGACGGGAACTGACCCAAAAAGCGCTGACGCTCTTTTACGACGGCCGTTTCTACCCGTGCGACTTCGTGGTCAAGCCGCCGCTGGAGGAGGAATACTGCGTGGGGGACCTGGAGCGGGGACTGGACCACGGCCGCCTGGAAGCCCTGGAGCGGCTGCCTCTTTTCAGGGAGATAGAGAGGAAATGCGAGTTCAAGTCCGGCCTGCTCTCCCCCGTCGAGCGCTACTACTGGGGGATGGTGCACGGCTATTCGAGGGCCGGACTGGACGCCGTCCTTCTCAATACTTCCGAGGTCAACAGAATCTTCCACGAGGAACTGGGACCTTACCTGCGCCTCCAGCGCGCCTACGCCAGGCTGTTCATGTCCCCCGGCTTCGGCGATTTCGTCCACGCCCCTAAATTCGCCGGGAGCTCCGCCGCCGGCCTGCTCCGGCTGGCCGTTCCGGCCGGAGCCCCGCCCGCGCGGCTGCGGGCCGCGGCCGACTGGCAGCTCCACTCTCCCGGCGCCGGCGCGCTCAGGCTGGCCGCGGCGGACGGCCGTCCGGCGCGGGCCGCCGCCGGGGACATCGCTTTCTACGCCATGGTCAAATCGCGCATGCTGGGGAAGAGGTCGCGCGTGGAGCTGGAAGCGGACGGCGGGGGGCGGGCATGATAGTCAACCCTCTGCGCGCCGACCACCGCCCGCGGGAGGAGTTCCTGCTCGAGGTCTTCCTTACCAACCGCTGCAACCTGGACTGCTCGTACTGCTCCTCGCGGCGGATGATAGACGAGCCGGCGCGGCGCGCCCTTTCTTTCGGGCAGGTGCGGCGCGCGGTGGACGTCTTCGCCGCCTACGGGCGCCGCCGCGGCGCGCGCCAGGAGCGCACCGTCTTTTTCACCGGCGGCGAGCCTTTCCTGGAATACGACGTTCTCCGGCGCTCCGTGGAGTACATCGACTCCCTGCCGGGCGGGTTCCGCGTCAGGATAGCCACCAACGCGACGATGCTGGACCCGGCGAGGGTGAAGTTCCTGCTGGACCATGACGTCCGGATATTCGTCAGTCTCGACGGCTGCCGGAAAGCGCACGACCGCCACCGGGTCTCCCGCGGCGGCCGCGGCTCCTTCACGGAGATAGACCGGGCGTTGCGCCGGCTGCCGCGCTCCGTGCGCGGCGGGCCCAATTTCTGCGTTTCCGCCACCTTCACCTCCGAGACCGCGAAGTGGCTTCCCGAGAGCCTGGATTACTTCCGGGACCTGGGCATAAGAGTGGTCGAGATCTGCCCCGAGGCCTACGAGGTCTGGCGGCCGGCGGACATAGCCCGCGCGGCCGCGGTGCTGGCCCGCGTGGCGAGGGAGCGCCTCTACCGCCGCTTCGAAGGGGAGGCCGGCGGGCCGCAGTTCGTGTTCTCCAATAGTTCGGCCCCCGACAACTCGAAATGGGCCGTCGCCGACTACAGGGATACCCTGCTGCACAGCGTCAGTTTCATGTACGACGGCTTTTTCTATCCCTGCGAGGCGGTCTTCGGCGGCGGGACGGAGGCCGCCTACCGCATCGGCGACGCGGAGCGCGGCATAGACCGGCGGCGGGCGGAGAAAGTGTACGCGGCCGCGCTCGCGCGCATACGCCGCTGCGCCCCCTCGGTCGGCACGCTGCTGACGGCAGGGCGCTATTATTACGCCGTGAACGCCGGGCTCGACCCGGCGGAATATTTCGACAACGCCCGCCGGGTTAACGAGGCCTTCGACTCGGCGTTGGGAGGCTGCCTGCGCGCCCAGCTGCTGCATGACCGCGTCACGGCGCTGCCCGATTTCGGCGATTTCGCTCACGCTCCCCGCCTCGCCTCCCGGCGGGAGCTCCCCGCCCTAAGGCTGGAAGCTGCGCCCGGCTCCGACCCGGCCCGCCTGCGGGCCTGCGTCGACCATTTCCTGTACTCTCCCGGCGCGCGAAAGGCGCTGGCCATCCGCCGCGCCGCCGGCGCGGAGGAAGTATCCTCGGCCCTGGCGCTGTACGCCCTTTCCAAGGCGGGCCGCCTGCGCAAAAGACTTTCCGTCAGGACGGAGGCGGCGTGAAGGATGCCGCCGTCAGACCGCCGGAGCGGGAGGTCGAGGTCCACGGGCCTTCGCTGACCCCGGCGAAGGCCGCCCCGCTGCTGCGTACGGGCGCCGAGGTCTGGGCCGTTTTCGAAGGCGCGGCCGGCGCGCGCGCTACGGCGGCCGCGCTCGCCGCCCTTCCCCCGGACCTGCTCCGGCGGGTATGCGTGTCCGGCGTTTTCGGCCCCGCCGACGCCGGCTCGCTGCTGCGCTCCGCCCGGCTCTTCCGCAAGACGGACATAAAAGAACTGGTCTTCGAACTGGACGCGCGCGCCGCGTGGAGGGGAAAGGGGCTGGCGCGGCTGCGCGCGGAGCTGAAGCGGATAGCCCTGGACTTCGCCCGCGAACTGCGGTCGGGTTCGTTCCCGTGGCCGCAGCCGAGCCGCCTCTACGGCATCGACCTGGCCGGAGGTTCCTTCGCCCCGCCCGGCGCAGCCGCCGCGGTAAGGAAGGAGATCGGGCCTTTCGCCGCCATAGAGAGGAAGCTCCGCCGCCTGGCCGCCGGGGACGCGGCCGGGGCCCTGGAATTCTTCCAGCCCCTCACGGCCCGCGGCTTCCGCGGCCGTATCGGGCGCAAGGCGGAGACTCTCAGGCGGCTGGCCGCGTCCGGCAGGGCCGTGCCGCCGTCCTACGTGCTTTCGGCGGGAACGCTGCGGCGCCTGTCGCCGGCGCTCGGCGCGGACCGGCGGGGGCCGTCCCCGCGCGGCGCCGGCCTCCGGTTCCTGGCCGAACTGCGCGGGCTTTTCCCGGCGGGCCGCCGCTTCATCGTCAGGAGTTCCTCCGCCGAAGAGGACGGGCCGGGCGCTTCCTTCGCCGGGGTCTTCCGCTCGGAAGTGGTCGCTTCGCCGGGCGCCGCTCCCGCCGCGATACGGCGCTGCCTGGTCTCCGGGCGGGACGCGGGAGCGGCCGCCTACAGGCGTCTCGCCGGCCGCGGCCGGCGGCCCGCCGGAGGCATGGCGCTGCTGTTCCAGCCTTTCGTAGAGACCGGGCTCGGGGGCGTCGCCGTCTTCGACGGGCAGGGCCGGGCCGTCATGGAACTTTCCCGCGGCGGCAACGACGGCATAACGGGCGGCCGTTCCGCCGACTGGCGTTATACTCTCGACGCGCGCGCCCGCCGCCTGGACTGCCCGCCGCGCTCCCCGCTGTCCCGTTCCGCGGCCGCGCGGCTGCTCTCGGCGCTGGCCTCCGCGAAGAGCGCTCTGTTCCCGTCGGGCGCCGCCTCGTTCGAATTCCTGGCCGGGGAAGGAGAACCCCTTTTCCTGCAGGCGCGCCCCCTGCCGCGCGCGCCCGAAGAGCCGCGCGCGGACATGCCGGCCGTCTACGCGCGCATAGCGGCGGCCATGGCCGGCCTCGGCCTCGGGCCGCGCGGCTGGAGCCTGGCCGAGACGGCGGACGTGGCGGCCTTCAATTTCCTCGGCCTCGCGCGGCCGGCGGGAGAACGCCTGGAACATTTCCGCGTCAGGATAAGCCGCGCGGCCAGGGAGAAGATCTCCCCGCGCGGCTGGGTCAGCGTCAAGTACGACGACGACGACGACACTCTTTTTCCCTCCGGGCTCCCGCCGCTCCGCCGCGCCGCGCTGGAACGCCTGGCCGAAGAGGGGATATTCGTCATTTTCGTGCTGCCGAAAGAAGGCGAGACGGTCCTGCGGAGGACGCTCTCTTTCCCCGCGCCGGGCGGCCGGCTGCGCGTCCCGTTCTCCTATTCCCCCGAAGGGCTGGAGAAGGAGGAGGAACGCGACCTGCTCCGGCGCGGCCCGGCGGAGGCGGCCGCCTGGCTGAGGCGCCTGGCCCGCGAACGGGAGATCTGGCTGGGCGTGCGCCGCGTCGTCCGGGCCGGAAAGACCGGGGCCTACGGCCGGGCGCTGGCCCGCTTCCTCCCGGGGGAACTGGCGCTCATAGCGCGCAAGGAGCGGCTGGCGCGCCGCGCGGCCGCGCGCGCTCCCGGGGACGGCGCCGCGGTAAAAGGGCTGCCTTTCCGCCCGTCCGACGCGGTAGTCTCCGGCGTGGCCGTGACGGCCGCCCGGGCCGCCGCCTGGAAAGGCGGACCCTTCGTCTATTTCGGCCACGACCTGGAGCCCTGTTTCCTGCCGCTGATGGGCCGCATAAAGGCGGTCGTCGTCTCGCGGGGGGCCTTCGGTTCCCACGCGGCGCAGATCTGCTCGGAACTCGGCGTCCCGCTGATACTCGAAACGTCCAACCTGGGCCTGGTCAGGGACGGCGACCGGGTCGCGCTGGACCTGCGCACCGGGGAAGTGAGGAGGAAGCCGGAATGAAGTCCGTCCTCCCGCCGCCCACGCTGGAACTTTATTTCACCAACCGGTGCAACCTGGACTGCGCGTATTGTTCCAGCCGCGCCGTCAAAGCGGGCGGGACCAGGACGATGAGCCTGGAGGAGATAGTCCGCGGAACGGACCTGGCCCTGGACTATGTCCGCCGGGCCGGCGGCGGCCCGCTTACCGTGGGACTTACCGGCGGAGAGCCGCTCACGGAATTCCCGCTGCTGCGGCGCGCGGTGGAGACGCTGCGCCGCAGGCGCGGCCTGAACCTGCACGTCTGCACCAACGGGACCCTGCTGGACCGGGAGAAGGCCGGCTTCCTGCTCGACAGCGGCGTGGAACTGGACATAAGTCTCGACGGGCCGGCGGCGCTGCACGACCGCAACAGGCGGGCGGGGCCGGGCGGGCCGCGCTCCGTCTTCGCCGCGGTACTGCGGAACCTGGAGCGTCTGCCGCCCTCCTGGACGGGGCGGATGCGCGCCGTCTCCACCTTCGATTCCCGCACCATCGGCGGCGCCGCCGGCGCGCTGGAATTCCTGCGGGACCTGGGTTTCCGGCAGGCCGGCTTCGGCATCGACATATACGAGAACTGGTCCCGGCGGGACCTCGTACGGCTGGCCGGGACGCTCGCCCTGTTCCGGCGCCGGTATACCGGCGCCTGGCTCTCGGCGCTGCGGTCCCGGCGGCCCGACCCGCCCCCCTTCCCGTTCGAGGACGGCCTGGTCGGAAGCCTGCGGCCGGAGGACTCCCGCGAGCTCTCGCTTTCGGTGGACGGCTATTTCTTCCCCTCGGACACGGTCCGCCGCGGTCCCGGCCGGCCGGGCTGGACGGTGGGCGACCTGCGGACGGGTATCGACGCCTCCCTGCTGTCGAAAGCCCGGGCCAGGGTCTCGCGCGCCGCGTCCGGTCTCGGTTTCTCCAACTGGATAATACCTCCCGCCGACCGCTACTGGCACGCGGTGTTCCGCGGCGCCGACCCCGTCCCTTCGCTGGCCAACGCGGCGGAGGTCTCGGCCGTGTTCGGACGGGAACTGGGCGGCCTGCTGGAGGCCCGGCGGGCGCTGGACGCGCTGGCGGTCGAGCCCGGTTTCGGGGACCTCGTCCACCGTCCCAGGCACGCCGCCCCGCGCGGCGTGGGCTCTTTCGCCTCCGCCGCGGGACGGCTGGCGGCGGCCAGGAGGGGAGTGGACTATTTCCTGCATTCCCCGGCGCGCGGCGGCCGGCTGACCCTGGAAGGCGCGGACGGGGAACGCTCCCGGCGCCTGGCGTTCTACGCGCTGCTGAAGGCGGCGCGGCTGGGGGGCTCGCTGAAGATCGCGCTCCGCCGGCAGGGCCCCGGCGGCCCCCGTTATGGTAAAATTGGAAGATAAATACTCGGAGGCGGGGCGACCGCCACGGAGGCGGACAATGAAAGGTTTCGATCAGGACGAGATAAGGTTCATCAAGGAACACGGTATTTTCCTCGGCTTGCGCGACACGGGCGGCGGGAAGCCTTCGCCCGACCTGGCCGGCTATGACAGGCTCTACGGCATAATCGGGCTCGACCGCCGCAACGCTTCGAGGGCCGCGGCCCTGGCCGGGACCGCGCTGAAGAACGGGTACACGCGGCTGCGTTTCGAACTCTGCGGCAAGGGCCGCTGGACCGCCAGGGAGCTCGACGGCCTGCGCGCCGGCCTGGCCGGGCTGGGCCAGCTGCTGCTCAAAAGCGTCATCGCGAAAAAACCTTTCATCCTCCTGAACCTGGAGGACCTGCTGGACCCCGAAGAGGGCTGCCGCATCTTCTCCGATATGCTGATGGCCGACGCTAAAGGGAACTACGTGCTGGTGCCCCCGCAGTGGCGCTACGACGGCCGCGGGGTCAAGGTCGGCCACGCCGACACCGGCATAAAGGAGTACCAGGGCTGCGTCCACGACGCCAAGTCGGCCCGCTGCGTCGAATGCGAGAAGAAGAATTTCGCGCTGCTGGCCAAGATCTACGACGGCAACGCCACCGCCGGTTTCCGCGCCGGCATAGGGAAGATCTTCGAGAGCGTCCGCTACCTGGCCGGCGCCAAGCCCGCCTTCAAGGCCTACCTGGCCGCCCTCCGGGAGGACAGGGACCTGGAGTCGGGCCTGTTCATAAACGAGGCCGGCAAGAAGGCGGAGAAGACGAAGAGGGCGAAAACGGCGGCCAGGGCGAAGACGCGTTAACGGTCCGCCCGCCGCCGGCTTCCCGCTCCCGTTCCCAGCGGTCCGCCACATTATGTCCGTTTTCCGACCCACGAGGCTGGAGATCTTCCTCACCAACAAGTGCAACCTCAGGTGCACCTACTGCTCCTCCAGGCATCTCCTGGCCGGCGCGGCCAGGACGCTGTCCGCCCCCGCGCTTAAAAGAGCCGTCTCCGTCTTCGCCGCCTACGGCCCGGGGCCCGGCGGCCCGCGCACCATCTGCTTCACCGGCGGCGAGCCGCTGCTGGAGTTCCCCCTGCTGAAGGAGGCCGTGCTCCACATCCGCTCTCTGCGCGAGCGCTTCGATATCACCGTCAACACCAACGCCACCCTGCTCGACCGGAGCAAGGCCGCCTTCCTGGCCCGCAGCGGCGTCTACCTGGCCGTCAGCCTGGACGGGGGGAAGGAAGTCCACGACGCCCACCGCGTCTTCGCGGGAGGGGGGAAGGCCTCGGTCTACGACGCGCTGCTGCGCAACCTGCGCGCGCTGCCGCCGGATTCCCTGTCCGGCGTGCGGGCCTCCGTGACCGTCACCTCGCGCACGATGCCGTCGCTGCCGGACACCATAGAGACCCTGCAGGACATGGGTTTCCGTTTCGTCGAACTGGGGCTGGACGCCTACGAGCGCTGGACGCCGGCCGGGCTCCGCGCCCTGGGGCGGACGCTGGACGCCCTGCGGGGCCGCTACGCCGCCGCGCTGGCCTCGGGCGACCCCGCCAGGATCGCCCGCGTCTTTTCCTTCTCTCTCGAGAACAAGCGGCAGAAGGCCGGCTTCTACACCCCGCTGGGGGATGTTTCGCTTTCGCCGGAGGGGATCTTCTACCCGTCGGATACGCTGGCCACGGCCGCCGAGGGCGGCGCGGATTTCGCCGTGGGGGACCTGGAGAAGGGGATAGACGAGTCGAAGCTGCGCGCCGTCTACCGCCGGGCGGCCGCGATCATACCGCCCGGCGCGCGCGCGGAAGGAGCCTTCTCCCCCGTGGACAGGTGCCTCTACTGCCTCGTCCACGGCCTGGACCCGCGCGCCCTGCTCGCCGACGCCGCGGCCGCCAACCGCCTTTTCTCGGAGAAGATAGGCGGCCTGCTGGAAGTGCAGCGGGTCTGGCGCGAGCTGGCCAGGGACAGGGAGTTCGGCGACCTCGCCCACGCGCCGAGGCAGGCCGCCTCCAAACCCGTGCGGCGGCTGGCCGTCGCGGCCGGAGGACTTTCGCCGGCCGCCCTGCGCGCCGCCGCCGACTTCGCCCTTTATTCGCCCTCCCCGTCGGTGCGGCTGCGGCTGGCCGCCGGCCGCGGCGGCGGGCCCGCCCTGGGGACGGCGGCGGTCTACTCCTCGCTCAAGGCCAGGCTGCTGGGCAAAAAGCTGCGCCTGGCGGCGGAGGCGGACCTCTTATGAGCGCGGGACTTTTCTCGAGGCGGCTGGACATCTTCGTCACCAACAGGTGCAACCTGGACTGCGACTACTGTTCCTCCAGGGGGATGCTCGGCCCCTCCGCCGCCCGCTCCCTGTCCGCCGCGGAACTGCGCCGGGCCGTGGACCTTTTCGCGGCTTGCGGGCCGGGGGGCGGGGAGCCGCGCACCATCGCTTTCAGCGGCGGGGAGCCTTTCCTCGAGTTCGACGCGGTCGCCGCCGCGGCGCGCTATATCCGTTCCCGCCGGGAGAAGTTCCTCGTCAGCGTGACCACCAACGGCACGCTGCTGACCCGCGACAGGGCCCTGCGCCTGCTGGACGAAGGGGTCTGCCTGGTGCTGAGCGTGGACGGCGGCCGCGCCGCCACCGACCGCCACCGCCGGTTCCGCTCCGGCGGCGCTTCCGTCTTCGGCGCCGTGAAGAGGAACCTCGGGCGGCTGCCGGCCAGCGCGCTGAACCGGCTGCACGTGACGCTGACGCTCACCTCCCGCACGATAGCGTCCGTGGCGGAGAGCGCGCGCCTGCTGGAGGAGATGGGCTTCGCTTCCGTCGAGATAGGCCTGGACGTCTACGAGACCTGGACCCCGGAGAAGCTGGCCCTGCTCGGCCGGGCCCTGGCGTCCTTCCGGGACCGCGCGCTGCGCTCCGCCGACGCCGGCGTCCTGCGGCGCGGCGGCGGACTGGTCTTCCGCTCCTTCTTCCAGGACTACGACGCCGGCGAGAAAGTGCTGCCTTTCGATACGCTCTGCCTTTCCCCCGAAGGCGTCTTCTTCCCCTGCGACGCGCTCTGCGCCGCCTGGCCGCGGC
The DNA here is from genome assembly GCA_964415175.1 of uncultured Elusimicrobiaceae bacterium. Taxonomy (GTDB): domain Bacteria; phylum Elusimicrobiota; class Elusimicrobia; order Elusimicrobiales; family UBA9959; genus UBA2231. The sequence goes on from CAYPYG010000003.1 coordinate 110,954, forward strand.
AGGACCGCTACTCGGTCGGCGACCTGCGCCGCGGAGTGGACCTGCGCCGCCTCCGGCGGATATACGCCGGCGCCCTGTCCTTCATCCGCCGCCGCGGCCGGGCCGACGGCGTGCTCTCGCCCGTCGACAGGTACTTCTTCGCCCTGGCCAGGGGGACCGACCCGGCCGCGCTGCTGCGCAACGGGGCCGAGGTGGACCGGATCTTCGACAGGGAACTGGGAGGCCTGGCCGGGGTGGAGAAATGCGCCGCCTCGGCGCGCTTCGCCCCGGCCGCGCCCGCGCCCTTCCGCTCGGCCCGGGCGGCCCTTCCCGGCGGGCCGGCGGCCTGCGGCGCCGTCCGCTCGCTTCTCTCCGGCGCCGGCGACAAAACCCTTTCGCTGCGGTTGCCCGGCGGCAGCGGCCGGCCGGCGGCCTCCGGCCCGCTCGCGCTCTATTCGCTGCTGGCCGCCCGCGGCCGCCGCGGCAGGTTCGCCCTTTCGCTGGAGGCCGGCGCATGAACCGCTCCTCCGCCCTCCGCGCGCTTCAGCTGCTGCCGGCCAGCCTTGAGATCTACCTGACCTCCGCCTGCAATATGCGCTGCGGCTATTGCTCCAGTTCCGCCATCGTGAACGGCCCGGCCCGGCGCCTGACGGCGGGGCAGGTGAAGCGCGGCATAGATATTTTCGCCGCCCTCTGTTCGCCCCGGACCGCGGCGGCCGCCGGCGGGGACCCCAAGTTCCGGGTCGTCGGCCTGACCGGCGGGGAGCCGCTGCTCGAGTTCGGCGCCGTCGCAGCCGCCGTCGAGCACGTGCGCAAGAACCACAAGCGGCTCTCGGTGACGGTCTCGACCAACGGCCTGCTGCTGGACCGGGAGAAGGCGCGGTTCCTGCTGGACCGGGACGTGGACCTCACGGTCAGCCTGGACGGGCCGCGCCGGGCCACGGATTCCCAGCGGCGCTTCGCGGCCGGCGGGGGCTCCGTATCCGCCGCGGTGCTGCGCCGCCTCGCGCGGCTGCCCGCCTCCTATCTCCGCCGCATGCGCGTGATGGCCACCTTCACCCCGGATACCGCGCCGGACATCGCCGGCAGCGTGCGCTTCCTGCGGAGGCTCGGTTTCGCCGCCGTGGAGGCCGACCTCGACATGTACGCCGACTGGACCGCCCGCGACCTGGCCCGCCTGCGCGCCGGCCTGGCCCGCCTGCGCGGCCTCTACATGCGGGGTTTCCGCGACGGGGACTGGACCTCCGACTGGGGGGATATCTTCGGCGGCGCGCTGCAGAACAAAGTGCGCGGCGCCGGCCCCTACGAGGCCTTCCACGAATTCTCCCTCTCCTGCGACGGCTGGTTCTACCCGGCCGACGTGCCCGCCCTGTTCGGGCCCGGGCCGGGTCCCGGCGCTTTCGCCGTGGGCGGCCTGGAAAAAGGCGTCGACCTCCGGCGGCTTAAAGGATATTTCGACGGGGCCGCCGCCTTCCTGGGGCGCCGCTCCGGTACCGGCGAGGCGGTGCCGCCCGCCTGCCGCTATTTCAACGCCCTGGCCAGGGGGCTCGACCCCGCCGCCGCGATGGCGGGTTTCGGCCGCCTCTGCGCCGCGTTCGACGAAGAGCTCGGCGGCCTGCTGCGCCTGGAGCGCGTCTTCCGCCGGCTGGCCCGCGCCCGCGATTTCGGGGACTTCTCCCATCGGCCGAGAACCCTGCCCCGCCACCGGGCGGCTTCGCTCGCCGTGCATCCGTCCGCAGGACTCGGCGCGGCGCGCCGCGCCGCCGACGGGGCGCTCTATGCCCCCGGCCGCCGCAAGGTCCTGCGCTTCGCCGATCCGGGACCGGCCGGGCGCGGCGACGCGCTGGGGCTGGCCCTCTATTCCGCCCTCAAGGGCGCCTGGCTGGGCGGGAAGCCGCGCGTCGCCCTGGAATCCGGCGGCGGGAGGTCCTCGTGAGCCGCGCTGTCCCTCTCCCGGCCGCGCGCCGGCTGCGCGCCGTCCCCTCTTCCCTGGACATATACATGACGGACGCCTGCAATATGCGCTGCGGCTACTGCGCCAGCGCCAGGTTCATAGAGGGCGGCGGGGCCAGGACGCTGCCGCCGCGGCTCCTGCTGAGGGGAGTGGACGCCTTCGCGGCGCTGGTCGCCCCCCGCCGCGGCGCGGCCGATCCTGCCGCGGTGAGGGAGATCTCCTTCACCGGCGGCGAGCCGCTGCTCCGCTGGGACCTGCTGAGGGATTCGGTCCGGGCGATAAAGCGCGAATACCCCTGGCTCAAGCAGACCGTCTTCACCAACGGCACTCTGCTCACGCCGGAAAAGGCGGACACGCTGCTGCGCGCGGGCGTCAGGATAGTGGTGAGCCTCGACGGCGGCCGCGCCGTCAACGACCGGCACCGCCGGCTGGCCGACGGCCGCCCCGGCTTCGCGGCCGTGGCCGCGAACCTGCGCCGCCTCGGCGCCGCCCGCCGCGCGGAGCTGCACCTGATGGCCACCTTTACCTCCGCTACCGCCGGGAAACTGGTCGATACCGTGCGGCTGTTCAGGACCTTCGGCTGCCGCGACATACATCTCGGCCTGGACCTTTACGAGGACTGGTCCCCCGCGGCCCTGGCCCGCCTGCGGGCCGCCCTGGCGGAACTGCGCGGCTACTGCCTGCGCGGCGGCGCCGCCGTCCGGGGGCCGGGCGGGGACTGGGATTTCAACTTCTATTTCAAGGACCGCGTGTCCGCCTGCCTCGACCTGACGCCGTCGAACTCCTTCACCCTCTCGCCCGACGGCTTCTTCTATCCCTGCGACGAGCTCTGCATCTCGGCCGCGGACCCGGCGAAGTACGCCGTCGGGTCGGCGGAGAGCGGCCTGGACCTGCGCCGGCTGGAACGGGTCTACTCCGCCGTGGAGCGGCGCGTGAGGGGGCTGGACCTGGTCAACGGCGTGCTTTCGCCCATAGACAGGTATTTCCGCGCGGTACTGGACGGGCGCGACCCGTCCGCCTCCCTGCGGGCCGGCGGGCGGGTGACGCGCGTCTTCCTGGAGGAGCTCGGCGGGCTGGTGGAAGTGGAGCGGCTTTTCAAACTGCTGGTGCGCGCGCCCGGTTTCGGCGATCTCATGCACCGGCCCCGCCACGCCCTGCGCGCCGGGGCCCGCCGCGCGCGGCTGTCCGCGCCGGCTTCGCCCGCCGCGCTGGCGGCTTCGCGGGCCGCCGCGGACCTGCTGCTTTACTCCCCGGGGAAGCGCAAGGAACTGGTCCTGCGGAGCGAAGGGGCTTTCGGCGAGGCGGCCCGCGGCCTCGCCCTCTACGCGGCGCTCAAGGGCGCGCGGCTCGGCGGGCGGACCCGGGTGGGCCTGGAGGCGGGCCGGTGAAAAAGAACCCCGCCCTTCCGCTCTATCCGCGGGCCGAATTCCCCCGGGAGCTGGACGTCTGCCTGACCGACGCCTGCAACCTCGACTGCCGCTACTGCTATTTCACCGCCAAGGCCAGGACCGCGCCGTCCTCCCTCTCGCCGGCGCAGGTTGAGCGGGCGCTGGACCTTTACCTCGAGCGCCTGCCGGCCCGGCGCGTGCAGAAGTTCAGCTTTTCCGGCGGCGAGCCGCTGCTGCGCTGGGACTCGCTCATAAGCGGCGTGGCCTCCGCCCGCCGCCGGCTGGGCCCGCGGCCCAATATCGAAGTTTTCACCAACGGCACCCTGCTCGACCGGCGTAAGGCGGAGGCCCTGCTGGCGCACGACCCCGAGCTGGTCATAAGCCTGGACGGGCCGCGCGCGGTCTGCGACGCGGGCCGCCGCTTCTACGGCCGCGGCGGCTCGGTATTCGACGCCGTCGACCGCAATCTCCGCGCGCTCGGGCGGGGACTGGTCTCGCGCTGCTTCGCCGGCTCCACTTTCAGCGCCGCGACGGTCTCCAGGATGCGCGAGAGCGTGGAGTACCTGCTGGAGCGCGGCTTTAAATGCGTGATAGTGGACCTGGACGTCCTGGCGCGCTGGGACCGGCGCGCGCTGGACGTCCTGCGCCGGCAGGCGGAGGGCCTCAAGAAACTTTACTCCTCTTCCATGAACCTGGGTTTCGGCGAGGTGCAGCAGCGGCTGCGCTTCGACTTCCTGATCTCGCGGGAGGAGCTGCGGCAGGTGGCGCGCCCCGCGGGGCTCAGGGAACTTTCCCTGGCGCCCGACGGGAAGTTCTACCCCAGCGGGCTGGTCTCCGGGCGCGGCGCGGAGAAGGCGCGCTACGCCGTCGGCAGCCTCGCGGAAGGTTTCGACACGGACAGGATGAACGCCGTGCTGGGCGAGCTGCGCGGCTATTTCGGCCGGCACGCCAGGAGCGGCTACAACGGCTGCCCCACCCACGTCTATTTCGCCTGCCGCCTGGAGGGGCGCTCCGCGGAGGAGGTCTTCGATTCGGGCGAACGCCTGTTCGGGGCGCTGGACCCGGTAGTGGGCCCCGTCATAGATTTCGAGCTGCTGCAGAACTCCCTGGCCTCGGCGAAGGACCTCGGGGATTTCGATCACCCGCCGCGGCTGGCGCCCGCCGCGGGCCCGGCGGAGCTGAGGCTCTCCCTTTCTCCCGGGGCGGGCCGGGCCAGGGACGCCGCGGACGCGGCGCTTTATTCGCCCGGCCCCTGCAAGCGCCTGGAACTGGCGGCCGCGGAGAACGACCCGCCCGACGCGCTGCGCCGCCTCGCGGCCTATTCCCTGATGAAGGCGCGGCTGCTGGGGAAGAAAGTCAGGCTCGCGGTCGCGGCGGGGGCCGATTAAAGTATCATATTCACGGCATGGCCATGGACGATACGCAACTCAGGGCGCTTTTCGGGCTGATGGACGCGGAGAACCCGCCCGAATACCCGCCCCATTACCCGCCGCCCGCGCTCTGGAAAAAGACCTTCTCCGGCGCGGACGCCGCCGCCGCCTGGCGGCGCGCGCTGGCTCGCCGCGGCGACCTGGTCCTCTACGTCCACCTGCCTTTCTGCCGAGAGGTCTGCGCTTTCTGCGGCTTCTACGCCCGCCCCTGCCCCGGTCCCGGCGCCGTCGACGATTATCTCTCCGCGCTGGAGAGGGAGGCGGCCCTGCTCTCGCCCCTTTTCGCGGGCCGCCGCTTCAAATGGCTCTGTTTCGGCGGCGGCACGCCGTCGCTGCTCTCCGGCCCGCAGCTGGAGCGCCTCTTCGACGCGGTGAAAGGGAACTTCCGGCCCGCGCGGGGGGCCCGCACCGCCTTCGAATCGCACCCGGACAGCCTGGACCCGGCCAAGCTGCGGCTGCTCAAGAAGCTCGGCGTGGACTGGCTTTCCATCGGCGTGCAGACCTTCGACGACGGGGTGCTGAAAAAGAACGGCCGCCGGCAGGACAATTCCAGGGTGCCGGGCCTGGTGCGCGCCGCCCGGGCCGCGGGCATAAAGAACGTCCAGCTCGACCTCATCGCCGGCCTGCCCTTCCAGTCCCGGGAGGCTTTCGAGGCCGACGTGGAGAAGGCCGCGCGGCTGGACCCCGAGCGCATCTACCTCTTCCCGTTCCAGGCCAAGGAACGCGTGCGGCTGAAGGCGCGGCAGGCGCCCTGGCTGTGGGAGGCCTACCGCCGCGCGGTGGAGTCGCTCTCCCGGCGGGGCTACGAGCTCAGCTGCGGCCGCTGGCTTTATAAAAGGAGCGGCGGCGACTGGCCTTACAGCTACGACCAGGGCGAGCGCATGTCCCGCGATTTCTACTCGGTGCTGGGTCTCGGCGCCGGCGCCATCTCCTACGCCAGGTACGGCGCGCGTTACCAGAACCTGGCGGACCCCGCCGACTACGCGCGGGCGCTGTCCGGCGGCCGCCTGCCCGCGGCCAGGGGCTGCCGGCTGGGCGAAAAGGAGGAGGCGCTCAATTTCCTCCTGCTCAATTTCCTCCAGCGCGGCGCGCTGGACCGGCGGGAATTCCGCTCCGTCTTCGGCCGCGGCCCGCGCGGCGCCTTCGGCCGGGTCCTGGACTCGCTGGCCGCCGACGGTACGCTGGTCGCCTCCCGGGACGGCTGGCTCCTGGACGACAGGGAGAACGGCCTGTTCCGTCTCAGGAAGGCCTTTTACCCGGCGCGGCCGCTGACCGCCGCCGCGCGCGGCTGCGGCCGGCGCCTGGTCTCCGCGGCGCGCGCCGCGCGCCGGCCTTCCGCCGCGACGGCAGGGAGCGGCCGCGACGGCGCCCCCGGCACGCTCGTTTTCGAAGCGGGGCGCGCCCCTTTCGCCGCGCTCGCGCCCGCGCTGCTGCGGGAGATAAAAGCGCGCCGTCCCGTGACGGTCCTTCTCTACTGCGCCGGGCCCGGGCCGGGCCCCGCGCTGCCGCGCCTGGCGGAGCTGGTCGGCCGCGCGGGGCTGAAGGCGGCCGTCAACCTGCCGCCCTGCCTGCTGCCCGGCCTGCCGCGGCTGCCACAGGCCGCGCCGGCCGGGAGCGGCGATCCCGGCGTCTTCCGGCCGGAAGGCTGGGTCAAGCCGGCGCGCTGCGCCGACTGCGCGCTGCAGCTGGAATGCCCGGGCCTGGACGCCGCCTACGCCGCGCGCCACGGCGCGCGGGCGGTGAAGCCGCTGAGGAGGCGCCCGTGAAGAAAAAGGAGACGCTGCCGATAGGCTCCTTCGACATCTGCCTGTCCAACCGCTGCAACCTGGCGTGCCGGTACTGCTATTTCGATTCCATAAACCGGGGCGCGCCGCGGTTCCTGGACTTCGCGGCCGTGAAGAAGGCCGTCGACGCCTATGTCTCCCTCGTTTCCGTCAGGGGCATAGACAAGATCAGCGTCGCGGGCGGCGAGCCGTTCCTGGATTTCCCGCTGCTGCTGAAGATAGCGAAGTACATACGGCGTTCCTGCGGGCCGCGGACGGAGATAGAGGTCTTCACCAACGGCACGCTGGCGACGCCGGAGAAAGTGCGGCGCCTGCTTCCCTACACCGGCAAGATAGTGGTGAGCCTGGACGGCGGAAAGGGGAGCAACGATCTCAACCGGGTCTTCCTGAAAGGCGGAGGTTCGGTCTTCGAGGCCGTGATGAACAATCTCCGCGGCCTCACCGCGGCGGAGCGGCTGAAGGTGTGCGCCAGCATGACGGTGACGGCCGCCACCGCCGGCGGCCTCTGTTCCAATGTGCGGTTCCTGCGCGGGCTGGGCCTGGGCGAGGTGCAGATAAACCTGAACCTGCTCGAGCGGTGGTCCGCCCCGTCGCTGGAGCGTCTGCGCGCCTCGGTCCGGGAACTGAAGTCCTATTACGGCGCGCTGGCGGCCGCGCGGCTGCGCTCCTTCGAGGGTTTCCGCTTCGGCCTGGAGTACATCCTGCTCAAATGGGACGAGACTCTCAGCGAGAGCGGGGTCTTCAAGGAGATCTCCGTCGCGCCGGACGGTCGTTTCTATCCCTGCGGCATAGTCTCCACTTACGGCCCGCAGAAAGAGGTTTTCGCCGTCGGTTCGCTGGAAAAGGGGTTCGACCGCCGCCGTCTTCGTTCGCTGCGCGGCAAGGCCGTCCGCGCCATGCTGCCCGCGGACCGCGGGATAGGGCTGCTGGAATACATCCCCAACCCGATGCTGCTCTATTTCGAGACCCGGCTCAAAGGCGAGGACCTGCGGGAGGTCTTCGCCAACGCGCGCCGCGTCTTCAAGGTCTTCTACGACGAGCTTTCCGTCTTCCTGCGGCTGGAGAGGTTCTTCGACATCCTCTCCAGCGACCCGCTGGTGGGCGACTTCTCCCACGAGCCGCCCTTCAGGTCCGGAAAGGGACTGCGGTCCCTGGCCGTCGCCATGGGCGAGCCCGGCCGACCGGCCGCCAAGGCCTGCGCCTGCGGCAAGGGCTGGGTCGGTTTCCCGGGCCTGGCGCAGCGGCGGCGCGCGGCCGACCTGCTGCTCTATTCCCCCGGCGGGAACAAGGAGCTGCGGCTGCGCTCGGAGCGTCCGTCGGAGGAGTTCGAACTGACCGGCTCCGCGGCCGTCTACGCGGCCCTCAAGGCCCGCGCGCTGGGAGGAAAGCTGAAGGTGAAAGTGGAACTCCCGCCGGGCGGCGTCACTTCTTCTTCTTCACGTACTTGAGCCGGCTTATGCCGGTGCCGGGGAAGTAGAAGTCCAGTATCTCCCTGTATTTCTTCCCGTGCCTGCCCGCCATGCCCGCCGCCCCCGACTGGCACAGCCCTATGCCGTGCCCCCAGCCGCCGCCGTAGAGCCAGTAGTTGCGCACTCTGCCGTCGGGGAACCTGTTGGTCTCCATGAAGAAAAGCGTGCTCTTGAGCGAGCCGAACCCCAGGATATTGCGTATCAGGTGCTCGCGGTCCACGTCCACGGTCTTCCTGGAGCCGACGAAGCGTATGGAGTTGACGTTGCCGGAGACGGCCCGGCGCAGCGGGACCACTTCTTTCAGCGAGCCGGTGCCGTAACTCCTGTTCACCCTGAACTCGATGTCCTTGTGCTTGAGTATGCGCAGCCAGCGGTATTCGGAAGGGCGCACGGCTTCCGGGTAATTGCAGCTGGCCGGCGGGTTCCCGGTCATCCAGAGATGGAAATCCCAGGGCCCGCGCGGCGCCGCGGGCGCTTCCTCTTCGGGCATGTCCGGGCGCCCCTTAAGATAGGCCAGCGGGCTCCAGCCGGTGACCTCGCCCGAGGACTGGGTGTGGCCGCCGCAGTTGGAGTGGTAGAAGGTCCAGGCGGGCTTGCCCTTGTAGGTCAGTATCTCGGACTCCGTCTCCAGCACGGCTTTATTGGTGGAGTTCGCCTCGTGGCCCACGCCGCGGTAGACCTGGCAGTGCTGGCTGTCGCAGATGTGGTAGCCGTCGGCTTTGTGCGGTCCGCCGCGGGAACGCAGCACGGCCTGCGTGCGGGCTATGACGGCCTGCGCCTTGAGCGATTCGTAGGGCCATTGCGGGGAGACCTCGGCCGGCACTACCCCGAGCAGGTAGAGCTCCATGTCGATGTGATTGCGCACGCCGATGCCGCGGCCGGGCAGGGGGTAGAGTTCCAGCGCGCCGCGGTACTGGCGGTCGGAATACCTGAAGTACGGGTTGCCGCAGTTCCTGACGGCCTCTATTATCACGGAGCCGGTCCTCTTGTCGAGCGATTCGAGCATTATGGCCCCCTGGAAACGGCCGTAGACCGCGCCCTCCGCGTTCTTCAGCACTATCCTGCCGTTCTCGAAAAGGGCGGTCCAGCTCTCGCCCGCCGGGACCGTCGCGTAGAGTTTGCCGCTGGACCGGCCCGTTATCGTGAAGCCCTCGAAGGAGCGCAGCCGCAGTATATTGTTGCGGCCCTGTTTGCCGGTATTATCGGTGCCGACGCCCACTTTCAGCCTCACCGACTTCTCCAGAGCCTGCACGGCGTCGACGTGCTCCACGCGCGTGGGAGAGGTGATGCGGAAAGGCGGCCTGATGTCCTCGGGCTGCTTCGTCAGCTTCCCTTCGAGGACCTTTATGTTCTCCGCGGCTATCGGGTGCTCCGGCGCGTAGTCCAGGACCCTGTAGTACTGGTTCCAGGCCTCGTCGAACTTCTTCTGCCGCGCGTAGATGCCGGCCAGCGGCAGCCGGGCCTCCACGAAGGAAGGGTCCTGCCGGAGCACTTCGATGAGCTTTTCCTCGGCCTCGGCGTACATGCGGAAGTTCACGTAGTTCCAGGCGATGATATAATCCACGCCGGAGAAATCGGGCCGCAGTTCCTTGTAGCGCGACAGCAGGCGCATCGTGCCCGCCCTGTCCCCCAGATGGGAGCGCACGCTGGCCATGCCGAGCACCGATCTCGAATGGCCCGGCCTCAGCTTCAGCGCCCTTTCGAAGAAATAGACGGCCTTGTCGTAGGAAGCCTCGTGGAAATATAGCCAGCCAGCCTCGCACAGGATGTCCGGGTCCCCGGGCTTCTCCGCCGCGGCTTTTTCCAGCAGTTCCGCCGCGCGGCGGCCCCTGCCCAGCTGTTTCAGGACCATCGCGGCGTCCAGCAGCGGCTTCACCGAAGAAGGGTCGGCCTCGAAAGCGTCCTGGTAGGCCCTGGCCGAGTCGGTCAGGCGGCCGGACAGGTAGAGGTTGTAAGCATCGGCCGAGGCGCCGGCCGGGGCGGCCGTGAAAAGGAGCAACAGGGGGAAAAAATAAATATTCATCGCCAGCGCAGCGCCAAATCCTATAATATCTTATGAAATTAGGGGGAACCCTCAAAAAAGCCGGACTTGCGGCGCAATAAAAAATGGACCTGGAACGTTATATATGCGAGGAGGCCGGGCGACATGCTGAGCGACGCTGAACTGGTCCGGTCCTTCAGGGGCGGCGACGAGGCCGCTCTGGGAGAGCTGATAGAGCGGCACAGGAACGGGCTTTACGCCTACCTGCGCCGGCTGGCCGGGGACGCGGCGAGGGCGGAGGATATGTTCCAGGACACCTGGGTCAAGGTCGCGCGCAACATAGGCGCCTACAGGGAGGAAAGCAAATTCTCCGCCTGGCTTTTTTCGGTCGCCCACAACACCGCCATGGACGCGCTCAGGCGACGCCGGCCCGATAACGTATCTCTGGACGCGGCATCGGCGGGGGACACCATGCGGCATGGCGTCCCGGTTCCGTTCGGCCGCCCGCTGTCCGAGGTCATAGCCTCCGCCGAGCCCGGCCCCGAGGCTTCTTACGCGGCTTCGGAGTCCCGCCGGACCATAGACGCGGCGCTGGCGGCGCTTTCGCCGGAGCAGAGGGAAGTCTTCCTGCTCAGGCATTATTCGGGGATGTCGTTCAGGGAGATCGCGGAGGCGCTGGGCGTGCCGATCGGCACCGTTCTCGCGCGGGCTTCCAGGGCGGCGGCGAAACTCAGGGAGAAACTGGCGGGGGAAATATGAGCTGTGATAAAGAAGGAAAGACTTTGCTGCTGTATTACGGCGAACTGCCGCCTGGCGAGGCGGCCGCCGCGCGCGCCCACGCCGACTCCTGCGCGGATTGCCGCCGCCTGCTGGCCGGTCTGGGGAAGGCCGCAGCCATGCTGGCCGCCTCCGACCCCGCCGCGCCCGCCGGCCTGTCCGCCCTGACGCTGGAGCGCGCCGTGGCCGGAGGCCAGGGCCTGCTTTCCTGGATTTTCCTCGACTGGCGGCGGGCGGCCGTTTCGGCCGCGGCCGCGGTCATGATGGTCGCCGTTTTCCGCGGCGCCGCGCCCGAGCCCGTTCCGCAGGCGGTCTCGCTGGCGACGATAGAGGAGGGGCTCGAGGACCTGGAATATTCCATCTACCAGGCGCGGGTGGACTTCTCCTCGCGCGACACGCAGGATTTCGACTATAAGTACGCGGACATGGAGTCGAGAAAAGAAAGCGTTTAAGATGACCGGAGGGTATATGAAAAGGACTGTGGCGGTGTTATTCGGTTCGATGCTGGCTTTCGCGGCGTCGGCGCCTTTCGCGGCGGCCCTGGACGACGGGCCGGACGGGGAGGAGATCGAGATAGAGGAGGTTTTCGAGGGAGGCCCGGGTATGGGAATGGGCCCCGGCGGCCGGCAGGGCGGCGGTCCCGGCATGATGCAGCGCGGCCCGCAGGAGCGGCAGATGAACGTCAAGTTCCGCAAGACCATGCGCCAGGGGGAGGGCCGCTTCGGCTGGGAGGAGGAGGGAGGCGAGGACAGGGTGCTGGAGATCGTGAAGAAGCACGATCCCGCCTTCCACGGCAAGTTGCTCGGACTGCGCGAGTCCGCCCCGGCCAAGTACAAGATGGCGACCCGGATGGCCGGCAAGGCCTTCATGATGTCCAGGATGGAACAGGACCCGTCGCTGGAGAAGGACGCGGTGCGCATGATGGCGCTGGAGTACGAGACCCGCGAACTCGGCCTCTCCTATGAGAAGGCCAAGGACTCCGAGAAGGCGAAGCTAAAGGCCGAGCTGAAGAAAGGCCTCTCCGAACTGTTCGACCTGCGCCTCAAGGGGCAGGAACTGCGCGTGAAGCGCATGGAGAAGGACCTCGCCAAGCTCAAGGGCCAGCTCGAGAAGCGAAAGGGCTCCAAGGCCAGGCTCGTGGAGAGCCGCCTGGAGCAGATGACCGGCGAAGCCGAGACCTGGTAAGCCGCCGTCGCCGGGAAATAAAGAACCCCCGCGGGCCCGCCCGCGGGGGTTCTTATTTGGACCGCGGCCCTTACTTCACCAGCTTGGCCGCGTCGACCATGCCGGCGCCCTGGTGGCCGGGATCGACGGCCGGGAGCAGCGTCGCCGCGCCCTTGAGCGCCGCGCGCACGGCTTCCGCGCCCTTATGGCCGGCTTCCACCGCCAGCGCCGCCAGGCCCGCCGCGTGGGGGCTGGCCATCGAGGTGCCGGACATCGTGGTGTAGCCGCCGCCCTTCTTGGTCGAGTAGACGCTGACGCCGGGGGCTATAACGGAGAGTTCCGGGCCCTTGGACGAGAAGTAGGCCAGCTTGTCGGAGGAGTCCGACGCCGAGACCGCGATGGCCTCCGGGTACTTGGCGGGGTAGTTGACCGCGCCGGAGTCGTTGCCCGCGGCGCAGACTATCGCTATGCCGGCCTTGTGCGCCTCGGTCATCGCCTCCGCGAGGGCCGCGGTGCCGCTGCGGCCGCCCAGGCTCATATTGATGACCTGCATCCCGTTCTCGACGGCCCACTGTATGCCGGCGACGATCCAGGAATACTGGCCGGAGCCGTTCTTATCGAGGACCTTCACGCCGTAGAGACTGGCGCGGGGGGCCACGCCGGCCACGCCGGCGCCGTCGCGCACCGCGGCGACCGTGCCGGACACGTGGGTGCCGTGGCCCTGGTCGTCCATCGGGTCGGGGCCCTGGGTCACCGCGTTCCAGCCGCCCTTATAATTGGGGGCCAGCTCGGGGTGGGTATAGTCTATGCCGGTGTCTATCACGGCGACCTTGACGCCGTCGCCGGTCACATCGGTCCAGGCTCCGGCGGCGTTGACGCGCTTTATGCCCCAGGGCAGCTCGGCGTCCTCTTCCTTAGTGAAGGAGACGGAGGGCGCGGCGGCCGGGGTAGCCAGTTCGCCGGCGGAGGTCAGCGCGGACTCCATGGTCGGCAGCGGGCTGGTCCTCAGCGAGGCTTCGTTGAGCCAGGGCAGGTAGAGGTCGTCCTCCACGTTGGTCACGCCTTTGAGCGACCAGATCTTGAAATCCTTGACGTCCTCGGGGAAGACGGCCGCGACCGCGCCGATGAGCCGCAGGTCGCGCTCCACGGTGCCGCCGATGCTGTTTATCTGGACGAACCTCTCCGACGACTTCATGTGCCTGTCGAACGTCACTATCTTGCTCCCGCCGGCGAAGGCCGAGGCCGCGAAGGACGCGGTCAGCGCCAGGGACAACATTATTTTGAGCTGCTTCATGAAGAACCTCCGTTGGGTCAGGCCGGAGCCTACCCTTTGTACCTACAGCATTTATAGGACTTTTGATTGACAGGTGTCAAGCGCCGTATTGACCGGGGACAAGGCGGCGGGCGGAGGACGGGTCAGAAAGGGGTCTTGACCTTGCTGGTATCGAACTTGTCCACGACGCCGCTCACTTCCGGGTTGGACATGAGCATGGCGAGGGTCTGCGGGTTCTGCATGGCCAGCTGCACCAGCTGGGGGTTCTCCTGCACCAGGGCGGCGATCGCGTTCGGATCGTTCATCAGCGCCTTGGCCGCCGGCGTCTCCAGCATGGCCGCGACCATGCCGCTGGAGGCCACGGCGCTTACCACGGCCGGATTGTTCATGGCCGCCTTGACCACGGGGTTGTTGAGGAAACTGACCGGGCCGGAGCCCTTGAGGTACTGTTTGAGCGCTTCGGGGCTCGAAGTCGCCTGCTTGACCGTGCCGCGGGCCATGAAGCCTTCGACCACGTACTTGTTGTTGAGCAGCGCCCTCACCGCCTTGGGGTTCTTCATCGCGGCGCCGACGGCCTTGGTCAGATAGCCTTTCTGGTGCCCGACGCTCATCTGCTCCCGCTTGTTCACGTCGGCCATGTCCGGCTTCTTTATCCCGGCGGCCAGCGCTTTGGACGCGGACATGCGCTCGTCGCCGCCGCCGGTCCCGCCGTCCCGGCCCTCCGCCGGCTTGGCGCCCCGCTTTTTCTCCCCGTCGGAAGAGGCGGAGCCGGACCTCACCAGGGGCTGTTCCGGCTCCTCGCCTCCCGTCCGGTACCTGACGCGCAGGACGCCGTCCACGAATTCAGGCTCCTCCAGCTCTCCCCAATCCTTGAGCTCCCCTTCGTCGGAAGCGAAGGCGCTGTAATCCTCCTTCGAGAGGCTGATCTCGCTGGAGTCTATCTTCATGCTCCAGCGGACCAGCGGCCAGAGCAGCAGCAGGTAGACCGGCGTCAGGTAGAGCCAGATGCGCCAGCCGGATCGTTTTTCGCCTGTCTCCATAAAGGGGTAAATATGATATAACACCAAATATAGCCCGCTGTCAATGATATCTTTCTGAATACATGACCAAATACCTGTTATACTACCCCGCGCTGTTCGCGGCCAACCTGCTGCAGGCCTTCCTTTTTTTTACCGGGCTCTACTACCTTTTTCTCAGTTTCAGGGGCCTGGCCCGTCCGCCCGCGGCGCCGCGCGACCCGGGAACGAGGGCCGTCTTCGCCGTCATGCTGCCGGCCTATAACGAGGAGAAGGTCGTGAAGTATTCCCTCGAAAGCCTACTGGGTATGGATTACCCGCGCGAGGCTTTCGACGTCTGGCTGGTGGCCGACCACTGCACCGACGCGACGGCGGAGATAGGCGAGGCGGCCGGCGCGCGGGTGCTGCGCTACGGCCCCGCCGACGGTCCCGCCGGCAAGGCGCGGGCGCTGAACTGGGGCACGGACCGCGCGCTGGCGCACCGGCGCTACGACGCCTTCTGTTATTTCGACGCCGATTCCCTGGCCCATCCCGGCTTCCTGAAGGCGATGAACGCGAGACTGGCCGCGGGGGAGACGGCGATACAGGGGCGGCAGCTCGCCAAGAACAAGCGCGAAGGGCTCATCCCGCGGATCCTGGCGGCCGGCCACTGCATCACGAACCGCTTCTTCCAGCAGCCCAAGGAGGCCTGGGGACTTTCCGCCACGTTCCACGGCAAAGGGATCTGCCTGACGGCTTCCGTCGCCGCCGCCTTCCGCTGGGACCAGCACTGCCTGACCGAGGACCTGGAACTCCAGATGCGCCTGGCCCGGCACGGGGTGCGCATCGCCTGGGCGGCCGACGCCGTAGTGTACGACGAGGAGCCGGTGACGCTGGCGCAGTACGTCAAACGCTCCATACGCTGGACGCGCGGTTCACTGGACACGGCGCGCAGGCATCTGCGGGGGCTGTGGGCGCGCGCCGTCCTGAAGGGCGATTTGCGCGCGCTGGAGGCCGGCGTCTACTGCGCCCAGGCCTACAAGTTCGCGGTCGTTTTGCTTGCGGCCGCCCTTATTTATTACACTAGGGACGGCTTCAACCTCGTGCTGTGGTTCTACGAGGTGCTGCCGGGTTCGCGGGCGGCCCTGAAAGCGCTGTCCCTCGCGCCCCTGTTGCTCTACCCCTCGACCGCGATACTGCTGGCGGGGGAAGGAGCGGACGTTTTCGCGGCTTACTTCCTGCATCCCGTGCTGCTCTCGCTGAGGATGCCGGTCTTCGTTGCGGGGCTTTTCCGCAGCCGGGACTACTGGGGCAGGACGGAACACGCCAGCCGGGTCGCCATTTCCGAACTGGCCGACCAGGAATAGGCCGCCGCACGGAGGATGAAAATGAACAGGATGATCCTACTGCCGGCCTGCCTGGCCGCGGCCGCGCTGCTGGCCCCGGTCTCGTTCGCCGCCGACCTCGAAGTGCCCCCGGAACCGGGCGCCCTCAGCGTCTCCAGGCCGGAGGCCGGGGCCGTGATCACCGATCTGGGCGGGCGGCTGAAGCTGAGCGCCCGCCAGGAAGAGCGCATCTCGGGCGCGATACAGAAGCAGACGCGCGACTTCGACACGATCTTCAAGGAATACGAGGCGGCGGCCGCCGAGGAGAAGAAATGGCGGTACCGCATGAACGAGACCCGGTACCGGCTTTCCCTGATAAGCAGGGGGATACCCGACCTCGTCAGGGAATACCTGGACGAGGAGCAGCGGGAGGCCTTCGACGAACTCCTGGAGGAGCGGCGCAGGACCCTGGCCGAGATGAAGCAGTCCGCCCAGCCGCCGGAGAAACCGGCCGAGGCGAAGCCCAGGCCCAAGAAGAAGGTCCTGGTGCGGAAAAAGAAGGCCCCGTCCAAGGCCAAACCCGCCCCGGCCGCGCCGGCCGCCCCGGCTCCGGCCGAAGAGCCGCCGGCCCCCGAAGAAGAGTACGACGACCTGGGTTCTTATCCCTGAACTCCCGGTCCGGGACCGGCGCGGGGCCGCGCCCGTCCCGCGGGGCGGGGGGACGGGCTGAAGGCCCCGCCGATATGCTGAGAAGGAGATTTTCCGGGGGGGAGCCTCCCGCGGGTATTGCGATGCCGGAATTCATCCCACCACGCGCTCCGGGCCGACGCCGGGGCGTAACCCTTACCGAACTGATGATAGCGATGTCCGTCATCACCATAGGCGTGGTGGGAGGGATGGGCGCTTTCAAGTACATCAACGTCGCCCTGGCGCAGTCGAGGCTGAAGACCATCGCCACCAACCTCGCGCAGGAGCGGATGGAAGTGCTCAAGAACATGTCGTACTTCCAGATCAAGGTCACCACCGCCCCGGCCGTCAGTTCCGGCTATTCGCCTGATTTCATCTACGACACCGGCAGTTACCCCCCGGAACTGATAACCCTCTGGGGCATGCCGCCTTTCACCCGTTCCGTGAACGTGGACTACGCCTACGTGTCCGGCAACACGGTCTCCACCGTCACGTATACGGCCAGCGATACCGGGATGAAAAGGATCACGGTCTACGTCACCTGGACCGACCGCGGCGAAGGCCGGAAGGTCCAGATCGACAGCTATTACCAGAACCCGGACGCCGCCACGCTGAGCGCCGGTTTCAGCGGCACGGTGAGCGAAGCGGGAGTGCCGGCGCAGGGCGTCCTGGTCCAGGTGGTAGGCACCCCGAAGTGGAGAGGTTACACCGACGCGGCCGGGGAATACCGGTTCCAGGTGGCGCCGGGGACCTATACGCTCAGCTGTTCGTCGGCCGGGTTCTTCTCCCAGACGACCCCCCAGAGCCTCAGCGTGCCGCAGGGCTCCTATGTGCCGAAGGATTTCTCCATCGTCCGCATCGGGACCGGCACCATCGCCTCCGACAGCGTCTACGCGGTCAATCCGGGCCTGGTCATAAGCCAGGTCGTGGCCTCGACGGTGCAGGCCGGGGGTTTCGACGCGCAGTACGTGGAACTTTTCAATCCGACGTCCGCCCCGGTAGATATCGGCCTGAACGCTTTCAGCCATTCCATAAGGCTCAATTACGGCAGCAAGTACATGAACCAGCTCTGCTCCGACATCCCGCTGGTCTATGTCTCCACTTTCGTCCCCGCCGGAAGCTATTACCTGATCGCCAACGCGCCCTCCCTTACCGTCGGGGGGGTCGCGCTGACGGCCGACGCGTATTACACCGATTCGGCCAACTCGGCCTGTTCCGTCGGCAGCCCGCCGGGTTTCGCCTGGGCGCCGCCGGGCGCGAAACCGATCCTGATGTACGACCACAGCGGCGCGGTCTGGCTCACGGACGCTTCGGGTCCCGTCATCGACTCCGTCGGTTGGCGGCATACGGCCAGCGTGCCGGCCGAATGCGAAACTTCCTGCATCCCCCTGCCGGCCGGCCTCAAGCGGGATGACCAGCTCGTCCGGTTCTCCCTGCCCTGCGCGCCGGGGACGGTCTACGGCCGCGCCTACGACAGCGGGAACAACGCGAACGATTTTTATTACAACCCCGGCGGCGCGGCCGCCGGCCTGCCCTACCGCCCCTTCAACAAGGCCGCCGGCGCGCAGACCGTGCTTTCGGGCGTCCCGGCGACCGGGGCTTACGTGCTTTCCGACGACGGCAATTCCCCGGCCGTCCGCTCGTCGGTCAGTTCCGTCTCCGGCGCGCAGGGGCAGACCTGCCCGGTCTCCTCCTTCACGCTGGTCGGGGTGGCCACCGGCACCTGGAGCCTGACGGCGGCGTACGGCTCCTATATGGCGGTGATCGCGGGCGTGACGGTCTCGCAGAACGCGACGACCATGGTCCCCGGCGCCTCCACCTCTCCGCCCTGGCCCGTCGCCGGCCTCAATTATTCGGTCCTGACCTCCACTTATACTGGCGGGCTGGTCTCCGGCCACGTTTACGGCGCGGGGCCGGATCACTGGACGCCGCTCCAGGGCAAGGCGGTCTGCTCCTCCGACGGCAATTCCATAACGACCGACGCCCAGGGCTGGTACTTCCTCGCCGTTTCGACGGGCACGGCCGTGATCACGGCCAACTGCGGTTCCGACGACGGCAATTACGGGACGGAGAACGCGGTGGTGAGCGTGAACCAGGGCGAGGTGACCACGGCGCCGGACCTGCACCTCTCCCGCGGCGGCTATATCCGGGGTTACGTCACTTCCGGGACGGGGGCCCTGCCCAATATCCCGGTGCGGGCCTCCAACGGAGGGCCCGTCTACGAGGATGTCAGCGACATCACGGGCTATTTCTACATCTTCGCCGCCACTTCCTCCGCCACCTACCAGATAGAACCCGACCTGGACCCGCTGCAGACCTATACCTCGGTGCCCGACATGCCGCTGGCCGCCGACGTGACCGTCGCGGGGGCCGTCGTCTTCGCCGGCACCATCACGGTGGTGGGGGCCATGGGGACCATCAACGGCAGCGTCTCCGACCAGGGGGAGCCCATAACCACCGGGGTGCTGGTGGTGGCCAGTACGGCCGCCGTGACCGACCCGCTGCCCGCCATATACGCCTCCACGGCAGCGGCCGGCGTCGTCTACTATTCCGCTTCCAGCAAGTCGGACGGGACCTACAGCCTCGAAGTGCGCTCCAGCACCAGCGCCTCCTATAATCTGCGGGCCTTCTACCCCGTGGTCGACGAGAGGAACGGGACGGTCAGCTATACCAGCAAGACCGATTCCGGCGTCTCCGTCGCGGCCGGAGCGACGGTCACCGGGAGGAATTTCCTATGGCCCTGAGCCGCGCCAGGAGGGGCTTCACCCTCACCGAACTCATCATGACCGTCGCCATCCTCGGCATACTCGGCGGGCTCGGCGCGACCCTGATGACGCAGATGCTCAATTTCTGGGGGCAGACCACGGCGCGCAACGCCATACAGCGCGACGTCCGCGCCGGCCTGGACATGATAAACCGCTTCGTCCGGCAGGGCAAAAGTTCCACGTTCGTGATAGACCGGGCCCCCGGCCAGCCGCCGGCCTCCCGCATCTCCTTCACCAGCGTCCAGGGCGACCCGGTCTCCTTCTATCAGGAGGGGAACAAGCTTTACATGACCATTTCCGGCCGGGTCACGCTCCTTTCGGAGAACCTGGCCTACATAGCTTTCACCTATCCCCGCACGGACGACGTCACGCTCCTCTCCGTCGCCATAACCGCGCAGGCCCTTTCGTTCAGGGGGGGCAAAAAAGTGCTGCAGCTGTCGGTGCAGAAAGTGAGAATAATGAACTGATGAAACGGAGAAAAGGACAGCTCCTGGTGGTCGCCATCCTGCTGGTCGTGCTTCTGGCCATACTGACGCCGGTAATGGTCAAGTATGTCCGCAACGAGGCGAACTGGAGCGTGAAGCAGGGGCAGAGTTCCAACGCATTGCAGCTGGCCGAGGCCGCCCTGGACCGCGGCTTCCAGAAGATTATAGAGTCCACCGGCACCTGGAAGGAGCTGCAGTCCGGCCAGACCTTCCCCGGTTTCAGGTTCGACGTGGCCTACACGGAGCTGCCGGGCGGTTCCTACTCCATTTCCGTCACCAGCGGTCCGGAGACCGGCGAGGCGACCATCGTGGGCGTCGGCCGGGACAGGATGGACCGCGAGGTCCGCGCGCTCAAGGCCGTCTACCAGAACCAGGTGCTCAGCGAAGTGAGCGTGCAGGCCGACGACGGCATACAGATGAGCGGCAACAACATAGAGGTGGAGTGGGGCGCGGTGGCCAGCCCCAAGAACGTGGACATAGACGGCAAGACCCATCCGTCCTTCTGGAGCGCCAGCAATATCCTCAACTCGGGCAGCGCCGCCGACAGGGACAATAACGGCCCGGCGCCGCCCAACTGCGACTCCCCCAACTGCTGGTGGTGGCATTCCTATTACACGGCCCTTCCTCCCGCGCCCTCCATAGACTTCGCGGCCTACAAAAGTTCGGCCATCGCTTCGGGCAACGATCCCTGCGGCCGGGCCTATTACCAGCCCGGCAATTTCAGCAGCAACTGCACCTCCAATACCGGGAAACCTTACTTTGTAGAGGGGAACTGGACCAGTTTCCGCAGCGCCGTGAACGGCGCCGTCATCGTGATGGGGAACCTCTCCTTCCACAACGGCAATTGTCCCACGCTGGGGGCCAGGAACGCCAAGGTCCCGCCCAAGGCCTGGAAGCAGTACTGCAATGACTGGGACTACTACCTGAACAACTACGACCCGGGACTGAAGGTGCCGTCTTCCCCGCCCGCCTGTTTCGGCGATATCAATCATACCTACTCCGCCAGCGCGACCAAGAGCATCAGCCCCGCATTGCAGGGCTTCGTCTATGTCGGCGGGGACCTTACCCTGCCCAACGGCGGCGGCAGTTCGGACCTGCTGCACGGCACCATAATCGTCAAAGGGTCCGCCAATATAAACTCCAACTCCCATTGCCGGATCTATTACGACCCGAACGCCGCGGCCAATATCATGGTCACCAACCTGAACCTGGCGCGCAAGTCCTGGGAAGCCGTCGTGATGCCCTGGCCTTCCGGCCTGTAAGCCTCCGGCGGCGGCCCCCGCGGGGCCGTCCTCCTCCGCGCCCGCCGCGCGCGCGCCCGTGTCAACTCATCTAAGAATGTTCCCCAAACAGTAGTGCGCTGTCCGTTCATTTTTTGAGTGATTTTGACGCTGTCGATCACATTATCAACCGATCCCCAGCAACCTTTCCTTGTGATGGGTTTTCCGGATGTTTTCCAGGACGCTATACCTTAGCGGCACTTCCAGTGGGGGATAATTATCATCATCCAGCAGTGCCCAACGCCGGGCCGGGGGTTTCTCCGGCGCAGGCCGGGCATGGGACGCCAGTTTCCATATCCGTCCCAGTTTCACCTCCATGGTCCTGGCAAGTTCGAATGGGTCCAGTTTCCGGCGCAGCTCATACAACGCCTCGATCTTTTTCTTGTCTCCCATCCCGGAATCCCGCAGCCGGTCCAGAGGCGTTTTCGCCGCGCCATAGACCCGCTTTGTCCTTGAACCTACGCGGATCTTCCTGGAAAGCTTGACGGACGGCAGAAATAAATTGCTCAGCAGCCGCCATTCGTTGCGGTATAGGTCGTTCATCGCATCCACCACCTCCTGCGTGTCGTAGCGGTCCCACCCCATGAGCCTGCGCACGTGCGTGCCGTTCTTCTGCTCGATATGCGCCTGGTCGTTCTTCTTATTGGGCCTGCTTCGGAAGCGCTTAAGGCCGGTCTTATGGCAGTAACGGTCCAGTTCCCAGTTGATGAATTCCTCGCCGTTGTCGGTGTCCATGCCTTTCTGCTCGAATGGCATCGCCTCCCGCATTTCCTGCGCCGCAAGGACCACCTGCTCGGCGTATTTGCCCAGCATGGACACTGATTCCACCCAGCCGGAAAACAAGTCCACCTGGTTGAAGGTATAGGCGAAGGTGCCGCTGGCCGAGGGCCCGGAATGGCTGACGGTGTCCGATTCCGTCCAGCCGGGCTCGGGGACGTTCCAGGATTCCGTCTGGATAGGGATGCTCTGACGCAGCCAGCGCCCCGGTTTTGTCTGCCCGTATATCCGGTGCTTAAGCCGGGCCTTGTACGCCGCAAGTCGCCGGTCCATGGTGGCGGCGCTCATCGCCAGCAGCAGCTCCTCCTCTTCGTCAGTAAGCGGCCAGCGCAGCTTTATCCAGGGCAGCCAAAGCGGCAGGGTGGCATGCAGTCTTATGGACCACGGGTGCTGCGCCGCGGCCCAGACTTTTTGAAGTATATGGACCAGCCGTTCAGGATAAACGGGCTCCCGGCGCCGTAACCGGCCCTCAGGTTCCGGGCAGGGGCCGCGCATCAGTCGGCCGGCGTGTTTTTTGTGGCAATTGAGCGTTTCGCTCACCTGCCTTATCAGTCTGCTCTTTTCTTTTTTACCGCGTGCGCCGCGGTAGATGGGCTGCATTCGTCTCACGTATTCCCTCCTGGCGGACGGGCTCATCATAAGGGCTCCCAAACTGGCTTTTTTGACCAAAAACCGTTCGGGAACATTTTAGATGAGTTGACGAGCCCCGGTTGGGGAACATTTTAGATGAGTTGATGCGCGCGCTTGACAGCGGCGGCCCGCAACTGGTATAAAAACCCCGCGGTAACTTCAAGGCTGCGGGGGCGGCAGTGGGGCTGCGGGGATATATTTCGCTGGCGTTGTGTCTGTCGCCGTTCTTAGCGGCGCGGCCGGCTTTTGCCCAGCTCCCGCCGCCTTCCATCTCCTTCGACGCGCCCTATTATTCGGACCCCGTAACTTATATCGGCCCCGAGTCGCAGGTCCATATCTCCGCGCCTTCAGGCGCGCAAGGCGCCACCGTCTATTATGTCCTCGACGCCGCGCCGGAGCCGGCGAACGAGACGCTTTACGCCGGGCCTTTCACGCTAGACGCGGGCACCCACACGCTTTACGCCCGCCTGACGCTGGACGGCTACTGGTCCGGGACCAGCTCCGCCGCCGTCCACGTGGACGCACTGCCGCCCGTCACGACGCTGCTCGTCGGCGGCCTTCCCGCCGGCGCGCCCGGCGGCGACGGCTTCCTGCATCTGCCCGCCTCCGCCGCCGTCGGCTTCTCGGCGGAGGACGACGCCTCCGGCTATAATTCCACGGAATTCTACGTGGACACGGACCCGGAGTCCTGCGACTACGAAGGCCCGCTGGTCTCCACCATGCCGGCCGGCTCCTGCCAGAACGATCTCTACACCGGCCCGTTCACCCTGGCGCCGGGCACTCATACCCTTTATTATCACAGTTACGACAATGTGGACAACGGCGGGGAGATGGAGCAACTCGCCCTTTCCGTGGATACCGGCGGCTGGATACGCGGTTCCGTCGCCACGCCGGACC
>CAYPYG010000004.1:0-61754 GCA_964415175.1 uncultured Elusimicrobiaceae bacterium
ACCTCTGTAACAGTGAGTATAATAAAACCTGGTTATACAAGCTTTTTCCCCGAGCTGAATGAGGTGAGGACCTGCGGTGCAGGTCCGCAAGACCGGAGGCGGTTCCATGCGCAAGCGGAACCGCCGAGGTGGGGGCGGCGCAAACCCGCTATGCGGGTTATGCGTGCCACCGGCACTGCCGGACGACCAAGAATGTCTGAGGCCCGAGGCGCTATGCGCCCGGGCCGAGTTCTTGGTCGGCCGAATGAAGCGAAGGTGTATCCCGGAAAAAGCGAACCGTGACGAGCGTGTGTCCCCGTAGGGAGCCAATCCCCAGAGTGACGAGCGCGGTGCTTTTCGAGAAACCTGTTTTTACCGGGACAGGAGGCGGCGGGAGAGGTCCGGTCTTTTGACGAGGCGCAGTGCCTCGGCGACGAGGGCCCGGTTCTCCGGCTTGTAGTACTGCAGGAGCGCGCGCTGGAGGCGGCGCTCCTTCTCTTTTTTGGGGACATAGACCGGCTTCATGGTGAACGGATCGAGGCCGGTGTGGTAGACGGCGGTGGAGAGCTCCATCGGCGCGGGGAGGAAATCGTTTATCTGCTGCGGGCGTATGCCGCGCTCTTTGAGCCAGACGGCGAGCTCGGCCATGTCCTCCAGCGTGGAGCCGGGATGCGCCGAGATGAAATAGTGGACCAGGTACTGCTCCTTGCCGGCGGCCTTCGAGGCCTTCGTGAAGCCGGCGGTGAAATCCTCCAGCGCCTTGTTCCCCGGCTTGCGCATTATCGAAAGCACCCTGTCGGAGATGTGTTCGGGCGCGACCTTGAGCTGGCCGCCGGTATGCTCGCGGGCTATCTCGGCGATATAGTCGGGGCAGAGCAGGGCCAGGTCCATCCGGATGCCGCTGGCGACGAAAGCTTTCTTCAAACCCTTCACTTTACGCGCCTCGCGCAGCAGGCCGAGCAGCGCCTTGTGCGAGACGTCGAGGTTGGGACAGACCGCCGGGTGCAGGCAGGAGCCGCGCCGGCACTTCTTGCAGACCTCCATGTCCTTGCCGCGCATCCCGTACATATTGGCGCTGGGCGCGCCGAGATCGGAGATCCTGCCGTGATGGCCGGGCCTCGAGACCAGCGCCGAGATCTCGGCGAGCACCGAGCCGGGGCTGCGTTCCTGTATGAATTTGCCCTGGTGCAGCCCCAGCGAGCAGAAGGCGCAGCCGCCGAAGCAGCCGCGGTGTATGACGACGGAATCCTTCACGGTCTCCAGCGCTGGCACCGGTTCCCTGTACGAGGGGTGGGCCCGCCGCTCGAAAGGCAGCGAGTATATCCTGTCCATCTCGGCCGTCGACAGGGGCAGGGCGGGGGGATTCTGCACCACGGCCATTTTGCCGGTCATCTCGAACAGCGGGCGCGCGGAGAAAGGGTTGGTCTCCTCGTGCATTATCCGCGCGGCCTCGGCGAATTTGAAACGGTCGGAGGCGGCTTCGCCGTAGGAGGGCAGGCGCAGCGCCGCGTCCGCCGGGAAGGCTTCCGCCTCCGAAGCGCCCAGGGGGTAGAGCGTGCCGCGTATGCCGCGCAGGCCCGACGGTTTTTCTCCCGCCTCCAGCCGGCGGGCTATTTCCAGTATCTGGGTCTCGCCCATGCCGTAGACCAGCAGGTCGGCCTTGGAATCGAGCAGGACGCTGCGGCGCACTTTATCCGACCAGTAATCGTAATGGGCGAACCGGCGCATGGACGCTTCGATGCCGCCGATGATCACCGGCACGCCGGGATATGCCTCGCGGCAGCGCTGGGCATAGACGGTCGTGGCCCTGTCGGGCCGCAGGCCGGAGCGGCCGCCCGGGGAAAAATCGTCGGACGAGCGTATCTTCCGGTTATGGGTGTACTTGTTGATCATCGAGTCCATGTTGCCGGAGGAGACGCCGAAGAAAAGGCGCGGCCTGCCGAAGCGGCGGAAGTCGGCGGGGGAGGTCCAGGCGGGCTGCGCCAGTATCGCCACGCGGTAGCCCGCCGCTTCCAGCAGCCGGCCGAGCAGGGCCATGCCGAAAGAGGGGTGGTCCACGTAGGCGTCGCCCGTCACCAGGACTATGTCGGGGGCGTCCCAGCCGGACTTTTTCATCTCTTCCGCGGTGGCGGGCAGGAAAGACATGGGAGAAATGATAGCAAAAGGGCGGATGGGACGGGCGAAACCGCCGGGCGCGCCGCTGGTAGGTCTAAAGTCCTATTGCGCTGTAGGTCTTGTGGGCTTGACAAGTCAACGGCCATGGGTGTAGACTATCCACGGACATTAATGAATAGGTAAACATATGCGCACCGATGGTAAAGACCCGGCTTTCCTTCTCGCCCTGACCGTTACGGCTTTCGCCGTTCTCGGGTTCATCGGCATATCCCATGTCGGCAGGGTCTCCGGCCCCGCCGAACTCAGACCCGGCTTCGGTTCCCGTTCCCAACAGGAGGCTTCCGGCGCCCGGACCGCGGCTTCGTCGCATCTGCAGAATTTCAAAAAGGGAAGCGAGGTGCTTAAAGCCCGGGCGGCCGCCTTCGCTTCGGGCCACGGTTTCAGTTTCGGGGGCCCTTCGCGGCCCGGGAGCGCCGCTTCCGCCGGGGACATGAACGCGTGGCGCTCGGCCCCTTCCTCTTCCGCCGGCAGGTACGCCGGCGAAGAAAAGCGCGACTGGGGCAGCATGTACTATAAGGGACCCAGGGGGCTCGCTCCCTCCGGTCCCGGTTCGTGGACCGCTTCTTCCGGCGGCGCTTCGATGACCGGAGCGGGCGCGGCGGCGCATTCGGAGGGCATGTTCCCTCCCGAAGAGGTCCCGGACGGGGCTTCTCCGCAGGGCGAGGAGATGTCGTCGGCGGACAAGGAGGCGGTCCAGCGCTACGCCCGGCAGCAGGCCTCCCCCGCGGCGGCCGGTCAGGCGGCTTCCGCGATGTACGCGGCCCTGCCCAGGAACGGTACGGCTGCCGGCGGTCCGTCCGGCCCGGGTTACTCTTCCCTGCCGCCCATACCTCCCGGGAGGTCGGGTTCCATTTCCGGTATGCGGGGCGGAGCCGCGGGAGCCGCGGACCTCAACGGGGCCGCCGAAAGCATGAGCTCCGGTTCCGGCGGCAGTTACGGCGCGCAGATGGCCGGCGGCGCGGCCGATGTCGCCGCCAAAGCGGCCGCCGTGCCCATGCCCTCCGCGGATTCGGCGAAAGCCGTGGACGGTGGTTCGGGCTCTTCGGGCGAAGGGGCGGCCGGCGGCGGCTCTTCCTCTTCCTCCGGGACCCCGTCCCCGAAGGAGACCCCTGGAAAAGACAAGGGCGCCGCCGAAAAGAGCAAGGACAAAACCGCTCCCGCCAGTCAGCCGGAGGAGGGGCGGGTCCAGCTCGCTTCGGCCCATACCCCCGATATTTTCCAGGAGATAGCCTCGGAAAAGCTCAACGGCCGCGAAGAGCGCTACCTGGGCGACGCTCCGCAGCGGTCCAAGTCCGCGCCCGACTCGCCCGACCCGTCGCTGCAGGTACTGCTGAGGCCCCGGACCGTGCACCCGCCGGCCGCCGCTTCCGGCGAAAAGAGCATCGGGCAGGAAGAGACCCAGGACCCGGAGGACATCGAGGCCGTCCCCGTCAGGCGCAGGGAGTCCATAAAGACCGAAGTTCACCTTTTCCTCCGCCGTCTGGAATCCGGCTACGGCAGAATGACGGATATGCAGCGCACCAGCTGCATGGCGGACCGCCAACTCTGCGGCGAACATGAACTGCGCGGGTCCTACCTGACCATGACGACCGCCGAGGGGGCCAAGCTCACGCTGGGCATGAAACGCGCCGGAACCGACGCCTCGTCCGGAATGAAGGGCCTCCGCGGCGCTGGAAGGAGCGGCGGGGGCCGCGGCCGCGGCAAGTGGAGCCTTTACACCATCGATTTCGTCGACCGGGACGGCCGCCGCCCCGGCGAGAACGACGAAGCCGCCGGAGACGAAGCCGACGAGGAGGAGGACGAAGAGTAGGAGAGGTTCCGGGCGCGGCGCGGACGATTTTTCCGATCGGGGAGGCCGGTGTACGGCCTCCCTTTCTTTATATACTTTTATTTGCGATAATAAGGTGCCGCGCTTTTTTTCCGTTCTTCCGTTCTTAATACAAGACAAGGAGCTTGGACATGGAAACCAACCAGACCAACACCGAAAGCCGCAGACTCATGGAGGTCGCCGAGCAGTACGGCGCCAACAACTACCACCCGCTGCCGATAGTCATTTCCCAGGGCAAGGGCGTCTGGGTGAAGGACCCGGAGGGGAAGAAGTACATGGATATGCTCAGCGCCTATTCCGCGCTTAACCACGGCCACAGGCACCCCGGCGTGCTCAAGGCCCTGACCGACCAGGCGAAGAAGTGCACGCTGACCTCGCGCGCCTTCAACAACGACCAGATCGGGCCTTTCCTCAAGGAACTCTGCGAGTTCACCGGCTACGAGATGGCGCTGCCGATGAACACCGGCGCCGAGGCCGTCGAGACCGCGATCAAGGCCGTCCGCAAGTGGGGCTACAAGGTCAAGGGCGTGCCCGCCGACAAGGCCGAGATCATCTGCGTCGGCAACAACTTCCACGGCCGCACGGTGACGATAGTTTCCTTCTCCACGGAGCACCAGTACAAGGACGGCTTCGGCCCCTTCACGCCTGGTTTCAAAGTGGTCGAGTACGGCGACATCGAAGCGCTCAAGGCCGCCATCACGCCCAACACCGTCGCGTTCATGACGGAGCCGATACAGGGCGAGGCCGGCATCATAGTGCCGCCGGCCGGCTACCTCAAGGCCGCCTACGAACTCTGCCGGGCCAACCGCGTGATGTTCGTCGCCGACGAGATACAGACCGGTTTCGGCCGCACCGGGAAAAAGTTCGCCTGCGACTACGACGGCGTTAAGCCGGATATGCTGGTCATGGGCAAAGCCCTGGGCGGCGGCGTGATGCCGATGTCGGCCGTCGTCGCGTCCAGGGAACTGCTGGGCGTCTTCAATCCCGGCGACCACGGCAGCACCTTCGGCGGCAACCCGCTGGCCTGCGCCGTCTCGCGCGCGGCCATGAAGGCGATAAACGAGGAAGGCCTCGTGGAGAACTCCCGCAAGATGGGCGAGTATTTCATGGGGAAGCTGCGCTCGATCAAGAGCCCTTACATCAAGGAAGTGCGCGGCAAGGGCCTGCTGATCGGCGTGGAGCTCAACACCAAGGCGCGGCCTTTCTGCGAGGAGTTGATGGGCCTGGGCCTGCTCTGCAAGGAGACCCACGACCTGGTGATACGCTTCGCCCCTCCGCTCGTCATAACGCAGAAGGAGATCGACTGGGCCTTCAAGCGCGTGAAGAAGGTCCTTTCCAAAAAGCGGGCGGCCTGAGCCGCGCCGCAGCCGGGGGCGCCGGGGCCTGTAAAGCCCGGCGCCCTCTCATTGGCCCGTCGTCCTTTCCCCTATGCGCTTCTCCAAAGCTTCCCTCTACTTCCAGGTCAGTTTCGCCACCGTCATCTGGGGGGCCGCTTACCCGCTGACCAAGCACCTGCTGACCCAGGTCTCGCCGATAAGCGTGGTCTTCCTGCGGGCGCTCATCGGCGCGCTGGTACTGGTACTGATGACCGGGTCCCGGTTCACGGCGGCCGACTTCCGCTTTCCCAATCTCTGGCGGCTGGCGGTCCTTTCCGTGGTCGGGGTCACGCTGCAGCATTACCTGCAGGGCTACGCCCTCATGCACACCACCGCCGGCAACGCCGGCTGGCTTATAGGCACGGCGCCCATAATGGTGGCGCTCCTGATGATCACCGTCGGGGAGACGCTGACCGCCGCCAAATCTCTGGCCTTCGCTCTCGGTTTCGCCGGAACGCTGATAGTGATCTTCTCCAGGGGCGGCGCGGGCGGCGTCTTCGCGCTGCCGTCCACCACCGGCGACTTCATCTTCCTGGCCTCCTGCGTCTCCTGGTCCTTCTACGTCCTTTTCACGAAACGCTGGCTGACGGGCTGGCCCCAGGCTAAGGTGACGACGGCGACGATGGTCGTCGCGCTCTTCAGCGTGCTGCCGGTGTGGCTGGCGGCGGGCGGTCCGGCCGAGCTGGCGCGCCTCGACGCCAGGGGGGCCGCCTACGCGCTGTTCCTCGGAGTGGTCGCCTCGGGTCTCTGCTATTATTTCTGGAACAATTCCGTCGAGGGCCTGGGCGCGGTGAAGTCGTCGTATTTCATCTATCTAGAGCCTTTCGCCACGCTGGCTTCCGCCTATTACTTCATCGGCGAAAGGGTCGCCTGGGGCGCCATCCCCGGCGGCCTGGCCATCCTGGCCGGCGTCTATTTTATAAACGCGAAGGACCAGTCGCTGGCCCGTCTCAGGGCCCGCGTTTCTTCTACCTTGGGTCTTCAGAAACATGGCAGCCTGGCTTGAGAAACTGAAAGAGGCGGCTCCGTGCCCCGTGCTGCCCGGCGAGCCCTCCGCCGCCAGGGCTTCCTACCGCGCCGGCGGACCTTTCGAGGCGCTCGCGCTCCCCGCTTCTTCCGCCGAACTTTCGCGCCTCATGTCCCTTTCCTCCTCTCTCGGAGTCCCTGTCACCGTGCTCGGCGCCATGACCAATGTGCTGGTGGGCGACAAGGGCCTGCCCGGGCTGACCGTCTGTACCGCCGGGATGACCGGCCTGTCGCTGGACGGGACCTCGCTGCGCGCCGCCGCCGGCGAACCCTGGGATTCCGCGGTGCGCGCGGCCTGCGGCGCTGGCCTGGGCGGCCTGGAGCGGACCTCCGGCATTCCCGGCACCGTCGGCGGGGCCGCGAAGATGAACGCGGGCGCCTACGGTCAGGAGACTTTCGACACGCTCTCGGAGATCGAGGGCGTCGACCGGCGGGGGGAGCGCCTGCTGCTGCAGCGCTCCGCCCTGCGCTGGTCCTACCGCGCCGTGGAGGGCCTGGACGGCCTGGCCGTGACGGCCGTCGTTTTCGCGCTGAAGAGGGGAAGTTCCCCGGCGCTGGAAGCCGAGCGGGAGCGGATACTGGCCGCCCGCGCGGCGAAACAGCCGCTGGACCTGCCGTCGGCCGGCAGCGTCTTCCGCCGCCCGCCGGGCGACTACGCCTCCCGCCTCATAGACGCCTGCGGGCTGAAAGGCCTGACCCGGGGCGGGGCCGCCGTCTCGGAGAAGCACGCCGGCTTCATCGTCAATACCGGCGGCGCCACCGCGGCCGACATAAAAGGCCTGATGGACGAGGTAAGGGAGCGGGTGAGGGAGCGGACCGGGGTGGAACTGCGCCTGGAGCAGATACTGCTGGGGGACTTTTAGCGCCGGCGGAAGGTTTTCACGGCGAACCTGCCGGTCCCTATACTGATCCCGGCGAACAGGAGCGCGCCGCCGGCCAGTATAAGAGGGACCCCGATCACCGCGCCTATCAGGCTGGCGCAGAGCAGGACGCCGGGGACCAGCATGAGCAGGCCGGCCAGCATGAGGGCGGCGGAGGCCAGGAAGCGGACCCTCGCAAGCAGTTCCCCGCCGCGGGAGCGCGGTTCCCGCCGCCGCGTGAAACCGTCGAACACCACTTCCGGTTCTATCCCTTCCCCGTGCGCCCCGGTCCCGCCGTCCCGTCCCGGCCGCGCGACAACCTTTCTCATATTCACCGCGACCCCGCGCCGGGGGCCAGCGCCGCGAGCCAGGCCGCCCTGGTCCTGTCGGGTGCGAAGTCCGCGGCCCGGCCGGGACCCGCGGCCCCCAGGGCCTTTCTCAGTCCTTCGTCGTACAGGATGCCGGCGAGGGCGGAGGCCCAGGCGGTTTCGGCCGCCGGACCGTCCAGCACGGGCAGAAGCAGGCCGAAAGGTCCCTTGTCCGGCCAAAGGCCGGACGGCGCGGAGCCCGGGGCCAGTATCTCGCGCGGGCCGGAGGCGCAATCCGCCGCCGCGCAGGGCGCGCCGACGGCCAGGGCCTCCAGCAGGGAATTGGGGAAGCCCTCCCAGCGGGAAGGAAGGACGAAAAGGGAAGCGCGGGCGGCGTACTTGTGGGGATTCTCCGTCTCGCCGGCGAAGAAGACGTCCGCGCCTTCGGCCCTCCTCGGGTCACGCCAGGCGGCGGCCAGGCCCAGCGAAGCGCAGAGCCTGAAAAGTTCCTTCCGCAGTTCGCCGTCCCCGGCGATGAACAGGCCGGTCTCCGGCTTTTTCCGCTTGAGCCGCGCGAAGGCCCGCAGCAGGCCGTCGTAGGCTTTGGCCGCGGTCAGTCTGCCGCAGGCGGCGATGACGGTCCCGGCGAAGAACGCCTCCAGCGCCCCGTCCAGCGCCTCACCGGCGCGAAAACGCGCGGCGGCAGTATCAACTCCGTTGTGGACCACCGCCAGGCGTTCCGCGGCGATCCCGAAACCGGCGGTCAGGTCCGCCGCGACGCCCTCGGAGTTGGCGATGACCAGCCGCGCTTCAGGATATAGGCGGCGGATGAGGGGGCGCATCAGGGCCCCGCGCGGGCCGGAGAACTCGCGGGAGGGGGTGGTCCTTTCGCAGATGACGGCGCGGTGCCCGGAGTTGCGCGCGGCCAGGATATTCACGAAATTGGACCGCTCCATGAAGGATACGACGGTGTCGCCGGGAGAGAGCCGGGAGGAAAGCAGCGAGGCGTAGCGCCTGAGCGCCAGGGTCTTGACCGCGGCCGGCAGCGCGGAGGCCGGGGTCAAAGCCGATACCGCGGCGACGCCCGGCTCGATCCGCTTCACGTCCTCCAGCAGGAGGAGCCCGTCGTTGGGGAGGAGCGCCGCCAGCTGCAGCGCCTGCCTTTCGGCCCCGCCGCTCGCCAGGGAATTAACCAGTATGTACAGGGCCATCGGCTGGTCCGCGGGGCAACGCCGCTAAAAAGCGAACTCCTCGAAACGGTCCTTGTCCGCTTTGCAGACCGGGCATTTGAGAGGGGGTTCGGGCCTGGCGCAGAGATAGCCGCAGACCTTGCATCTCCAGACCTTCATGCCGCCGGCGCCGCGCGCCGGCGCGCTCTTTTCCGGGGAGGGGGCTTTGGCCGCCGCCCGCGCCGCGGCCCGCTCTTTTTCGCCGGGACGGCGTTCGGGCACGCTGCGGGCCTCTTTTTTGCCGGCGGCGATGTCGGAGTCCACGTAAAGCGCGCAGAAGCAGGCCCCGTGCTCGTCCAGGTCGGGGTCGCGGTAGTCGCAGGGGCAGATGATGTCCAGGTCCTCTTCCCGCCTGCCGGAGGCCAGGCGGCAGGGGCAGGCCATGTAGCCGTAACGCTCTATGTTTCGGACCAGCCCCTCGCAGAGGAACCCGGTCATGTCGGCGTCGGGGTTGAGTATGTACCCGCCCTCCCGGGCTTCCCGGTCGAGCTTTTCGCGCAGCGCGGCGGCCTTTGCCTTCAGCTCCTCTTCGGTCATTTGAGCAGTTTCTCTTCCATGGCCGCCGGGTCGTAGCCGGTGATGACGCATTCGTCGTTGGCGTCGCAGACGACCACGGTCGGGAAGGTCAGTTTTCCGGCCTTGGCTTTTGCCTCGGCGGTGACCTTTTCCTTCTCTGCCGGGTCCTCTATCTTGTCAGTGTAGACGATCTCTGCCTTGATCTCGTTCTTCTTGAGCCACTCCACCGTCTTGCGACACCAGCCGCAGGTGCTGAGGGCGTAAACCTTCACTTTTTTAGCCATACACGTATTTTAGGAAAAAATGGGGACACAATACCTGTTTCGGCCGAAATAGGTATTGTGTCCCCGGGTTAGCGTCCGTGAAATTGTATAATGGATGGGGAAAATACGGCCGCAAGGGAGAGCAAATGGAAAGGTTCATCGGTTTGATAGGCGTCGTCGTCCTGCTGGGCATAGCCTGGGCGTTCAGCAAGAACCGCAAGGGCATCAATTACAAGACCGTGGGCGCCGGGCTGGCGCTGCAGGCGGGCTTCGCCGTACTGGTGCTCAAGACGCCCTGGGGCCGCAAGTTCTTCGAGGTGATGAATAATGTCATCGTCAAGCTGCTCTCCTTTTCCGACGAGGGCGCGCGGTTCGTGTTCGGTTCGCTGGTGACCAACGATCCGCCGCTCGGCTTCATCTTCGCCGTCCGCGTGCTGCCGACCATCATCTTCGTTTCCGCGGTGATGGGCGTGCTCTATTACTTTGGCATCATGCAGAAAGTGGTGCTGGTCTTCGCCAAGATCATGGCGAAGCTGATGGGGACCTCCGGGGCCGAATCGCTTTCGGCCAGCGCCAATATCTTCGTCGGCCAGACCGAAGCCCCGCTGGTGGTAAGGCCCTACGTGACGAGCATGACCAATTCCGAACTCCTGGCTATCATGACCGGCGGCATGGCGACGATCTCCGGCGGCATCATGGCCGCCTATGTCGGCCTGCTGGTGCCCTATATCCCGCAGATAGCGGGCCACCTCCTGGCCGCTTCCATCATGGCGGCGCCGGCCGGCCTGGTAATGGCGAAGATACTGGTCCCCGAGACCGAGGAGCCCGTTACCAAGGGCATCGTAAAGCTGGAACTGGAGATAACCGACGCCAACGCCATCGACGCGGCGGCCAACGGCTCCACGGTGGGCATGCAGCTGGCCATAAACGTGACCGCCTGCCTGGTGGCCTTCATGGCGATACTGGCGGCGGCCAATTACCTGCTTGGCTACGGGGCCGGCTTCTTCGGCATACAGGGTCTCACGATAGAGAAGATCTTCGGCTGGATATTCTATCCGCTGGCCTGGGCGATGGGCGTGCCCTCCGCGGACGCCCAGCAGGTGGCGACCTGGATGGGTCAGAAAACCGTGCTCAACGAGTTCGTGGCCTACCTGAGCATGGCCAATTTCCTCCGCGACAATCCGGGCCTGGTGAGCGAGAAGTCGGTCGCCATCGCCTCCTACGCGCTCTGCGGCTTCGCCAACTTCCTGTCGATAGCGATACAGATAGGCGGCATCGGCGCGATGGCGCCGGAGCGGCGCCACGACCTGGCCAAGCTGGGTCTCTACGCGCTGCTGGCGGCCTCGCTGGCCGGCTTCCTGTCGGCGACGATAGCGGGCATCCTCATCGGCTGACCCGTGTTCCCGTCAACCGTAGCCGCCGGGCGGCCCGGCGGCTACGGTTGACGCCTAGAAAGCGATAGCCCTCTCAGCGTCCTTTATTCACGGCTCCGCGATTTCCCTGTATTTCCGGGCTTCGCCCGGCCTGCCGGCTTTTTCCAGGGCCTCCGCTATCTGAGAATAGACTTCGTCTCCGGGGGCCGGCCGGTACTTCGCCAGGTAGGCGTCCAAGGTCTTGATGGCCTCGTCGGTTCTTTTCATGGCCGCCTGGCAGATCCCGATACGCAGTTCCGCCGTACGTACCGACGCCTCCGTAGAGCCTTCCCAGCGCGAACTGTATATGCCGATAGCGAGTTCGTAGAGGCCTTTTTCTTCGAGGATGGCCCCTGTCTCAAGGATCGGGTCCTTTTCCCCGGCCCTGCCTCGCAGTTCTTTGGCGGTCTCTGTCCCCGGGTATTTCTCCTGTATCTCCGCGTACAGGTCCGCAGCCTTTTCTTTCTTCCCGGCCAGTTCGTAACACTGCGCCATCCTGCCGATAGCCTGAGCCTTTACCCAGTCGCGATAGGTGCTCTGTATCGCCGATTCGTAAAACTTGACGGCCTTCTCGCAATCCACCCCCGTCTTAACGCCGCCATAGCCGGAATATATCTGGCCAAGGTAAAGGTACGCATCGCCCAGCCTCTGGCTTTTGGGATAATCCCTGATAAGGCGCCTCAGGAGGGCTTCCTCCTCCTTTAACGCGGCGGGGGAGTTGTCGCGCGCGGCTATCCAATCGTAATTGACGGCGGCTTTTAGAAGGGCGTAATCGGCCAGTTCTGAATCCGGATACTGTCCGGCTATCTCCTTATACAGGGCCGCGGCCTCGTCGTATCTCGCGTCCCTGAATGCTTTTTCGGCCCTGACGAAATCGTCGTTCTCCGGCTTCTCGATCCGGCGGAGCACGAAAGTGTTGGTGTTCCCCACCCGGGAATAAGAGACTCCTTCGCCCCTAAGGAACAATAGAACATCGGCCAGGGTCGTACTTCTTATGAAGTTGGTGATCCGGATGTTCTGCACTCCCTCCGTCAGCACAAAATTCACCTTGCTCTTCGCGGAAACGATGTCGAGGAAGGTGGCAAGCGGAGCTTCCTTTACCCGTATGCCCTTCACCACCCTCTGGAACAGAGGGTCCTCTATATCCTTGCGGATAAGCGGCGGAAAAGCTTTGAAAACCGTCGTGCTGCGTGCAACTCGGTAGTTGTTACCGGGCCCCGATGCTATGAAATCCACATCCTTGGTTTTCCACAGTAGTTCCATTACCTCTCTCAGGGAACTCGCCCGCAGGAACACCGTTACATGGGTGTCAGCCAAGTCGCGGTCTATAGTGAACGAAACCCCGGTTTGCCGGGATACGACGCTCAGGAATTTCTCGAGAGTGACGTTCTTCATACGTATACTGGAGACGCGTTTTTCAGGCAATGCCCCGCTCTCTGGCCTGGTGCCGGCGCCCAGGCGTCCGTTGGGAGTCTCGTTCTCCTGCGCGCGGAGCGGAGCGCAGAATACGGCCGGCAGCGCTGCCGCCGCCAGGATAACGGATAGGGTCTTCGCTTTCATATATTTACCACCTTTGCCTCGAAGTCATATGTAAGTGCCTTCCGGTCCGAAAAAGTTCACCTACAGGAGCCCGCATCTGGCGGCCGCACAACCGTCCGTATAGGAATAAACGGCGGTTTTCGCTGAGGTGTTCTTCTGCGGCGCGGCCAGAACTTTCTTTACAGTGGCCGGACCGTCGGAAAAGCAGAGTGCTTCCGGCGCGCCCGGCTGCGGAGCTCCCGGTCCTCTCCACGTGGCCAGGCCGAGATAGAACAGGACCGCGCAGCCCGCCAGGGCGAAAGCCCAGGCCGGCCTGAACCCCCGCCCGTAGAATCCCCGCAGAAATCCCTTCCGGGGCGCTTCGGTCGGCAGGGCGCGCATAAGCCTGTCCGTGAAATTCACGGAAACCGGCGGCAGCGGGGCCGAACCGGCGGCGGTTTTAAGCCGCTTCAAAAATTCCAACTCGGCCCGGCAGCCGGCGCAGGCGGCGAGGTGCTCCCCCACGGAGGCGGGGGAGGGGCTTTCCGCGGCGAAAAGATAATCTATAAGTTGTTCTTTGGAAAGACAGCTCATCGGGTTTCACCTCTCTCCGCGGGTATAACGGTTTTGAGACGGATAGCCAGCGCCGCCATGGCATTATGTATACGCGAGCGCACTGTGCCAACGGGAATATCCAGGGCGTCCGCTATCTCCTGGTAGGAGAGTCTCTCCCAGCAGCTTAGGAATATGACCGTGCGGTGCAGCGGCGAAAGGCCGTCGATGGCGTCGCGCACGGCCCTGGCGCTTTCCGCGCCCTCAAAAACCGCTTCCGCGGATGACGCGGCATCAGGCAGCTCATAGCCGCTCTCATCCTTGGCCGCGGCGAACAGTCCGGCCTCGCGCCCCCGTTCACGCAGGCGCCGGCGGCAGACATTGCGGGCTAAAGCGTAGATCCATGTGCTGAGGCGCGCCTCGCGCCTGAAACTGCTCAGCGACTTGTAAACCTGGATCAAAACTTCCTGCGCTATATCCTCGGATTCTCTGTCGGGGCCGAGAATGCAGGCGACGAACCCGTGTACTCGGTCCTTGTACAACTCCGCCAGTTCCGCGAAGGCGGAGACATCTCCGGAGATGAAACGTTCCGTCAGGCAGCTCTCCCGCGCGGCCAGTTCGTCCTTATCGGGAACCCCGGTGCCCTGCGTAGTGGAAATTGTGCGCTTATTCACAATGGTCCGCGCCGTCAGACGGGCCCGGTGCCCGCCTTGGCAAGGTCTTATAATAGAAAAAATAACCGGTACCCGATCCCGTCCTTTTCCTTCTTATGATCAACTGACGGTTCTCCACCGTCAATGTACAATCTTTGCCGGTTTCGGTCACCTTGGATTCCGGATACTCCTCCAGTAGAGGTCTGCATACCTTGTATACTGCGCAGACCGGATCGTTATCTCCTCCGCAAAACAACCCCTCCGCCTTATCCGCGGAAAAACCCCTTACCGCCACGGAGATGGAAATGCCCGCCGCCGCCAAATATACGGAAAGCCGCAACTTACCCGGCATAAACAGCCTCCGAACCATATCATTATGCCAAGTAAGTGCCGGAGCCGGCAAAAAAGTTCACTTCGCGCGGGTCGGGACCGCGCGGCCCGCGACCGGACGCGAGACCGGCTTTCTCATGCCGCCGCCCTGATCCGGGCTCAGAACGCGCCGCGGACGAGGCCGGTGACTTCGGAGAGGGGGAGGAAGGGGTCGCGCTCGCCGGCCTCGTCGCGCCAGACGGAGGAGTCCAGCGAGTGATCGCGGTTGTCGCCGAGAACGAAGAGATGGCCCTCGGGGACCGTGAGCGGGCCGAGATTGTCGCCGTCGAGCAGGACGTCCCCGCGCCGGTGCTCGGCGTAGGACTCCACCAGCGGTTCGCCGTTGAGCCGGACCTGCTTGGCGCGTATCTCCACCTCGTCGCCACCGACGGCTATCACGCGCTTCACTGATTCTATCCCGCCGCCCTTGCGCGGCCTGAAGGAGATGACCTCCCCGCGGCGCGGAGCGCGGAAGCGGAAGGTGAGCTTGTCGAGGAAGAAACGCGTGCCTTCGGTGAGGGTCGGCTCCATGGACGCGCTGGCTATGTAGATGGGCTCGACGATATAGGCGCGGCCCAGCAGCGCCGCCGCCAGGGTCACGAGCGCGATAGTGACGGCGCGGGAGAGGGTCGTCTTCATTGGCGGCCGGAGACCTTGAGTTCCACCGGCGGCTTGCCCACCGGTTCGATGACGCCCGAGAGTATCTTGGCGGCCGCCGCCATCGACGTGCGGCTGATGCCGTAGGTGGCCATGACGGCGCCGGCCTCCGGGTAGAGCTCCGCGTCGTAGGGGTTCATCAGGCTGACCACCACGGAGGGCTTGCCCAGACCCAGCAGCGACCTGATCGCCGCGGTCTGGGCGCTGTTCTGCGCCTGCGCCCACTGGAAGCTGCCTATCACCAGCAGATCGGCCTCCCCGGCGTAGGCGAGTATCTTTTTGGCCTCCCGGGCCGAAGGGCTGATGCCGAAGGAATACTGGCGCGCGCCCTCGTAACCGTAATGCAGGAGACCCTTGTAGAGCGGCAGCGCCTGGGCGCTGAACCGTGCCGGGCCGAAGAGGATGACCGCTATCCGCTTCTTTTTGTATTCCGCCGGCAGCGGGACCAGTCCGGCGCGGTCGGCCAGCAGCGTCACGGCCTTGGCCGAGAGTTCGCCCGAAACGCGCAGGTAGGCCCTGTCGAAGGGGCTCTCGTCCCAGCCGCGTTCCTTCGTCAGGGAGTAGTCCTTCTTGAGCTTCATTACCCGCGCCCCGGCTTCGTCTATCCTGGAGGAGGGGAGCTCTCCCGAGTCGGCGGCCGCCTCCAGGGCGTCCAGGGTGGCGGGGAAATCGCCGCGGCCTATCAGGAGCATGTCCGCTCCCGCCTTGAGCGCCAGCACGGCGGCCCGCGGGACGCTCCGGTAGGAAGTGATGGCCTTCATGTCCAGGCTGTCGGTGAGTACGGCCCCGCCGAAACCGACGTCGCCGCGCAGCAGGCCGCGTATGACGGCCGACGAGAGCGTGGCGGGGGCGGAGGGGTCAAGGGCGGGGTAGATTATATGCGCGGTCATCGCGGCGGGCGCGGCGGCCGCCGAGGCCCTGAACGGGGCGATATGGTCGCGCTCCAGTTCCTCCTGTCCCAGGTCTATGGTCGGCAGCACCTTGTGGGAGTCCCTGCCCGCGTCGCCGTGGCCGGGGAAATGCTTCATGACCGTCATGATCCCCGCCGCTTTGAACCCGTTCATCACGGCCCCGCCGATCCGCGCCACCAGCGCGGGATCGGAGCCTATCGAGCGGATGCCGATTATGGGGTTCTCGGGATTGGTGTTCACGTCCAGGACGGGCCCGAAGGTCATGTCCACGCCGGCGCGCTTGAGCTCGCGGCCCGCCAGGTAGAAGAGCGAGGCGGTGTTATTCTCGTCGTCGGCGGCGCCCAGCATCATGTTGCTGGGCAGGTCCAGGAGGCCGAGAGTGAGGGGGATGTGGACGCTGCCGCCTTCGTAGTCCACGGCTATTATCGGGGGGACCTCGGCGGCCTCGCGCAGGCTTTCGGTGAAGCCGCGGGTCTCCTCCAGCGAATAGGAGCCCCATTGCAGCTGCAGGCCGCCGGCTCCCGCGCGGGCGAAGGCGAGGGCCTTCTCCTCCTCGCCCACGTCGACGGCGGGCATTATCAGCTGGGCGAGCCGGCGCCTGTCGGCCGCCTCGGCCGCGCCGGCCGCGGATGCCGCCAGCAGGCAGGCGGCGAGGGCCGTCCTCATTGACCGGAGAACTTATAGCCTTTTTGCGAGGCCTGCGAACGCACCGTCTGCAGCATGGCCTTGTCGAGGGTTTCGGGCCCGCCCGCGGCCTGTTTCTCCTGCTCCTCGATATAGCGGCGGCGCTCGGCCTGGAGGCGGGTTATCTCTTCCTTGATCTTCCTGCGCTCCTCCAGCCTGGCGTCGAGAGCCTTGTCGAGCTCCTTGTCGTCGAGCTTGCGGAGGTCCTCGGGCAGTTCTTCCTTCTTGATCTCGGAGCGCTTGAGACTGCCGCTCTCGAGGGCGGAGACCACGTCCCAGTCGGCGTCGGCCGCGGCGGACTGGGCGGCGGGGGCCATGGCCTTGAAGGCGGCGCGCTCGGCGAGAGCGGCCTTGCCGCCGGAGGCCGCCATCTTGGTCTCCAGGGACTCCTGCTCGGCCCTGCGCGCGGAGCCGCGCACGCCGCGCACGACGGCGGTATTGCCCAGGCTGGCGCCCAGCTGCGCTATGCGCGCGTCCTGCGGGGCTTCGACGTAGGTCCGCGTCACGGACTGGTCGATATTGGAGAAATCGCCGCCGGCCAGCAGCGCGCCTTCCTGCCAGCGCGTCGCTATGCCCTGCTGGCGCGGCCCGCAGAATATCGTGTTGACGAATATCCCTTTGGCCTTGGCCAGGCCCGCGGCCTCGCGGAAATCGACCGGGCCCTGGGTGAAAGGCTCGTTGCCGGCTATGAAGACGGCCTTGTAGACGTCGTCCTTTTTGCTCCAGCCCAGGTCCGTCACGGCGGACTTGACGGCCATGCCGGCGTACTCGTCGCCGCCGTTGGTGGTGAGGGCGAAGAGCTCCTGCGCCACCTTGTCCATGTCGCGGGTGAAGGGCAGCACCCGGCGCAGATAGCCGTTATCGGCCGGCAGCCCGGAATTGCCGTACTCGTAGAGGGCGACCTCGATGACGGGCGAAGACCCGCTCTTCTCGGCGCCGACCAGTTCGTTGACTATCTTCCAGAGCTGGGAGCGGGCCTGGTTTATGAGACCGTCCATGCTGCCCGAAGTGTCGAGCAGTATCGCCAGCTGCACCAGGGGTTTCTTGCCGAAATCGACGGGGGCCGCCGCGGCGGAGCCGCCGTCCTTCCAGGTCTTCTCCACGACCGCGGAGGCGGCGGTGAGTATCCTCGCGGTCCCGGCGTCCACTACGCGGGCGTTTATTTCGGCGCGGCCCTCTTTAAGGTCGTTGAGCGTGCCGGTCACTATCGCGTCGGCGCCCAGCAGTTTGCCCAGTTTCTTGGCCGTGTCCTCGTCGATGGAGCCCGAGGCCTGGAGCTTGAGCTCGCCCATGACCTTGGCCAGCAGGGCCCGCTCGATGAGGGATACTTTCTTATTGGCGGCCAGGGCCGTGGTGAGCCGTTCCTGCACCACCGCGGGGCCTTCGGAGGCTTTGCCGTCGGTATAGGGGAATTCGAGCACCGCCAGGCGGGACCCGTCCTTGAGTCCCCTGGACAGTTTTTTGGATATCTTTTCCATCGACTCCGCGCCGGCCGGGGCGGCGGCGAAAACGGGACCGGACTGCGCTACGACGAGCGCCAGGCTCACAATAAGGGTTTTCATGCGGTTCTCTCCGTTCGAACGGGTGTTCTTAACGACGTTTTTAGGATACAAAAACGGCGACCCGCTGGCAAGAAGATGTTCATATTTATATAATCAGTTATAACGCTGCCGGGGAAAGCAGGGGAGAAACATGAAATACAGGTTCCTGACGCTCGCTTTATGCGCCTCTCTGACGGCCTGCGGCTGTTCCGGAGGCGACGGCGATGCCTACGTCAAGACCGCCTTCATAATGGGCGTGCCGGCCCAGGTGAAGGTCTATACGTCCGACCGTCCCGCCGCGGAAAAACTGGCGGCGGACATCCTCAAGGAATGGGACCGCATAGCCAAGGAGTTCAGCTACAGCGAGCCCTACAGCCACACGGCTTTCCTCAACAAGAAAGCGTTCACCGAGTGGGTGAAACTGGACGAGGAGCTCTATTCCCTGCTCCAGACCTCCCTGGAATACTACCATCTGACCGACGGGGCTTTCGACGTCACCTTCGCGCCGCTCTGGCCCGTCTGGAAGGAGGCCGCGGCCTCCAAGAAAATGCCCGCCAGGGAGGACATACAGCGCGCTCTGGCGGGCATAGGCTCCTCTCATATCAGGATAGACCATAGACGGCGCATGGCCAGGTTCGACGCGCCCGTGCAGGTCAACCTGGGCGGGATACTGCGGGGCTACTGCTTCGTGCGCGCCCATAAGATGCTCAAGGAGCGGGCCGCGGAGATATCCTGGCCGGTGGAGCTGCGGCTGGGCGGCAATATGATGACCTACGGCGCCCGGGACTGGTCCTACGACGTCGTTAACCCTTTCGACGAGGACAAGGTCCTGGGCCGGTTCCGTTTCGGCAAGGGGGTCGTCCTGGCCTCTTCGGGCCGCGCCCATTTCGTCCAGATAGAGGGCAAGCTCTATTCCCACATACTCGACCTCAAGACCGGCTACCCGCTGCCGGACTTCTCCAACTTCGTCGTCTACTACCCGTCGATCGAGGACGAGAACTTCATCCCTTCGGCCGTGCTGTCGCTGATGGGAAGGGAAAAGGCCTTCGCCATGCTGGACAGGATGAAGGGTTCGGCCGGCGTCTGGATAGACGGCGCAGGCAGCCTGCACGTCCGCGTCAAGGAGGACAGCGAGGCTGAATGGGAGAAGACCAGGTGCCTTTTCTGTCTCTGAATTGAGCCGGGCCCCGTTCCGTAAAAAGAGAAGCCCCGCGCCGTAAGGCCGCGGGGCTTCGCTTTGCGGGGGGAAGGACAGGTCAGGAGACCTCTTCGAACTCCCCGAG
The DNA here is from genome assembly GCA_964415175.1 of uncultured Elusimicrobiaceae bacterium. Taxonomy (GTDB): domain Bacteria; phylum Elusimicrobiota; class Elusimicrobia; order Elusimicrobiales; family UBA9959; genus UBA2231. The sequence goes on from CAYPYG010000004.1 coordinate 19,141, forward strand.
CCGCCTGTTCTTGCGCACATTGTACCAGTTGAAGTAGCGGCCGTTCATCGCGATATAGACGCCCGGCGGCAGGGTCTGCGCGAGCGAAAGCGCGGAGCCCAGGTTGAACATCCCGTCGGAAGAGCCGAACTTGTAGGGGACCATGGCCCCGGTCAGGATCACGGTCTTGTTCTTTATCCTGGGCCCGAGGGTCCTTGCCGTTTCGGGCATGGTGTCGGTGCCGTGGGTGACGACGATGTGGCTTTCACGGGAGGCCAGGCATTCCTTCAGGATGCGGCGGCGGTGCTCGCCGGTCATTTTCAGGCTGTCTATCATCATCAGCGGCTTTACGCGCACTTTCAGCCGCGAGCGGCCCAGCGAGAGCATCTCCCGGATATGGGTCGTCTTGAAGAAGAGCCTGCCGGTCAGCTCGTCGTATTCCTTGTCGAAGGTCCCGCCGGTGACTATTATTTCGATGGTCATAACCGGGCTATTTCCTGCCGTCCCTGAGGAAGGCCAGGTAGCCCTTGTAGGCCATGTAGATGTCCAGCTTGCCGGCCAGTTCCATCGGCGCGTGCATCGAGAACAGCCCGACGCCGCAGTCCACGACCTGCATGCCGTAGCGGGCCATCAGGTAGGCGATGGTGCCGCCGCCGCCCTGGTCCACTTTGCCCAGCTCGCCGGTCTGCCAGACCACGCCGCCGCGGTCGAAGATGCGGCGGATATGGGCCATGAACTCGGCGCTGGCGTCGGAGGAGCCCGACTTGCCGCGCGCGCCGGTATACTTGGTGACGCAGACGCCGTGGTTGAGGTAGGCCGCGTTGCGCTTCTCCGAGACGGAGGGGAACATCGGGTCGAAGAGGGCGTTCACGTCGGCCGAGAGCATCCAGGAATTGTGGAGCATCCGCTTGAGCGTCAGTTCGCTGTAGGAGTCCGAGGTCAGGTTGAGCAGTTCCGAGGCGGCGTTCTCGAAGAGGTTGGAGGCCATGCCGGTGGCGCCCATCGAGCCGACCTCCTCCTTGTCGCAGAGCAGCACGCAGGAGGTGTACTCGGGGACGCTCTTGAGGTCGAGCAGCGCTTTCAGGCCCGCCCAGGCGCAGACGCGGTCGTCGTGGCCGTAGGCCAGTATCATGGAGCGGTCCAGGCCGGCCTCGCGCGGCGGAGCGGCGGGCACGATCTCAAGCTCCGCCGAGAGGAAATCGGCCTCGGTGACGCCGTACTTCCTGTTGAGCAGCGAGAGGATATTGTGCTTGACCTTCTCCTTCCGGTCCTTCTCGGAGGAGGGGATGGAGCCGGCGACCACGTCCAGTCCCTCGCCGGGGATGGCCTCGCCTATCGTCTTCTTGTACTGGTCGGCCGCCAGGTGCGGCAGCAGATCGGTGATGCAGAGCACCGGGTCGCCCGGGTCCTCGCCGATATTGACCTTGATCTTCTTCCCGTCGGGCCTGACGAAGACGCCGTGCAGGGCCAGCGGGATGGTGACCCACTGGTACTTCTTGATGCCGCCGTAGTAATGAGTGTCGAGCAGCGCCAGCCCGGAGTTCTCGTAGAGCGGGTTCTGCTTGAGGTCGAGGCGGGGAGAGTCGGTGTGCCCGCCGACTATGTGCATGCCCTGCTCCAGGGGCTTTTTGCCGACCACTATCGCCATCAGGGTCTTGCCCTCGGCCGAGCGGTAGACCTTGTCGCCGGGCTTGAGGCGGGCGCCGGATTTTTCGCTGATCCGCATGTCGGCGAAGCCGGCTCCCTGCAGCAGCGCCACGGCCTCGTCGTGGGCCTCGCGTTCGGTCTTCGACCTGGAGATGTATTCCAGGTAAGACTTGTTGATCTCCTCGCAGCGCTTGAGTTCGGCGGGGGAGATTCTCTCGTAGCCGTTCTTCGGCTCGTGGGCGAGCTGGGACTTTTTGGCGGGGGTCTTGGTCTTTTTCATCTGTCCTCCGGTGGGAAGTGGGCCGACATGAACATATTACAAAATTAGTATTATTACCTCACTATGGAGAGCAACTCCTACTCCCGCCGGGTGCTGCTGCTGGTCTTCTCCATCAGCCTGTTCAACTATATCGACAGGCAGATCCTCTACGCCGTTTTCCCGCTCATCAAGGAGGACCTGCGGCTGACCGACACGGAGCTGGGCTTCCTGGCTTCCTCGTTCATGATAGTCTATACCCTTTTCGCGCCTTTCGCCGGCTGGTTCGGCGACCGGGTGCGGCGGCCGCTGGTCATAGGCGCCAGCGCCATCTTCTGGAGCGCGGCCACCTTTTTCTCCGGGCTCATAAAGTCCTACCCGCAGCTGATACTTTCCCGCTCGCTGGTGGGCGTGGGCGAGGCCGGCTACGGTACGGTATCCCCTTCCTACCTGGCCGAATGGTTCAGACCTTCGGTGCGCGCCCGGGTTATGGCCTTCTATTCGCTGGCCATACCCGTCGGCTCGGCGATAGGCTACCTGCTGGGCGGCTGGCTGGGGCACCATTTCGGCTGGCGCAACGCCTTCTTCATGGTCGCCGTGCCCGGCGCGCTGCTGGGGACGGCCGCGCTCTTCCTGCGGGAAAACCCGCAGAAGAAGGATAACGGCGCGATCGGTTTGGCCGATTACCGCGAACTCCTGCGGAACAAGACCTATCTCCTGATCGCCTTCTCTATGGCGATAGCGACCTTCTCCGTGGGAGGACTGGCGGCCTGGATGCCGACCTACTTCGTGCGCACCTACGGCCTCAATGTCGCGAAGGCCGGCTTCGTCTTCGGCGCGGTCACGGTCTGCGCCGGCATCCTGGGCAACTCCGCTGGCGGTCTGCTGGCCGACTGGCTCAAAAAGCGGACGCCGCGCGGCTACTTCATAGTCGGCTACCTCACTTTCTTCGCCAGCATACCCTTCGGCCTGGCCGCCGTGCTGACCGAGGACTTCAATACCGCGATAGCGATGATCTTCATGGCCGAAACTCTCATCTTCATGCACTCCGGCCCTTACCACGCCGCGATAGTGGAGGTGACGCCGCTCAAGATACGCTCTATGGCCTTCGCCGCGGCCATCTTCATCTTCCACGCCTTCGGCGACGCGGTCTCTCCGACGATAATCGGGGCGGTCTCCGACGCTTCCGGGCTGGCCGTGGCCATCTTCCTGGCCATGCTGTTCCTGGCCCTGGGCGGCGTCACCTCCGCCCTGGCCGGGCATTTCTATATGAAAGAGCACGCGGGGAAAAACGCGGATGCCGCTGCCTGAGCTCCTCTATATCGACGACGACTTCCTGGTGGCCGCCAAGCCGGCGGGCATGCTCACCATCCCGGCCCGGGGCGCGCTCGCCGGGAGCCGCAGCCTGCTGGAGCTGCTGCGCGAGGAGCACGGCGAGGTCTTCACGGTGCACCGCCTGGACCGCGAGGTCAGCGGGGCGGCGGTCTTCGCGCGCACCCGCGCGGCGCACGCCTGGCTCTGCGGCCGGTTCGAGCGGCGCGAGGTCTCCAAGTTCTACCTCGCCGCCGCGCACGGCCGCGTGGAGGACTGCGAAGGGGAGATCGACAAGCCGGTGCAGGAATACGGTTCCGGCAGGATGGGGGTCGGTTTCGACGGCAAGCCTTCGCTGACCTGCTACAAGGTCATGGACCGCCTCAAGACCGCGACCCTGCTGGAGGTGGACCTCAAGACGGGCCGGCGCCACCAGATACGCGTCCATTTCTATTATATCGGCCATCCGCTGGTCGGCGACCCGCTCTACGGCGACAGGGAACTCCAGTGCAAGTATCCCCGCCTGATGCTCCACTCCTGGAAACTGAGCTTCGTCTCTCCGTCGGGCAGGAGAATAAGCGCCGAGGCCGAGCCGGGCCCCGATTTCACGGGGGTCCTTGACTGCCTGTGACCTGAAACTTTCCGGACTTTAAGGCATCTAAACTGGAGGGGGAACGGAGGAGGTGCCCTATGATAATAGACGCGGCTACGGCCGAGGAACTCAAAAAAACTTTAGCCGGGCTCAATGACCCGGTGAAGCTGGTCCTGTTCAAGGAGAACCTGCTCTGCCGGACCTGCGGGCCGGCGGAGGACCTGCTGCGCGAGACCGCCGCGCTTTCGGACAAGGTGACGCTGGAGGTGCATAACCGCGTCACCGAGGAGGCGCTGGCGGCCGAGTACGGCGTGACCTTGTCGCCCGCCCTGTTCATAGAATCGCCGGCCTCGGGCAGGCGGGTGCGCTTCTTCGGCGTGCCGGCCGGCTACGAGTTCGTCTCGCTGATCGAGGCGATACAGGCGGCTTCCTCCGGCAAGGCGGACCTGCAGCCGGAGACGGTGTCCGCGCTCGAAGGCCTGAAGGGGCCCGTCGAAATAAAGGTCTTCGTCACCCCCGGCTGTCCCTATTGCCCTTCCGCCGTCATGCTGGCCCACAAGTTCGCCATCGCCTCGCCGAAGGTGACGGCCGAGATGATAGAGGTGGAGGAGTTCCGGGACCTGGGGGCGAAATACGAGGTGCAGGGAGTGCCGAAGATAGTCATAAACGGGAAGACCGGGCTCGTCGGAGCCCAGCCGGAGTCCATGCTTTTGAAGGCCGTGATCGATACCGACGCGGCGGGGGAGGGAAAATGATAACGAAGAACGTAGGGGGAGCGGACAGGGTCATCAGGATAATAGCGGGCCTGGCGCTGCTGGGCTTCGCGCTGGCCGGCATGGCCGGGGAAGGGCTGGTCACCGTCGTGGTGGCCGCCGCGGGGGCCGGCGCCCTGCTGACCGGCCTGGTCGGCTGGTGCGGGCTCTATAAGCTGCTTGGTATAAACACCTGCAAGGTGGACAAGCCTTAGGCGGGAGGGAGGGATGGTCTTCCGGGTCCTCTTACTCTCCGCGGCGCTCACGACCCTGCCTTTCACCGGGCGGGCCGCGCCCCACAATGCCGTACCTGAACTGGTCGCGGAAAGCGCCGGCTTCGCCCCCGGGCGGCCGGTTACGCTGGCGCTGCGTTTCGTCATGGCGCCGGGCTGGCATATCTACTGGAAGAACCCCGGCGATTCGGGCACGCCCCCGTCGGTGAAATGGAAGCTGCCGGCGGGCGTGAAGGCCGGCCCTTTCGCCTGGCCTACCCCCAAAAAAATCGACATGCCGCCGCTTTCCAATCTCGGCTACGAGGGAGAGGCGTCCCTGCTGGCGGAACTTGCTGTGCCCGCTTCCTACGAGGGCGCCAGGCTGAAGATAGAGGCCGAAGTCGACTGGCTGGAGTGCATGGAGGAATGCCTGCCGGGGTCGGCCAGGCTTTCCCTGACGCTGCCGCGCCGCTTTTTTTCCCGGAAGACCCTTCGGTCATAGAGAGCGTTACCGACGGGCTTATCGGGAAAGCCGGCGAAGGCTGGGTGATGGATTACCCGGCGGGGCCGCGCGCCGCGGCCGCCGCGGGCAAAGAAAGGCTGAAGGGCGTCCTTTTCTCGGCGGAGGGCTGGCGCGGGCCCGGGTCCGAAAAAGGCCTCCTCGTCGATATCCCGCTCGAAAGCTGGGCGGGCGCGCCGCCGCCGCCCGAAGCGTCCGGGGCCAGCTTCGGTCTCCCGGCGGCGCTGGCTTTCGCTTTCCTCGGCGGGCTTCTGCTTAACCTGATGCCCTGCGTACTGCCGGTCCTCTCGATAAAAGTCCTCTCGCTCATAAACCAGTCCAAGGAAGATCCCGGGGAAGCCCGGGCGCACGGCCTGGCCTACGGCGCCGGAGTAGTGCTTTCTTTCTGGGCGCTGGCTGGCCTGCTGCTGGCCATAAAGGCCGGCGGCGCGCAGTTCGGCTGGGGCTTCCAGCTGCAGTCGCCGGGCTTCGTCGCTTTCCTGGCCGCCGTTTTCTTCGTCCTGGGGCTGAGCATGGCGGGCGTCTTCGAGATAGGGACCTCCTTCATAGGCCTGGGCCGTTTCGCGGCCCGGCCCGGTCCCGCCGGCGCTTTCCTCGGCGGCGTGCTGGCCGTCGTGGCGGCCACGCCGTGCACGGCGCCGTTCATGGGCGCGGCGCTCGGCTTCGCGCTGACCCAGCCGGCCTATGTATCGCTCGCGGTCTTCACCGCCATGGCGCTGGGTTTGTCTTCGCCTTTCCTGGCGGTCTCTTTCTCGCCGGCGCTGATGCGCTACATGCCGCGTCCCGGGGACTGGATGACTGGGTTCAAGCAGGGGATGTCGTTCCTGCTCTTCGCCACGGTGGTCTGGCTCCTCTGGGTGTTGGGCAGGCAGGCGGGGGCCGGGGCCATGTCGGTACTGACAGCCGCCCTCCTGCTGATGGCCGCCGGCGGCTGGATACTGGGGCGCTGGGGCGGGCCGGAGAGGACGCCGGTCGTCCGCCGCGCGGCCGCCGCCGCCGCGGCGCTGCTGATGGCCGGCTCCGCTGCATGGGCGGTATGGACGGTGAAGGACGCCGCCGCGCCCGCTCCGCCGGACGAGAAAGAGGCGGCGGGGATAAAGTGGGAGACTTATTCGGCGGAGCTGCTGGACTCCTACCGCCGCGAGGGCCGGCCCGTTTTCCTCGATTTCACCGCCGACTGGTGCCTTACCTGCCAGGTCAACGAGCGCACCGCCCTGCGCGACGCGGCCGTGCTGGAAAGGTTCGCGCGCTACGGCGTGGCGCCGCTGAAGGCCGACTGGACCAGGCGCGACCCGGAGATAACCCGCGCCCTGGCCGCCCACGGGCGCGGAGGAGTGCCGCTTTACGTGCTTTACGCCCCCGGCGGGGAGCCCCGGCTGCTGCCGGCGCTGCTCACGCCCGGAATAGTGCTGGAGGCTTTGGATTCGGAGTTGGGAAAAGGGAAGTAAAGGAGAAAAAACATGAAAAGGAACATATTGATCGCCGCGGCGGCGCTGCTCCTGGCGGGCGGCGCCTGGGCCGCGCCCAAAGAGAAGGCGGATATCGGCAAGCCCGCGCCGGCATTCACCGCCCCCGACATCGGCGGGAAGAAAGTATCGCTGTCGGACCACAAGGGGAAGTTCGTCGTCCTGGAATGGACCAATTACGGCTGCCCCTTCGTCCAGAAGCATTACGGCGCCGGCAATATGCAGGCCCTGCAGAAAGAGGTGCTGGCCAAGGGCGGCGTCTGGCTGACCATAGTCTCGTCGGCCAAGGGCAAGCAGGGCTACATGACGGCGAAGGAATGGGGGCCCGCCGCGAAAGAGCAGGGCTCGTCGGGTACGGCCATACTGCTGGACCCCGCCGGCAAGGTCGGCCGCCTCTACGGCGCGGTCACGACGCCGCACATGTATATCGTGGACCCGAAGGGAACGCTGATATACAAGGGCGCCATCGACGACAAACCTACGACCAAACAGGAGGATATCCCCGGCGCCGTGAATTACGTGCGGCAGGCGCTGGACGAGGCGATGGCCGGCAAGCCGGTCTCGGTCCCCTCGACCAAGCCCTACGGCTGCTCGGTGAAGTACAAGTAAGTTTCAGGGATAAAGATAGTCCCTGTCGAAAGAGACCAGCACGGGCTGGTAGACGGAAGGGTCCATGTAGATCACATGGACCCTTTTTTCGTCCCGCCAGATCTCTTTCGCGGAGTAGAAGAGCTGGCCCGGCTTGGCCGGGGGGGAGTAGACGGTCTTTGCCGCCGCGCCGCGCGCCAGATGCGTGAAATCCGCGAATGTCATCATCTTGACCGACTGTTCGCGCGAGCTCATGTAGAAGACGGTGTATTCTTTGCGGGCGGGGTCCCAGGTCAGAGAGACCTCCCCTCCCATATCGTCGAAGAACAGCGCGGGCTCTCCCCGGCCCCATTTCCCCGACGGCAGCAGGCGCTCGTAGGCGTCCGCGCTCTCTATCTTCCGCTTTTTGACCCGCAGGAAGCAGAGGGCGTCGAAGTTCCCGTCGCCGGCCCGGGCCGCCCGGGAGGCGAGGTAGAGATAGCCCTTGCGTTCGACGACGCCGTCCCCGGCGATGAAGCCGGGCAGGTTGAAGCCCTTCACCCGCTCGAATGCCATATCGGCCGGGGGGAAGTCCTTGCCTATCCGCGCCCTGGCCAGGCCGGTACCCAGCGGCCGGAACGCCATCGGCCCTTTTTCGCGCTCCAGGTCTATGTCCATGAAATAGACATAGAGGGAGCGCTTCACCTGCGCGCCGCCGGCGGCCCAGAGCCGCTTCACGAAAGGGTTCTCCCCGTCGAGATAGGGGACGGGCTGGGAGACCTTGCCTTCCTTCATGAAGAATTTGAACTTCAGCGCGGCCAGGGGCGCGGCGGAAGACGGCATTGCGGTCCAGGCGGCGGTATTTGGCGGCATGGCCTTCATGTCGGCCGCGTCGGAGAAGTTGACCGTGGCCGTCGTGACCACGGGGCCTTTCCAGTCGCCCAGTATGGTATCGCCGAAGGTCCAGAAGAGGAACTTCCGCCCGTCGGGCGTCCTGACGGGTATCGGGGTCACGCCGTCCTGGCCGAGCACCGCTTCCAGCCGCGAGGGGGCGAAGACGCCCAGGTTCTCCGGCTGCGCCGAAGCGGGCGCGGCCAGAAGAGCCGCCAGCATAAGTGCCTTCATGTTCACCTCTCCGAGAACTTAATTTTTACTTCGCGGGAGCCGGCGTCTCCCTCTACCGTAAGGGAGGCCATGTCGCCGGGACTGAAGGCGGAAATGGCCGCGGAATAGTCGCGCAGGCCTTTGACGGCCTTTCCGTCCACGGCTTTGACCGTCTCGCCGGGTTTTACCCCGGCCGCGGCCAGCGGCGAGCCGGGAGTTATATCGGCGGCGCGCACTCCCTCCCCCTGGTAAGCGAAGTCGGGCACCAGTCCGGTCGATACTTTGCGGAATTGTACCGGGACACCATGCCGCATGGTGTCCCCCGCCGATGCCGCGGGCGCCCCGCTCCCCGACGGCCGGGTTATGAACGGGGCGGTCCCGGCCAGGTAGTCGGTGATCTCGCGGACGAACTCCGCGGCGCGGGCCATCCCCTTGTAGTCGAGTTTCTCCGGCGTGTCCGTCGGTTTGTGATAGTCCGGGTCGGCCCCGGAGAAGAGCTGTATCGCCGGCACGCCCGCTTCGATGAAAGAGACCTGGTCGCTGGAATCCAGTTCCTCCTTGACGATGCGGTGCGGCAGGCCGGTCACGAAAGAGCAGCCGCGCAGTATATGGGGCCATTTGTCGGACGAGGCGGCCCCCAGCGCCAGCGGGCCTTCTTTGCCGGCCTTGCCGACGGTGTCCAGGTTGACGGCGGCGTTGAACTTAGCCAGCCGCTCCGCTCCGAGATCCTTTACGAAAGCTTTCGAGCCCAGGCGTCCCTCTTCCTCACCGTCGAAAGCGATGAAGAGCAGGCTGCGTTCGGGAGGGTTGGCCGCGTAATGGCGGGCCAGGCCGAGCATGACGGCCAGGCCCGAGGCATTGTCGTTGGCGCCCGGGAAGCTCCGGCCGTCGGCGGGCGCGAGATGGTCGTAATGCGCGGAGACGGCGACGAATTCGTCCGGGGCGGCCTTGCCGGGGACCACTCCGGCTATGTTGACCAGTGAGCGTCCCCCGTTCTCAGCGGCCGGGCGGAAAGAGCCTTCGAAAGGCGCGAGGCCGGCTTCTCTGAATTCCCTTTCGATCAGGTCCGCCGCCTTCCACAGGCCCGCGGAGCCGGGGCCGCGCCCGCCTTCGAGCGAAGCTATCTCCTCCACGGTCCTTTTGAGAGCGGCCGGGCTGAACAGCGGGGCGGGTTCGCCCAGGGGAGCGCGCGGGGACTGGAGGGGCGCGGGACCCGTCCCTTTCTTCAGCGCTTTGACCAGCGGGGAGCCGGCCGGCCGCCAGGTCCCGGTCTTCACGGCGTTCATTTCCCCGTCGAAGACCAGCCAGGAGTATTTGCCGTAATGCGGCAGCTTGGCGGCCAGGCGGTCGAGCCCCGCGGCCGCGCGCGAAAGTATCAGAGCGGACGGCGGTTCTCCGGGGCGGGTCAGTACGAAGGTGTGCCCTTCCAGCGGGAAGTCATCTCCTCCGATGCGGATCCGGTCCCGCGCGCGCTCCACCCCCTGGTCCTTCAGGCCGGAAAAGAAGTTCCGGGCCGTTCTTTCGCCGGGGGAGGAAGCCAGGAACCAGGCGGGGGCGGCCGGGAGAGGGCCCGAGGGCAGCTCCATGATCACGGGCCTGTTGGAAGGGTCCTTGTCCCAGGCCGCGGTCAGGGGCGCCCAGTCCCCGCCTCCGGCGGGAACGAGTATGACGGGGGAGGAGGCTCCGAGGACGCGGGAGAGGGACGCCGGGGTCTCCTCGGGAGAGACCTTGCGGAAAACGTCGAACTCCGGATCTATCTCGACGGCCAGGGGCTCCGCGGGATAGTCGAAGGAGAAGACCGCGGCGGCGGAATCCAGGCGCACGGTCTCCAGCGCCGCTTCACCGCCCTTCAGCGTCACGCGCAGCGGGAGATCGAGTTCGTAAACCTCGCCGGGGCCGGACTGGACCAGCCGCAGCCGCAGGCTCCAGGTCTTTCCCCTGCGTCGGGCCGAGACGCTCTCCAGGCCTATCTCCGGCGCCCCGGCCCGTTCCGTCCACTGCGCGAAGAAGCGCTCCAGGTCCGAGGCGGAAGCCCTTTCGAAGGCCGCGCGCAGGTCGCCGAAGGCGGCGGTCGTGAACTTGTTCGCCGAGTAGAATTCGCGCAGGCCCTCGCGGAATGTCCGGTCGCCCAGTTTCAGCCGGAGCATGTGGTACATCATCAGCGCCTTGCCGTAGCCGACGGCCTCCGAGGCCGAGGAGTGGCGGGAGCGGAATTCCGTCAGGGGGAAATCCTTCCCGTCCCTGACGTAGTCGGCGTATTTCTGCAGGGCCGTCCGCCGGTATTCGGTCCCGCGGCCGTTGCGTTCCGCTATAAGGTGGTCCGCGAGGTAGGCTGTCAGGCCCTCGCACCAGTTGCCTTTGTCGTAATCCACGAAGACGCCGTTGCCCCACCAGTTGTGCAGTACCTCGTGCGGATAGGAGGAGTTGAGTATGAAGGGGAGGCGGATCACTTTCGGGCCGAGGAGGGTGAAAGAAGGCATGCCGTAGCCGGTCTCCCAGAAATTCTCGACGAGCGCGAACTTGGCGTAGGGATAGGGCCCGATCATTTCCGAATACATGGCGGAGTACGAAGCGGCCGTCTCCATGTACTTGCGCGCCAGGCCCGGGTCCGGTTCCCGCAGGAAGGTCTGCCAGGTCACGCCGTCCTTTTTCATGGAATACTCGGTGAAGCGGCCGCAGACCAGCGTTATATCGTCCTGCGGGTTCTCCTCGGTCCAGACGGAGACGGAGGCTTTCCCGCCCGCGGCATGCGAGGTCCTGGCCCCGCCGGAGACCGACGACCAGCCGGGAGGCAGGGAGACGCGCAGCGAATAGCGGACGGTCTCGTCCGCGGAGCGGGGATAGAAACCGGAAGCGCCGGAGAGATAGCAGCCGGACGAAGATATCACTCCCGCCGTCTCCGAGAAGGAGCGCGCGTATTCCTGCGCCTGTTCGCGCAGGCCGTGCGAGATGCGGCCCCCGTAGGAGAGGCGGAAAGAGTTCGCGCCGGGGGGGAGGGAGACGCGGAAGCGCTCCATGGGAGCGCCTCCCTCTTCGCCGTTGATGGCGGAACCGCCCGGCCCGCCGCCCCCCGGAAGCTTTTCCAGGGCGTAGCCGTCGGGCGAGACGGGGGCCAGGCCGGCGTGTAGGGAGAATTCGAAACTCCCGGCCGGCGCGGGGAGCGTTACGGCGTCCGAGGCGCGGAAAGTCCCGTTTTCCGGGGAGAGCTCCAGGCGCAGGTCGTGGCGCACGGCGCCGGCGGCCAGCGCGGAAGCGGGGAGCAGGATGGCGAGAGCGGCGGCGAGTTTCATGGTTCCTCCGGGATATATATTATAATTTTATACCTGAGAACTGACTTCGCCGGAGGAAGACATGGCAAAGAGATCCCCTGTGGCCCTTGTGGTGGTGCTCGACGCGGTCGGGCTGTCCACGCTCGAATATCTCATGGACAATTACAAAGGCAAACCGAAGTTCCCCAACCTGGTCCGGCTGGGCCTGGCCGACATAATGCCGGAGCGGTTCCGCTCCCGGCTGGCCGGCCGCCGCGGCTCCGGCTCCTACGCGGCGCGCGCCGCGCAGGTCTCGGCCACGGCCGACAGCCTGGTCGGCCACCGCGAGATGATGGGCGTCCTCGACGACCGCACCTACGACCTCTTCGAGAACGGTTTCTCGGCGGATTATCTCCGGGAGCTCGAGCGCCGCATCGGCCGCAAGACCTTCTACAATAAGATGGCCGGCGGCATGGAGGCCATAGAGCTCAACGCCGACGAGCACGAACGCACCGGCAGCCCCATCGCCTACGCCAGCAAATGCGACCCGCTGATACAGCTGGCGATGAACGAGAAGGTCATCCCCGTCGCCGAGCAGCACAAGATAGCCGATACCGCCTTCGCGCTGGCGATGGAGATGGGCATACCGATAACCCGCGCCATAGCGCGCAGCTATATCCGCGGCGCCGGCGGCGAGATCGTCCGCACCTCCAACCGACACGACGCCGTGCTGCCGATAGGGAGGAAGACGCTGGTCGAGCTCCTTCAGGAGAACGACGTCTGGACCTGCGCCGTCGGCAAGACCAGCGACCTGGTAAATGTCAGCTACAACGAGAAGATCAAGCTCAACCGCGCGGCTTTCCTCGATCCGCGGCTCGGGCTGCGCTTCGTCCACCCGAAGAAAAAGGACACCAACCTATATTCCGTGCAGGGGACGGTCAACGCGCTGGAGGCCGCGAAGGCGGTCTACCGCCCCAAGGGGACCTTCGTTTTCGCCAACCTGGTCGACACCGACAGCGTCTACGGCCACACCCGCGACATAGCCGGCGCCGTGAAATGCGTGGAGGAGTTCGACCGGACCCTGCCGCTGCTGGAGAAGCGCCTGGAGAAGGGAGACCTGCTGGTCATAACCGCCGACCACGGGATGGAGCACCGCGCCGATTACGGCTACCATTCCAACGAGCCGCTGCCCCTGCTGGCGGAGCGCAAGGGCTTCGCGAAGGGACTGGGGCTGAGGACCGGCGGCTCGCCGGGCCTGACCGAGGTCGGGCACCTGGTCTCCCAGGTGTTCGGCGTGGAGAAGCAGTTCCTGGCGATGGTCGCGGAACAGAAGAAATAACCCTCTGACCCGGGAAAGAAAGAGCCCCGCCGGCTTTCCGGCGGGGCTCTTTTTTGCCGCAAGGGGGCGCGGTCGCGCCGTCCCGGCTATTCCCGCTCCGCCTCGTAGTCCGGGTTGACGAAGGCGCGGTAGGAAAGGGGGGTGAGCGCGGCCCAGTTGTAGCGGTTAGACGGGTTCCACAGTATCCAGCTGCCGACGTAATTGCGGCGCGAGGCGATGAGCTGGGCGCGGACCTCGCGCGGGCCGTAATCGTGGCGCAGCGAGAAATCCTGCAGGTAGGGGCGGACCTTGTCGAAATCGAATCCCAGCCGCTCCCTGGCGTCGCGCAGGCCCCTGTCTATGACCTTGAAAGGCTCGGCGTCCGGATTCCTGATCTTGTATTCGCCCGGATTATAATGCGACGGGTACATCATCGGGTAGATATAGTCGGTGTTCTCGGCCAGCGAATGTATGCTCTGGCCTATCCCCATGTCGCCTTTGGAGGAGGTGGTCAGGCCGAAGATGGCGGCCGAGAGTTTTACTTTTTTCGGGAGCTTTTTCCGGGCGTAGGAGAGGAAGTCCGCAAGATTGGCCACGGCCGAGGCCGGGCTGTGGGGTCTGGAATAGCGGCAGAGCGAGGTGTCACCTTCGGTCGGATAGCGGATATAGTCGAACTGTATCTCGTCGAAGCCCAGCTCCGCCGCGCGGAGGGCCACGCCGACGACATAGTCGCGCACTTCCCTGTTATAAGGGTCCACCCAGGTGGCGCCGTTGCCGGCCCGCCAGGGCGCGCCCGACGGCGTCTTCACGGCCAGGTCCGGGCGCGACACGGGCAGCAGGCGGTCATGGAAAGCCACTACGCGGGCTATGGTGTAGATCCCCGCTTCCCGGAAATCGGCGAGCATCTCCTCCGGCCTGGGAATGGCCGGCGTATAGGTGCCGTACTTGTGCGCCAGCGGCACGCCGGGTATATAGACCTTGCCGTCGGTCTCCTTCACGGCCACGGCGACGGCGTTTATGACGGAGCCGCGGATCCTGGCGATCGTCTGCCCGCGCAGTTTCCTGGAGCCCGCGCCCCAGGAGGTGAGGTGTATCCCGCGTATATGCCCGGGGGAAGCGAGAAGCGCCTCGTAATGCGAGGTGGCGGGAGGCGCGAGGGCGGCCCCGCGGACCTGGGCGGCCAGCGGGGCCGGGAACAGGACCAGAACGGCGGAGCAGAGGGCTTTCAGGCTCATACGGATATATTTTACAATTTCGCCATGAATAAAAGAGCGGGCTTCTTACTGGCGGGGGTTATCTCTATGGCTTTCAACGTTCACGCATTTGAGAAGACATCGGTGCACTATTCGCGCCTCTCCGGCGACTACGACGGCTGGCAGCTCTGGGTCTGGGACGCGCAGGATAACAGGCCGGGTTTCCCCGTCGAGCCTTCCGGCCGCGACTCTTTCGGCCTGGTCTTCGAACTGGACCTGGCCTCCTCCGGACTGGCCGGGAAAAAAACAGGCCTGCTGCCGCGCCTGCGCGAGTGGGAGGACAAGGACTCCCCCGACCGTTTCGTCATCGCCGGCGAGGACCCCGACATGTTCATCCGCCAGGGCGTCCCGGAGGTCTTCGACGAACTCCCGGCGTTCACCACCGCTTTCGTCCACGCGCGCTTCACCGGCGACTCCTCCGTGACGGCGGCTTTCAATACCCCGGTGGACGAGGCTTTCGTGCGCGCCCAGGAGTTCGTTCTGGCGGGGGCCGGGACGAAGTACCGCCCGGCGGGAGTTCACCTATCCTCCCGCTATTCCCCGTCGGCCAGGCTGGACTTCGGGCCCGGGTTCGCCGTGCCGGCCGAAGCCAGGGTGATGGGGACTTTCACGCTGACGGGAAAGATCGGCTCGCGGCCCGTGGACCCGGGCGCCGCCCTCGACGCGCCCCCTTTCCGCCACGAGGGTTTCCTGGGGGCGCAAACTTCCCCGAAAGGTTCCCGCTTCGCGGCCTTCGCTCCGGGAGCCGAATCGGTGACGGCCCTGATCTACCGCGGACCGAAAGGGGGCCACCAGGCCGAGATACGCATGGAGCACAGGGGGGGAGGCCTCTGGGAAGGCCGTTCCGACGAGGACCTCACCGGCAGGTACTATAAGTACGGGGTCAGCCGCGACGGCGGTTACGCCGAGGTGCTCGATCCCTACGCCGGCAGCGTCACCGCCCACGACGGCCGCGCGCTGCTGCACGGCCCGCTGCCCCCGCCCACGGAAGGCCCCACCTTCCCGGCCGAGGATACGGTGCTTTACGAGGTCCATATCCGGGACCTGACGATCGACGGGTTCTCCGGCGTGAAAGAGAAGGGCAAGTACCTGGGCTTCGCCGAGTCCGGCACGCGGCATCCTTCGTATCCCGACCTGAAGACGGCGCTCGACCACCTGGAGGAGCTCGGCGTCAACGCCGTGCATATCCTGCCCTTCCAGGACTTCGAGAACGACGAGGCGGACCCGCGCTACGACTGGGGCTATATGCCGGTCAACTTCAACTCCCCCGAGGGCTGGTACGCGACCCGCACCGACGACGATTCCCGCCGCCGCGAGGCCAAGGCGATGATAGACGCCGTCCACGCCAGGGGGATGAAGGTGATCATGGACGTGGTCTACAACCACACGGCCGAGACCGGGGGGAAGAGGTTCAATTTCGCCGGCCTCGCCGGGAATTATTTCTACCGGCTGAAGGACGACGGGACCTTCTACAACGGCTCGGGCTGCGGCAACGAGTTCCGCAGCGAGTCGCCGATGGGCCGCCGCTTCATCCTCGACAGCCTGAAGCGCTGGGTCACCGAATACGGCGTGGACGGCTTTCGTTTCGACCTGATGGGGCTCATCGACCTGGAGACCGCGGAACTGATAGCCGCCGAGCTGAAGAAGCTGAAACCGTCGATACTCGTCTACGGCGAACCCTGGAAGGCGGGGGACAGTCCCGTCGACGGCGTGAAGAAGGGCAGTCAGCGCGGCAAGGGCTACTCGGTCTTCAACGACGACCTGCGGGACGCGCTCAAGGGCAGCGTCTTCGAGGTGACGGACCTGGGCTATGTGCAGGCCGGCAATTACCGCGACAAGGTCATGCGCGGCATAAAGGGCTCGATAGACGATTTCGCCGACGGGCCGCTGGAGACGCTCAACTATGTCAGCTGCCATGATAATCACACGCTGTGGGACCGCATCGACCTGTCGGCGAAGGACGCTTCCGCCGACGAGAAGGTGCGCATGGACAAACTGGCGCAGGCCGTGGTCTTCACCTCGCAGGGCATCCCCTTCCTGCACGCCGGGGAGGAATTCCTGCGCACCAAAAAGGGCGAGCATAATTCCTACAACCTCCCCGACGACATCAACGGACTGGACTGGACGGCCAAGAAGAGGAACCACGGCGTCTTCCGGTTCTACCGCGACCTGATAGCTATGCGCAATGCGCACCCCGCCTTCCGGCTGCGCACGGCGGCGGAGGTGCGCGAGAACCTGCGCTTCTTCGAGGAGCAGGGAGCCAAGGTCCCGCATCCGGCCATCGCCTACACCCTCGACGGGGAGGCCGCCGGGGACGCCTGGAAGAAGATCACCGTGCTGATAAACCCTTCGCGGAAACCGGCCAGGATAAAACTCCCTCCCGGCCGGCACGCGCTGGTCTTCGACGGGGCGGGACTCGTCGCCGACCCGCCGGAACACAAGGACCATATATCGGTGCCGCCGATAACGCTGCTTGTCCTCCGTCAGTAGGCGGGGCCGCGCAAGCCCGCTATGCGCGGCTTGTATGGGCCCTTTGACCCACTGCGGCCCGGGACTTTCGCCGCTTACGGCGGAGTTCCCGGGCCGTTATAATTTACTTAAGGGTAAAAAATCCGCAGGAGGGTCATTGATGAGAAAAGTTCTCTTCGCAGTACCGCTGTTGGCGGCGGTCACGGCCGTTGCCGCAGAGAATCCGACGATGGAGAGCCTGAGAGGCGTCGCTTTCGGCCTTCCCGCGGCCGAGGCCGTCGTTCCCGCGGTCCCGGCGCCGGCGGCCGTCCAGCGGCCGGTCCAGGTCCCGCAGGACCTTCTCTACAGGTTCCAGCAGTTCCGCAGCGAGCTCTCGCGCATCGATAACGATACGACCTGGCTGCGCAACGATATCAACCGCCTGGAGTCCGAGGCGAGGCGTATCGAGCAGGGCTCTTCCGCGGCCTTCTTCTCGAACGACCTGCGCCGCATGAAGTACGATATGGACCGCCGCCGCAACGACCTGCAGAGGCTGGCTTCCGATATCAGGGACCTGCTGAACCGGGCCGTAAAGGACGACGGTCTCAACCGGCTCGCCCGTGATATCGAGTGGGATGCCCGCGACCTGGACAACCGCTTCCAGTTCGACGTGCTCAACGCCGCGCAGAGCCTGGAGTCGACCGTGCGGCGCATCGACCCCAAGGTCATCGGTTACGACGCGCAGTGGAACGCCTCGGACCTGACCCGCGCCTGCCGCGACATACAGTGGAAGACGCGCGACCTGCGCTGGGACGCGCAGGAACTGGTCCGCAAGACGCAGCCCTGAGCCTCTCTCCGTCGTAAGTGAAAAAGCCCCGGCAATCCGCCGGGGTTTTTTCATTTCCTGGCCGGAGCGGTATCGCCCCCGCGTTCATCGGGAAACAATGGGGGTGGCGGCGGATTCGCGGAGAAAAACCGTCCGGAGCCGCGAGCTTGCGTAAGCGCGAGCGGCGAGAGTCGGAAGGGCGAGCACGGTGTGCGAGACCCTGTTTTTTCGAAGCGAACCGCCGACAGGACCCCGATAGTTGTTCGATAAAGCGGGGGCGGCTGCGGGCGTCAATATCCCAGGTCTTCGTTGACGAGCAGGACCTCGATGTCGCTGGCCAGCGGGCGCTTCCAGAGCAGCGTCACCGCGTTGCAGATGCGCGAGGGGGAGGCGCAGTCCGCGCAGCGCCCGGTCTTCACGCAGGGGTTGTCCTTCTTGAGACGGATATTATTGGCCACCGCCGCGATATCCCGCGCGCGGCGCAGCCCCGCGGCCTCGTCGGCCGAGAGCTTGTTGGCGCCGGCGATAAGGACTATCTTTTTCGGGCCGTAGATGACGGCCGCGCCCCGGTTGCCGTAGGCGTCCAGGAAGATCAGCTTGCCGTCCATGGTCACGGCCTGGGGGGAGGCGAAATAGAGATCGGAAGCCTGCGCCCGCAGCCAGACGGCCCGGCGCTCCTCCGGCGTCATGCCGGGGGAGTGCGTCACTATCTCTTTGCCCGCCGCGCGCAGTTTTGCGGCCAGCCCCAGGTCGCGGGCGGTCATGCTGCCGCCCATGCCGGCGGAAACCCCGGGCAGGGCGGCGGCATAGGCCGCGGCTTCCTCCCCGGTGTCGAATACTCTGGCCCCGAACCCGTTGGCCGCGAGCGCGGCCGCCGCCTTCTCCAGTTTTATCCCGTTCATCGCTCTCATATTCGCGTCCATGCACGCCTCCGCTGTATCCAATATCACAGGGTATGTATCCGGCCGTCGATTGCCGGGTGTCCTAATGATTCATTATAATATCAATCGTGAGCGTCCTGGAAGGCCGGGACGTTCCTTATTCGTTTCGCGGGGGCCATATAAGAGCAGCGGTTCGGTATTTCATCCTGACGGCGGCCGCGGTATCCCTCTCCTGGGGGCCGCTCAGCGCCGCCATGCCCTCCAACCCCCGCTTCGTGAAGGCGTATTCCAACCAGCTCGACGTAGCCTGGGACCTGGCCTCCCCCACGGATTCCCCGTGGGTGGCCATCTCCGCCGATCCGTCGTTCGCGGTCTGGCACGCCTCGGCGTCCCATCTTCCCGGCGTCGAGGGGATATCCTTCACCGGTCTCGATCCCGGCACCACCTATTATTTCAAGGTCAAGAACGCGGCCGAGCCCGATACGGAATACACCGTCCCCGTCAGTTCCGCCACGGACCCGGTCCCGCCGGCGGCGGTCTCCGTGGCGGCGGGGAGGCCTTCACCGGGCCTCCCCGTTTTTTTGGGTCCCCTGTAACAATTCCGTCATTGAAAAGCACTTCGCGTAGTGTATACTATATTCGCACTGAAGCGGCCGGCCGCAGCCGGTCCGCCAGCGCTTTTATGGGAAGATCCCCGTATACGGTACGACCGCTGCTCCTCTCCTACGTTCTGGCCGTTTGGGCGGCCGGCCCCGTCATGGGCGCGGGGTCGCCGGGGCTTACCGGCGCCAATTTCCTGAAGATCCCGGTGGCGGCCCTGCCCACCGCTCTGGGCGAAAGTTATACGGCCCTTATCGGTCCCGATTCGGCCCTTTACAACCCCGGCGCGCTGGGCCTGCTGGGGTACTCCTCGTTCTCCGGGACCCACAATACTTACGTGGCGGGGATAACGCAGGAATACGCCGCGCTGGCCGTCCGCACCCGCTACGGGACGGCCGGGCTCACTTTTTCCTCTCTTTCGAGCGGCAAGATAACCGCCTACGATTCCGAAGACCAGACGATCGGGGATACTGACACCTCCCACCGCATGGTCGGCCTTACCATCGCCCGCTCCTGGCCCGATTTCCCGGAAGACATCGGCATGATTGACCCGATGATAATCCCGCCGAGCTGGACCCGCGTTCCGCCGGTCATCGACTACCGCCCCAAGGCCTACCGTTTCTCGGCGGGCGCGACCATCAAGCGCGTGATGGAGGAACTGGACGGTCTATCTTCGGCGGCGTGGGCGGTCGACGCGGGAGCGATGCTCGTGCTGCCCGGCCGGGTGCAGTTCGGGGCCTCCGCGCTCAACCTGGGAGGGAAACAGGATTTCTATTCCGAGGCGGCGCCTCTCCCCAGGTCCTACCGTTTCGGTATCGCCAAGGATTTCCGCACGATAAAGGACCTCATAGTCTTCACGGTCTCGGCGGACGCCGCGAAGTATTCCGACACCGACCTTTACTATTCCTTCGGCGTGGAAACGGATTTTCTGCGATTCCTCCAGCTCAGGGCCGGGTACAGGGGGCTGGAGAGCGCCGGCTCCCGCGGCACGGTCGGGTTCGGTCTGAACTTCGACAAGTTTACCGAAGGGGATTTTCTCAAAGGCGTCCGGGTCGACTACGCGCATATCAGTTACGGGCCCCTGGGCGCCACCAACCGGATAGGCATGCAGGCCGTCTGGTGATCCCCCGGTACCGCCGCTTTTCCCCTGTTCCGTCATTATTGCTATAATTTTTCTTCGCATGGATATATCGCGCTATATCGCGGAGCGGGCCGGGCTCGCCGACAGAGCCCTGTCCTCGGCCGTCAAGTCGCTCCCTTTCGTCCATCCCCCGCTGCGGAAGGCCATGCTCTATCCGCTCGCCGCCGGCGGCAAGCGCATACGTCCGGTGCTGCTGGGCGCCGCCTACGAGATGTACGGCGGGAGTTTCCGCGAAGTCCTGCCGGCCGCCTGCGCGCTGGAAATGGTCCATACCTACTCGCTGGTGCACGACGACCTGCCGGCCATGGACGACGACGACCTGCGGCGCGGCAAACCGACCTGCCACAGGGTCTTCGGCGAGGCCGGGGCCATACTGGCCGGGGACGCCCTGCTGACCAGCGCCTTCACCGTGCTGGCCTCCTGCCGGTCGCGCGGAATACCCGCCGACCGCGTGCTAAAGGCCGTTTCCGTCCTGGCCGCCCGCGCGGGGGCTTCCGGCATGGTGGCCGGCCAGTCGGCGGATCTGGAGGCGGAGGGCTTCCTGTCGAAAAAAGGCGTTCCGCGCGCCAGGGCTTCCGCGCTGCTGCGGTACATCCACCTCCATAAGACGGCCGACCTGATAGCGGCCCCGCTCGAGATGGGCGCCGCGCTGGCCGGCGCGCCGGACCGCGAATGCCGGGCGCTTTCGGAATTCGGCGTAAGGCTGGGACTGGTCTTCCAGGCCGCGGACGACATACTCGACGTGGCCGGCGACAAGAGGAAACTGGGGAAAAGCGGCAGCGACGCCCGGAACAGGAAACTGACTTACGTCTCCCTCTACGGGTTGGAAGGGGCGCGCCGCAGGCTGCGCTCGCTGACCATGGGCGCCAAAGCCGCCCTGAAGCCGTTCGGCGGCAGGGCCGGGGTGTTCCTCGCGCTGACGGATTTTTTCGCGGAACGAGACAGATGAGCGGAGAGGGGGAGATGGAATTCCTGTCCAAGATACGCGGTCCCAAGGACCTGAAGAAACTGCCCGTGGAGCATCTGGCGAAGGTGGCCGCCGAGGTGCGCTCGCTGATGCTGCGGGGCGTCAGCCGCACGGGCGGCCACCTGGCTTCCAGCCTGGGAGCCGCCGATCTCATAACGGCGCTGCATTACGTTTACGAGAGTCCCGAGGACAAGATCGTCTTCGATACCGGGCATCAGGCCTATGCCCACAAGATACTTACGGGCCGCGCCGGCGCTTTCTCCACCATTCGCCAGAAAGGGGGGCTTTCCGGCTTCCTCAAGCGCCACGAATCGGAGCACGACGCTTTCGGCGCCGGCCACGCTTCGACCGCTCTTTCCGCCGCCGCCGGCCTGGCGGTGGCCCGCGACCATAACAGGGAGGATTTCAAGGTCGTCGCCGTGGTGGCCGACGGCTGCATGACCGGAGGCATGGCCTGGGAGGCCATGCAGAACATCGGGCAGGCGGGCACGGACATGCTGGTCGTCCTCAACGACAACCAGATGTTCATCAGCCGCCGCGTCGGGCAGTTCGGCAAGATCCTGACCAAACTGCTGACGCTGGGCACGGTGCGCGACGCCGGCAAGAAGGCCGAGCTGTTCCTGAACCGCTTCCAGTTCTGGGGCAAGAAGATGCTGCGCATAGCCAAGCGGGCCCGCGTGCTGTTCTTCCCCGGCATGATCTTCGAGGAGATGGGCTTCTCCTATTTCGGACCCGTCGACGGCCACAATATCCACGAACTGGTCGAGGTGCTGGGCTATCTCAAGGAGCTCAAGGGACCGGTCCTGCTGCACGTAGTCACCAAGAAGGGCAAGGGTTACGAGCCGGCCGAGGACCAGCCCATAGATTTCCACGGAACGGGCTGTTTCGACGTCGAGACGGGGCTGGCCAGCGGCGGGAAGGACCGCTCCGGCGTGCCGACCTACACGCGGGTCTTCTCCGACACGCTGCTGCGCCTAGCGAAGGAGGACCGCCGCATCACGGCCATAACGGCGGCCATGCCGGAGGGCACCGGACTGGACGCCTTCCGCGACAAATACCCGCGCCGCTATTACGATGTCGGAATAGCCGAGGAGCACGCCGTGACCTTCGCGGCCGGCATGGCCTGCGAGGGGCTCAAGCCCGTCGTGGCCATCTACTCCTCCTTCATGCAGCGCTCCTTCGACCAGGTCATGCACGACATCGCACTGCAGAAGCTGCCGGTCGTCATCGCCATGGACCGCGCGGGCATAGTCGGCGAGGACGGTCCCACCCATCACGGGGTCTTCGACCTGGGACTTTTCCGCATGCTGCCGGGCGTGACCGTCATGGCCTCCGCCGACGAGAACGAGCTGCAGCATATGCTCAAGACCGCCCTGCATCTCAACGCGCCGGTAGTGCTGCGCTATCCGCGCGGCAAGGCCGCGGGCGTGCCGCTGGACCCGGAGCCCGGGATACTGGAGACGGGCAAGGCGCGCATCCTGCGGCGCGGCAGGGATGTTTCCATACTGGCCGTCGGCAACCGCGTTCATCCCGCCGTGCGCGCGGCCGAGCTGCTGGCGGAGAAGGGCGTGGACGCCGGCGTGGCCGATATGCGGTTCATAAAGCCGCTCGACGAGGCCTGCGTGCGGGAGATGCTGGAATGCTCGGGCGGCCGCCTGCTGACCGTGGAGGACAATGCCCTGGCCACGGGCTTCGGGTCGTCCGTGCTGGAATATCTCAACGCCGCCGGCCTGCGCGCCGACGTGCTGCGCCTGGGCATCCCCGACCGGTACGTGGAGCACGGGCGGCCGGAAGAGCTTTACGCCGAACTGAAGATCGATCCCGCCGGCATCGCCGCCGAAGCCGCCGGCTGGCTGCGGAAAGAACGCGCGGCCGTCCTACAGCCTGACGACAAGGAGACAACACCGTGAAGCCTAAACTCATGAAACAGGTCCTGGCGCTGCGCCGGGCCAAGTCCTACCGCCGGGCCTATAACGACGCGGAATTCCTCAGCAGGCCGGAGAACCGGCCCATAAGGCTGCAGCTCGAACTGCTCAAGCCCGAGACCGTGCTGGCCGAGCACGGAGTGAAGACCACCGTAGTGGTCTTCGGCAGCGCCCGCACCATGCCGCTCGAAGAGTCCAAGGCGAGGGTCGAGAAACTGGCCTCGGCGCTCCGCAGGGACCGCGGCAACAAGGACCTCAAGTCCCGCCTGGCGGTGGCCCGCCGCCTTCTCCGCTCGGCGAAGTATTACGAGGAGGCCCGCAGGTTCTCGGCCCTCGTCGCCCGCAACGGCAATATCGGTTCGGCGCACTTCATCACGGTCACCGGCGGCGGCCCCGGCATCATGGAAGCGGCCAACCGCGGCGCCTGGGAGAGCGGCGCGAAGAGCATAGGCCTCAATATCACGCTGCCCTGCGAGCAGGGGCCCAACCCCTATGTGTCGCCCGAGTTCTGTTTCCGCTTCCATTATTTCGCGATACGCAAGATGCATTTCGTCATGCGCGCCCGCGCCCTGGTCGCGTTCCCCGGCGGCTTCGGCACGATGGACGAGCTCTTCGAGGTGCTGACGCTGGTGCAGACCGGCAAGAAGCGCCACCTCCCCATCGTACTGATGGGCCGCGGGTACTGGAAGGACATCATCAACTTCCGCAACATGGCCAAGTGGGGCTATATCTCCTACGAGGACCTGGACCTCTTCCATTTCGCCGACACGGCGGAGGAGGCGTGGGAGATCATCGAGAAGTTCTACAGGGAGAACCCGCAGGAACTGGAGTAGATCCCGATGAGACCCCTCCCGACGGCCGCCGCGCTGGCCATGCTCGCCCTGAGCCTGGCCTTCGCGGCGGCCGTCGCCAAGTATCCTCCGCCCGCCACGGTCTCCTCGCTGGTCCCGGCGGAGAACCGCTGGGTGCGCGAGGGCAGTTTCTACCGCCGCTCCTGCAACGGCGCCCAGTGCAATCTCTGCCCTTTCAACTGTTTCCTGCCGGAAGGCGCGCGCGGGATCTGCAAGGTCAGGCTGAACCACGGCGGCAAGGTGCGCACCGTCGTCTACGGCAAGGCCGTTTCGGCCCACCTGGACCCGATAGAGAAAAAACCCGTCTTCCACCTGCTGCCGGGAAGCCTCATCTATTCGATAGCGGCTCCGGGCTGCAATCTCAAATGCGCCGGCTGCCAGAACTGGGAGATCTCGCAGATCTGGCCCGAGCAGGCGCCCCCGTCCGTGCCCGTCCCGACGGGGCTGGAGGTGCTGCGGGACCCGGGCACCGGCCTGCTCTACGGCCGGGTGAAGACCGCCGACCGCGGCTTCCTCTCTCCTTCGGAGATAGTCGCCAACGCCCTGGCCACCGGCTGCAGGTCCATCGCCTACACTTACTCCGAGCCGGTGGTGTTCTACGAATACATGCGCGATACCGCGGAGCTGGCCAGGAAAAAAGGCCTGAAGAACGTCATGGTCAGCGCGGGCTACATCAACCGGGAGCCCCTGCTCGAGCTGCTGCCTTACTTCGACGTGGTAAAGATAGACCTGAAAGGCTTTTCGGAAGGTTTCTCCCGTTCCTATTCCGGCGGGGGACTGGAGCCGGTGAAGCGCACGCTGCTGGCGCTCAAAGAGAAGGGGAAACCGTTCGAGATAGTCAACCTCGTGGTCCCTTCGCTGAACGATTCCCCGGAAGACCTTTCCGCGCTGGCCGCCTGGGTTAAAAAAGACCTCGGCCCCGGCTCCCCGCTTTTTTTTTCGAAATTCACGCCTAATTACCGCCTGCGCAACCTGGAGCCGACGCCCGAGCGGACCATAAGCGAGGCCCGGCGGACGGCGATGAAGGCGGGGCTGAGGTACGTGTACGCCGGGAACCTCCCCGGCCACGAGGGGGAGACGACCTATTGCCCCGAATGCGGGCGGCCGCTGGTGGTGCGGCGCGGCTACGCGGTCGTTCAGGACCTGCTGACGCCCGGCGGCGGCCGCTGCCCCTACGACGGGACCCGCGTCCCGGGCGTCTGGAAATAGCAGTGAGTTCAGGGAAAACTCTGCCGGGCGCCGCCTCCCCCGGCTGTCTCTTAATGGAGTCCCCGCGTTCATCGGGAAACAATGGGGGTGGACGGGGAGCCAGGGAGGTTACACTATGCTGGGTAAAATCGTGCTGACAGCGATATCCGGGGTGATACTGGGGACGGCGTTGGCGAGGGAGGCGCGGTTCGCCGGGTCCTTTTACCCCGCCGATCCGGCGGAGCTCGCCGCGGCCGTCGATAAAGCGCTTGCGGAGGCCGGACCGTACAAGGGGAAAGGCAAGGTCGCCGGCATACTTGTGCCGCACGCCGGCTATGTCTTTTCGGGCGGCGTGGCGGCTCACGCTTTCGCCTCGCTGAAGGAACACTACGATACCGTCGTCCTACTGGGCTCGGCGCACGCCGAAGGGTTCGCGGGCGCCGCCGTCATGGCCTCGGGGCATTACGCCACGCCCCTCGGGAGGGTCGAAGTCGACGGGAAACTGGCCGCCGCGCTTATGGAGAAGAACCCTTTCTTCCGCGACTACCCGCGCGCTCACGAAAAGGACCATACGCTGGAGGTCGAGCTCCCTTTCCTGCAGCGCGGGCTGAAAAAACCCTTCAAAATACTCCCGGTCCTTTTCGGCCGCGCCGACGAGAAGGAACTGGAGGCGGCGGGCCGCGCCCTCGGCCGCCTGCTCAAAGGCCGCAAGGCTCTGCTCCTGATTTCCAGCGATCTCTCCCATTACCCTTCGAGCGCCGACGCCCGCCGCTCCGACCTGGCCCTGCTCAAGGCGCTGGAGAAAATGGACCCCGGCTATTTCCGCCTGGCCCATTCGGTGCTGGCGGCCAAGGGCGTTAAGGGGCTGGAGACCCCGGCCTGCGGCGAGTCCGCCGTGGAGGCGGGCCTCTACGCGCTGCGCGAGCTGGGCGCGACCCGCTTCGAACTCCTCGCGCACTCCGATTCGCACCGGGCGTATCCCGCCGGAGCGCCGGAGGACCGCGTGGTCGGCTACGGCTCAGGCGTCTTCCTCTCGGGCGCCGGCCCGGCTTCCTTCAGCTCCTCGCCCTCGCCGGCGCAGCGCGGGGAACTGCTGCGGCTGGCCCGCTGGACGGTGGAGCGCGCCTTCGACGAGACCCAGCCGGCCCTGCCCGCCCTCTCCGACGAGCCTTCCTTCAACCTGCCCGCGGCGCTTTTCGTAACGCTCAACAAGTCCGGGCGTCTCCGCGGCTGCATCGGCAATGTTTCGCCGTCCTTCACGCTGCGCGACGCGGTGGTCCGCAACTCGCTCTCGGCCGCCTTCGAAGACCGCCGCTTCGAGCCGCTCACCGCCGACGAGCTTCCCCTGGTGCGTTTCGAGATATCGCTGCTCTCGCCGCTGGAGCGAGCCGCCGGGCACGCCGAGGTGAAGCCGGGCGTTCACGGGGTGGCCATAGCGCGGGAGGGGAAGAGCGGGCTTTTCCTGCCGCAGGTCTGGGGGCAGCTGCCGTCCAAGGAACTTTTCCTGGGAGAACTGTGCGAGCAGAAAGCCGGACTTCCGCGCGGCTGCTGGAAGGACAAGGCGACGGAATTCTATCTTTTCACTTCGGAGTCTTTCGAAGAGCCGCGCTGAAACAGGGCCGCCGCCAGCGGCGGCGCGCAGGAGAACGCGCCGAGGGCCGCGCAGGCCCGGAGCGCGTTCTCTATTCCCAGCAGCGGCACGGCGGCCGCCGAGACGATAAGACCCCCGGCCGCGCCGCCGTAGAGGTCGGCCGAGTATATCCCGCCCGCCCCGTCCGGGACGCGCCCCGCCGCGGCGGGGAAATAGGAGCCCGCGGCGAACCCTCCGGCGGCCAGCAGCAGCGAGCAGGCCGCCGCGAAAAGCTCCCGCCCCTGCCCGGCGAAGGCCGCCGGGAGCCAGAGCGCCGCTCCGGCCGATACCGCCGCCATAAGCGCGGCGGAGAGAGCTACCCCGCCCCGCCGCCGGAAAGCGGCCGCCCCGGCGGCCATGCCGCCGAGGAAGAGGGTGAAGATCAGCCCCAGCGAAGAGGCCAGCGTCCCCAGCCTGGCCTCCCAGGCCAGCATCAGGCAGATCTCGAAGGCCATTCCCCAGGCCCCGGCCAGGAAAGCGCCGGTCATAAGTCCCCCGCGGGACGATCCCTTCAGTCCGGCCGCCAGCCGCCGCGAGGCCCAGACCAGGGCGATGAGCAGGGCCGCGAGGCCCAGGAACTGGTCCGGCCCGGCGTACATCGAGACCCACACCTTCCAGCTGAGGAAATAGGCCAGCGGCCGCAGGGCCGAGTTGACCGGCGTTTCTCCGGCCGCGTCCAGGCGGGAGGCGTACCAGGCTTTCCTGTACGGATGCAGGATAAAGGGCAGGGTCTCCTCTTTTACCGTGCGGGTTCTTATTCCCCGGGACCTGAGCCGCCTGCCCAGCAGGCCGGGGTCCGTGCTTAATTCCCTCTCCGAAGCCAGCAATAGCGCCCTGCCTCCTGGTATCACTTCGACATGCGCGAATACGGACCCGGCCGTGGCGCGCAGGCAGGCCGCCGCGTAAGCCTCCGGCGGAGAGAGGTAGTTCTCGGCGGAGGAGAAGGCGAAGGCGGCTATGCCGCCGGGTCTGAGCGCCGTCCTCACGGCCGTCATGAATTCGGCGGTGTAGTAGCGGTTGAGCGAGGAGTTGGACGGATCGCCGGCCGGCACTATCACCGCGTCGTAAGCCGCCGCGCGCGAGAGACAGTCCGCGGCGACGCAGAGGGACGCCCGCCCGCCGGAGCGCTCCAGCAGGCGCGCGGCGGCCGGGATGTCGTCGGAGCCGGCGAAAAGTTCCACGGGAGAATGGCGGCCCGCTTCCGCCGCGTAGAGCGGCGCGGCCGGGCCCAGCAGCAGGACGGATTTCGGCGCCGGGTGAGCCAGCAGCGGGATGTGCACCGGCGCCTCGCCGGCCTCGCCGGCCGGGACTTCTCCCAGGGCGAAGCCGTCGGCGTGAACGGTCAGGGCGCCTTCCCTTTCGACGAAGACCAGGCGGGTCTCGCGCGACTGGAAGACCTCCTTCACCTCGCCCCGGCCGTAAAGCGCGGGATAAACCCGCCGGCCGGCCCAGGCGGAGAGCAGCGCCAGGGGGATGAAAAGCGCGGCCAGCGCGGCCCCGCGCCGGGGATAGCCGGCCGCGCGCAGGCAGAGGAGAAGGGCGGCGGCGGCCGTGACGGAGCCGGCCGCGACATAGTCGGTCCCGGGAAGCGCGGCGAAGAGCAGGACCGCGCCCAGGCCGCCGGCCGCGGCGCCGCAGCTCTCCAGCAGGTAGAACCGCTGGGGCGCGAGCGCGTCAAGGCCGGCCGCGATAGCGGCGCCGTTGAGGAGTCCGAAAGGAAGGGTCAGTAACGCCCCGAGCAGGACGGTGCCGAACAGCCCGGGCGGCGTTCCGACGGCCAGCGGCAGCGCGGCCGCCCTGCAGAGCGCCAGGGCCGCCGGCGAGGCCGCCGCGAACAGCGCCGTCCAGAAGAGCAGGGAGCGCGGGGTCCCGCGCCGGGCCAGCGCTATGCCCGCCGCGGTCCAGAGCAGCCAGGCGGCCAGCGCCCCGGAAACGGAAAGTTCGCCCGCGCTGAAGAGCAGGCCTATCTCCCGCAGGGCGAGGGTCTGGGCGAAAAGCGAGTGGAACCCGAGCGCGAAAGCGGCCGTACTCATAGCGCCATCTATACTATAATATCCTCCGTGAAAGGCAAAAGAGAGGACCTCTTCCCTTCGCTGGCCTACGCCGCCGCCGCCCTGGCCGTCGTTCTTCCTTTGGGCCTTGAACTCTCCTCCGGCCGGCTCCACCCGGCCTATGTGTGGTCCTGGTCCCTCTTTTCGGCTTCCGTCGCCTTCGCCATTTCCTACACCCGCGACATAGCGCCCTGGCGGCGGCTTTTTTTCATCGTATCGGCCTTCGCCTTCCTGGTACATTTCAAGTTCGGTCTTTTCTCGGAAATGTTCAAGGCGCAATGTTTCCAGGATACGCCGTATTGTCATATAGCGCTGGCCCCGTCCTTCCTGAACTACCTCTACCAGCAGTACCTGGCGCTGATGAGCGGCGACTGGAAGGTATGGGGGCCGCTCTCGCTGGGCTTCGTCTGGCTTTTCGCCACCATTATCGTCGGCAGGGCCTGGTGCTCGTGGACCTGCTTCTACGGCGGGCTCGACGAGTTCTTCTCGCGCCTCTCCCCGGTAAAGAGACTGCCGGCCGCCGCGCGGACCTGGGCGGCGCGGCTGCGCGATCTGCCGATGGCCCTGCTGATCTTCTTCATGCTTGTCTCGCTGGCCTACATGACGCCGATGTTCTGCTACTGGCTCTGCCCTTTCAAGCTGGGAGGGGAATTCCTCGACGAGGGCGCGCGCCGTTCCTTTCAGCTGGGCCTGATGTGGCTGGCGCTGGGCTTCGTGGTCCTGCTGCCTCTGCTCACCGCCAGGAGGTCCTTCTGCTCTTTCCTCTGCCCTTTCGGCGCCTGGCAGGCTTTCTGGGGCAGGCTCAATCCCTTCCGCGTGAAGTTCGACGAGGGGGTCTGCACGGGCTGCGGGCTCTGCGAGGCCGCCTGCCCGATGTTCGCGATAAAGAAAGGCGCGGAGGGAAAGCCGGAGATACTGGACTACTGCAATATGTGCGCCTCCTGTTTCTCCGCCTGTCCCGAGGGCGGGATAGGGTATTATATCTTCGGCGTGAAAGCCGCCGATCCCCGCTCCGGCTGGGGGAGGCTCCTTTCCCCGGGAGCGCTTTTTATTTTCTCGGTCCTGACCTTCAGCGCCGTCTTCGCCTCGCTCTGGGCTCCGGCGGCGCTGTCCGATCTGGTCAGGGTAATCGGCGGATGATCGCGACCGGAGGACATCTGATATGAAGGACGGTAAATGGCTGGAGCCTAGGCATACCAGCAAGGAGATCTTCGACAAGGACTACCCGCAGCTGGACTTCTCCGGCGGCGAGGTCAGGTGCCCCGGCTGCAGGTCCGGGGTGACGCTTAACCGGAAGAACGCCGCCATGAGGCGCGCCGGCTGGTGCAAGGCCTGCAACCGGGCGGTGACGCTCTGACACCGGCGCTGGCCCTGGCCGAAGGCTGGACGCTCGGCCTCTCGACGGGCGCCTATTGCGCGGTTTCCTGCCTGCCGGTACTGGCCCCCTACATCATGGGGGCGGGAGAGAGGTCGCTGCCCCGCGGCCTGCTGATCTTCTCCATCTTCCTCGGCGGCCGGCTGACGGCCTATCTCGCTTTCGCCTCCGCCGCCGTGCTCCTGGGCCGGCTTGCCGCGCCGGCGCTGCCGGTCTGGGCGGGGGGGGCGGCCATGTTCGCCGCCGGCCTCATCCTGCTGGCCGCGCCTTTCCTGAAACTTTCACGCGGCTGTCCGGCGGCCCTGCCCGCCGCCGGCAAGGCGATGCCGTTCTCGCTGGGTTTTCTTACCGGCCTCAATTTCTGCCCACCCGTGCTGGCCGGGCTGGTTCGTCTGACCTCGTTCCCCGACTTCGTCCCCGGCCTCGTCTATTTCGGCGGCTTCTTCGCCGCTACGGCGCTTTTCCTCCTGCCCGCGCTCATCCCGGTCCCCTTCCTGACGGACCGGGTAAAAGGCATCGGCCGCATGGCCCTCTTCATCTCCGGCCTCTGGCTGGCCGGCAACGGCATCGCCTCTCTCGTTTGACAGGGATCATAGGCCTTTGGGCCCAGGCCGGCCTGGGCCTATTGACCTTGTTGACAAAAGTCATGTAGGATACAATCTATAAGTATTGAGCATAGTCAAACGGGCCGTATCCAGGAGAAACGAATGATCAGGCTGCTGCTGTCGCTAACTTTCTTGGCCTCCCTCTCGGTGAACGCTTTCGCTTCCGAAACTCCCGAAAGATCCTCCCTTTCTTTCGACCAGCTCCTGAAGTCCATCTCCTCCGCCTACGAGGCTCCGCCGGCCCCGGTCATAGAGGAGATGTCCTCGACCGCGGCCCGGACCCTGGAGAACGACCCGCGTCTCTGGATCAGCGTGGCCGCTTCCACTAAAGAGGAGCGCACCCGCCTGCTGGAGATGGGTCTTTCGATCGAGGCTATCTCGGCCAACTCGGTGTCCGGCATCATACACCGCGACTCGCTGCCCGCCTTCCAGACCAAGAGCGTAAGCGTGCTGGCCAGCATCCCGCTGGCGCAGTTCGCCTCCTCCTCGCTTAAGGATTTCCCGACGCAGGACGCCGCTTATCACAACTATCAGGAGATGTACGCCCGGCTCAAAGCCCTGGAGTCGGCCAATTCCGACATCGCGTCGCTGTTCTCGATAGGCAGGACCACCGAGGGCCGCGAGGTCTGGACCTTGCGCATAAACTCGTCGGCGAAAGGCACGAAGCCTTCCTCCAAGCCCGGCGCCGTTTTCCAGGGCGCCCATCACGCCCGCGAGCATCTCAGCGTCGAGGTGCCCCTGCTCTTCGCCGTCTGGCTGCTGGAGAACCGCGATAACGCCGAGGTCAGGAAATATATCGACACCCTGGATATTTATATACAGCCGATGATCAACCCCGACGGCGCGGAGTTCGATATCAGCACCGGCAAGTACCAGTGGTGGCGCAAGACCCGCAGTCCGCAGGGCGGCGGCAACTTCGGCGCCGATCCCAACCGCAACTACGATTCCTGGTGGTGCCAGGCCGGCGCTTCCAATTCGCCCTGGGCCGACACCTACTGCGGCCCCTCCGCCTTCTCCGAGCCGGAGACCCGCGCGGTGCGCGATTTCGTCAAGGCCCGTCCCAACCTCAAGACGATGATAAGTTATCACAGTTACGCCGAACTGGTGCTCTATCCCTGGGGCGGCAAGTACGAAGATGTCCCGAATAAGGACGACCTCAAAGTCTTCAGGACGCTGGCCGAGGGTATGGCGGGGCTGACCGGCTATACCGCGCAGAAGTCCAGCGACCTCTACGCCGCCACCGGGGATTCCTGCGACTGGGCCTACGCCGAGGCCGGCATCTTCGCCTTCACGATCGAGCTCTCGCCGGCCGGCGGGGGCTGGGGCGGCGGCGGTACCTTCTACCCCGGCGCGGGCGTGATAGAGAAGACGGTGCGCGACAATGTGCAGGCGGCGCTCTACCTGCTCCGTAATACCGCCGACCCGCGCAAGGCCGCGGCCGAATAAAGCCTCTTCCGCTTCCGGGAAGCAACTGCCCGCCGCGGCGGGCAGTTCCATTTATTGACCCCCCGACGGGGGAAAAGTTACCATCTCTTTCCGGATGATCCGCTACAGATTCATAAAGAAACCTTCTCCCTCCGATCTCGCCGGGATAGAGGCCCTTTACCGGGCCCAGGGCTGGTGGAAGCCCTCGGACAGACGGGCCGCGCTGCGCCGTACCGTGGAGCGCAGCCTCTGTTTCATCGTCGCGGAGGAGGACGGCCGGCTGGCCGGCATGGGCCGGGCGATAGACGCTCATTCCGCCGAAGCCTACCTGCACGATATAACCGTCGCCCGGGAGTTCCGCGGGCGCAATATAGGTTCCGGCCTGGTCCGGCGCATGCTCAAGCGGCTCAAGACCCTGGGGGTAGGGTGGGTCGGCCTGATATCCTCCAATAACTCCTGGCCTTTCTATCGCCGTCTCGGTTTTGTCACGCCTCGCGGCGCGCGCGGCATGATGAAAGGCGGCACGAATGTTTGATCCGCTCGGGCCGGCCGACTACGGCCGCCTGAAGCCTTACTTCGCGGGGCGGGGCTACCAGCTCTGCCCGTATTCGCTGGCCTCGATGATCATCTGGGCCGGCTGTATTTACGACGCCTTTTTCCTGGAAGAGGACGACAAGGTCTGGTTCGCCGAGCACGAGCAGGAGAAAGGCGGGAGGCGCCGCCTGCTGCTCCCGGTCTGCCGTCCTTTCCGTATGCCGACGCCGGCGGAACTGGCCGACGGGGCCGCCAGGCTGGGCTACCGGGAGTTCCGCTATGTTCCGCAGCAATGGCTGGACTCGGCCGGACGGGGCGAGGCTGAAAAACTCTTCGTCGTCCGGGAAGAGGATGGTTTCCACGACTATATTTACGAGCGGGAGGCGCTGGCCTCGCTCGGCGGCCGGCGTTACGCCAAGAAGCGCAACCTCATAGCCCAGTTCGAAAAGACCTACGGCGCCTCCGCCGCCGTCGGCGCGATGAAGGGCGCCTGCTTGAAGAGCTGCCTCGACCTCTTCGACCACTGGGAGAGATCCCGGGGCGCCGCGATGGACATAAGCAAGTGCGAGCGCAAGGCCATAGCCAACGCCCTGGCCAGTTTCCGGGAGCTGGAGATGTCCGGCGTCGCGGTGGAGATCGGCGGCCGGCTGGCCGGCTTCGCCTTCGGCTCGCGGGTCAACGACGACACCTGGGCGCTTAACTTCGAGAAGGCCGATATCGCTTACAAGGGTCTCTACCAGTTCCTGGACCGCGAGGCGGCCCGCTCCGTGCCCGCCTCCTATCAGTTCATCGACAAGGAGAACGATCTGGGCCTGGCCGGCCTAAAGAAGGCCAAGGAATCCTATTTCCCCTGCAGGACGGTGAAGTCGTACACGCTGAAACTCAAGGATTAGATGGGCGTAGAACTGCTTGAATTCGACAACCTTTCGGGCGAAGCGGGACTGGTCCACGCGGTCTCCACGCGCGCCGGAGGCGTCAGCGCCGGCCCATATTCCTCGCTCAATCTCGGCGAGTCCGCCGGCGACGAGCCCGAAAAGGCGGCCGAGAACCTGCGCCGCTTCCTGGCGGCCGCGGCGATGCCGCCCGGAAGAGTGGCCGCCATGCGCCAGGACCATACCGCCAACGTGGCCGAGGTGAGGGAGGACTGGCCCTTCGGTCCGCCCGGCGAACCCGTTCTCCAGCCGCACATAGACGGTCTGGTGACCCGCCTGAAGAACACCCCGCTGATCGCCTTCTCCGCCGACTGCGCCACCGCGGTCTTCTACGACAGGCGCAACTCCGCCCTCGGCGTGATGCACGCCGGCTGGCGGGGCGCGGCGCAGAACATCTTCCGCGCGGCCTGCGAGCGTATGGCGCTGCTCTACGGCAGCCGGCCCGGCGATATCATCGCCGGCGTGGGCCCCTGCATCTGCGCCGCGCATTACCCCGTGGGGACCGACTTCACCGGAACCCTGAAGGGCCTTTTCGGCCCGGAGAAGGCCGCGCGCCTGCTGCGCCGGCAGGACGGCGTCGACTATTTCGACCTGCGCGCGCTGTTGCTGGAGCAGCTGCTGGAGCTGGGAATAAGCAATTTCGAGTTCTCGCCGTTTTGCACCTGGGAGGACGAGAGGCTGTTCTCCTGGAGGCGAGACAAGGGCGTGACGGGCCGCTTCGCCCTCGCCGCCATGCTTAAATAGGGAGGTCAATTCCGGGGCTGAGGGCGTGGCGTTATATTGATCGGGAGACAATGGGGGTGGCGGCGGATTCGCGGAGAAAAACCGTCCGGAGCCGCGAGCTTGCGTAAGCGCGAGCGGCGAGGGTCGGAAGCGCGCGCACGGTGTGCGCGACGCTGTTTTTTCGGAGCGAACCGCCGACAGGACCCCGATAGTTGTTCCTTATGCCTTTATTTGAGAACCTGACGCCGGAGACCTTCGCGCTGCTGGCCGCGCT
Source organism: uncultured Elusimicrobiaceae bacterium (assembly GCA_964415175.1). Taxonomy (GTDB): domain Bacteria; phylum Elusimicrobiota; class Elusimicrobia; order Elusimicrobiales; family UBA9959; genus UBA2231. Next base: position 53,742 of record CAYPYG010000004.1, read on the forward strand.
GGTGGCGCTGGCCGGCTTCATCGACTCCATGGCGGGGGGAGGCGGCCTCATCACCCTGCCCGCCTATCTCTCCGCCGGCCTGCCGCTCAACCTGCTCCTGGGCACCAACAAACTGTCGTCGAGCATGGGCACGCTGATAGCGGCCGCCCGGTTCCTCCGCTCTTCGGCCTTCCCGCTCCGCTACCTGCTCTTTGTTTCCTTCCTCGCCGCACTTTTCTCGGCCGCCGGCGCCGCGCTCATCTCGGCGGTGCCGCCGGAGGCCGTGCGCTACCTGCTGATAGTCTTCCTGCCGCCGGCCGCGCTGTTCCTGGTCGCCCGCAAGGACCTGGGCCTGCGCGACACCAGCGCGCACAAGCCGCCCGAACGCATCTGGCTCGGCTCGGGCCTTATCTCTTCGGCGATAAGTTTCTACGACGGTCTGCTCGGGCCCGGTACGGGGACTTTCCTCGCTCTTTCTTTCGCCAAGGTCTGCGGCTACGACCTGCTGCGCGCCACGGCGCTGAGCAAGCTGCTTAACCTGATGTCCAACGTCTTCTCGCTGGCCATGTTCCTCTGGCTCGGCCGGGTGGACGTCAGACTGGGCCTGGTCATGGGGCTTTTCGGCATGGCGGGGAACTGGCTGGGCGCGCATGTCGCCCTGAAGCGCGGCGCCTGGGCGATACGTACCATGCTCATCGTCGTCTCGTTCGCCCTGCTCGGCAAAGTGGCCTGGGACATGATTAAGTAGGGCAAAATAGGTAGAATTTAAGGATATCGGGAGAACGGGAGAGGCAACATGGACATCGATAATTCCGTCAAAGAACTCAAATCCACCATCGAACTTTCCGGCGGCGCCAAGCGCGTCGACCTGCTGCTCAAGAACGCCAGGGTGGTCAACACCTTCTCCGGCGACATACACAAGACCCACGTCGCCGTGCACAACGGGCGCGTGATCGGCTTCGGCCTCTATCCCGCCAAGAAGACCATCGACCTCAGGGGCTCCTACCTCGCCCCCGGCTTCATCGACGGCCACGTCCATATCGAGAGCTCGATGGTAAAGATCCCCGAGTTCGCCCGCACCGTGCTGCCCTGCGGCACTACCTCGGTGATCATCGACCCGCACGAGATAGCCAACGTGCTGGGCCTCGACGGCATCAAGTACATGCTCTCCTCCAGCCAGAACTCCGTGCTGGGCGTCTATGTCATGCTCCCGTCCTGCGTGCCGGCCACCCACCTGGAGACCGCCGGCGCCGACCTGGACGCGCACGACCTGGCGCTGCTGCTGGGCGACGAGCGCGTGCTGGGCATCGGCGAGATGATGAACTATCCCGGCGTCATCTACCAGGACAAGGGCGTGCTGGAGAAGATAGCCATAGCCGGCAACAAGGTCATCGACGGGCACGCCCCGATGCTCAAGGATAAGCAGCTCTACGCCTACGTTTCGGCCGGCATCAAGAGCGATCACGAGTGCACCGACGTGGCCGAGGCCCGCGAGAAACTGCGCGCCGGCATGTACATCATGATACGCGAAGGCACCGCCGCCAAGAACCTCAAGGGGCTGCTGCCGCTGGTCAATTCCGAGAATTCGCGCAAGTTCATCCTGGTCACCGACGACCGTCACCTCGAGGATATCGAGAAGCAGGGCCATATCGATTACCTGGTCCGTTCCGCCATAAAGATGGGCGTGGACCCGATACGCGCCATACAGATGGCGACGATAAACACCGCCGAGTACTTCGGCCTCAAGCAGCTGGGCGCCATCGCCCCCGGCTACCAGGCCGACCTGATAGTGGTCGACGACCTGAAGAGGCTGGCGATATCGCGCGTCTTCAAGAAGGGCCGCCAGGTCGCGGTCAACCGCCGCATCGAGCCCGGCGTCATCAAGGAGTACGAGGGCAAGGTGCGCGGCACCGTCAACGTGAAGTGGATAGAGCACGAGGATTTCGCCCTGCGGGCCGAGGGCAAGTTCGCCAAGGTCATCAACGTCGTCCCCGACCAGATCGTCACGAAGCAGACCATCGAACCGGTCAAGCAGGACGGCGGCTTCGTCTCCGCCGACACCGACCGCGATATACTCAAGATAGCCGTGATAGAGCGGCACATGGCCTCCGGCCGCATCGCCAAGGGCCTGGTCCGCGGTTTCGGCCTCAAGAAGGGCGCGATAGCCTCGTCGGTCTCGCACGACTCCCACAACATCGTGGTCATCGGCACCCACGACGGAGACATGTACACCGCGGCCGTGCAGGTGGTCAAGATGCAGGGCGGCATAGTAGCCGCGCTCAACGGCCAGGTCCTCGAGGCCCTGCCGCTGCCCGTCGCGGGCCTGATGTCCGACCGCAGTTCCGACTACGTCAAGGAGAAACTCAAGCGGCTGGCCGAGGCGGCGCGCATGCTGGGCTCCAGACTCTCCGACCCGTTCATGGCGATGGCTTTCCTCACCCTGCCGCCGATACCCGAGATCCGCATCACCGACAGGGGCGTCATCGACGCCGTGAAGTTCAGCGTCACCGACCTCTTCTGCAAGGGCAGGAAATGAGGCTCGCGGCGCTGCTGCTCCTGGCTCTCGCCGCGCCGGCCGGGGCCGCCCAACTGGTCCGCGGCCCCTACCTGGCGGCGGGGGCGCACGATTCCATGACGGTGCGTTTCAGGATCGACGCCCCGACGGTAGCCTGGCTGCGCTACGGGATAGACCCGGACTGCGAGCGCGTCACGACGATAAATTACGCCACCCGCGAGCACCGTTTCCCGCTGTTCGGGCTCCTTCCCGATACGACCTACTGCTACCGCGTCTTCCTGCCCGAACCCACCGGCCAGGCCGTCTACAAGGCCGCCGAAGGACGGTTCAGGACCTTCCCGCCGGAAGAGAAGGATTCCTTTACGTTCCTGGTCCTGGGCGAGTCCGGGGCCGGTTCACCGGAGCAGGCGGAACTGGCCGCGCAGATGGAACGTCTTTCTCCGGCCTTCGTGCTCCATACCGGAGGCCTGGTCGACGGCGGGCTGGACGCGGACGCCGACGCGCAGTATTTCGCCCCCTACGCGGGACTGCTCCGCCGGGCCCCTTTCTTCCCGGTACCGGGCTCGTCGGAATACGGACCCGGGGCCGCGACCGCGGAGGGGAAAGGCTTCCTTCGGGAGAACTACTCCCCTTTCCAGAGCGTGCCGCTCAACGGTCTGCCGCCGCATTACTACTATTTCGACACCGCCAACGCCCGCTTCATCGCGCTCGACTCCAACGCCTTCGGCGGCGCCGCCGCCGCGCCGTCGCTGGACAGGAATTCCAAACAGTACAAGTGGCTCGATCATGTCCTTGCCCGCGCGAAGAAGGACTGGAAATTCGTCGTCATACATCACCCGCTGTATTCGAGCGGCGAGCACGGGATCATCGAGGAGATGAACGAGACGCTGCGCCCGCTTTTCGAGAAACACCGGGTGGACGCGGTGTTCCAGGGCCGAGAGCGGGTCTATGAGCGCAGTTATCCGCTGACGGAGGACGCGGTCGCCGAGGGGGGGATAGTCTACATCACTCTCGGCGGCGGAGGCCGCCCCGTGTCCGCGCCGCCCGAAGAAGCGGCCGAATGGGCGGAGAAGTTCATCGCCGAGCCTCATTTCGCCGAGGGCCGCGTCAACGGACGGCTGTTCACGCTGATGGTCTATGGCAGGGACGGCACGGTGCTGGACATCTTCCGGCTGGAGAAGCCGGCCGCGCCCTGACGACGGGGTCTCTCCGATTCAGTCGGGGTCAGGATCGAGCAGCACCGGTTCGGCCGCCCCGCGGGCGGTCCCCGGGGAGGGGTCGGGATCTCCGGCAAGCCCTTTCAAACTCAGCACTATCATGCGGGCCGACTGGGTGAAAAGGCGGTTGGCCATCAGCAGGCGCGTCACCTCTCCCTTGCGTATGGCGCCGCCGGCCACCGCTTCGGCGCACGAGGCGATGAACCTCCGGTCGGCCTCCTCGGCCGTCCTGTACAAAGCGTCCAGCTCCCGCGGAGCGCCGGAGCCTTCGGGTATGCGCGCCAGTCTTTCCGAAAAATCCCTCAGCTCGGCCAGTCTTTCCTTGAGGCCCCTGCCCGCGCCGGCCAGGAACTCGTTCTCGTCCGAGGCCAGGTCTTCCACCTGCCCGCGCAGATCGTAGAAATTCCTGGTGGCGTTCATCACGCTGCGGCTGGCGCGTATTACGGGTTCCAGCTGCAGCGCTTCCAGTTCTTCCGTGCCCTGCGCCTGCGCCTGCGCGTAAAAGGCGAAGATCTCCGCGTGCAGGTGCTCGAGATCGTAGTAGTGGATCTCTTCCTCCTCCTCGGCGGTTTCCGCGGCCGGCGGCTGAAGGCCGTACCTGCCGGCGGTATAGCGGAGGGAAAGGTAAAGCTGGTTGAGGACCTCGTTGCGCAGGGCGTGCACCGCGGCCTCGGGGACCTGCGGGGAGGCGTTGGGTATGAAGCGGGCGAGCACCATCCGCCTCTCCGGGAAGAACTCCTTGAGGCGCCGCGCCAGCGGGGGTATGGCCGGATAGAAGAACGCCACGGCCACGAGGTTGAAGAGGGTATGGAAAGCCGCCACGGCCAGCGCGGGGCTGGTCGCCGGGTCGAAGAAGAACTCCACCACCCGGGACAGGAGCGGCAGGGCCGGCATGACGATGAGGGCGGTCCCGGTCTTGAGGGCCAGGGAACCCAGGGCCGTCTGTTTCTTGGCCGGGATGCCGCCTATCGAGACCAGCAGCAGGGGTACCACGCTGCCGACATTGGCGCCTATGACCATGCCCGCGGCCTGTCTGAAGTCGATCAGCCCGCCGAAGACGGCCGTGAGCACCACCGCTATCGAAGCCGTGCTGGACTGCATCACGGCGGTGAGGACCAGGCCCGCCAGCGCGTAGATCCAGAGGCCCAGGTCGGGCAGCGCGGCGAGGTCCGTGCCCGCCGCCAGGACCTCCGTGGCGTTCTTCATGTAGTCGAGTCCGAGGAAGAGGAGGCCGAAGGCGAAAAGGAGCTTTCCCGCGTTCGTCCAGCGCGGCGACCCGCCGAAGAGGACCAGACCGAGGCCGCCCAGCCCCACCAGCGGCAGAGCAAAGTGGTCTATCTTGACGGAAAAGCCGAGGAAGGCCACTATCCAGGCCGTCCCAGTGGTGCCGACCATGGCGCCCAGGAGCGTGGCCAGGGCGTTGGAGAGCGCCAGCATGCCGGCGCCCACGAAAGCCATGGCCATCAGCCCGACTGCGGAACTGCTCTGGAGGATGGAGGTAGTCGCGAAGCCGGTCAGCAGCGCCCTGCCGCGGGTGCCGGTGAAGCGGCGTATCAGGGTCTTGAGGGACCGGCCCGCCAGCGCCTTTATCGATTCTTCGAGCAGGAACATGCCGAAGAGGAACATGCCCAGCCCCGCTAAAAGGCTCCACGCGTCGAACACCTGTATCCCTCCCGCGGCTCCGTGATCGCAACCGCAAGATTTTAGCAGTTTTGCGCCCCGGTCTCTTCCCGTCCGTCAGGAGTATTGCTTTGTCCGGGGCTCTTGTGCTACAATGGTCCTGCGGGGTAGAGCAGCCTGGTAGCTCGCAAGGCCCATAACCTTGAGGTCGTTGGTTCAAATCCAACCCCCGCAACCAGATTTAACCCTACCGACGGAGAAATGGCTTGTGGCACTAACCACAAGCCATTTTTATCGCCTTCTTTGTGCGCAAGGGCGGCGCGTTCAGTCCCTGGAGGCCAGGACGCGGCGGTACCGGTGCTTGGCGTAGCGAAAGCCGGTCATCTTGAAGTCCAGGTTATAAGGCCGGAACTGCGCCGTCAGCACGCGCATCAGCTTGCGGATCGTGGCCTTGCGGCCGTGGCCGAGCCTGGAATAGAGGCTCATCAGCAGGTGCACGTGCTCGTAGTCGATGGCCCTGGAGGAGGAGGCGCGGTCTATTGCCCGCGCCACCGCCGCCGTGGAGCGCACGATCTGCCGGTTCTTCTCCTCCCACTTCAGCCCTCCCTCCTCGTCGAAGCGCTCCGAGAAGTTGCCTACCTGCGTGTCGGGGCTGAAGTAGTCCGCGGCCTCCGGGGCCGGGCGCGGGCGCAGGCCGAAGCGGCGCGCCTGCCGGAAGAAAGCGGAACTGCGGTAGAGGAAGAAGGGGTTGAGCGAATAGGTGTCCACGATCTCCCGGGTCTCCCCGACGAAGTCGACGGTGGCGCGGGTGTCGGCTGCCGTCTCCGTGGGCAGCCCGCCGATCAGCTCGATGTGGTTCCAGATGCCCAGGGCGTGCGAGCGCTCCAGCCAGCGACGGATATTCTCTATGGTCACCGCCTTGCGGATGTAGCGCAGCAGGCGCGGGCTCGCGGTCTCCATGCCGTAGGTCAGCTTCACGGCGCCGGCGGCGCGCATCTTCAGCAGCAGGCTGTCGTCGATAGCCCACAGGTTGGCGCAGTCGGTCCACAGGAAATTCAGCCGGTGCTTTATCATCCGGTCGCAGAGCTCGTCGGCGCGCTTGTAGCTGTTGTTGAAGGCGCTGTTCATGAAGTAGACGCCGGTGACGCCAAGCTCTTTGAGCTCGCAGAGCTCCTCCACCACCTGGTTCAGCGGCTTGGCGTCGGAGGGATTGGCATTGTCGTTCGGGCAGAAGGCGCAGGAGCCCGGGCAACTGAGCTGCATGCTGTAGCTGACCACCAGGTGCTCGCGCGGCCGCAGCGGCAGCGCGTCCCGGAAAGGGAAAGAGGAGTTGTAGCTGTCGAGGATGCGCCGGTCGCTCACGCGGTAGGAGGACAGCAATTCGCGGTCGTAAAGCGGGCTGGGGGCCTGCGGCGGCAGCCGCTCCGGCCGCGAGCAGGCTAGCCTGGCGCCGCGGCGGTACACCGTGCCGCGCAGCGGCGCCTCTCCGCCGGAGACGGCGGCCACTATCCCGTCGAGCGCTTCCTCGCCCCACGCGGCGTAGGCCGCGTAGTCGAAGCAGGGGTAGGCGCGCATCAGTTCCAGGTAGGCCTCGCGGGGGATGGAGCGGTAGCCGACCGCGACCGGGGCGCCGTAGAGCGCCTTAAGCCGCGCGGCCAGCACCGCAGAAACGTTGAGCAGCAGCGGGTCGGCTCCCATGTCGGCAAAAGTGAAGCAGTAGAGGTCGGCGGGGCCGATCCCGGCGCGCTCCAGGAACAGCCCGGCCAGGGCGGTGAAGGCCCGCTCCTCGGGGCCGGCCGACAGCCCGGCGGCGTAGCGGCGCGCGGCTTCCCTGTCGCGCAGCAGTTCCAGGCCGCCGGGGGGCAGGTCCCGCTTGAGGCCGGAGAACCAGGGCAGGTCCAGGTCCTTCTGCAGCGGCTCGTGGCCGCCGGCGCGCAGCCGCCGCGCCAGGGTGGCGATGGCCGGGTTGGGCAGCGGGAAAGCCTCGCAGTTGCGGTTCTCCGCCGGCGGGTAGATCAGTGTCACGCGCAGCGGGCGCGCGGCCTTCGTTCTCCGTGTCATCGCAGTAGAATTCTACTTTATTTCCCGGCCCCGGCAGACGGGCCGGTTGGAGAAGCCCGGGAATCATTCTTATGATTTAACTGCGGCGCCCAGGCCGGCGGGAGGAACAATAAAGAAAGGCGAAGATCGCGTTTGGCGCTTTTTCCGCGCCGGGGGCACTTGCAGAAGATCCTGGGCCACTCTACATTGGATATGGTTCGCAATCTTCGCGTGGAAAAGGCGGGGAAATATGCTATATTAATAGGACAGTGTGAGATGTTCTTTGCTGCTTTAGAAGCGCGTTGGTTCAAATCCTGCCCCCGCAACCAGATTTCTGGAATTCGAACCTGAGACGAGAAATATCAGGACCGGCCCCAAGCTAACGCTTGGGGCTTTGTGTTTATATTAGTCGGCCATCTTTATATTCGGTCACGCATAGCCCGCACAGCGGGCTTGCGCGACCCCGCCTTGGCGATTTTCGCTGAAAAATCGCCTCCGGCCTTGCGGCCCGCACGCGGCCTCCGGCGGAGGCCGCTCCAAGGGGCGGGCCTCACCTTCGACGAGAAATATCAGGACCGGCCCCAAGCTAACGCTTGGGGCTTTGTGTTTATATTAGTCGGCCATCTTTATATTCGGTCACGC
>CAYPYG010000004.1:61854-128100 GCA_964415175.1 uncultured Elusimicrobiaceae bacterium
CTTCGACGAGAAATATCAGGACCGGCCCCAAGTTAACGCTTGGGGCTTTGTGTTTCAGGGGAGACGAAGTCGAAGTTGCCGGGGGGGCGGGAACCGCGGAAGACGATCTTTCCGTTCTTATCGATGATGACGGTCACGGGGATGCCAAGGACCCCGTAAGACTTGGAGACCGTCTTTTCGGAGTCCATGAGCGGCTTGTAAGGGTACGAGTATCTTTTCACGAACTTCTCGGCCTTGCTGTCCTTGTCGCCGACATTGACGCCCAGGAAAAGGACTTTATCCGCGCCGGGCCGCTTCATGAGCGCGGCGAGTTCCGGTATCTCTTCCTTGCAGGTCGAGCACCAGGCCGCCCAGAAGTTGATCACTATGTAGCCTTTGCCCATGCTGTCCGACAGGCGGAACTCCTTGCCGTCCAGTCCCTTGAGCGAGAAGTCCTTCGCGGTGTCGGTGGACGCCGCCATGCCTGGCGCCGTCAGCAGGACCAGCGCGAAAGCCGCTATCATCTTCTTCATAAACGCCTCCTAAGCCAGCGTGCCGGCCGTGTAGATGAAATATACGCCCGCGCCCATTATCAGGAACGCCAGGGCCTTCTTGACTTTTATCATCCAGGCGCCTGACTTGGGCATGACCGAACCGGCGAGGAAACCTATCACCAGCAGCATGCTGCTGAGACCCATGGAGAAAGAAAAGAGCAGCAGCCCGCCTGTGACCACCGCCTTCCGGGCCGCGACATAGATGAGCAGGCTGCCCAGCACCGGGGCGGTGCACGGGGAGGCCACCATTCCCGAGGTCAGGCCCATGACGAAAGGCCCGATGACCGGCGATTCCTTGAGCGACTTGGGGGCCAGTCCCGGCAGGTTGGGCATGGGTATGTAGTACCAGTCCATCATGCTGCCGCCGAGATAGAGCATGAGCAGGCCGAAGCCGAGATAGACCCAGGTATTGGTCGTCAGCGACCCGAACAGGGACCCGGTCAGCGCGGCCGCCATGCCCAGCGCCGAATAGACCAGCGCCATGCCGATTATGTACGAGAGACTCGCTATGAAGCGCTTCCACGGCCCGCCCTCGCGGGAGCCCAGGTAGCCGATGACTATCGGCAGTATCGGGTAGACGCAGGGGGTCAGCGAGGTCAGCAGCCCCGAGACATAGACCCCGAGGAAAGTCATCAGCGATATCGATTCAAGGTTTACCTGCGGCATAGATCCTCTCAGCCGGCGCCGTCCTGATATTGCAGCTCGTGACTTTTCCCGACGCCGAAATTATGAAGCCGGAGGCGTCGCGGCGGCGGTTCAGGAAAGCCGCGCCCTCCTCCGGGCCCAGGGCCATCACGGAGGTGGCGCAGGCGTTGGCCAGCGCGGCCGTCGAGGCCGTCACCGTGACGCTGGCTATGTCCGAACGGACGCGGCCGGTGCGCGCGTCGATGATGTGATGGTATTTCCTGCCTTCGTGGGTAAAAAAACGTTCATAGTCGCCGGAAGTCGCCACGCCGCCCGAGCTCAGTTCGAGCATGGCGGCGGACCTGCCGTCGGCGGCGAAAGGGTTCTTCACGGCTACGCGCCAGGGGCGGGGGGCGCCCGGGGAGGAGGACAGGCGTATGTCGCCGGCGCCGTTGACGAAAAAGTTCTTCAGTCCCAGGTCGGTCAGGACCCTGGCCGCCCTGTCCACGCCGTAGCCCTTGCCGATGGAGCCGAGACCGATGCGCATGCCCTTTTCCGGCAGGCGTATGGTCCCTTTCTCCCGGTCCGTCTCCACTTTCCAGTGGCCGACGGTCCGCAGCGCGGCGTCGATCGCCGCGTCGGAGGGGGGAATGCCGGTGCGGAAGGCCTCGCGCCAGAGAAGCCCGACGGAGGCGTAAGTGATGTCGAAGGCGCCGCCGGAATCGCGGCAGACGCCGAGAGCGAATTCGACCAGGTCGAAAAGCTCTTCGCTGACTTTGACGGGCGGCCCGCCCGCCGCGGCGTTGAGCCGCTCCAGCGGGCTGTCGCGCCAGTCGGTGATGAGGTCCTCCACCCGCGCGACCTCCTCATAGGCGGTAAGTATGGCGGCCTCGGCCGAGCCGGCCGGGCCGCCCGGCCAGGCGGTCATCTCGAAGGGGGAGCCCATAAGGGACCTTTTGACGACCACCGGGCTCGTCATACTAGAACTTCACCCCAAGGTTGAGCTGGGCGATCACGGCGTCGAGGTCGTTGGACCGGTCGTAGTAAAGCGCCGTGCCGCCCCAGGTCCAGTCGCCTCCCATCAGGCCTTCCCAGCGCTCCGGCGCGTAGCTGAACTGCACGCCGACCTCGTTGGCCGTGAACTTGTCGAGGTCCGAGTCCGAGGTCATATAGGTCCTGGCCCCGGAGAGGAAAGAGTCCTGGTAGTACTTGGCCTCGCTCTGGGAATGCAGGCGATAGAAGACCCGGTATAGTCCCTTCTCTTCCGCGAAGGATACCGCCAGCGCCGGCTCCAGCGTATGGGCTTTTATGTCCCAGCTGTCGGTGTAGTAGCGGTAGTCCAGGTGCAGCGCCAGGTTGTCCTTCAGGGACCGGACATAGCGGCCCGAGAGGGTGTATTTCTCGCGGGTGCCGGGCAGGACTTCTTCCACGCGCGTACCGGTATCGACCGTATTGCGCGTGCCCTCGAGGTAGCCGCTCTGCGAGGTGTAGCTGACCCCGGCCAGGACCATGTCCCGCTCGCTGAGCAACTGGGTCGCGCTCAGGTTGACGGAATCCGTTTTCTTATCCTGCCACTTACGGAAGGCTCCGGCCGATATGTCCCACGGTTTGGCCTGGTCGGCGTAGTGGAAGATCCCCGCCGAGAGCACGAAGTTCTCCTCGGCGAAGAAGCGCTGGACATTGACGCCGCCCGAGAGCGATTTGTACGAGAGCTCGGTCGAGAAGCCCAGCGTGGGGGTGAACATCCAATCGCCGACGCGCTTGGAGTAGCCGGCGTTCACCGCCTTGCGGTCCTGCCAGCCGCCCTCGGAGGCGCCGGTGCCGGTGTCGAAGGCCTTGTTGGAGGCGGAGCTGAGCAGGTCGTAGGCCACGCTGCCGAAGACGGCGGTCTTGCCGTCTATCTCGTGGTTGACGTAGAGTACCGGCTCGTATATCGTGAGGTCCTGGTCTCCGGTTCCGTCGTAGACCTGCCGGCCGCCTTTCCCGCCCTGGGACAAGTAGTTCAATACCAGGTCCAGGCTGGTGGCGGCGAGGGCGGAGGCCTCCAGGGCCGCCGCGAGGACGAATGAAAGAAGGATTTTTTTAATTGCAGCCACAACCGCCTCCCGCGCTCTGGTTAACTCCGCCCGAAGCGCCTTCGCGTATAGCGTGGAATTCGCTTACGAAGTTCTGCCGGTTGCCCATCGGCTCGAACTGCATTATCTGCTTCGACAGCGTGCCGCGGTCAACCTGGTTGACCCGCACACAGCCAGAGGCCGTGGCCGCGAGGGCGGCCAAAGCTATTATCCGGAAAATGTTCATCTGTCCTCCTGACCCCGGTATTGCGGACATCATACTATTTCTTGTCTTTTTTAGATGCGGCGCGGCTCGAAAAGTTTCAGCCCGGACGGCGCTAATATATGTATATCCCGCATAGTATTTTTGTATCATAAGCACCATTATGAACACGGACCCCTCCACTAATTGCTCCCCGGACGAGAGCCGCGGCTCCTGGGGCTCCAGCGTCGGTTTCATCCTCGCGGCGGCGGGCTCGGCGGTCGGCCTGGGCAATATCTGGGGCTTCCCCATGCAGGTCGGCAAAGGCGGCGGCGCCATCTTCGTGCTGCTCTACCTGGTCTGCGTGTTCGTCATCTGCTTTCCTATACTCATAGCCGAACTGGCCATAGGCCGGGCCGCGGCGCGCGACCCGATAGGGGCCTTCCAGTGTCTCAAGCCCCGCACGCCCTGGTGGGTCGTGGGCGCGCTCGGCGTGGTGGCCGGCGTCGGCATACTTTCTTTCTACGCCGTGATAGCCGGCTGGACGCTGGCCTATGTCTGGTACGCCGCGACCGGCGCGGCGGGAGCGGATCCCGGAGTTTTCTTCGGGGCCTTCGTCGCCGACGGAGCCAAGAACGTCTGGCTTTCTTTCGCCGTCCTCGTCATAACGGCCGGTATAATAGTCGGCGGAGTGCGGGAGGGCATCGAGAAGGCCTCCAAGATAATGATGCCCGCGCTTTTCATCCTGCTCGTGCTGCTGGGACTGCGCGCGCTGACGCTGCCCGGCGCGGCGGAAGGCCTCTCCTATTATCTCAAGCCCGATCTTTCGGAGATAACGAATATCGCCGTCATAAACGCGGCGCTCGGCCAGGCCTTCTTTTCGCTGAGCCTGGGCATGGGCGCCATGATAACCTACGGCAGTTATCTTTCCAAGAGGACTATGATCGTAAAGTCCGCCGCCTGGGTGGCCGGCCTGGACACCATGGTGGCGCTGCTGGCCGGTTTCCTGATCTTCCCGGCCGGTTTCTCGCTGGCCGGCTTCAACCCGGCCGAGGGCGGCCCGGGCCTCATCTTCGCCGTGCTGCCCGCCCTTTTCGCGACGATGCCCGGCGGGGCGCTTTTCGGGGCCGCGTTCTTCGTCCTTCTTACGATAGCGGCGCTTACCAGCGCCATCTCCCTGCTCGAAGTGCCGACCGCCGTATTGGTGGACAGGGGCTTCTGCCGCCGCAGATCGGTGATGCTGCTGACCCTGTTCGTCACCGTCCTCGCGGTCCCGTCCGCGCTCTCGCAGGGAGCTTCCCCCTCGTTGTCGAAGTTGCCGGTATTCGGCATGGACTTCCTGACCCTGATGGCCGCTGTCTGGAACAACTGGGCCCTGCCGATAGGCGGCCTGCTCATCGCCGTATTCGCCGGCTGGGTCTGGGGCGCCGATAATGTCATAACCGAACTGCGGGCGGAGGGGAATCCTTTTCCCTTCGCGCGGACCTGGTCTTTTCTCATAAAATATGTCTGCCCGGCCGCGATATTGTTCATCATAATCATGACCGCCCGCGGCATGTTCGCGGGCTAGAGGCCGGCGCGGCCCCCGCCGGACTATTTGATAGAATATAACGACAGACTCCCAAGGAGGAATTACACGATGAAGAAGATACTTTTAGCCGCCTTCGCCCTGGCCCTGCTGGCCCCGGCCTTCGCGCAGGAGCTCAAGACCGAGGACGACAAGACCCTGTACTACCTGGGCCGCATGGTCAGCCGCAACCTCAAGCAGTTCAACCTGACCCCCGAGGAGGGGAAGATGGTGGTCCTGGGCTTCTCCGAATCGCTGGAGGGCAAGGATTCCCGCGTGTCCGACGATTACGGACAGAAGATAGGCGAGTTCGTCTCCAAGAAGCAGGAAGCCATGGCCGCCGAGGAGAAGGCCAAGGCCAAGCCTTTCCTGGACAAGGCCGCCAAAGAGAAGGGCGCCAAAAAGACCAAGTCCGGGCTCATATACAAGGAGACCAAAAAGGGCAAGGGCGCTTCCCCCAAGGCCGACGATATGGTGAAAGTCCACTACCACGGCACCTTCACCGACGGCAAGGTTTTCGATTCTTCCGTAGAGCGCAAGCAGCCCGCGGAGTTCCCGCTGGGCGCGGTCATCCCCTGCTGGACCGAGGGCGTGCAGATGATGAAGGTGGGCGGCAAAGCCACCCTGACCTGTCCCTCCGACATCGCTTACGGCGACGAGGGCAGGCCTCCTTTCATCCCCGGCGGCGCCACGCTGATCTTCGAGGTCGAACTGCTCGACATCGTTAAGCCCGAGAAGCCCGAGGCCGCGCCGGCCCCCGCCAAAAAGGCGGAACCCGCGCAGGAAAAGAAAGAAGAGAAGAAGTAATCGCGCGGGTCGTTAACGAAAAAGGCCGTCCGCCTGAAAGCGGACGGCCTTTTTTTTAGGTCCGGGGCCGGCTATTTTTTGCTGGGGAGAGGCTTGGGCGCCGGCGGGGGTGGCAGCAGCAGGGAGAAGAGTATGGACAGGCCGAGTATGCCCAGCACCACGCCGAGCGAGAAAAGCGCCGGTATATGGTAGACGCCGGAGAGCATCATCTTCACGCCGACGTAGAACAGGACCACGGAGATGCCGACCTTGAGGAACCTGAAATAGTCCATTATGGAGGCCAGCAGGAAGTAGAGCGAGCGCAACCCGACCACAGCGAAGACGTTCGAGGTGTAGACGATGAACGGCTCGCGGGAGATGGCGAGTATGGCCGGGATGGAGTCGACGGCGAAGATGAGGTCGGTGGTCTCCACCACGACCAGCGTGGCGAAGAGGGGCGTCGCGTGCCAGACCTCCTTCTTGACGAAGAAATTGCCGTGGTTCAGGTCCTTGTCGAACGGGATGAACTTCTCCAGGAAATGAAGGACGGGGTTCCTGCCCGGGTCGAGCTGCTCGTCCTTCTGCATTATCAGCTTCACGGCGGTGACTATCAGTATCAGGCCGAAGACGTAGATGATCCAGTGGAAGGCGTTTATCAGGCCGACGCCGACGAAGATGAGGACGAGACGCATGAGGACGGCGCCGAGTATGCCCCAGGTCAGGATCTTGGGCTGGTAGCGCTTGGGCACGGCGAAATAATTGAAGATTATAAGGAAGACGAACATGTTGTCCATCGAGAGCGAGTATTCGATGACGTAGCCCGTGAAGAACTCGACCATCCGTTCGCGCCCCAGCATATGGCCCGTCAGCAGGCCGAACAGCAGCGCCACGGTTATCCAGAAGGCGACGAGTTTCAGCGATTCGCGGGTGCCTATCTCGTGGGCCCGGCCCGCCGAGAGCTTTATGTCGGCGATGAAGAGCGAGGAGGCGGTGACGGCGAAGACCAGCCACATTATAGTCAGGTTGTCCATAATACGGAGATTATACCTTTTCCCGCGGGTGCCGCCGGGAAGCGCCGTCTTGAACGGACGGTAAAATTTGACTACAATAGCACGAAAGTAAAGTTAGGAGGAGAAATGGAAAAGACCCTGGATATAGTGCTGCTCCTGGCGCTCCCCGCCTCGGGCAAGTCGGAAGTACGCCGCTACCTGGCCAATGTGCCGGAGGCGTCGCTGCGCCGCGACTTCCATATCGGAGAGACCCTGCAGATAGACGATTTCCCCTATGTGCACCTGATGCGCCGCATCGACGACGAACTGGCCGCGCTGGGCAAGGAGCGCGTCTTCTTCAAGTCCGGAGACAAACCCTTCAAGAACCCCAAGGACTGGGGCACGCTGATACACCTGATAAACGAGGACTACGCCGATCTGATGGCGAAGAAGGTCTCCAATCCCGCCTCAGCCGGCCTCTTCATCATGGAGCGCATCGAGAAGGCCGCCGAACTCGCGGATATCGATTACCGTCTCAACGACCTGGACAAGGCCGTCAAGGACGCCGTCGCCGGCAAGATAGAGAAGGAGTGCCGCAAACTGCTCGACGAGAAGCACGCCGCCTATCCCGCCTCCTTCGAAGGGAAGACCATAGTGATGGAGGCGGCCCGCGGCGGCGCGCACGGCTCAGCGATGCCGCTGCAGGCCCCTTTCGGCTACAAATACTCGCTCGCCCAGCTCTCGCCCGAGATCCTCAAGCGCGCGGTCATACTCTATGTCTGGGTGACGCCGGAGGAGAGCCGCCGCAAGAACGCCGCCCGCACAGACCCCAACGACCCCGGCTCCATCCTGCACCACGGGGTGCCGATAGACGTGATGATGGGCGATTACGGCTGCGACGACATGGACTGGCTGGAGAAGAACTCGGACAAGCCGGGCACGATAGCCATCGAGGCGCACGGTTCGGTCTACCATCTGCCGATAGGGCGCTTCGACAACCGGGTCGACAAGACCAGCTTCCTCCGCGAGGAGAAGGCCAAGTGGGCAAAGCAGGACGTGGCCGGCGTGCACGAGGGCATACGCTCCGCGCTGGACAAGGTCTTCAGGATGCAGCACTGACGGACTTCTCCGTCCAAAAAGCCGCTCCTTCTCGAAGAGGGAGCGGCTTTTTTTTACGGAAGCCGGCGGCCCTTTTGTGTTTTGCCGCCAATTACTATATAATTATAACGCGCCGAGGTAGCTCAACGGTAGAGCATTCGCTTCGTAAGCGACAGGTTGTGGGTTCAAATCCCATCCTCGGCTGGGAATTTAAGAGGGATTTGAAGCCGACGCCCGCGCGTCCGGTGGACGATGAAGCGGGCGCGGCAGGTTCCGAAGGAGCCCGCGGGAGCGGGCGGGCGAGGAAAAATCCCATCCTCGGCTGAAGATCCGTCCGGCCGCCCGATGGCAAAAACTAGCTCCGCCAATAACGAAGAATACTCGGACCTCAAGTTCGCTCCAGGCGTTCAACAGGCGCGGCGGGCCATCTGGACCTGGCTGCCCTTCCTCTACCTCCTGATCTCCGATTCTTTCTACCTGCGGACCTACGATTCCGCGCAGGTGAAGATCACCCTCCTGCAGATGGGCGGCTTCTCCCTGCTGGGGCTGTGGCTGGGCCTGCTTTTCCTGGAAGGACGCAAAGCCTTCAAAAGCGCCGACTTCGTGTTCCTCGCCCCCTTCTTCGCCTATCTGGCGTATATAGCCGTCGGGTTCCTGCGCGCCCCTTATACCGGGCCCAGCGTCGACGATTTCGTCCGTTACTTCCTCTACATGTCGGTGGGGCTCATCGTCATACGCGAATTCGGGCAGACCGCTCTCGAGCGGCTTACCCGCGTGCTGCTGGCCGCGGCTTATATCGCGGTCCTTTACGGGCTGGTGCAGTTCATAGACACGCGCTGGTTCCCGCCCAAGCATATCGGCCCGGGCATCGATCCTTTCATCTGGAGGGGGGCCTTCTCCGACCGCGTGTTCTCCACCTACGGCAATCCGAACTTCTTCGGCAACTTCCTGGTCCTGATGCTGCCGATCGCCGTCACCCAGTTCATGAAGACGCGGTCGGTATACCTGCTCCCCCTGATAGCCCTGGACCTTCTCTGCCTTTACGGCACCAGGACCAAGGGCGCCTGGCTGGGGTTCGGCATTTCCTCTTTCATTTTCGTGGTCCTCTACGCGTATTTCTTCCTGCGCGAGAATCTCCGCATCAGCAGGAAGGCGTTCCTCGCCATCGCTTCCGTTTTCCCGCTCACGGCCGTGGGCGTCGTCTATCATTTCGGGAATCCCTCCTCTTATAATTTCCGGATCGCGACCTGGCTCTCGACCTGGGAGATGGTGGAGACCAAGCCGCTGATCGGCATAGGGGTGGGCAGTTTCAAGGTCGTCTACCCGGCCTACAGGCGTCCCGTGATCTTCCACATCGAGGGCAAGCACAATACCGAGACGGACCACGCGGAGAACGAGCACCTCGAGCAGTGGATGGATAACGGCATCATAGGGTTCGGACTCTACATCTGGCTCATAGCTTTCGTTCTGACCATCGGGCTGCGCGGTCTCGGCACCCTCACCGAGAACCTGAAAGGCGCCAGGCCGCCGCCCTCGGCCTACAGCCTTCTCGGTTATATCACCGCTCTCCTGGGCATGCTCATCCATAACTTCGTCGACGTGAGCATGCGCTTCGTCTCGTCCGGGGTCTTCCTCGGCCTCCTGCCCGCGGTCATCATCAACCTCGCCCGCGGCCAGGCGCTCTGGGAACTCCACTACAAAGGGGACCCTTCCCAGGAGACGGAGCGGGAGGCCGGCGCGCCGTCCTGGGCACTCTGGGGGGCCAGGGCGCTCCTGGTCTCCGCGGTGGGGGCGGTCCTGTATGTCCTGCTGCGCTGGTTCCCAGAACTGCAGGGGCCGCTGCGCGGCCAGCAGAGCGGGGGGGACTCCCTGCAATGGTTCATAGCCTGGACGGTCTTTCTCGCCTGCGTCGTGTTCATGGCCTGGGTCTATCTGCGCGTGGCCTTCACCGGCCGTTCGGTCCTCGCCGCCCTGGTGATGGCCGCCGCGCTCGGACCCGTCTGGTATTTCTGGGGCTGGTTCCGGGCCGACGTCTATCACAATATGGCGATATTCTTCTCCAAGCAGGGCCGCTGGGACGACGCCCTCTCCTATTATCAGCGGGTGCACGCTCTCAACCCTTACTTCATAATGCCCTACTACTTCACCGGCAACGTCTTCAACGACCGCTTCAACATGACCAAGCAGTACCGGAAGGAATGGGGCGACGCGAACGAGGAGCCCAGGGACGATTACGAACGGGCCATGGATTCCTACGAGCATGTGCGCTCGATCGCCCCCAATTACGTGCAGATGCATCACCAGGTGGGACTGCTTTATATGAAGATGCACGATCACCTGCGCGCGCAGGGCAGGGAAAAGGAGGCGCAGGAGTTCCTCGACAAGGCCCTCGCCCGTTTCGGCCTCTACGAGAATCTCGACCCGGTATTCACCTACAATTATTACCGCAAGGCGCAGATATACATATCGCGCCGACGGTACGACGCGGCCGAGCGCGAGTATCTCAACAATATCACCGCCTGGAAGTGCCACGTCGAGGGGCACGACCACGGTACGCCGGAGGCTTATACCAACCTGGGCAATCTGTACTACATCTCGGGCCGTCCCGGCAAAGCCGTCGAGGCTTTCGCTTCCGCCCTGGCCCTCGACCCTGCTTCCGAACCCGCCCTGCGCAATTACCGCGCTTTGACGGGCCGGCAGGCCCCCTGATACGGGTATGCAGCCGGAAGGGAAGGGCGCGGGCCGCGAAAGTCCACTTGTCACGCTCGCGCTCACCCTGGCCTTCTTCGTCTCGCCGCTCCTTTTCTTCACGGACCTGACCCGTAACCCGTATTACCTGCAGATCGCCCTCCTGAACTCCGCGCTCGTCGCGGCTTTCCTCGTCCGTCTGGCCGCGATGGCGCGCGCCGGGGAATGGCGCTTCTCCCGCAATCTTCTCTGGCCTTCGCTGCTCGCCCTGTCCTCGGTGCTCCTGGTCTCCTGGGCGAGATCGTTCTTCATGCACGAGCCGTTCTTCCGGCCGGCGATCTTCAGCGAGGGGCTGAGGGCCTTTTTCTTCCTTTTCGTCAATTGCGGCCTGGCCTTCTGGCTTTCCTCCTCCGTTCCCTGGGGGGAAGGACCCCAGACGAGGACCGGCCCCTACCTGTTCCTCCTGCTGGTCTGGGGAGGCGCCTGGGCCTTCTTCCCTTTCCTCCGGTCCCAGTCCCCCGGGACGGGGTTCTGGGAAAGGTTCTGGGACCCTTACGGGGGCTTCCTCTGGCTGACGGGACTGGCCGCCGCCTGGCGGGCCGTACGGGGGGGGACGCAGTCGGACTATCTGAACCTGGCCCTTACCGCCGGGGCCCTGGCTTCCGTCTACGGGATCCTGCAATACTTCGGCGTGGAACTGGTCTGGCTCAAGGCGCTCAATCCTTACGGCAACCGCTCCGTTTCCACTTTCGGGAACCCGAATTTCATTTCTTCGTACGTGGTCGTTCTCGCGCCGCTCGCCCTGGTCTGCTGGCTCGAGGCCCGCACGGCGGCGGCCCGTTCTTTTTACGCGGCCGTTCTGCTCTCCTACGAGGGGATGCTCCTGGCGAGCCTCACCCGCTCTTCCTGGCTGGGTATGGCGGCGGGCCTGGTCTTCCTCGCCGCGGTCCCCGCGGTCCGGCGCCGGGCGGCCGCCGCCGGCCGCCGCGGGGCGGTACTGGCCGCGCTCGTGCTGGGCCTGGCCGCGCTCTGGCCCGTCAGTTCTTCCGCGCCGCTGGGCACCGGCCTGGTGCAGAGGCTTTCGGAAGGCGCCGGACGGATAGTTTCGTCCGGCGACCTGTCGCTCTCCGTAAGCAAGGAACGGCTCTACGGTTCTTTCCACCAGCGCGTCCTGATCTGGACTTCCGCCTGGCAGATGGGCCTCGAAAGCCCCCTGCTGGGAAAAGGCTGGGGTAACTTCGAGCTGTTCTATCCTTTTTTCCAGGGCAACCTCCTCGCGGAATACGAGGGCGTGAGGGGCCTCCGCACTCACGCCAATAACGCCCATAACGAACTGCTCGAGCTCTGGGCCCAGGCGGGGCTGGCCGGCCTGGCGGCTTTTTTCCTGGCCGCCGCCGTTCTGGCCGCAGCCTGCCTGCGGCATCTCCGGTCCGCGCCGCCCGAGACCGCGCTCTGGACGGCGGCGCTGGCCGCCGGGGTCGTCGGCATGTTCGCGGACAACATGCTGAACGTCTCCCTCCACTTCGCCGTCCCGGGTTTCGCTTTCTGGTGGGTCCTGGGCGCGTTATCCTCCCGCCTCTCGGGTCATCCCGCCGCCGTACCGGCGCCCTGGCGCCGTCCCTGGGCCGGCCGCGCGGCCGCGGCGGTCCTTCTTCTGTCCGCCCTCGGGGCCCTTTATTACTGGCAGGCCCAGTTCCGGCGGGAGGCGCTCTACTTCTCCGGGTTCAAGCTGATGCGCAGGGGGGATGCCCGCGCCGCGGCGGCCGAGCTGGAGCGCGCCCATTCCGCCTGGCCCAGGGAGGTCAACACCAACTACGAACTGGGCAACGCCCATGTGCGGACCGGGGACTATCCGGCCGCGATCCTCGCCTACGGCGAGGCGCTGAAGTCGAACCCGGGTTACGACGAGATATTCTTCAATCTCGCTATCATCCAGAAGAAGACCGGCGCTTTCGCCGACGCGGCGCGGAGCCTGCGCCTTTCGGCGCTCATAAATCCCCTCAATAGCCAGACCTACCACGCCGCGGCCGAAGTATACGCTTCGGACCCCTCCGTCTACGCTCCGGAGGCCGTCCGTCTGCTGTCGGGCGCGGTCCGGATCTTCCCGGCGGACCCCTCGTTCCGGAACCTGCTGGGATATTTCCGCTCCGTCCTGCGCGATCACGGGGGCGCCGCGGACGCTTACGGCCGGGCCGTAAGGCTGGACCCCTACAACAGGACCTCGGAAGCCAATCTCCGCGGAGCGGCCGCCGCGGCGGGGCGGTCCCGCGACGCGCACCTGCGCTGGCTGGGCTTCTACAGGGAGGCGGAGCGCCTTCTGCAGGCCGGGGACCCCAAAGGAGCCCTCGCCTACGCGGACCGCCTGCTCGACGGCGAAGGGGGGGAAGCCAGGGCGCGGTACCTCCTCTCCAAAGCCAAATTCGCTTCCGGGGACCTGGAGGGCGCCCGCGAAGAACTGGCCCTCACCCTGGCCGCCGACCCCGATCACAACGAGGCCCGCTACGGGCTCGCCGCCCTCCTCGAGAGGTCCGGCGAGACCGAAGAGGCCGCGCGCCACTGGGAACTCCTGCTGCAGCGGGAGCCCGGCAACGCCAAGGCGGCCGGGCGTCTGGCCGCCCTCCGCCGGCAAGGGCAATAATCGCGTAACAAGAACGTAATATTTAGGCAAAGCCGCGGTGTTTTAATATAGCGCACAGGAAACAGGTTTTAGCGGAGCCGAAATGAAGAGCGGGTTCAATAACAGGATCGGGACTTTTTGCGCGGCGGCGGCCGTCTGTCTTGCCGTCCTCGCCGCGCCGCAGGCCGATGTCTCGGGGCAGATCCCTCCCGGGGTCAGCAGGCCGATGGAGCAGGCCATCCGCCTCTACCACGAGAGAAAGGACAACGACGCCATGGACCGCTTCATGGAGATACTCATGAAGGGGACCCCTTCCGAGAAAGCCCTGGCCAACGAATATATAAACCGCATCACCCTGCGCATGAGCACCGTGCCGGGGGCCCCGGAGGAGGCGTCCGGTCCTTCGGAAAGCGCTCTCAACCCGGTGAGGCCTGTCCGCGTTTCCAGGCCCGCCGCCCCCAGCGTCGTGACGGAAGAGTCCCGCCCCTCCTCCCCGTCTAAAACCGCCGCCGCGCCGCCGGAAGACACGGAGGACAGGCGCGCGCTCGTGGCCGAAAAGGTCAACGAAAAGATAGCGGAGATGCGGCGGGACAAGATGCTGGCGCTCGGGCGCGTCAAAGGGGTCAAGATCTATTCCGGGGCCGACGGGCAGCCCAAGGCGGTGACGCTGGACACGGCCCAGTTCTTTTCCGCGGGCACCACTTTCAAGTCGTCCGCGATGGATATTCTCGGGGATCTCGCCGCCCTCCTCTTTACCCTGGGCCGCACCAACTGCCTGATCATCCCGGAGGGCAGCGTCGGGGGGGATATACAGATACTGAACATAAGGAGGGCCATAGCCCTCAATTCCTATCTGGTCTCCCGCGGGCTCTCCTCCTCCCGTCTCGACGTCAACCTGACCGGCGCCGACGTGAAATTCCCGCGCGAACTGACCAATGTCAGCGGGATCGTCATGATACTCAATCCCGACATCCAGCCCCGTCTCAGGGATTCCGACGAGGATCCGCGCTCCGGGGGGCCCAAGATCTCCCTCGGCCTCTACCCCACCGCCATCGAGGTGCGCAAGGGGGAAGGCGCCCTCGTCGAACTGTCCGTCTTCGAGTCGGCCGCCGGGAAACCCACCTGGAAGTTCCAGATCCACCAGATGCTGAACGACGACAGCCTTCTCCTCGTGCAGGAAGTGGCCGGGGAAGGGCCGCAGTTCAATCAGAGTTTCTGGAACGGCAGAAAGAACTTTTTCGGCGAGCCCTATCCGTCCGGCCGCTATCTCTTCTCCCTTACCGCCTACGATATCCGGGGGAAGGAAAGCTCCCTCCGCCGGCTGCTGCTGGTGAAACCGGGACCGGAGGAGGCGGCCGCGGCCAAGCCCGCGGCCTCGCCCGCACGGGACGCGCGCCCGGCCGCCGCCGCGAAAACCGCCTCCGCCCGCAAACCGGGCCTGAAGAAGCCGGTGCCTTCGAAGACCAGGGTCAAAAAAGCCCCCGCCGCGCCGGCGAAAGCTCCCGCGGCCGCCCCCGCGCCGGCCGAAGAACGCGAGGAGACGGAGCCCGCCGGGCAGAGCGAAACCAGCGAGTTCATCGGCCAGGTCATCTACAAGATCTATTTCCGCCAGGGGACCTCGGCCATAACCGCCAACAGCGAAAAGAAACTGGCCCAGGTCGCGAATACCGTAAAGCATTATCCCGATTCCATGCTGAAACTGACGGGTTACGCCTCCCCCGAGGACGACGGGGGCGAGGAACTGGCGAAAGACCGGGCGGACCTGGTCTTCAAGACCCTCGTTTCGGCGAAGTACGGCGTTCCGGCCGACCGCATAGAGGTAAGCCACCGCCTTTCGAAAACCTCTTCCAATATCGTCGAAATACGCATGGGCGGCGGGGAATGACCTGTTGAAAACGGGCGCGAAAACGAATATCATGTTAACTATATGATTGGCGGAACCGGTTCAAAGAGCTCCAGGATGCTGGGCATATATATCGAGCCCGGCGCCATTACCATAGTACAGTCCAAGCCGGCCGCCGGTAAGACCGAGGTCGAGCACCTGGTCAGGGTCCCGACCTCCTTTTCCTTCAAAGAGGGCATCATGCGCCCTCTTTCCCTCAATAACGAGTTTTTCAGCGAGAAGGCCGCCTGGGTCGCCGCTTTCAAGCAGGCCGTCAAGAAGACCCCGTGGGCGACGACCCGCGCCACGGTCACTTTCTCGCAGCATTTCGGCATACTCCGTTATTTCGTCATGCCTTTCGTCGACAGGAAATACTGGGCCAAGTCCATCCCTATCGAGTCTAAGAAATACATCCCCGTGGCTTTCGAGGAAGTGATCTACGATTTCACGGCCACGCCCATGGAGGCGGGCAAAAAGCTCGGCGTCATCTTCGGACTGACCCAGCGCAAGACGGTCGAGTTCCTGATAAACGTCTTCACGGAGGCCGGGCTGCAGCTCGCCTCCCTCGAAATGGCGGCCTGCTCCATGGAGCGCCTCTTCGCGTTCCTGGACCCCAAGGAGCACGACGACAAGGCCTACGTCCATTTCGCGGGGGAGACCGCCTGCATACTGCTTTCCAGCGGCGGTTTCCCCGTGCTTTACAGGGAAACGGATTTTTCCTCTTCTTCCTCTTCCTCCATGTCCGAGCGCAAGCGCCTGGACGTGAAAGGCGCTTTCCAGTTCGTCTCGCGCTACGCCGGCGGCAAAGAATACAAGAAGCTCCTGCTCAGCGGCGATTCCGTCGAGGCCTGGCAGGGCATGGCGTCCCAGGAGTCCCCCGTTCCCGTCGAGATATGGGGCCCGGTGGGCCTCGCTGGGCTTAAAACGGCGGAGCAGGCCCAGATCTTCGCCCTGGGCGCCTCTCTCTGCGGCTCCATCCCGGGCAGGGTGCGCCTGGACATGACGGGACTTTCGGCCGGCAGCGCGGTCGAGCAGAAGATCGCCCGCTACGTCTGGACCGTCATCTCGGTGATAGCCTCGTTCTTCCTGCTGCTCGCCGCCGTCAATCACGCGCGCATCTACGTGCTGAATTCCGAGATCTCGGCCATCATGTCCCAGGTGGGGGACGTGACCGAGTTCCAGAACCATACCGAGGAATCAATACGGGACGTCATAGAGAAAGGCAGCGCCGAAACCCGCATGCTGCGCGCTCTCTTCTCCGACAAAGAGGTCCTGGCGCCCAAGCTCCAGGCGCTGGGCGACGCTATCCCGGGCGACCTCTGGGCGCAGTCCATCTCGTACAGGCATGAACTTCCCGTGAGCGAGAACACGGTGAGCGAAAAGGAACTCTCCGTGCTCGGCGGCACCCGGCTGCAGGGACAGCTGAAGTTCAACGCGGTGGACCTCTATGTCAGGAATCTCAAGACTCTCCCGGAACTCAAGCTGTTCCAGCCGCCTACCGGGACCATCCAGTTCGACCTCGCTTCGGGCGGCAAGGCGGGATTTTCCGCCTCAGACGCGCCGGACGAAGAGGCGTCCCCCTTTACCGTGATACTGTCGGGCAAATAGGCAGGCACAGCGCTATGAAAGCCATCCTGAACAAGATCAAGGACGCCCTGACGGAGATGCGTGACGATGTTCTCGTCATCTACGCCGAAAAAGGAGCCACCCCTTTCAAAAAGCCTCTGCTCATGGCCCTGCCTGCGCTGCTTATCGCCTATGCCGGGATCTACTCTCCTTCCTCGAGCAATCTCCGCGAGAGGAGGATCGAAAGCGCCAAGCTGAAGGTGATATCCGCCCATTACGCCGAATACACGGAAGTTCAGGGCCAGAGGGCGGAGCTGCGCCGCAGGATGCCCCTCCTTAAGGACAAGGACGAGTGGCTGGGCTATATCCTCACTTCGACCTCGAAGAACCACGGGCTCACTTTCGAAGCGCTTTCCCAGCAGGAGGAACGCAATGCCGGGCCTCTGATCCTGGTATCCCGGGGAGCCAGCGTCACCGGCCCCTATGAGCAGGTGGGCGCCTGGCTGGCCGAGATGGAGAATTCCAAGATCTTCCTGAAGATCACCAGCCTGCAAATGACCAAGAACCCGGGGACTCCTACCTCGGTGCAGGTCAAGATCGTCCTTTCCATAGTGCTGCCGCGCGACACCTCCCAGCCGGGGGGGGCTGTATGAAGAATTTTTCCAGCGTAATGGGCTGGGGCCTGCTGGCGGCGGTACTGGCGGTCCCCTCCTTCCTGTTCTACAACTGGTGGTCCTCCAACAAGGCCAAGGAGGCCCAATCGGCGGCGAGCGGGCAGGCCGTCCCGCGCAATTTCTTCCCCGGCCAGGAAGGGGCGAAGCAGGGGGCGGAGGGGGGAGAAACCCCGTCCGCCGAAGCCGCGTCCCGGCCGGAGAAGCCCGCGACGACGGAAGCGGCGGCGGAACTCCTCCCCGGCGCCTCCTCGCAGGCGGCCCCGGAACCGGGTCCTTCCGCCGATCCGCAACCGCCGGCCCGGGCCGGCGCCGAGGCCCCCGCCGCAGCCGCCAAGCCGGGAAGCGAAGCGCCGGCGGCGCAGGCCGGGACCGCGCCGGAAGTCGCGAAGTCTACCATCACCGAGACCTCTTACTTCCGTCCCAGGACGAAGCGCAACCCCTTTATGACGCCCCAGGATTACGCGGCGCTGCGGGAACAGGAGGACATGCGCAGGGCGGCCGCCATGGAGCGGCGCCGGGCCAATCAGGGGCCCCGGGAGATACCCATCGAGAGCCGTATGACGATACAGGGCATCGTCGGGACGAACGTGATCATCAACGGCGAAATGTATTCCCGCGGCGATACCGTCATGGGCGCGAAGATAATACGCATAGGCGCCGACTATATAATCGGGGAGCACAAGGGCAGGCGTTTCCGGAAGGCGATGCAGTAGGAAGGATCGGATATCATGACACGGGCTTCGGAGGGTTTATGAGAGTTCTAAGAGTTCTGACCGCGGCGGTTCTTTTCCTGCAGACAGCGCTGCTCCCCGCGGCGCCGGCCTTCGCCCAGGACGCGGACCGCCAGTTCATGGACGAACTGCAGGGACCGTCGGACGAAGGCGGTCCGATACTGGACCCGGGCCAGGCCCCCGCTCCGCGGGCCCAGGTCCCCGGCTCCCCCATCGAATCCGCCCAGATCGGCGGCGTCCAGCGCGAGGCCCCCATGTACGAGGAGGCGGAGACCCTTTCCCCGCTGGACCGCAAGATCGGCCCGATCCGGCTCAAATCCGCGCCCCTCTCCACTTTCCTGGACGTGGTCTCGGCGCAGTCGAGGGTGAATTTCATAATCACCGACGGTCTGGAGAAGGCCACGATCACGGTCTTCCTGCGCAAGACCACGGTGCGCGAGGCGCTGGAACTGCTGCTGCGGGTCAAAGGCCTCACTTATCAGCGCATAGGCAAGAGCAACACCTATGTGGTGACCAAGCGCGCCGCGGACCAGCCGAACCTGATCACCAAGATATACACCCTAAACTATATCCCGCTCATCCCGGTCTCCTCCGTCTACAGCGACATAAGCGCCATAACTTCCCAGGACGTCTCGTCCGGCGGCGGCTCATCCATGTCCCAGGGACAGCAGGGCGACGCCGGTACCGGCGGCGCGCCCGGCGGGGATAAATCGGACAACGCCATCGCGATACTCAATATCGTCAACAGCGTGCTCTCCAAGAAGTACGGCAAGATGGCCACGGACCCCCGCACCAACTCCCTGGTCATCACGGACATACCGGAGGTCTTCCCCCAGGTCGAGCAGATAATCGCCGAACTGGACAAGAAGGCCCCGCAGATCCTGATCGAGGCGCAGATCGTCGAGATAAACACGGACCGCATGAACGAGCTGGGGATAGAGTGGGGCGGTTCCCGCGGCGAGATGGCTTATTTCGCCGGCCCCGCCCGCCTTACGGACTACGGCCTTCGCCCGGGCTTTTTCTCGGGCGAGGAATGGAAGCGTTTCTATCCCTCCGCGGCGGCCGACGTGGAGACCGAAGAGGGCGGCGATGGCGGAGGAGGCGGCGGCGGAATAGACCCCATATTCTCCACCGGCCAGACGAGTCTCGGCGGCAACAAGGGCATCTACTACGGCGTCTTCAGCCTGGCCCAGCTGCAGGCCATTTTCAGGGCCCTCATCTCCCGCGGAGAGGCGCGCTACCTGGGCAAGCCCAAGATCGTCTCGATGAACAATAAGACCGCGATCATCCAGATAGCCCGGGACGCGGCGGTAGGCACCGCCAGTTCCGTGACTTCGGCCGGCGGCGCGGCCGGCGAGGCGTCCACTTCGCTGGAGCGGCGCCGTATCGGCCTCAACCTGCTGGTCACCCCCCAGGTCAACAAGGAGGGCTTCATCACGATGATAGTGCAGCCCTCCTATTCGGATATAACGCCGTCGGCCATCACGGTGCAGGGCGATACCGTCTACGACCCGGTCAGCCGCGGCGCTTCCACCATGGTCCGCGTCAAGAACGGCCAGACCGTGGTCATCGGCGGCATGCTCTCCTCCACGGAGACGAAGACCGTCAAGAAGGTGCCGCTGCTGGGCTATATACCGATAATCGGCTGGCTCTTCACCAGCGTCAGTTCCAGGCGCACGAACACCGACCTGGTGATCTTCCTGACCCCGACCATTCTGGTCGATTGATAGAGGAAAGGGGCGGCCCGGCCGCCCCGGAATCGCGGATATGGCCCGTAAAAAACTAGGCGAGATACTCATCCAGTCAGGCGTCATAAACGAGGAGCAGCTGGCGAAAGCGCTCAAGTTCCAGACGCAGACACCCTGTCTCATCGGCGAGGCCCTGGTCAAGCTGGGCTACGCTTCCGAGGAACAGGTGTCCATGGCCCTTTCCAAGCAGCTGGGGACCCCTTACGCCTCGCGCGAGAACAAGATCCTCAACCCGGAGAAGGGCCAGGGCCTGGAAAAGATCATCTCCGAGAAGTTCGCCCGCGAGAACGCCGTCATCCCGCTGTTCATAGAGGACAATATCCTCGCGGTCGCGATGACCGATCCCACCAATATCCTGCTGCTCGACAACATAAAGATGGTGGCCGGGATGGAGATCACGCCGTTCATCTCCACCCGCGCCCAGGTCCTGAAGGTCATAGACCAGTTCTACCAGGTGCAGGGCGACCTTATAGACAAGGTCATGGAAGGCGGCGAGGGGAAGGACGGCGGCGGGGACGTAGCGGACGCGCTCACTCCCGACGGGAAGCTGGACCTCGACAAGGTCATAGTCGGCTCCGGCAAAGGCGCCCAGTCGATACAGCTCGTCAACGCCATCCTGAAGCAGGCCATAGCCGAGCGCACTTCGGACATCCATCTAGAGAAGTTCGACGAGAAGATCTCCCTGCGGTTCCGCATAGACGGCTCCCTTTACGAGCGCAGCGCCCCGCCGGCGGAGCTTTTCGACAACCTGATCTCCCGCTTCAAGATCCTCTCCAAGCTGGACGTCGCGGAACGCCGCCTGCCGCAGGACGGCAGCTTCACCATCAAGTTCCAGAGCCGCAACATCGAGAACCGCGTAAGCGTCTGTCCCACGGTCTTCGGCGAAAAGCTGGTCCTCCGTATCATGGACCGGGGCTCCGTGGAGCTCAACATCGACAAGATCGGTTTCGAGCCCAGGCAGAAGGACGACTTCCTCCAGGCCGCCCGCTCGCCGCACGGCCTTATCCTGCTGACCGGCCCCACCGGCTCCGGTAAGACCACCACGCTCGGCGCCGTGCTGAACACGATAAAATCGCCGGAGATAAACGTCATGACCCTGGAGGACCCCGTCGAAATCAAGATGGAGGGGGTCAGCCAGGTCCAGATCAGGCCCCAGATCGGCCTGACCTTCGCGGCCGGCCTCCGCTCCTTCCTGCGACAGGACCCGGACGTCATACTGGTCGGCGAAACGCGCGACAACGAGACCGCCGAGGCCTGCCTCAAGGCCGCCATGACCGGCCACCTCGTGCTCTCCACCCTCCACACGAACAACGCGCTGGAGGCCATCCCGCGCCTTATCGATATGGAGATAGAGCCCTACCTCCTGGCCAGCACGCTGCTGCTGGTGGCGGCCCAGCGCCTGGTCCGCGTCCTTTGCGACTGCAAGATCCCCTATAAGCCGCCCCAGGACGAGCTGGACCTGTTCGCCAAGGAGTCCATGCTCAATCCGCTCCCGGACCTCAACCGGCTCATTTTCTACAAGCCGAAAGGCTGCCCCAAGTGCTTCGATCTGGGCTACCGCGGCCGCCGGGCCATCTACGAGATCTGTTTCGTCACGGAGGAAATGAAGCGCATCATCTCCAAGGACGCCGATATCCCCAAACTGAAGGCCGCCGCCGCCAAAGGCGGGGCCTGGGACCTGCGGGCCAGCGGCTGGCGCAAGGTCCTGGCGGGGGTCACTTCCGTGGAGGACATGATGGGCGTCACGATGTCGGAGCACTGAGCCTTCTCGCGTTGCTCGCGGCGGTTATTTTTGGTAGAGTCTTCGTAGCGCTATGGCCAAGTTCATTTACACCGTTCAGGACGCGCAGGGCACGGTCACGACCGGGCATCTCGACGCGGAGGACGAGGACCAGGCGGTACAGGCCCTCCAGGGTAAGGGCCTTTTCATCCTCTCCATACAGTCGGAGCAGACCAAGACCGGCGGACTGCGCAAGCAGTCCGCTTCCGGTTCCGTTTCCGGGCGCGACCTGGTCTTTTTCGGCGAGCAGGTCGCCACGCTCCTGGCCGGCGGCGTGCCTCTCGTCCGGGCGCTCTCCCTTCTGTCGGACCACGCGGAGAACAAGACCCTCGGCGCCGTCCTCGGCCAGATCACCAAGGAGGTCTCGGCGGGCGGCGCGCTTCACAAGGCGCTGGAGAAGCACCCGAAGGTCTTCGACGAGGTCTGGATCTCGCTGGTGCAGGCCGGAGAGGTCTCGGGCCAGCTGCCCGCCGTGCTGCGCCAGGTCACGGCCTATTCCGAGGCCCAGGAAGGCATCAAATCCAAAATCGTGACCGCGGTGGCCTACCCGGCCGTCCTCTTCACGATGTCGATGGGCGTGCTGGCCTATTTCATCATCTTCATCGTCCCGGTCTTCGCCGGCATATTCAGGGACTTCAACCTGGACCTCCCGTTCATCACCAAGATCGTCCTGATATTCTCCAACATCGTCACCAAGTACTACCTCCTGGCCACGGTAATTATAATCGGCTTCGTCCTGGCCCTGCGCGCCTATATCTCCACACCGGCGGGACGCCTTACCTGGAACCACTTCATCTTCAAGTTGCCGCTGGTGGGCTCCCTGGTCAAGAACATCAATATCGAGCGCCTGCTGACCACCCTCTCGACGCTGATCCGTTCCGGCGTCAGCATACTCAACGCCGTCTCCGTGCTGGAGGGCGCGTTCCGCAAGAACCTGATCTTCCAGAACGCGCTCAAGAAGGCCAAGACGGAGATAGCCAGCGGCCGCTCCATCGCCGACTCTTTCCGCAAAACGGGCCTCTTCCCGGGCATGGTGACGGAAATGATGTGGATGGGCGAGGAGTCGGGCAAGCTCCCGGACATCATCTCGGTGCTCTCCAAGTTCTACCAGGAGCAGATAGACCAGTTCCTGCGGCGCTTCTCGGCCATGATAGACCCGATACT
The DNA here is from genome assembly GCA_964415175.1 of uncultured Elusimicrobiaceae bacterium. GTDB lineage: Bacteria > Elusimicrobiota > Elusimicrobia > Elusimicrobiales > UBA9959 > UBA2231. The sequence continues at coordinate 84,558 of CAYPYG010000004.1, forward strand.
TATCGTCGGGATAGGCGGCATCATAGCCGTGATCGTCATGTCGATCTTCATGCCCATTTTCCAGCTCTCGCAGATAGGGTCCAAATGAGGAAAGGGGGGGAGATGTCTTCTTCCAGGAAAGGTTTCACGCTCATCGAGCTGATGGTGGTGATCATAATCCTGAGCATCCTGACTTCCATCGGGGTGCCTTATTACATCAAGACGGTGGAAAGCTCCAAGGCCCTGGACGCGGTGGCGATGTCCAATATGATCTCGTCGGCCACCCGCATGCTCATGGCCGACAATCCGTCGCTCACCTATAACGGCGGGCAGTTGACCAACTCCTGTAATGGCGCAGCCTGCTCCACCGGCCCTACGCGCAATTCCTGCGACCTGGTCGCATGCAGGTACCTCGCGGCCCAGAACTGGGATAAGCTGCCCTATATCTACCGTTCCTGCAACCCGGTCTCCGGCGCCGGCGGCTCCGGCTGCTCCTCAAAGCTCACCGTCAGCGCCCGCCGGCGGGAGGGGACCTATGCCGCCTGGGGCTATACCATCTCGGATATCGGCGCCTGCGCCCCGGTCTCCGGCGCTCCGACCTGCCCCAGTTTCTGATCCCCAGACCTAAAGAGGAAGGAGCATAGCAGATGAGGACCAGGCCCGGCGTGACGCTCATAGAGGTGTCCATAGCCGCGCTCATAACCGCCATGACCAGCGCGGCCGTCTTTTCCATCGTCCTGTCCGGCCTCGTTTCCCACGAGAAGGCCGATAAGCGCGAACTCGCCGCCATGGCCATAAAGCGGGCCAGCCAGAGCCTGTCGAACTATGTCTCGGCCGTGCCCTCCGAGTCCGCCTACACGCCGGTCGCGGGCGGGAAATGGGCCGCTTCCGCCACCGCCGGCTGGTCGCTGCGCGGCAATACCGGGGGCGGGGTCACTCACGACATCTCTTCGCTGCTGAACGGCACCGAACTGCAGGTCCCCGGCCAGACCTGCGCGGCCGGCAACGCCTACTGCTTTTTCACCTACACCGTGGTGGATTATGACTGCGGCCTTGGCACTGCCAATACGGCCTGGGCCTGCAAAAGGGTCACCTTCAACCTGCGTTATGCCGACTAAACACCGCTTCCTCATGCGCGCGCGGCCCGGCTTCACCCTGGCCGAGCTGATGATATCCGTCATGATCTCGGCCATGCTCCTGGCCTCGCTGGCAGCCATACAGACCACCAGTTCCAACTACATGCTGCAGAATTACCGCCAGAACGTGATAAAGAACGGCGCCTCCTACGCCATGAAGACCGTACTGAGCCGCATCCCGGCCGCCACCAGGATAGACCTGCCGGCGTACGATTCCGACGGCAACGAGCTGAAGATCGCCGAGAACGTGGACCAGATGACGGGCTGCCACCCGATCCACAGTGCGGTGCCGAGGCGCTGGCATTATTTCTGCCGCTACGCCACCGCCGACGCCTCCTGTCCTTCGGGGGGCTGCCTGCGCTATTACACCGGCACCATCACGGCGGCGGGAGGCGCCTGTCCCGCGGCCCCGACCTGGACCTTCACCTCCCCGTATCCCGCCGGCTGCAGCGGCGGCACTTATATCCAGCTGGCGGAGTACGTGAACGTCTCCCTGGCGCCGCTCTTCTCGCGCCGCTCGGCCGACGGCATAAACGAAAAAGGCGCCGTCCGCGTCCGCCTGCGGGTGAGGTGGATCCCGCCGGCGGTATCCGGCAAGGACCTGAGCGCCTCCTCCCGCGAAGTGGACACCACTCTCGATTCCACCGCCAGCGTCCAGCGCAGCGCCTGCCCCGGCGCCGCGGCTCCCTGCGCCTACTGAGCCGGCATTGAAAAACCCGCCGCCCTCTGCTAGACTATCTGAATGAGACGGGCTTTGCCGGCGGTCCGCGCGTTCACGAGGCGGGGCACCATCCTGGTGCAGACCCTGGTGATGAGCGTGGTCATCAGCATGATGGCCGTCATGCTGATGCGCTGGGTGCTGTCGCGTTATATACTGGCCAGCCGCGTCCACAACAGCGCCGTGGCGCAGACCCGGGCGGAGGGCTGCGCGGGGCACCTTATCTCGAGCTGGAACGCGCAGTTGACCCCTACGGCGGGTCCGTGCACCGGGATGGATCCGGCGGGGAAAACCGGCACGGGGATACAGACCGTCACGGTGGAATTATCGGAATGATCCGCAGGGCTGCGCTCGTTCTTCTGGCCCCCGTTCTGACCGTCGGCCCCTCCTGGGGTGCGGACGGTTGGAAACTCAGGGAATCCCCGCACTTCCTCATCCACCACGAAGCCGGCTGGGCGCCGAACTCCATAGCCATAGAGCTGGAGAGACTCTATTCCTCCATGCGGCTGAACCTGGCCATGTTCGCGCCGTGGATGGTCAAGGAGAAGACGAAAGTATACATCCACTCCAGCCAGCAGACCTACCTGAAAGGCGAGTTCGAACCTCCTCCCTGGTCCAAGGGGCTCGCTTTCACTTCCAGGAAGACCATAGTCGTCTACGACTCCGGCGACCTGGAAAAGCTCCGGGCCGTCATCGCGCATGAACTGACCCACCTGTATTTCGAGACCTATTTCGCGGAAAAGCTGAAATACCCTCCGCAGTGGCTCAACGAAGGGCTGGCCGTCATGATGGAGGACGCCTCGCATTCGGCCGAAGGCGGCCCCTGGACGACGGCCCTGAAGTACATGCCGCGGGAGAGATTCTTCACGATGAGGTCGTATTTCGCCAGCGAACTCGCCTCGCTCAACACCGACCAGAAGATAGGGGACTGGTACCTGCAGGCTTTCGGCATCGTCAAACATCTCTACAGCCCGGCGCAGCGGCTGCAGTTCCGGAACTTCTGCGAGAGGATACGCGCCGGGACGGACCTGGAAGGGGCGCTCTGGGAAGTGTACCGGGCGAAGGATATCGACCAGTTCGAAAAGAAATGGCTCACCTGGCTGGACCTGTACCGCGCCCAGGATAAACCCGGCTTCGGCCGGCAGCAGCCGAGCGCCAGCTTCAACTTCCAGCCGGTGAAACTCTCCTCTTTCGGTTTTACCGGTTTCGGCGGCGGGAAATAGCCGCGGGAGAGCGCTCCCGCAGATAGGCGCCGGTCTGGGAGGCGCCCGGCGCGGAAGCTTCTTCCACGGGTCCGGCGTAGAGCACCCTGCCGCCGCCCTCGCCGCCCTCGGGCCCCAGCTCCAGCATCCAGTCGGAAGACGCTATCACGTCGAGGTTGTGCTCGATGACGAGCACCGTATTGCCCTGGTCGGCCAGGCGGTGCAGCACGCGCAGCAGCTTCTCCACGTCGGCGAAATGGAGCCCCGTGGTGGGCTCGTCGAGGATGTAGATGGTGCGGCCGGTCGAGCGGCGGCAGAGCTGCTCGGCGAGCTTGAGGCGCTGCGCCTCGCCGCCCGAGAGCGTGGTGGCGCCCTGCCCCAGTTTAAGGTAGCCCAGGCCGACCTCGTCCATGACCGAGAGTATCCGCGAGATCTGCGGTATGTCGGCGAACAGCGCCGCGGCCTCCGTTATCGAGAGGTCCAGCACCTCGGAGATGCTCTTCCCTTTGTACCTGACGGAGAGGGTCTCGTCGTTGAAACGCCGGCCGGCGCATTCGTCGCATCTGACGTAGACGTCGGGCAGGAACTGCATCTGTATCTTTATCGTGCCGTCGCCCTGGCAGGCCTCGCAGCGCCCGCCCTTGACGTTGAACGAGAAGCGGCCCGGCTGGTAGCCGCGGCGGCGCGCCTCGGGCAGCTTCGAGAAAAGGTCTCGTATGTGGTTGAAGGCCCCGGTATAGGTCGCGGGGTTGGAACGGGGGGTTCGGCCTATCGGGGACTGGTCCACTATGACGGCCTTGTCGAGATGCTCGGCCCCCTTCATGGCCCGGAAGGCGCCCGGGGTCTCCTTGGACCCGTAGAGTTTCCTGGCCAGGGCCTTGTAGATTATCTCGTAAAGCAGCGTCGACTTGCCGGAACCCGAGACGCCGCAGATGCTCACGAACAGGCCCAGCGGGATCTTTACGTCGATGTTCTTGAGGTTGAACTGGCTGGCGCCGAGGAACTCCAGGTGCTTCCCGGAACCCTTGCGGGCTGGCCGGTCGAAGGCGACGCTGCGCTCGCCGCGCATGAAGGCCCCGGTCACGGAGGCCTTCGACCTCATTATGTCGGCGGGCGTTCCCTGCGCGACGATGGCGCCGCCGCCCGAACCGGCGCCGGGGCCCAGGTCGACCACGTGGTCGGCGGCGCGTATGACCGCCTCGTCGTGCTCCACGACTATAAGGGTATTGCCTATGTCGCGCAGCGATTTGAGGGTGTTGATGAGCTTGGCGTTGTCGCGCTGGTGCAGGCCTATGGTCGGCTCGTCGAGGACATAGAGCACCCCGGTCAGCCCGGAGCCTATCTGCGTGGCCAGCTGTATGCGCTGCGCCTCGCCGCCGGAGAGGGTCTCTGAGCGGCGGTCGAGAGTGATATAGGAGAGGCCGACATTGTCGAGGAAGCCGAGGCGCGAGTTTATCTCGCGCAGTATCAGCCGGGAGATCTCCTTTTCCTTTTCGGTAAGGTCCAGCGCTTTCAGGAAACCGAGTATGGCCCCGATGGACATGCCGGAAAGCGCGGCTATGTTCACGCCGCCGACGAGCACGCTCAGCCCCTCGGGCTTGAGCCGGGCGCCCCTGCATACCGGGCAGGTGACTTCGTGCATGAAGCGGCGGTAGACCTCTTCCCTGACGAAATCGGATTCGCTCTCGGTGTAGCGCCTCCGGAGATTGGTTATGACGCCTTCGAAACCCGACTCGGCGTCTCCCTCCAGTACGAGCGCGCGCTGGGCCGCGGTCAGGGACTTCCACGGTTTACCGGAGGGGATGCCGGCCTTGCGGCAGAAATCCTCCAGCATTTCGGCGTAATAGCCGCCCCAGGAGTTCTTCCAGCGGTGCGTACGCGTGGTGACGGGATTGGCCCAGGCCTCTATGGCCCCTTCGGCGATGGACTTCGACGGGTCCGGCACCACCAGGTCGGGGTCCGCCTCTATCCGCACGCCGAGCCCCGTGCAGGCCGGGCAGGCGCCGTGCGGGGCGTTGAACGAGAACAGCCGGGGTTCGAGTTCCGGGAAACTTATCGCGCATTTCGGACAGGCGTTCTTCTCGCTGTATACCGCTTCGAGCGGGGGTTTGCCGGCGGCGCGGGCGCGAAGCAGGCCATGCGACTGGGCCAGCGCCAGTTCCACCGCCTCGGCCGCGCGCTCCCTGTCGCCGTCCGGGGTGAACTCGTCGACGAAGAGGTCGATGTCGTGCTTGACGTAGCGCTTGAGGGAGGGGACCTTGTCCAGTTGCACCAGTTCGCCGTCCACCAGCGCCTTCACGAAGCCGGCCTTCTTCAGGCGCGAGAAGAGGTCCTCGTAGGTGCCGATGCGGCCGCGCACCAGCGGCGCGAAAACGGCGGTCTTCCGGCCGGCGAAGGCGTGCTCCAGCTCCTTGACTATCCCCTGCGCCGACCAGGCCTTAATGGGGCCGCCGCAGGAGGGGCAATGCGGCCTGCCGGCCTTGGCGTAGAGCAGGCGGAGATAGTCGTAGATCTCCGTAACGGTGCCGACGGTGGAGCGCGGGTTGCGCGAAGGGCTGTGCTGCTGGATGGCTATGGCGGGGGAAAGGCCCTCGATGGACTCCACGTCGGGTTTGTCCATCTGCTCCAGGAACTGCCGCGCGTAGGCGGACAGCGACTCGACATAGCGGCGCTGGCCCTCGGCGTATATGGTGTCGAAAGCGAGGGTGGACTTGCCGGAACCCGAAAGGCCCGTCACGACCACCAGTTTGTTCTTCGGCAGCGAGAGGGTGAGGTTCTTGAGGTTGTGGGAGCGGGCTCCGGTTATCTTTATGGCGTCCATCTCACCTGCCTCCGTAACGGTTGACCGCGGTCGGCCGCAGGAACTTGTCCGAGGCTTCCGGGTAATCTATGTTGAAATGCAGACCGCGCGATTCCTTGCGGGCGGAGGCGGACTCTATTATCGCGCCGGCCAGGCAGGCGATATTGCGCAGTTCCAGCAGGTCGGTGGTCAGCAGGAAGTCCCAGTAATAGCGCAGTATCTCCCCGGAGATTATCTCTATGCGGCGGCGGGCCCGTTCCAGGCGCTTGTCGCTGCGCACTATGCCGACATAGTTCCACATCAGGGTGCGTATCTCCTCCCAGTTGTGGCTGATGATGACGGCCTCGTCGGAAGGCCGGGCGTCGCCGTAATTCCAGGCCTCGGCCTTCCCGGCGGACCTGGGGGAGCCCGGGCGGTCCGCCGCGGCCGCTTCCGCCGCCCGGTGGGCGAAGACGCAGGCCTCGAGCAGGGAGTTGGAGGCGAGGCGGTTGGCGCCGTGCAGCCCGGTATAAGCGGTCTCCCCCGCGGCGTAGAGGCCGGGCATGGCGGTCCTGCCGTCCCTGTCGACCCGCACGCCGCCGCAGAAGAAATGGGTGGCGGGGACCACGGGGATGGGGGACTTGGCGATATCGATGCCCAGTTCCAGGCAGCGCGCGTAGATCTGCGGGAAGCGTTTCTTCAGGAAAGCCCTGCCTTTGAAGCTGATATCGAGCCAGGCGCAGTCCTGGCCGGTGCGCTTGAGTTCGGCGTCTATGGCGCGGGCCACTATGTCGCGCGGGGCCAGTTCGGCGTCCTTGTGATATTTCGGCATGAAGCGCTCTCCGCCGGCCAGGGTGAGGAGGCCGCCTTCGCCGCGCACCGCCTCCGAGATAAGGAAGGATTTCGCCTGCGGATGGTAGAGGCAGGTCGGATGGAACTGGACAAATTCCATATTGGCAAGGTCCAGGCCGGCCCGCCAGGCCATCGCCATCCCGTCGCCGGTGGCGGTGTCCGGATTGGAAGTGTAGCGATAGACCTTGCCCGCGCCGCCGCTGGCCAGGAAGGTCCGGCCGGCGGTGAAGGTCTCCACGCGGCCGGTGGACTCGTCGAGCGCGTAGGCGCCCAGGCAGCGGTTGGACGCCGGCCGGCAGGAATGCGCCTTCTCCGCGAGGATGAAGTCGATGGCGGGATGGCGCTCGCAGAGGCGGACCTTTCTGTTGCGGGAGCAGGCGGCCAGCAGCGCCTCCTGTATGTCGCGGCCCGTGTAATCGCCGCAATGCAGGACCCGGCGGGCGCTGTGGCCGCCCTCGAGCCCCAGGTCGAAAGCCCCGCCCTTGCGGCTGAACTTAACGCCGAGCTCCAGGAGCTCCTTAACCCGCGACGGGCCCTCGCGCACGGTCATTTCCACTATGTCCCTGTCGCAGAGACCGGCGCCGGCTTTCATCGTGTCCTCGGTGTGGCGTTCGAAAGAGTCCGCCGCGGCGGTGACGGCGGCTATCCCGCCCTGAGCCAGGCCGGTGGAGCAGGTGCGCAGATCGCGTTTCACCAGCACGGTCACCGTGCCCAGCCGGGAGAGCTTCTCGGCCAGCATGAGACCGGCCAGGCCGCCGCCGAGCACCAGGAAATCTGAATGGTTCGCTTTCATAAGGGGCCGTTAAAAATCTAGAATATTTTAACACTTATGGCGGACCGCAAGAAGAAACTTCTGGTTTACCTGCCTATACTTATATCCGCGGGCATACTGGCCTGGCTGATCTATCCCAGCTTTCCCTCGCTCAAGAGCACGCTGGCCGGAGCCTCGGGCGGCTGGCTGGCCATATCGCTGCTCTTCGCCGTCTCCAGCTATACCTGCATGAGCCTCACGCTCTGGGAGGTCCTTTCCATACTGGGCTTCCGTCTTCCTTTCTGGGAGACCGGCGGCATCGCCCTGGTCTCCACCACCGTCAACTATTTCTTCTCCTCGGGCGGCGTCAGCGGCTTCGCCACCCGCGCCCACCTGCTCTGCAAGCGCAGGGTGCCCTACGGCATAAGCGTGACCTCGTCGGTGGTCATCAGCGTCCTCATCTATCTGGTCCTCTCGCTCATCATACTCCAGGGCGTCCTGCTGCGGCTCATAGATCATCCGAGCTTCGACCTGACCTTCTTCGAGGGTGTGATCGGCGTCATGCTGATACTGGGCTTCGCCTTCTCGCTGACGACGATGCTCTTCCACCACAACCTGCGTTCCTCCTGGGGCCGCAAGATCTACGACGGCGTCAATTACGTCATGTATTTCTTCTCCAAGCGCGAGATCCCCGAGGAGACCTTCCTGGAGTTCGAAGGGCAGCTCAACGAGGGCATCCATAAACTCCACGACAGGAAGTTCGAGCTGCAGACCGTCATAGCCTATGTCTGCGCCGACTGGATCTCCACCATTTTCATACTCTATTTCGCCTTCAAGGCCGTCGGGGTGGACATCAGCAGCGGCGTGCTTGTCACCGGTTTCGCCTTCGGCATGCTGATGACGATAATTCCGATACTGCCTGGCGGCCTGGGCGCGATGGAGGCGGCCATGACCGCCTCCTACGCCCAGATGGGGATACCGTGGGAGAAGGCGCTGGCGGCCTCGCTGATCTTCCGGCTTTTCTATTACCTGCTGCCGGCTTTGTTCAGTATCTTCATCTACTGGGGGCTCAAGATGTCCGAGCCTTTCTACGACTATTTCCACCCGGAGAACGGCGGGGAATGCCCGGTTCTCGGAGAGGGGGAGGGGCGATGATAGAGGAATTCCTGGGCGAGGCGCCCGAGATACATCCGGGGGCCTGGGTGCACCCGTCGGCCGTCATAATAGGCCGGGTGAAACTGGGCGACAGGGTCTCGGTCTGGCCCAACGCCGTCATACGCGGCGACGTGGATGCCATCACGGTCGGCGAAGGGTCCAACATACAGGACGGCGCGGTCCTGCACCCGGACCGGGGACGCCCGGTCCGCCTGGGCGCCGGCGTCACCGTGGGCCATTGCGCCGTGGTGCACGGCTCCACCGTGGGCGACAGGTGCCTTGTCGGCATGGGGGCCGTCATAATGGCCGCCGAGATAGGCGACGAATGCCTGGTCGGCGCCGGGGCGCTGGTGACCCCGCGGACTTCCGTCCCCCGCGGGCAGCTGGTCCTGGGCTCGCCCGCCAAAGCGGTCAGGGCCCTGAAGCCCGAAGAACTGGCCGGCCTGGCCGGATCGGAGAAGGATTACGCGCTGCTGGCCTCCATGTACGCCGGCAAGGGGGAGAAATGACCGAACCCCTCCCCGTGAAAAAAATACTGCTGGTCGAGGACAGCAAGAACATCTCCACCGTCCTGGTGGACGTGCTTAAGGCCGAGGGGTATAACGTCCTGCACGCCCCCGACGGCGTGGCCGGCGTGGCCATGACCCGCCGCGAGAAGCCCGACCTGGTCCTCCTCGACCTGCTCCTGCCCAAGCTCAGCGGCTACGACGTCTGCAACACGATAAAGCGCGACAATAATACCCGGCATATACCGGTGCTGGTCATCTCCACGATGGACAAGCCGGAGAGCGTCGCGAGGGCCAAGGCCGCCGGCGCCGCCAATTTCATGCGCAAGCCCTACAACCTCGACGATCTCCTGGCGGAGATCAAGCGCCTGCTGGGCCAGTGAAGGCGAGCGCGGGAGATCCCGTCGGAAGGATATACCGCCTGCTCCTGAAGGCCTTCGGGCCGCAGGGGTGGTGGCCCGTAACGCCGCGCGGCGCGCGCTTACCGGTCTATACCCCGCTCTTTTACGGACCGCGCACGGGCGCGGAGATGGCCGAGATCTGCGCCGGGGCGATATTGACCCAGAACACGGCGTGGACAAATGTCGAGAAAGCCCTGGCCGGGCTTCACGGAGCCGGCCCGCTGTCGCCGGAAGGCGTCGCCTCCTGCCCCCTGCCGAGGCTGGCGGCGCTGATAAGGCCGAGCGGCTATTACCGGCAGAAGGCCCGCAGGCTGAAAGAGCTTTTCGCCAGGGTCCGCAGGGAGCACCCGGAGGGGCTGGAGCGCTGGTTCCGGTCCGCCACGGCGGAAAACCTGAGGCGGGAACTGCTTTCGTACAGGGGAGTGGGCCCGGAGACCGCCGACAGCATCGTCCTTTACGCGGCCGGACTGCCCTCCTTCGTGATAGACGCCTATACCAGGAGGATAGGCGTCCGGTTGGGACTGGCCCGGGGCGGGGATTATGACCGCTGGAAGGCCCTGTTCGAGGCCGGGCTGACCCGCCGGCCGGAGATATACAACGAATACCACGCCCTGCTGGTCAGGCTGGGGAAGGATTTCTGCAGGAAGAATTCGCCTCTTTGCGGGGACTGCCCGCTGAGGCTGGAATGCCGTTACGCCGGAAGAAGGAAGGACCATGGAAAAGATAGAAGCTCTGCTCGACCGGGGAGAATTCAAAAAAGCCCTCGCCGCCGTTAAGGCGGGGGGCCGCCGGGACCCTTACCTGGAGGGCGAGGCCCTGCGCGGACTGGGCCTTTTCGCGGAAGCCGCCCGCTCTTACTCCCTCGCCGCCGCCGGCGGGGGGGAATACGCCCTGGAAGCGGCGCTGGGCTCGGCCAGGTGCTGGCGCGCCCTGGGCGACGCGCCTAAAGCTTTCGCCGCGGCCAAAAAGGCCCTCTCGCTCTCAAAGCGCCTGCGCCTCCTGCGGGACGAGGCGGAACTGGAATGGGCCCTCGCCCTGCGCCTCGCCGGCAGGCTGGACCAGGCCGAAAAGATGCTCCTGCGCCTACTCAAGGGCTACCGGCTGGACCGCGACCATGCCGGCGCTTCTTTCGTGCTGTGGGCGCTGGGCGGCCTTTACAGGCTGCGGGGACGCTACGCCGAAGGGCTGAAGGCTTTCGAGGACGCGCGCGGGGCCGCCGCGAAGGCCGGCGACCGGGGCGCGGAAGGCTACGCCCTCTTCGGCCTGGGGGGCCTGCTGCGCGTGGCCGGCTTCATGGGCCGCGCGCTGGACTGCTATGTGCGGGCCAGGCGCCTCTTCACCCGCACCGACGACACCTTCGCCCGCGCCTACGCCGAATGCGGCACGGCCAATGTCCTGCGGCAGCTGGGCCGGCTGGACGAGGCCTGGGCGGGGTATGAACGCGCCCACAAGCTCTACTCTTCGCTTTCCGACTGGGCGGACCTGGGCTTCGTGGAGTGGGGGATGGGCGAGATACTGCGCCGCAACGGCGATTTCCGCGGGGCTTTCGCCCGCTACAAGGCCGCCGAAAAGCTGTTCAAAGGCCGCTCCGAGCCGCGCGGCGAGGCGCTGACCATGCTCTCCATGGCGCAGCTGCGCTATTTGATGGGCGACACGGCCGGCGCCGAAAAGGCCCACTCCGCCGCCCTGAAGTTCATAAAGCGCCACGGCCTCCACACCCACCTGGAGACCTTCACCTGAGCAGGCGGCCCCCGCTTTATCGATCAACTATGGGGGGCCTGTCGGCGGTTCGCTGCGAAAAAACATGACTTAGTCTCCCTCGCCGGGCCTTCGCTCCGCCACGGGTTCGGCTTTCGAAAATACACCCGGCGCTGCGCTCGGCCGGGCACGAACTCGGCCCGGGCGCATAGCGCCTCGGGCCTCAGACAATCATGCCCGTCCGGCAGTGCCGGTACCCGAGCTCCGCTTGGGGAAAGCCTCCGATGTGGCTTCGGAAGGCCCGGCGCGGGAGCCTTGCCCGTCGAGCTTCCCATAAGGAGACAGCCGGGGGAGGCGTGCCCTCACCGGAGCAAAACCCTTCGGAGCCGCCCGCTTACGGAGTCCGCGTCGCAGCTAGCCGGTGGAATCGCTATCCTGAGGAAGCAGAGACGCGGACGAGCGAGGGCGGCGAGAACGGGAAGGGCGCGCACGGTGTGCGCGACCCTGTTTTTGCGAGGTGAGGGCACGCCATGCCCCCGGTATAGTTATTCCGGTTGCCGAGCGCGTCTTTGCGGAGTGATGCCCCGTCAGCACCCGGAATAGTTGTTCATATTCCCGGGAAGGGGACACTACATCTTGAAGTCCCAGCCGAGGTAGAGCTCGCGGGCGCGCTTGTCGTTGAGCAGCACTTCGGCCGCGCCCTCGGTCAGTATCTCGCCGGAATGTATCAGGTAGGACCTGTCGGTGATGGAAAGGGTCTCGCGCACATTGTGGTCGGTGATCAGCACGCCGATCCCGCGCCCCTTGAGCATGCCGATGATGCCCTTGAGCTCGCTGACCGTTATCGGGTCTATGCCAACGAAAGGCTCGTCGAGCAGGATGATCTTGGGCTCGTTTATCATCACGCGCGCGACCTCGAGCCTGCGTTTCTCGCCGCCGGAAAGGGTCAGCGCCTTCTGTTTGCGGAGCCGCGCCAGGCCGAACTCCTCCAGCAGCTTGTCCACGCGGGAGGCCAGCTCGTCCGGGTCCTCGACAATGCGCTCCAGTATCGCCTTGAGATTGTCCTCCACGCTGAGGCCCCTGAAGACCGTGGGCTCCTGGGCGAGGTAGCCCAATCCCTTCCGGGCGCGTATGAACATCGGCTCGGCCGATACGTCGGCTCCGTCCATAAAGACCCTGCCCTCGTCGGGGGGGAGAAAGCCGACGAGCATATGGAAAGTCGTGCTCTTGCCGGCGCCGTTGGGGCCCAGCAGCCCCACGACCTCGCCGGAGGAGACGGACAGCGAAACGCCGCTGACCACCCGGCGGCCGTCGAATTTCTTCTGCAAAAGCTCAGCGCGCAGCTGCATCGGAGGCCTCCTTGTCCTTGACCCAGCCGGCGACCCCGCCGGAGGCCTTCATGTCCCGGCTGTCGCGGAAGAAGAGCAGCCGGTCGGCGGACATCGCGAAATTATAATCCTCGTTCACCCCGGCCGCCAGGGGGCGGTCCCCGGTTATCAGGAACGAGGCGGCCGTATTGTCGTATACCGCGCGGGACGAGACTATGACGATGTTCTCGCTGGTCAGCGAAAAGTCCTTTTCGAAGGTCATGAGGTTCTCGCCGCCCGAGGCCAGGAGCCGGTCGCTGCGGGCCTTCAGCGCGCGCCCGTCCTTCGCCGTATAGACCGAACGCACGGGCTCGGCGCCGCGGAACAGTTCGGCTTTCTCCCCGTCCTCGGCGTAGCGCCCGCGGTCGCAGGCGAGGTCCACGGTGGAGCCGTCCTCCAGCAGGCGGCGGACGGCGACCCCGCCTTTTACGTTCCATTCCCGCCTGCCGCGGTAATAGACCGCCTCGTCGGCTCTCAGGCTGTAGCCCGGGTTGGAAAAGCGGACATTGCCGGTGAAATGCTCGGTGTCCGTGTTGCGGTCCATGCTCCAGGACTCGCTCTTGACCACCGAGCCCATGAGGATATCGTCGCGCTTGTCCTTGCCCTGGGACGACTGGGCGGCCGCCGCGGGAGGGCAGAGGAGCAGGGCGGCCAGCACCGCCCGCGGACCGAGGGCGCGCTTCATCCTTTCTCCGGCATGAGGGTGGTCTCCTGTTTCTTGAGCTCTATACGGGAGAGGTCGGGGTTGGCCCGGAAGCCCCGGCCCTTTATCCGGGTGCGGCCGCGTGTGATGAGCACCTCGTCCTCGGTGAGGATCTTGTTCTCGGCGGAACTGAACCGCAGCGTCTCGGTGACCAGCGTCATGCCCTCGGAGCGGGAATCGACCCGGACGCCCTTCTCAAGGCGCGCGTCCTGGGTGGCCATGTCCAGCTTTCCCTCGCCGGAAGTTATGACCGAGGCCGTGCCGCCGGCCTCGAAGAAGGTTATACGGGGGGAAGCGAAGTCGAGCACGCCGGACTTCTCGTCGAGAGTGGCCGCCCTGGATTCCAGCGACCACCTGGGGTCGGAGGTCTCCCGTTCCGTGACCCGCAGGCCGGTTATGAGGCCGGCGCCGGAGGGGAAATCCGCCGCCGGACCGTTCCTGGAACAGGCGGCCAGCGCCCCCAGCAGCAGGATGGCGGGAGGAAGGGCGCGGCAGCGCACTACAGCAGCCCCTCTTTCAGGAGATCGCGCTCGTCGATTATGCCGACCGGCCTGCCCCGGGAGTCGACCACGGGGATATTATCTATCTTCCGGGAGGTTATCATGGCCGCGGCCTCCATGGCCGGGGCCTCGGGGGAGACGCGCAGGGGCGAGCGCGTCATGACCTCCGACAGGGGGGCGGCGAGCGTGATGGCGCCGGACTGCAGGCAGCGGCGCAGGTCCCCGTCGGTGAAGAACCCGGCGAGGCGGCCCCGGCCGTCTACGGCGGAGACCGCGCCGAGCTTGGTGGCGGTCATCACCTTCAGGGCCCGGGAGAGAGGGGCCCTGGCTTCGATCACCGGGTTGTCCTTGCCCTTGCGCATTATATCGCGGACGCTGAGGTTGAGCAGCCTGCCCAGCGAACCGCCGGGGTGGAGCCTGGCGAAGTGGGAGCTGGTGAAGCCCTTGAGCTCCATCAGGGTTATAGCCAGAGCGTCGCCCAGGGCCAGCATGGCGGCGGTGGACGAGGTGGGAACGATATTGTAGGGGCAGGCCTCGGAACGGACGCCCAGGTCGATGGCGATGTGCGAGTATTTCGCCAGCCGCGAGGAGACATTGCCCGTGAACGAAACTATCTTGAAGCCCTGACGGCGAAGATAGGGGAGGAGCTTATTGGTCTCCTCGGTCTCCCCCGAATGGGAAAGCGCCAGCACCACGTCTCCTTTCGAGAGCATGCCCATGTCCCCGTGCAGGCATTCCACGGGATGGAGGAAGACGCTGGGGGTCCCGGTGGAGGCCAGGGTGGCGGCGATCTTGCGGCCGATAAGGCCGGACTTGCCGACGCCGACCACGGCCACGCGCGGCGCCGCGGCCATCAGGCGCACGGCCTTCACGAAGGACCTGCCGACGGCCTTCCGCAGGCCGGCCACGGCGGCGGCTTCGGCCTTTACCACCAGCCGGCCGCGGGAGACTATGCGGGAGTCGGTCGATCTTCCGTTCATGGCGCAGGGATCTTGTGAGGGTTCAGCCAGGGGGTCATCTCCTTGGGTATGTCCCTCTGGTCGTAAGGCGGCGGCAGCCGGTGCAGGAAATGGCTGGCCGTGAAGAAAAAACCTATAAGGGCCAGGAAGATCCAGGACAGGGCCCTGAGATGCCATCTCCAGTCCGGGAACCAGACCGGCGGAAGCGCGAGATCGCGCCCGCATTTCTTGCAGAAACGGGTGGAGGCTTTGTTCTCCTGCGAGCAGTTAGGGCATTTCATAAGGGGTTGCGCAGCCTTTTGGCGAGTTTATCCATAGTGTTTAACATATTGACCGCCGGGCGGACAACACGCATCGGCAGCGAGTTCGGGCCGTCGGAAAGCGCCTTTTCCGGGCGGGGGTGGGCCTCGAAGAAGATCCCGGCTATGCCAAGCGCCACGGCGGCGCGGGCCAGCGGCAGCGAGAACCTGATGTCCCCGCCGGTGGACTTGCCCAGCGCGCCGGGCTTCTGTACGGAATGAGTGCAGTCGAAGATGACCGGGCGGCCTGTGTCCTTCATTATTTCCAGCGAGCGCATGTCGACGACCAGGTTGCCGTAGCCGAAGCTGGCGCCGCGCTCCGTGAGCATGATGTCCCGGCAGCCGCGCGATTCGAGCTTGGCGACCATGTTCTGGGCCTCCCAGGGGGACATGAACTGTCCTTTCTTGACGTTGACGGCGCGGCCGGTGTCGGCGGCGGCGTAGAGCAGGTCGGTCTGCCGGCAGAGGAAGGCCGGGATCTGGAGTATGTCGGCGACCTCCGCCACGGCGGCCGCCTGCTGAGGCAGGTGTATGTCCACTACGAGCGGGACGCCCAGCTTCGCCTTTACGCGGGCGAGCAATTCGAGCCCGGCTTCCATGCCGACTCCCCGGAAGGAGGAGTGCGAAGTGCGGTTGGCCTTGTCGAAGGAGGCTTTCAGCACGAAAGGGGTGCGCAGGGCGCCGAAGGCGCGCTTCAGCGCGGAGGCCTGCGCCGCGTAAGCGGGGGGGGACTCGATCACGCAGGGGCCGGCGATATAGACCAGCCCGCCCGAGTTGGAGAACGACACTCTCCCGACTTTTACCGTCTTGCTCTTGCCCATTTCTCTCCTAGGCCTTCTTCTGGTTCTTGACCGCCGCCGCGATGAAACTGCAGAACAGCGGGTGCGGCGCCAGCGGCTTGGATTTGAACTCGGGGTGGAACTGCACGCCCATGAACCACGGGTGCTTCTTTATCTCCACCATCTCGGGGAGGTTGAGTTTCTTGTTCGTCCCGCTTATCGTCATCCCCTTCTTTTCGTAGGCCGCGGCGTACTTGTGGTCGAACTCGTAGCGGTGGCGGTGGCGCTCGCAGATCTCGGCCGCGCCGTAGACGTTGCGCGCCAGCGTGCCCGGCTTTATCGAGCAGGGGTAGGAGCCCAGGCGCATGCTGCCGCCCTTCTCCTTCACTTTCTTCTGGGCCGCCATCAGGCCGACGACGGGATACCTGGTCCTGGGGTCGAACTCGGACGAGTGAGCGCCCTTCCAGCCCAGCACGTTGCGGGCGAACTCTATCACGGCGCACTGCATGCCCAGGCAGATGCCCAGGAAAGGCAGCTTGTTCTCGCGGGCGTAGCGCACGGCCTCTATCTTGCCCTCTATGCCCCGGTCGCCGAAACCGCCGGGGACGATCAGGCCGTCCGCTTTGGCCAGGCGCTCGCGGCAGTCCTTCTCCTCCACGTCGACGTAATCGAACTCGGCTTTCACGCCGTTGGCTATGGCGCCGTGATTGATGGCCTCCACCAGCGACTTATAGGAATCCTTGAGCTTGGTGTACTTGCCGGCGATGGCTATGCGCACGGCGGGGGCGCAGGCGGCGTCCTTGAGCTTCTTGACGAAGTCGGTCCATTCGTCGAAGTCCCACCGGCCGCTGCGCAGCCGCAGCAGCATCATGATCTGCTCGTCGAGGCCCTGCTTCTTGAGCAGGAAAGGCACGTCGTAGATGGACTGGGCGTCGGGGCAGTCTATGACCGCCTCCTTCGGGACGCTGGTGAACAGGGCTATCTTGTTCTTGATCTCGCGGGAGAGGGCCTTTTCGGCCCGGCAGACTATGATGTCGGGGTCTATGCCGATCTCGCGCAGCTTGTTCACCGAATGCTGGGTCGGCTTGGTCTTGAGCTCGTCGGAGGCGGAAAGGTAGGGGACCAGGGTCACGTGCAGGTAGAGCACGTCGTTGCGGGTACGGTCGGGGCGCATCTGGCGCGCGGCCTCGAGGAAAGGGAGGCTCTCTATGTCGCCGACCGTGCCGCCTATCTCGATGATGGTGATGTCGAAACCCTCGCCGGCCCTGAGGAAGCGCTTCTTGATCTCGTCGGTGATATGCGGTATGACCTGGACGGTCTGGCCGAGGTAGCCGCCTTCGCGCTCGCGGGCGATGACGGCCTGGTAGATCTGGCCGGCGGTGACGATATTGACGCGCGTGGTGTCCAGGCCCAGGAAGCGCTCGTAGTAGCCCAGGTCCAGGTCGGTCTCGGCGCCGTCGTCGGTCACGAACACCTCGCCGTGCTGGAAGGGCGCCATCGTGCCGGCGTCGACGTTGATGTAGGGGTCGCACTTGACGATATTGACCGTCAGCCCGTGGGCCTTGAGCAGGCGGCCGATGGACGCCGCGGTTATCCCTTTGCCGAGAGAGCTGACTACGCCGCCGGTGACGAATATGTATCTGGTCATTTTATCCCCGCGCTTAAGCGCAACACCCCGAAAAGCCCCTCCCGCAGGGGGGCGGACCCGCGCTCCTCCTAACGCCGGTTCTTCCTGAGGAACTTCGCCGCCGCCCCGAGGTCGGCCGGCACGTCGATGGCCGGGCCCAGGGCCGGCACTTCGGCCACGGTTATGCCGATGCCGTTCTCCATGGCCCGCAGTTGCTCCAGCCTCTCCAGCCGCTCGAGCGGCGAGGGCTTGAGGCGCACGAACTTCTCCAGCGTCCCGCGCCGGTAAATGTAGAAGCCGCAATGTTTGAAATAGGGGTAGCCCTTCAGGTCCGAGAGCTCGTGATGGTACGGCACCGGGCAGCGCGAGAAATAAAGCGCGCGGCCGGCGGCGTTCATCGCTATCTTCACGCAGTTGGGGTTGGAGATCTCGGACTTCTCCTTTATGCGCGCGCAGGCCGTGGCTATGCCGCAGTCCGGGGAGGCTTCGAGCTTTTTGAAAGCCTTTACCAGCGTGGCGGAGGTCATGAACGGCTCGTCGCCCTGGAAATTAACGACGAAAGCGGGGCGCCCGCCGGAGGCGCGGAAGGCCTCGTAGACCCGGTCGGTGCCGGACTGGCAGGCGGGGCTGGTCATGAGCGCCTCGGCCCCTATGGAGCGCGCGAAAGCCAGGACCTTCTCATGCTCGGTGGCGATGATGACGCGGCCCAGGCGTGATTTTACCGCCGCTTCCCAGCACCATTGAAGTACCGGCTTGCCCGCTATCGGGGCCAGGACCTTGCCGGGGAAGCGCTGCGAGCCGTAGCGGGCGGGGATGACTATCAGGCAGTTTTCAGCCATTCTTTCATGGTCTCCTTGAGTTCGGCGGGCGTGACTACGGCGGTGCCGAGTTTGCCCACCACTACCCCCGCCGCGAAATTGGCTATCAGCGCCGCCTCGTGGAGGTCCGCCCCCGCCGCCACGGAAAGGGCCAGTACGGAGATGACGGTGTCGCCGGCGCCGGTGACGTCGTAGACTTCGCGCGCGCGCGTGGGTATGTGGGTCGAAGAGACGGAATGGCCCTTCTTTTCGAAAAGCGTCATGCCGTTCTCGCCCTGGGTTATGAGCAGCGCCTTTGAGCCGAGCGTCCGGATTATGTCCCGTCCCAGTTTCTCGACGGCTTCTGCGCCGTCCCTGACCGGGAGGCCCATGCCGGAGAAAGCCTCCAGGGTATTGGGCGTCAGGCAGGTCACGCCCTTATACTGGCGGAAATGCTCGACCTTGGGGTCCACGAAAACGGGGACCCCGGTCTTGCTGCAGATGGCGGTGAAGCGCTTTATGGTGGCGGGCACCAGTATGCCCTTGCCGTAATCGGAAAGGATGACCGCTCTGGCGCCCGCGGCAAGTTCGTCCCTGAGCGCCTGCTCCAGGCGCAGGGCCGCCGCCCGGGGGATGGCGCCTTCCGGGTCCTTGTCATAGCGCACCACCTGCTGATGTTCGGCTATGACGCGGGTCTTCTCGATGGTGCGGAAGGAGGGGTCGGCCACGAGGAAGGAGGAAGCGACGCCCTGGGCGGAGAGGATGGCGCGCAGTTCTCCGGCCGCGGCGTCCTCTCCCACCAGGGCGGCCAGGGCCGGGCGGGCGCCGAGAGCGGCGAGGTTGCAGGCGACATTGCCGGAACCGCCGCAGACCCGCTGCTCCTCCCTGACGCGCACGACGGGGACCGGGGCTTCGGGGGAGATGCGCTTGACGGAACCCTTGATATAGCGGTCCAGCATTATGTCGCCTACCACGGCGACGCGGGCGCCTCGGAAATCGTCGATTATCGAATTAAGCCGGGACAGGTTCTGGCGGGGCATGACATATTATATAAAAGATAAGGGGGACGGCTGAAAGCGGGGCCGGTTCAGGGCGCGGCCGGGGGGGCGACGGAACGGTTCTTGAGCTCGGCGGTGACGGCGCCTATGAAGACCTCCGCCTTGAGCAGGACCGGGACCTTCAGTTCGTCGTCGGTCAGCCAGACGAGCAGGCGCTTGCCTTTCTTGGCCACGAAGATACCCTCTTCGCCGACGCGCGGTTCCACGACGAGGCATTTCTTCCTGCCGAGGGCGGTCTTTATCTTTTCCCGCCTGATGACGGCGATATCGAGCTTCCAGTTCTTCCGGGTGTTCACGTCCATGGAATAGACCGAGCCCGGCTCGAGCGGCATGACCCGCGCGGCGTAAAGAGCGGAGAGGATGTCGTTCACCCTGCCCGGCAGAACTCCCGCCACGGCGTAGGGCTCAGCTTCCTTCTTCGAGCGCTGGCCGGTAAAGGTCATCGACGAATAGTCGAAGTATACCCATTCTTTGAGCCGCCAGGACCCTTCCCGTATATCTTTAGAGTACCCCAGCGAGCGGTGGTCGGATACGGCCAGCCAGGCGTCGTTCCGGTCGCGGACCTTGAAAAAAGAATCTATCCAGGAGGCCGAGAGGGCCTCGGAGACCAGGTGCCAGGCCTCTTCGCCGGCCGCCATGACCGGCGCCCTGGCGGAAAGCCGTGCTTCGCCGACCCCCATGACGCCCCACCTCAGTTCGAAGTCCAGTTTCTCGCCGGACCAGGGGGGGCGGGGGACGGCGGTCGAGAGTTTTATCTCCGGCGAAGCCGCCAGCGGGTGGGAGAGCATCGCGGGCTCCGCGGCGCGCAGCGCGGCGGCGGCTAAAAAATGCGCGGAGACGACGACGAGGAGCGGGAACGTCTTCGTCATTTCTTTCCGGCTCCGGCGGCGATGACGCGCGCCGCGGCGAGCAGGTCCCTCGCCACGGCGGTACCGCGGCGGGAAGCGCCTTTTCCGCGCAGCTGGCCCCGGCCCTGACCCGTAAGGACGAGCACCGGCCTGAGTCCGCCCCGTTCCGCCATGGCGACGTCGCTGAACTTGTCCCCTATCATCCAGGACCTTCCCTTCACCGTAGGGAAATCCCCGAACGCTTCCTTAAGCAGCCCGGCGGCGGGCTTGCGGCAGGAGCAGCCGCCGTCCGGCCCGTGCGGACAGAGGTATATCCCGTCCAGATACGCTCCTTGCTTCCGGAGGGCCCGGGCCAGTTCCACGTTTATCCTTATGGCCGCGCGCAGGGTCATGTAGCCCCTCGCCACGGCGGACTGGTTGGTGACGACCAGCAGGCGGAAGCCGGCGGCGGAAAGGAGGCGCAGCGCGCGCGCGGCGAAAGGATAGATCCGCATTTTCCCGGGGTCGGTAAGGTAGTAGCCGGCGCGGTTGTGGACCAGGACGCCGTCCCTGTCGAGGAAGACGGCGGGCCTGCGCGCGCCGGCGGCCGGTTCCCTCGTCGGCCAGGCCCTCATGCCGCGGTCCCGGGAGGAACGAGCTGGTCCATGAGCAGGCGGTAGCCGTCGCAGAGGAAGGAGATCTTCGAGGAGAGTATGTAGAGCTCTCCTCCGAGCAGGGTCTCCCACTCCGGGGGGAAACGGGAGAAATCCTTGTAGGTGGTGACGACGGGGACGCCGTCCGAGGCCGCGGCCAGCGCGCGCATCTCGCCGGCCGTGAAGCGGTGATGATCGGGATAGCGCCAGACTCCCTGCAGGCTCGCCCCAAGGTCCCGGAGCGAACGCTCGAAGGACTCCGGGTCGCCTATGGCCGAGATAACGGAGACGGAACGGTCCCTGACCGCCGTGAGCGGCACCGGCAGGCGGCGGCGGGCGTCTATGAAATGTTCGGGCACGTGCATGCTCTCCGCCACCACGGCGCGGGGGTTCGCGCGCCTTATCTCGGCGTGGAGCGCCTCCAGTTCCGCGGTCGAGGCGCGTTCGCAGTGGGAGATCACGATCATGTGGGCCCGGCGCAGGCCGGACGGGCCCTCGCGCAGGTTGCCGAGCGGCAGAGGGGCGTCCTTATGGAAAGGCGAGGCGGCGTTGACTATGACTATGTCCCTGTCGCGCTTCAGCGCGAAGTGCTGATAGCCGTCGTCGAGAAGGAGGATGTCGCAGTCCAGCTTTTCGACCGCGGTCCGGCCCGCGGCGCAGCGGTCGGAGGAGACGACCACCGGGACGGAGAGGTCCTTCAGCGCGTTATGGATGATTACCGCTTCGTCGCCGCAGTCGGCGGCGTCGTATACGGCGTCGCCCCGGAGCAGCGCCAGTCTGTCCGAAGGTCCCCGGCGCCCGTAACCGCGCAGAAGGATGGCGGGGCGGAAGCCCAGTCCCTTCAGCTCCCTGGCCGCGGCGATCACGGTGGGCGTTTTGCCGGTGCCGCCGGCGGAGATATTGCCGAAACAGACCACCCTGGCGGGCAGCGAACACGAACGGAGCAGGCCCGAGGCGTAAAGCGCGCGGCGCAGGGCCACGGCCGCCAGATAGAAACGGGAGAGGATCCAGAGCAGGACCCGGCCGGGAAGGCGCGAACGGAGGGAGTCGCGCAGCGCTTCCGCGCCGCGTCCCGCGACGACGCTCACCGTTCCCTCCGGACGGGCAGGCCCGCCGCGTGCGCCGAGAGTTTTTCGAAAACGGTCTCGGGCCGCAGGGTCTCGAGTTCGCTCTGTTCCCAGGCGTGCAGGGGGGACGGGGGTCCCCAGCTGCGGGGGCTGTTGCGCGGGCCGTATATGGTGAAGGTGGGAGTGTCCTGGCTTACGGCGATGTGCATGGGCGAAGAGGTCGTTCCCGCGTGAAGCCCGGCTTTCCTTATAAGGGCGGCCAGGTCCAGCAGGTCGAAACCGGGGCACAGGACGTGGCGGCGCGAGCAGGCCGCGGCCGCGGCTTCCACGTACTTTTCCTCGCCGGGCCCGGAAAGGAAGACGCAGCGCAGGCCCAGCCGCGCGTCGATCAGGTCCGCCAGACGGCCGAACGCCCCGGCCGGCCACTGCCGGTGCGCCCTGGGGCTGGTGATATCGAGCGTGACGAAACCGGACGCGGCAAGGCCGTTCGCGGACAGGAAGTCCAGCGCCCTGCGCTCGCTTTCCGGGGGGAAGAAGAGGTCCGGCCTTATCCCGTCGGGCTCCACTCCGAGGGGCTCGAGCATCGCGTAGCGGTCGAGGACGGTATAGCCCCTGTCCGGGCGCGGGACCATGCGGTTATAGACGAGGCGGCCGTACGGTTTCCGGTAGGCCAGCCGCGTCCGGGCCCCGGAAAACAGCGAGTAGAAGGCCGAGACCGAGGAACCCATGAAATCCACGGCTATGTCGGGGCGGCAGGCCCTTACGCGCGCGAGGGCGCCTTTTTCCCGGAGTATCACCGAGGTCACGTTGGGATTGTGCCGCAGTATCTTTTCGGAGGCCCGGCGCGTGAAGAAATGGACCTCGCAGCCGGGCCATTTCTTCCGCAGGGCGCGCAGGAGCGGGGTGGTCAGTATGACGTCGCCTATGCCCTTAAAGACGATGAAGAGGACCGAGCGCGGGGGGTCGGCGGCGGAAAATGGCCTCATCGCTTCAGGCCTTGGTCCTGTAGCGCGGGTCGTTGTACATCTTGAACTGGCGGTAGATCTTGAGCTTGACCCGGCCCGCGGCCACGTCGGAGACCAGCTGCGTGAGTTCGTCCTCGAGGTCCCTGAGCTGGACCTCCATTACCCCGAGCCTGCCGGAGCAGGCGGCCTTGTGCTCTTCGGAGGCGTCCGTGCGTTCCAGCTGCCGGCGCATGTGGTAGATCTTGAGCTGGATTATGCTGATCTTGTCCGCCAGGCTCCCCACCGTCTCAGCCATTGTCGACGGCCTCCAGTACTTTCTCGTCTATGCGCTCGATGAGGTCGTTGCGCTTCTGGTTGAGGCGGTCGATGTTCTTCTTGGCGGCCGCTATGGCCGGCACGTCGCCGACGCGCGCCTTGTCCTCCTCGTGCCAGAGTTCCGTGTTCGTCATGGCCAGTTCGCTGACCAGGCTGCCTATCTGCGGTTTTCCCATGGTTCCCTCTCGATGTTATTACCTGAATTATACAAAAAGGCGCGAACGCCCGCGGCTGAGCTGAAGCGCGAAGTCCAGCATCGTGTCGGAGCCCTTGATGAAGAGCCGGTCGACGGGGCCGGCCCCGCGGTCCCAGGGCCAGGGGGTCTTTCCCTGCGTGAAACTGAAATCGAACTCGTAGTATTTGAGCGCGAGGGCCCTGACTTCCGGCTCGTAGGCGCCGGCGCCGTAGGGGTAGGCGAAAGCGCAGATCTCGCGGCCCAGGACCTCCTCCAGGCGTTTCTTCGACTCCCGCATCTGCCAGTCGGCGTCCTCGAGGGGGAGGCGGGGGAGCCTGGGGTGGGACATGGTGTGCGAACCGTACTCGACGACGCCGCTCTCCTGCATTTTTTTCAGCATCCCGAGATCGGCCATGCCGACCCAGGGTTCGGAAGCGGGATCGTGCCAGAGATTGGCCTTCCCTATGGTATCGAAAACGACGAAGATATTACCCTTCGTCCCGGTCTCGGACATTATCGGCCAGGCGTGGGAATAGTTGTTCTCGTAGCCGTCGTCGAAGGTGACGACCGCCGCTTTTTCCGGCATAGGCCTCTTCCCGCGCCGTATCGCCAGCAGTTCCGAGAAGAGAAGCGTCTCGTAGCCCTTTTCCTTCAGGTAGCGCATCTGCCGCCGGAAATCCTCCGGGGAGACCCATAAGTCCCTGAGGCGGGAGCCGGGGGGAGGCGTCCCCACCTTATGGTAGCAGAGAACGGGCAGGCCCGGCTTCGCCGCCCGCCACCAGGTCCAGCGGGCGCTGAGGGCCGCGGCCGCGGCCAGGGCCCCTCCCGCGATAAAATAGGTCATTTACGGCCTCCGGTAAGGGCGGACGGGCCCAGCAGCCTGACGGCGGCCGCGTGGACCTTGTCCGCTGTTATGAGTTTCATGCAGAGAAAATGTCCGCGGGGGCAGCTGCGGGAGCCGTGCAGCGCGCAGGGACGGCATTCCAGGAATTCCTCGATCACTTCGTTCCTCCCGCCGTAGGGGAAGAAGCCTAGCTCGCGGGTGGTGGGACCGAAGACCGCGACGACGGGCACGCCGTAGGCGGCGGCGATGTGCATCGGGCCGGAATCGTTGGTGAGGAAGAGGCTCATCCGCTTTATGACGGCCATCAGCTCGCCGAGGCCGGTGAGGCCGGCGAGGTTGAAACAGGCGCCGGGGCCGGCGAGCCTCTCCACTTCGGCCGCCACTTCCCGTTCCTTGGGCCCGCCGACCAGCACGGCCCGCAATCCCAGCTCCCCGTGGAGCCGTTTTATCACTTCGGCGTAGCGGGCGGCGGGCCAGCACTTGGTCGGCCAGGCCGAACCCGGATTGACGCCGAAAAGCCCGGAATCCGGCAGGCCGAACTTTTTGAAAGGGTCGGGGGGCGACGAGAGGCCCGGCCAGGCGGGCTGCGGGCTGCCTTTGAGAGGCAGCAGGAGGGTGAGGTTCCGTTCCAGATCGTGCAGCAGCCAGGAGAAAGGGACCCTGTCGGTGAGCAGGAAGGCGCCGGCGCTGGAAGAGAAGCCGACCCGGCGCGGTATCCCGGCCAGCCTGGCGAGCAGCGCGCTGCGCAGCGAGCGGTGGGGGATGACGGCGAGGTCGAAGGCGCCCTTTTGGAGTTCGCGCTTCAGCCGGAAGAACTCGGCGAGGAAGGAGGACGAGCGCTTCCTGTCCTCGATGATGGCGGCGGAGGGATCAGCCTGGGCGAAAACCCCGGCGGTCTCGGGCCTGGCCAGGACGGAGACTGACGAGGAGGGGAAAAGCTCCCTGAGTTGTTTCAGCAGCGGCAGCGTGAGCACGCAGTCGCCGAGGAAGGCGCCCTGCAACAGGACTATCCTGCGCGGCGGGGCCGCCGGGCCGCCCGGCTTCCCCGTTCCCGGCGCCCCGGCCGCCGGGCCCCAGTCCCCCAGGGCCGGCGAGTGGGTCCCGGCCTTAACGCCCAGGGGCTCCAGCGCGGCCATGTAGCGGTCCAGCGTATGGCGCTGCAGGGCGGGACTGGGGAAACGGAAAGCGACGAAAAGGCGGCGCGCCAGCGAATCCTTGCGGTAGCGCAGTTTGCGCGGGGCCCGGCAGAGAGCGCAGATCAGGCGCGTGCGCGGGGTGGCGTGAAGATCGACTATGACGTCGAAGCCGAGCGCGTTGATCTCGGCGGCGGAAGCGCGGAGGGACCTGAAAACGAGGACTCCCGAGAGAGAGGGGTTGGCGCCCGCGGCCTGCGCGAACTGCGGTTTGACCAGCATCCTTATGTCGGCGGAGGGGAATCTCGCGCGCAGGGCGCGGACGGCGGGGGCCGTGAGGATGATGTCCCCCAGGGAGGAGAGCCGGAGCAGGAGTATTTTCGGCGCGGGCGAAGCGGGCATATTCCGGGGACGGTCGACCCTTCCGTCGACCCTTTCACGGAAAATTATATCATTTAGTTCCGGGAAAGAAATATTATAGAATCATTGGGATGTCCGGCCAGGGAGGAAAGGTCTGGAAACCGCTGAGAAAAAACTGAGTATAAAGAGATCCTTCGGCGTCCTGTTCGGGGCGTCCCGAGGGTTCTGGCTCGTCAACGCCGTCAATTTCGGCGACGGCATCGCCTATTTCGGCATACTCACGCTGCTGACGCGTTTCCTCGGCACGCGGGTCGGGATGAGCGACGAACTGACCGGGATGAGCGTCTCCTTTTTCACGGGTCTCGTCACGCTCTTCATGTTCGGCGGCGGTTTCGTCTCCGACCGCCTCGGCACCCGCCGGGCGATGACCCTCTCCCTTTCCGCCGTGCTGGCCGGCCGGCTGCTCCTGCTGGCCTCGCCGTACCTCTCCGCGGGCACGCCGCGCGTGGCGGCGGCGCTGTTCGCGCTGCTGGTGATGGCCGCCGGGGAGGGCGTGATCCAGCCGGCCATGTACGCGGGCACCAAGGAGCACACCGACGAGAGGACCGCCACGCTGGGCTACAGTTTCCTTTACGCGATCATGAACCTCGGCATAATCGCCGAGAACCTCATCTCGCCGTTCATACGCACCAGCGACGTGTTCAGCGCCCCTTTCCTGGGGGCGGTGTCCGGGCTGGGGCTCGGCATCGACGGGGTATACTGGTTCTGCACCATTATAACCGCCGTCACCCTGCTCAACCACCTCCTTTTCTTCACGGACAAGGTAGAGGCCGGGGCCGCGCGGCTGCAGACGCCTTCGGTGGGGGAGAAGAAAGGACTGCGGGAGACCCTCAAGTCCCTGCCTTTCGCCGACCTGCGGTTCATGCTCTTCATCTTCATGCTGCTGCCGGTGCGCACCCTTTTCGCCCATCAGTTCCTGACCCTCCCGGATTACGTGTTCCGCGCCTTCCCCGAGGGGGTGGGCGCCCGGTTCGAATGGATAGCGGGCCTCAATCCCCTGATCATCGTGATCTTCGTGCCGCTCATAGCCGCCATGACGGAGAACGTCAGGGTCCTGCGGATGATGATCGTCGGCACGACCATCTCGGCCCTCACCACCTTCCTGCTGGTCTCGCCGCCGGACGTGAACGTCCTGCTGCTCTACGTCGCCCTCTTCTCTCTCGGCGAGGCCGTCTGGTCCTCCCGTTTCCTGGAATACGTGGCGGATATAGCGCCCAAGGGCCAGGTCGGGGCCTATATGGGCCTCGCCGGCCTCCCCTGGTTCATGGCCAAGTTCACCACGGGACTCTATTCCGGCGCGATGCTGAACAAGTACATCCCCGTCTCCGGAACGCAGGACCCCGCTTCGCTCTGGCTCATTTACGCGCTGATAGCCTGCGTAACCCCGGCCGGACTGCTGCTGTTCGGCAGGCTCCTGGCCCCGAAGGCGGGGGAGGCGCGGAGATGAAACGCCTGTCGGCCGGGTCGGTCACCGGGCTCGCCGCCCTGTTCCTGTTCTACCATTCCGCGTTCTCCCTCATGACGGGCGAGTCGTACAGGACGATGATGACCGAGATAGTCGGGCTGGCGAATTCCGAAATAAAGACCGGCGCCGGCTATTCGCTGCTCGGCACCCTCTCGTCGGTAGGTCTCTCCGGCTCTTCCAGTTCCAGGTACGCCGTGGCCTGGGGCGTGATCAACGCCTCCAGGCCGCCGCAGCTCACTATGAGCACCGCCCACGCCTTCCCCAATCCCTGCAGCCGCAAAAAGGGGTGCACGGCCGTCAATTTCACCCGCCTTACGATCACGGGCACGATAAGGATATACACGCTTTCCGGGGAGCTCGTGCGCACGCTGCAGAAGACCGGCAATCTGGACAACATGCCCTGGGACCTTAAGAACGAGGACGGGCGGACCGTAGTGAGCGGGCTCTATATCTACCACCTGGAAGGCGGCGGCAGCGCAAAGACAGGAAAACTGGTCATCGTCAGATGAAAGCTGGAGACAGGGGTCTTATTATGAAAAAAGCAGCGGCGGCGGTTCTGGCCATATTTCTCGGGAGCGCGGCACACTCCTTACCGGGCGAGATCTCGCCGGGGGCCGTTCCCGGCACCATAAACTACCAGGGCCGGCTGGAAAGGGATAATTCACCGGTCACGGGCACCGTGCACCTTTATTTCCGCATCTACGACGCCCCGACCGGCGGCAATCTGCTCTGGCAGAACCCCGCGGAGATAACCGTACCGGCCGTGCAGGGCATGTTCACGGCCCTCCTCGAACCTCCGGTCGGCGTTTTCGCCTCCGGCTCGCCCAAGTACCTGGAAGTGGAGGTGGAGAGCGAGCCCCTTTCTCCCCGCGAGAAGATAAACAGCGTCCTCTATTCCTACGTCGCGAAGAAACTCGAGGACGGGGCCAGCGTCGCTTTCAGTTCCGCGACGGCGGCCTACAGCGTCTATCTGGCCACCAGCTCGGGCAATGTCGCCATAGGCACCGATGCCGCCACGGACAAACTGACGGTGAACGGGCGCGTCATGATAAGCGGCCCGGCCAGCCAGCTTTGTTTCCAGAGCGGGGGCATCGAAACACTTTCCTGCATGACCGAGGCCGGCGTGGGAGAAGCCGTCGGCGGAGTGACTTCGAATAACGATTCCGCGCTGTCCGCCGGCGCCGACGGCGACGGGAATCTGCGCTTTCTCACCGCCAACGTGGAGCGCATGAGGCTGTACGATAATTCCGCCAGCGGAACGCTGGCCATAGGCGCGGGGGCCATAGCGTCCCCGTCGGCCGGCGCGGCGCTGGACGTGGACGGAGCGTTTTACGTGGCGAACGCGGGTATATACGACCGCGCCGACGGCGAAGTCAACGTCAAGGAGAATCTCGTGGTGGAAGGCGGGCGGTTGCGCGGCATAGACGACAACTCCCTCGTGATAGGCTCGCCGGCGAACACGATAGTCGCGCGCACCAACGACGCCGACAGGCTCTGGATCACCTCGGACGGCAATATCGGGGCGGGAGCGACCGCGCCGGCCAGCGAGCGCGTCTACTCGTCCGGCAATATACGCGCGACCCAGGGGGTGCGCGGCGCCCGCGTTTCGATCGGCGCCTACAGCAATACCTGGACCGGGGCCGCGAACGAGGTCCGCGCCGAGGACGGCTACCATCTGCTGCTGCAGCAGACCAACGCCTACAATGTGGGGATCGGCACCGCCACTCCGCTGCAGAAACTGCATGTCGGAGGGTCGGTACGAGCGGATTACAGCGTTATAGCCTCTTCCGCCTATTTTTCCGGCTCGGGCGTGACCGGGGCCAATCCTTCGCTGGAAGTGGCCGGTAATCTCAAGGCGAACACCGGACTCGGCAACACCGTCGAGCTTTCGTCGACCATTATCCACGGCAGCCTGCAGGTCACGGGCCAGGTCCTCGGGGCCGAGGGCGGCAGGCCGGCCTATCTGTCCGACGACCAGACCTTCGAAGGGAAGAACGTCTTCTCCGAACTCCTCACCGTTTCCACGGACGCGCTGGTGGCCTCGCGTCTCGGAGTGGGAGTGCTGAATTTCGACTTCGGCTTGGGCGTCAACGACAGATACCTGCAGATAGGCGACAGTATCCCCGCCTACCAGAGCCATCCAGCGGCCCTCCACGTTGTGGGCGGCGCCGACGCCGACGCCAGGATAGGGCTCTGGCGGGGGTCGCAGGAGACGGGCGGGATCCGTACGGCCGGGGCCGGCGCCATGGCCTTCACGGTGGCCGGGACCACGCGGGCGCTCATAACCAGCTCCCAGTTCCGCATACAGAACAGCCCCGTCTGGGTCTCCCCGGGCGAAAGCGGGAACCCGGCGATCTTCGTGAACCAGAGCGGCGACGTCTCCATGGGCGCGCAGATAAGCGCGGACCCGACCTGGCAGCTCAACGTCGACGGCGGCATACGCCTCCTCTCCGGCCCGCTGATCTTCCCGGACGGCACCATCATCGCCTCCACCAACAGCGCCACGGCGGCCACTTCCATCTCCAGCCTCTCCGACGCGCTGGTCCAGGCCGGTCTCGGCGGCAGCGGCAGCGTCATAATCAAGTCCGGGGCTGCCGACGGCATTTTCGTCGATATCTCCGGGCGCGTGGCCGTGGGACACGCCTCCCCGACCTCCAAACTGCATCTGCGCGGCGGCGATATGGTGATCGGCGCGCCGTTCGTGGGCAGTTACGACACCAACGGCTACGACGACCTGCTCGTGGCCGGCAACCTCGTGGTGGACCGGGGCATAGTCCAGAGGTCGGCCGTCCCGGTGGAACTGGCCGCGGCCATAATATCCGGGGACGTGCATCTCTCCACCGCCGCCTCCGGGAGGACCGGGGTGGGCACCGTTTCCCCGCAGACGAAGTTCGACGTCAACGGGGACGCCCAGTTCGGCGCCGGCGCCCAGAAATCCACCTTCACCGCGGCCGGCGCGCTGAACCTGCGCACCCCGCTGACCGTCCCTTCCGGCGGCACGGGCGCGACGACGCTGACCGGCGTGGTCAAGGGCAACGGGACCGGCGCCATGACCGCTCTGACCGGCACCGCCAATTACAACGCCTACTGGTCGGACGCCAACACGATACAGGCCGAGCAGTATACCGCCCTGACGCGCGGCGGGTCCAACGCGGACCTTTCCGGCGCCGACCAGGGCGGCATCATCTATAAGGGAGCTTCGGCGCTGGCCGCCAGCGTCTCCCTTACCGGCGTGCTGAAAGGCAATAATACGGGGGCGCCCTCGGCCATGACGGGTTCGGCCAACGCGGTCACCAGGTGGTCCGCGGCGGACACCATAGCGGCCAGTTCCATCCTGAACGATAACGGGACCCGCTTCACCGTCGCCGCGCCGGCCGATTTTACCGGCGCCGTCACCACGGCTTCCAGCGGCACCTTCAGGTTGACCGGGGCGGCGAACTACAGCGTGGACACCAGCTCGGGCATATTGATGCGGGCCGGCATACTCAACATGAACAGCGCCGGCCGCGTCCGCAATATGCTGGACCCGGTCTCCAACCAGGACGCCGCGACCAAGTTCTACGTGGACGACAAGCTCGACTCCACGTCCGGTTCCGTCTGGAAGCGCACCGGGAACTACCTGAGCGGCGCGGACTGGCTGGGCAGCATAGACTCGGAGGACCTCGTCTTCAAGACCAACGACACTACGCGCCTGACCATCGGCGCCGCCGGCGGAGTGACCCTGGCCGCCGGCAACGCCCTCACCGTCTCGGCCTTCTCTTCGGCCGGTTTCGTTAAGAACAACGCTTCGGGCGTCCTGTCGGGCGGGAATTCCATCGCCGGGACCGATGTGACCGGGGCGGCCCTCACCAAGGCCGACGATACCAACGTGACCCTTACGCTCGGGGGAACGCCCGCGACGTCACTTCTCAGGGCCGCCAGTATCACGGCCGGCTGGACGGGCCAGCTGGCGATAGGCCGCGGCGGTACGGGAGCAGCCTCTTTCTCCGGCAACGAGCTGGTGAGGGCGAACGCCGGAGGAACGGCCCTCCAGAGTTCGGGCAAGACGGCGCCTGCCGGTACTATCGTCGGCACCACCGACTCGCAGACCCTGACCAATAAGACCATGTCCACCAGTTCGGTCTGGCAGGGGGATGCGGTCGCGGTCCTTTACGGCGGCACGGGAGCGAGTACTCAGGCGGACGCGCGCACCAATCTGGGGCTCGGCGGCGGCATATCCAAGACCGCCTCTGTTAGGAATGCCGCTGGGGATGGGGCCTGCACCATTATAGTCACCAACGGCGTGGTGACAGGAGGGAACTGCTTCCCCCCGTGATCAGGTGATAGCTTTCAGCGTCTTTTCGGTGGCGCCCTGGAGGCTTCGCAAGGCCTCCAGGGCTTTTTTCCCGGCGGTGGCCGAGAAGGTGGGGGAATGGAGCAGTACCTTGAGGCGGGCCGCCAGCTCGTCGCCGTCGGCGGCCAGGAAGCCGCCGCCGGAGGAGAGCAGTGCCCTGCCGGCGACCAGCGCGTTGGCGTAGTTCCTGCCGAAGAACACCGGCTTCGAGGCCGCCGCGGGCTCGAGCAGGTTGTGGCCCCCGACCGGGGCTATGGTACCGCCGACGAAGACCGCCTCGCAGAAAGGATAGAAGCCGGCCAGCCAGCCCAGCTCGTCCATGAGGAGGCAGTCGCCCTCGCCGCTCCAGGCGTCCCTGTCCTGCCAGCGCAGGCATTTTAAGCCCGCCCCGGCCGCCGCTTTGAGCGCGTCGGCCGCCCTCTCGGGGTGGCGTGGCGCCAGCAGGAGCCTGAGCTCGTGGCGCGACTCCCTGGCCTCGACGAAGGCCTTCAGGACGGCTTCTTCGTCGAGCGGGTGGGTGCTGGCGGCGCAGAAGACGGGCTTGCCGGCGAAGCCGGCCCGCCGCAGTCCTTCCTTTATCTCCGCCTCTTTGGAGGCGTCGGGTTCCACAAGATCATACTTTATGTTGCCGGTGACCAGCGGGTTGCGTCCGGACGGCATGAAGTATGCGTAGCGGGCGGCGTCCTCGGCCGTCTGGGCCAGCACGCCGTCGGCCATGGAGAGCGTCCACGAGAGTATGGGGCGGAGGAGGCGGTAGGAGCCGAAGCTGCGGGCCGACATCCTGGCGTTCATGAAAAAGATCTTCGCTTCCCTCTGCCGCGCGCAGAGGACCAGGCCCGGCCAGATCTCGGTCTCGGCTATCAGGAGCAGGGAGGGGTTGGCGGAGCGGCAGAACGCCCGCATCAGCGGGTAGAAATCCAGCGGCAGCAGCCTGGCGTGAGGGGTGAGCTTGAGCGCCTCTTTGCGCCCGGCCCAGGTGGAGCAGGTGATGAGCAGCGGGGCGTCCGGCATCCGCTCCCTGAGCGCGGCGGCCAGTTTGGGCAGGGAGCGCACCTCGCCGACGGAGGCGGCGTGTATCCAGACCGGCCTGCCGGGCAGCTTTCCCAGCGAAGGGGTGAGCCGTTCGGCGAGTTCCCTGAAGAGATTGCCCAGCAGGCGCCGCCGGGGCGACAGGGCGAAGCCGGCCAGGAAGGCCAGCGCCAGCAGCGGCGAGAGGAGGTTGTACAGGAGATAAAGCGCGCGGCCGGCCGCGCTGCTCCGCGTCGTCATTTCCCGGCCCCCAGCAGCCTGTCGGCTTCGGCGCAGGCCCCGTCCAGGCGTTTTTCCAGTTCGCGGGCGGCGGCTTCCAGGTCGTCGCCCGGCCCGACGCGCAGCGGCTCGCCGTAAACTATGGCGGCCCGGCTGAAAGGCAGGGGAAAATTGAACCCGTCCCAGGAATTGAAGACTATGCGCCAGGCCGTGGCGCAGGAGATGGGCAGTATCGGCAGGCCGGTCTTCCGGGCCAGGTAAAGAGCCCCCGGCTGGGCCTTGCGCGCGGGTCCTTTCGGGCCGTCCGGGGTCATGGCCAGGGAAAAGCCTTCCTCGGCCTTGCGCAGCAGCAGTATAAGGGCCTTGGCGGCGCCCTTGCTGCTCGACCCGCGGACCGTCTCGTAGCCCAGCAGGCGCAGGGCCCCGTTTATGAACTCGCCGTCCGAACTGCGGCTCACCAGCGCGGCCGCGCGCCGGCCGCGGTGGAAACAGATGCAGCAGGCCAGCTGATGATGCCAGTGAACGAGTACCGACCGGGGAAATTCTGGGGGAGGCGGGGGGGTGACCAGGCGCGCGGTGGCGTCCACCAGGCGCATATAGAAGTAGATGAGCAGGGAAAGGACGCGGCTTGAAAGGGGAACGGCAGGCGCGGCTGCTGGGCCGGAAGTCATTTTTTATCGCCCGGCTTCACGGCCTTCTTCTCTTTTTCCTTCTTCTTGCGGTCCAGCCACGGTATGGAGAAAACGAGAGTGTGGCGGGGCGCGAGCGTCCCGTTTCCGGCCGAAACGCCTATCTTGGCCGCGTCCAGCGGGGCCAGCAGCGAGGGGAGGTCGGCCCCGGACGCGTCGAGCCAGGGGGCGGCCCGCAGTTCCGGGTCGCCCAGGTCGAAGCCCTCGGCGCCGGCTTCCTGCGCCGCCAGGTCGGCCACCACTTTAAGGCCCGTCTCGAGGAAAACCCCGGCCGCGATGTCCGCCAGGCGGGCCATGTCGCCCTGCATGCCAGCGGCCTTCGTTTCCAGGCCGGGGCCGAGGGTTATGACCCCCACGGTCCGGCCGGGGGAGGCCTTCTCCTTCATTTCGGGGAGGTCCTCCCGGGCGTGGTCGAAGACGGTGGCCGGCTCGCAGTCGTGGAACAGGGAAGCGCAGAACTCGCGCAGGTGCTCGGGCGCGGCCAGGCCGACGGAGAAGAGGTCGATCCTCTCCTTGCGGGCCTTGCGCTGCACCTCGTGCGCGTAGACGGGTATCTTGAACTTGCGGATCTTCCTCACGCGGCGTCCTTACCTGTTCTTGGCCTCCCACTGGTAAACCATCTGGGTGGCTATGGCTATGGTGGAATAGGTGCCGGCCACGCTGCCTATCAGCATCGCGAAGGCGAAATCGTTTATCACCTTGCCGCCGAAGAGGAAGAGGATCAGCACCACTACCAGAACGACGCCGTTGATCAGCACCGTGCGGGAGAGCGTCTCGTTGACGCTGGCGTTTATAAGCTGGCCGAGAGGCATCTTCGGGAACTTGCGGATGTTCTCGCGCATGCGGTCGAAGATAACGATTGTGTCGTTGATCGAGAAGCCGGCTATCGTCAGCAGCGCGGCCATGACGACCAGGTCTATCTCGCGGCCGGTTATGGAGAGGGCGGCGAGCGTGACGAAGAGGTCGTGCGCCAGGGCCAGGACGCCGCCGGCGCCCCAGATCGGGTTGGAGAACCGGAACGCGACGTAGATGATTATGCCGAACAGCGAGAGTATGATGGCGAACATGGCCTTCTTTGCCAGGTCCCGCCCCACTACGGGGCCGACATAGTCGCGTTTTTCCTCGGAGAAGCCGTTGTCCTTGAGCTGAGTTTTCAGGCCGGAGATTATGAAGTCCGCGACTTCGTTGACGTTCTCCTGCCTGCCTTTCACGCGCAGGGCGTAGGACCTGTCGCCGAGGCTCTGTATCGCGGCGTCCACGCCGGCCGCCGACATGGCCTCGCGCACTTCCGCGATGCCGACGGGCTTTTCGAAGGCCACCTGCAGCAGCGTGCCGCCGGTGAAGTCGAGGCCCAGGTTGACGCCCCTGACCGCCAGGGAGATCGTGCCCGCCAGTATGACCGCGCCGGACAGCGCGAAAAAGTACCCGCGTTTGCCTATGAAGTCTATGTTGGTCTTGCCGATGAGTTTCATCATATGCTGAGTTCCTTGGGATTGGAGGTGAGCCAGAAGTCGTAGACGGACCTGGTCACGAAGACCGACGTGAACACGCCGATCAGCAGGCCTATGGTCAGGGTTACCGCGAAGCCTTTGACCGGGCCGGAGCCGAACTGGAACAGGAAGACGGCCGCTATCCAGACCGTCACGTTGCCGTCCAGTATGGCGCTCCAGGCCTTGTCGTAGGCGGTGGGGATTATCATCGCCAGCGGCTTGGAGAGAGCCAGTTCCTCGCGCATGCGCTCGAGGACCAGCACGTTGCCGTCTATCGTCATCGCTATCGAGAGTATGAAGCCCGCGATGCCGGGCAGCGTCAGCGTGGCGCCGAAGTAGCTCATCGCGGCCACCAGGAACACGAAGTTGAGCAGCAGCGCCGTGTCGGCTATCAGGCCGCCGGCGCGGTAATAGATGACGAGGAACACCAGGACGAAGAGGAAGCCCGTCAGCGAAGCGCCGAGGCCCTTCTTTATCGAGTCCTCGCCCAGGCTGGCGCCTACTACGCGCTTTTCGATTATCTTCACCGGCGCGGGCAGCGCGCCGGCGCGCAGGACTATCGCCAGGCTGCGGGCCTCCTGCATGGTGAAATTGCCCTCTATGACTCCGGTGCCGCCGCCGATGCGGGTCTTGATGACCGGGGCGGAGTGCACCACGCCGTCGAGGACTATCGCCAGGTTGCGGTTGACGTTGGCGCCGGTGAAGCGCTCGAAGATGCGGCCGCCCTCCTTGTTGAACGTGAAACCGATGTTGGGATAGCCGAACTGGGCGTCGGTCTCGACGCGGGCGTTCTCCAGGTAGGCGCCGGTCAGCGGGACCGTGGCTTCCAGCACATAGTAGCGCTGCCTGTCGTCCTCGCCGGGGGCGGCCTTGGCGAGGATGGAGCCCTTGGGCATGACCTTGGCTATTTCGGGGAGGAGCTTGCCGCTCTTATCCATGGGGGATTCGCCGAGCGCGTCCACTTTCTCGAGGACCTTCATCGCGTCCGGGGAGTCGTTGGTCAGACGGAATTCCAGCAGCGCCGTCTTGCCGATGAGGTTCTCCGCCTCTTCGGCATTGGAGATGCCGGGCAGGTCCACCGAGATCCAGCGGTCGCCCTGCCTGGCTATCGGGACTTCGCCCACGCCGTACTGGTCGACGCGGTTGCGGATGATCTCGATGGCGCGGGCCATGGCGTCGGTCAGGGCCTCTTTCTTCTCGAGCTTCGCGACGTCGAGCTCGAGCAGCATGTGCGTGCCGCCGCGGAGGTCGAGGCCGAGGTTAAGGATGCGCTTGGGGCGCAGGCGCACGGACTCGAGCTTGGCGCGCTCGTCCTGCGTCTTGGTGTACCAATCGATCGTGGGATAGAGCAGCCACACCGCGAGTATGAGCAGGCCCAGGATCAGGCCCAGTTTCCATTGAAGTTTGTTCATCGTCTCTCCCTGTTCCTCAGGCGGATTTGAGCACCGACGCCACGCCGTTCTTGACCAGCGCGACCTTCACGCCCCTGGCTATCTCCACTTCCAGTTCCTCGCCCTTGACGGCCGTTATGACGCCTATCATGCCCCCCTGAGTGAGGACCCTGTCGTTGGCCTTGAGGCCGTCGAGCATGAACTTGCGTTCCTTCATCTGCTTCTGCTGCGGCCTGATGAGGAGGAAATAGAAGATAACGAGTATGGCTATGAAAGGGACGAACTGCATCACGGGGGAATTGGGTTCCATCAGTTATCGCTCCTTGATTCTTTAACTATATGAATATGATTGTAACAAATTCGGGGACACAATACCTATTTCCGCCGAAATAGGTATTGTGTCCCCCGGTTCAAAGGTAGTCGGACATGAACCTGGAGCGGGCTTCCGCGAAGCGGTTCTCCTTTATGGCCCGGCGCATCTCGTGGGTCTGATTAATAAGGAAGCGCAGGTTATGTATGGAAATGAGCCGGTGGGAAAGCATCTCGCCGGCCTTGAAGAGGTGGGAGATATAGGAACGGGAATACTTCCGGCAGGCTTCGCAGTCGCAGCCGGGATCGAGGGGCCGGTCGTCCAGGCGGTGCGCGGCGTTCTTTATGTAGTAGCGGCCGGCGGAGGCCAGCACCTGGCCGTGGCGGGCGTAGCGCGTGGGCAGGACGCAGTCGAACATATCGACGCCCGCGCCGACCGAATCCCAGATGTCCTCGGGGCTGCCGAGCCCCATGAAGTAGACCGGCTTGTTCTTCGGGAGGGGCTCCATGACGGCGGCCAGCGCCTCGCGCATCTGTTTCTTGGTCTCGCCGACCGAGAGCCCGCCGAGGGCGAAGCCGTCGAAATCCAGCTCCGCCGCGTGGCGCGCCGCTTCCGCGCGCAGGTCGGGGTAGGTCGAGCCCTGCAGTATGCCGAAGAGGAGGGGGCGGTTCTCCCGCGGGATGTCCTTCACCACCTTGTCGAAATGGCGGCGGGCGCGCTCCGCCCAGCGCTTGGTCTGGTCCAGCGCCTTGCGGGCGTGGCCGTAGTCCGCGGGGTTCTCGACGCAGACGTCCAGGCAGGTCCAGATGTCGGAGCCGATGGCCGCCTGCCAGTCTATGACCTTCTCCGGGGTGAACAGGTGGGGGCTGCCGTCGATGTGGGAGCTGAACTTCACGCCCTCCTCGCTTATCTTGCGCAAGCGGCTGAGGCTGTAGACCTGGAAGCCGCCGGAGTCGGTCAGTATGGGGCCGGCGTGGCTCATGAACTTATGCAGCCCGCCGGCTTTCCTCAGGACTTCCAGGCCGGGGCGCAGGTAAAGATGATAGGTATTGGAGAGCATGCATTCGGTCTGAAGGGCGGCGAGGTCGTCCTGGGAGACCGCCTTGACCGTGGCCTGGGTGGCGACGGGCATGAAGACGGGGGTATGGACGTCGCCGGCGCGGGTATGGAGCAGCGCGCACCTGGCGTGCGAGTCCTTTTCCTTATGCAGTACTTTGAAGTGGTCCATATTCAGTCCTTCTATAGAGGCAGGCATCCCCCTTCCATCAGCAGCGAGCGGACGGTCCCAGGCCCACCCCGGGTCACGCGCTCGTCACGGTTCGGGTTTTCCGGGCCCGCCCTTCGCTCGTTCGGCCTCGCAAGAACTCGGCCGTCGCGCATAGCGCTAGGCCTCAAACATTCTTGCTCGTCCGCAGAGCGGTACCCTCTCTCGCTCGGGGGAAAACCCTCCTCATGTGACTCGCCGCGCGACCCGGGGCGAGCCTGCCCGTTTAGCGTCTTTCCTCATAGTATCAGCATGGCGTCTCCGTATGAATAGAACCGGTATTTCTCGCGCACCGCTTCGGCGTAGGCCGCGTAAAGCTTTTCCTCGCCGGCGAAGGCGGCGGTCATGTAGAGCGGTGCGGAGCCCGGGACATGGAGATTGGTGATGAACCCCGAAGCGGTGCGGAACCGGTGGCCCGGGTAGATGAAAAGGGTGGCGTCGGCCTTGCCGGGCGACAGGCGGCCGTCCGCTCCGGAGAGCGTCTCCAGGGTGCGCATGGAGGAGGTGCCGACCGCTATGACCCTGCCGCCGCGGGCCAGGCAGGCGTTCACTTTCTCCGCGGCTTCCGGGGCGGCCTCGCAGGCTTCCGGCAGCATGACATGCTCGGCCGGGTTCTCCGTCCGGACGGGCCTGAAGGTGCCCCAGCCGACGTGCAGCGTGACATAGGCGATATTCACCCCGGAAGCCTCTATCTTATCCAGCAGCTCCGGCGTGAAATGGAAGCCCGCGGTAGGGGCCGCTATGGAACCTTCCTCGCGGGCGTAGACGGTCTGGTAGAGGCTCTTGTCGTCCGGCCGCTCTTCGGGCAGGCCGCGGCGGCGGCGCGATTTCACGATATAGCCGGGCAGCGGGGCTTCGCCGTGGCGGTCCAGCCATTCGGAGGTGAGCGGGACGGAGAAGCGCACCAGGAGCGAGGCGTCGTCGGCGGGGCCCTCGATCTCCGCGCCCGACCCGTCGGGCAGTTCCAGCGGCGTGCCGGGGGAGAGTTTGCGGCCAAGCGCCTTCCAGCGCGTCAGGGTCGCGTCGAGCGGGGAAACCAGGAGGAGCTCGGCCTTGCCGCCCGTCCGCTTGCGCGCCGGGAGCCGGGCCTTGCGCACGGCGCTGCGGTTGAGGACCAGGCAGTCTCCGGGCTTCAGGAAAGACGGCAGATCGCGGAACGAGGAATGACCTATCGACCCCGAACCCCGGTCAAGACGCAGGAGCCGGGAGGAATCCCTGGGCTCGGCGGGGCCGGGCGCGATAAGGGGCTCTATCGCGAGAGTCGCGAATCGTTCGAGGCTCATTTGAGGACGGTGATGGACGCGCCGGGATAGTAGTGGCGGAGTATGCGCTTATAGTCCCTGCCCCTGTTCGCCATCGTCGCCGCGCCGGACTGGCACATACCGACCCCGTGCCCCCAGCCGCGGCCCTTGAAGAGCCAGCCGCCGGAGGTGGGAGAGACCGAAGTTATCAGCGTGCTGCGGAAATCGGAGTTGCCGAAGGCGGCGCGCAGGGCCTTGCCTTCCGCGTAAT
Organism: uncultured Elusimicrobiaceae bacterium; assembly: GCA_964415175.1. Classification (GTDB taxonomy): domain Bacteria; phylum Elusimicrobiota; class Elusimicrobia; order Elusimicrobiales; family UBA9959; genus UBA2231. The sequence continues at coordinate 123,925 of CAYPYG010000004.1, forward strand.
GGGTCTTCTTCTCGGTATCGAAAGCTACGCGCAGCGCCCGGCCGGACCTGTCTTTCTTGGCCACGCGCACCTTCTTGAGGCTGAGGGCCGTGGAGCCCTGTTTCTGTATGAAGGAGAGCAGATCGCGCTCGGGCACATACAGTTTCCAGCTGGAGTGGCGGGAAGAGGCACAGAAGGGGTCCTTTACGCCGTAGAGGGGCTTGTATATGTTCTCGCCCCAGGCCGCCGTGGAACTGGCGGTATGGCCGCCGCAGCAGGCGTGAAAATAGGCGGTGATAGTTCTTCCTTTGTAGGTGAGCACCTGCCCCCGCGTTTTGTCTATCGCCGTTCTTATCCGGCCGTTGACATTGTTGCGGCCGTTATAGACCTGGCTGTTGACGTCGGCGGTGACGTCGTAATCCCTGGAGGGAGAAAGCCTTTTCAGCGCGTAACTGCGCGAAGCCACGGCCTGGGCCTTGAGCGCCTCCAGCGGCGAGCCGGGACTCATCTCGACCGGCAGCACGCCTTCGAGGTAATCCTCGATATCGAGGTGCTCCACGACATTGAGCGATCCGCCGGGCGCGGCTTTGACCGCGAGCCTGCCGCGGTAGAAAACGCCGTTTATCTTCACGCCCAGGTCGCCTTCCTTCGGCTCCAGGCTGATCTCCGGGCCCAGCGTCTCGCCGGCCACGCGGACCAGGCCGCCGGCGGGGGTTATCTCGTAGGGGGACTTCTCGACCAGCAGGTAGCGGCGGCCGGAGGCCAGGTCCCTGACGAAGACCTGCCCGTCGGTGCGCAGGCGGAAACTGGGGGCGCCCAGGCGTATGCCTACGCGTATCTCGGCCGCTTCCGCCGCCCCGCAAAGCAGGAGGGCGGCCGCCAGCGCTGGTGCCAGGGTCTTTGGTCGCATCGTCCTAGAAGAGTTTATCCGACGGAGGATTGAGGCCGAGATGCCTGTAGGCGTTCTGCGTCAGGACCCGGCCGCGGGCCGTGCGCTGCAGGAACCCCGCCTGTATCAGGAACGGTTCGATGACGTCGGTGAGCGTATCGGCCTCTTCCGACAGGGCCACGGCGAGATTGTCTATCCCGACCGGGCCTCCGGAAAAATTGTCAGCGATGACGGAGAGCAGGCGGCGGTCCAGGGCGTCGAGCCCCTGCGCGTCTATCTCCATCGCCTCCATCGCTTTCGCGGTGATGGAGGGATCTATGACGCCGCTGCCTTTGACCTGGGCGTAGTCGCGCGCGCGGCGCAGCAGGCGGTTGGCTATGCGCGGCGTGCCCCGCGAGCGGGAGGCTATCTCGGCTATGCCCTCCGGCGTGGTCTTCACGCCGAGTATGCCGGCCGAGCGGGCTACTATCTGCCGCAGTTCCGCCGGGCCGTAGAAGCCCAGGTTGAAGACTATGCCGAAGCGGTCGCGCAGCGGGCCCGTCAGGAGGCCGCTGCGGGTGGTGGCGCCGACCAGCGTCACGCGGGGGGTGGTGATCTTGAGCGTCGTGGCGCCCGGCCCTTTGCCGGTGTTTATGAAGAAGAGGTAGTCCTCCATGACCGGGTAAAGGGCCTCTTCGACCGCGGCGTTGAGGCGGTGTATCTCGTCTATGAAAAGGATATCCCCGTCGGCGAGCTCCGTGGTGAGCATGGCGGCCAGGTCGCCGGGCCTGGAGAGCACGGGGCCGGAGGTCACCTTTATGTTGACGCCCATCTCGCGGGCGAGGATATGCGCCAGGGTCGTCTTGCCCAGGCCCGGGGGGGAATAGAAAAGGCAGTGATCGAGGGATTCCTTGCGCTTGCGGGCGGCCTCGATGAAGACCGAGAGGTTCTCCTTGATCTTGTCCTGGCCGACGAACTCCCCGAGCGTGACGGGGCGCAGGGCCGCGTCGCTGCGCAGTTCCTCGCGGTCGGGCTTGGCCGAGAACACGGTCTCTTTCTTGATCATAATCCGCCCGAAAGCTTCCTTAAGGCCTTGCGCACCATCTCCTCGGCCGAGCCGGCTCCGCCTTCTTTGCGGACTTCATCCAGCGCGGAACGGACCTCGGACGATCTGAAGCCCAGCCCGGCCAGCGCGCCGGCGGCACGGGCGTAGGTCTCGCCGTCGCCGCCTTTGGCCTCGCCGGCGGGGGCGGCGGGGAGCTTGTGCTTGAGCGCGTCGACTATCTTCTCCGCCGTCTTGGCCGTGAAACCGAACATGCCGGTAAGGAGCTTTATGTCCTTGGCCGCCGCCGCGGCGCGGAACTCCGGGAGCGAGCGCACGGCCTTGCCCAGGTACTCCAGCGCCTTCTTGGCGCCGGTATTGGGCACGGCCTCGCGGAAGAGTTCGAAGAGCTCCTTGCGCTCGGCGGAAAGAAAGCCGTAGAGCACCGGGCCTCCGTACATCGACGCCGATTCCGAGACCAGCAGAAAAAGTTCCTGCCCCTCGGAAAGAGAGGCGAGGTCGGGCCCGCAGAGGAAAACTTCGTAACCGACGCCGCCGGCTTCCACGACGGCGCTCGTTTCGCCCACGGACTGTACGGCGCCCCTGAGGCTGGCTATCACTTGCGCCTCCCGGCCGCCGCGAGCCGCTCGAACGGGGCGCGGCGGGCGTGGTAAAGGGCGATGGCCGCGGCGTCCGAGACGTCGTCGGGTTCCAGCGGCCTGTCGAGCTTGAGGATGAGCTGCACCATGCGCTGCATCTGCGGCTTGGCCGCCGAGCCGCTGCCGGTCAGATTCTGCTTTATGGAGCGCGGATTGTAGCCGCGGGGGGGCACCCCGGCGCGGGCGCAGGCGAGCAGTATCACGCCGCGCGCGTGCACGGTCTCGGACTGGGTCTTCGCCCGCTTGGTGAAGAACACTTCCTCGATGGCGCACTCGTCGGGGCGCTCCTCGGCCAGGAGTTCGGTGAAGGAATCGTAAAGGCCGGACAGGCGGGCGTGCAGCGGCTCGTCGGCCCCCGTATGGAAAAGGCCGGCCCGGAGCAGGCGGCCCGGGCCGGTCCCGCTCTGTTCGAGCAGCGCCCAGCCCGTGCGGTCCAGCCCCGGGTCGATGCCTAAGATCTTCACTTACTGGTCCAGCTTGGCTAGTATCTCGTCGGGGATATTGAAGTTGGAGTAGACCTTCTTGACGTCCTCGTGATCCTCGAGGGCGTTCATGAGGTCCACGACCTGCTTGGCCTTCTCCTCGGGGACGTCCACCTCGTTCTTGGGGATCAGCGTGATCTCCGCGGAGGCGATGGTCATGCCCTTGGCCGTCAGGGCGGTCTTGACCTTGTCGAGGTCCTGCGGGGCGGTCAGTATCTCGTAATTGTCGCCCTCGGCGTTCTTTACGTCGTCGGCGCCGGCCTCTATGGCCGCCTCCATCAGCGCGTCCTCTTCCAGGCCGGCCTTGGGGACGGTGATGAAGCCCTTATTGTCGAACATCCAGGCGACGCTGCCGCCCAGGTTGCCGCCGTAATCCTCGACGATCTTGCGGATCTCGCTGAAGGCCCGGTTCTTGTTGTCCGTGGTGGCCTCTATCATGAGGGCGATCTGGGCCGGGCCGTAGCCCTCGTACATGACGTCCTCGTACATCGCGCCGGGCAGCTGGCCCGTGCCCTTCATGACGGCGCGCTTGACGTTGTCGAGCGGCATATTGGCCGCCTTGGCGTCGTCCATCGCCTTGCGCAGGCGGGGGTTGTGGGCGGGGTCTCCGCCGCTCAACCGCGCGGCGATGGTTATTTCCTTGATGATCTTGGTGAAGACCTTGCCTTTTTTGGCGTCGGTGATGGCCTTCTTGTGCTTTATGCCCGCCCAGTGGGAATGTCCGCCCATGGTGAAACTCCTTGAAAGTCCGATTTTCTGACCGGGGTTAGTGACCCCGAAAAATAAATTCTATAATATAGAGAGAATTCAGGCAACCGGAGCCCCCTTAGCTCAATTGGATAGAGCATCTGCCTTCGGAGCAGAGGGTTGGAGGTTCAAATCCTCCAGGGGGCACGATTTAGTGCCTCCTGAGCGGACCAATAGTTTGGTCCGCGGGAGGATTTGAAAGGCGGACGCGCGAGGCGAGCACGCCGCAGCGCGGAGCCGGGGCCGCGACCCGAGGCGCGCGACGGCGCGCCGAGGAGTCGTGGCCAGATCCTCCAGGGGGCACGATTTACTGCCCACTCTGAGCAGTGCCGGTCCCCTCGCTGCGCTCGGGGAAAAAGCTTGTATAACCAGGTTTTATTATACTCACTGTTACAGAGG
>CAYPYG010000005.1:0-107674 GCA_964415175.1 uncultured Elusimicrobiaceae bacterium
GGCGAGCACCTTGCGCACGAAGGGGGGGATGAGGCCGAGGTCCTCGCCTATGGGCAGCATCGGGGACGCGGCGACCAGCGCTTTGAGGAAGCGGCGGCCGCGGTCCTCCTGGTTCTCCTCTCCCTCCACGTCGAAATGAGGCTTGAGTTTCTTGTCCTCGGGGACTATCCAGGTGCGGAAGAAGCCGACCATGTGGTCTATGCGGTAGATGTCGTAGAGGTCCTCGGAACTTCTGAGCTTGAGGCGCCACCACTCGAAGTTGTTCTTCTCGGTCTCCTCCCAGCGGTAGGCGGGCAGGCCCCATTTCTGGCCTTCGGGAGTGAAGGCGTCGGGCGGCGCGCCTATGGAGTTGGTTATGTCGAACTCGTCCTGGCGCGACCAGACGTCGGCCGCCTCCTGGTTGACCATGAAGGGCAGGTCGCCGAAAAGTTTTATGCCCAGCTCGCCGGCGCGCCAGCGCATGGGCGCCCACTGGCGGCGGATGAGCCACTGCAGGTACTTGAAGTAATTTATCTCGAGCGCGTTCTCCGCGCGCGCTTTTTCCAGCGCCCCGGGCAGCCGCTCGGACAGGGCCTGGTCCCAGTGCGTCCACGAGATCCAGCGGTTGACGTCCTTGAGCCGCCTGAACAGGGCGTAGTCCTCCAGCCAGTAGGTGTTCCTCTCGCAGAAGCCGGCGAAGTCGCGGCCCTCTTTCGTGCCTTTCTTTATGTGGTTGCGGTCGAAGGCGGCGTAGATCTTCCAGAGCGCCTCGTGCTTGAGCCCGCGTATATCGTCGTAGAGGATGGCCTTCGCGGACCGGACATGGTGCAGGCGGTCCTTGAAATCCTTCGAGGCCAGGAATTCCAGCGCCTCGGGGGCCTCCTTGAGCTCCGGCACGGCCTCGGGATCGATGTAGACCGGGTCTATGGCGAAGGCGCTCAGGGCCGTGTAGGGGCAGTTGACGCCGGGGGGCATCTCGTTTATCGGGAGTATCTGGAGTATGTCCAGCTCGGCGGCCTTGAGCACTTCCAGCCAGCCGTGCATCGAGGTGATGTCGCCTATCCCCCAGTCGCGCTCTGAGCGCATCGAGAAGATGGGCAGGAGTATGCCGACATGTTTGCGTTTGAGTATCTTGTGCATTTTTGGCCCGGCGTCCTTTCCCTTCTTTATTTCTCGGCTATCGCCTCTATCTCGACCAGCGCGCCCTTGGGCAGCGCCTTGACCTCGACGGTGGCCCGGGCCGGAGGCTGCTTCTGGAAGAACCTGGCGTACACTTCGTTCATGGCCTGGAACTGGCCGAGGTCGGTCATGTATACCGTGGTCTTGACGACATTGTCCAACGGCAGGCCCTTGGCGGCCATGATGCCCAGGATGTTCTTGAGCGCCGCCTCGGTCTGGGCCTTCACGTCCGGAGGGACCATCTGGCCGGTGCCGGCGTCCACCGGCAACTGGCCGGATATGAATATGAGGTTCCCGGCTTCCACGGCCTGGGAATACGGTCCTATGGCGGCCGGCGCCTTGTCGGTGACGATGATCTCTTTCATTTTTCCCTCCTGGTCAGCCCTTTTTGTCCCGTATGAAAGCCGCTATGGAGCGGTCATAGGTCCTTTCGCCGGCGGCGGTGAAGAAGCAGCCCGGCAATTCGCCCGCGGCGCGGTGATACGCCACGCATTCGCAACAGAGCCCTTTGCGCGGGCAGGGGTCGTAAGTGCAGGAACAGGCTGCCGAATTTTTGTCCTTCTTGCACTGCATGGCGTCCTCCGTCCCCAGTAGCCCCTTACAGTTAAGGATATATATTACAAAAAGAGGGGGACGTTGTTTAGTTCTTTAGTTTTCGTACTTCAGACGGCTCGTTTTCCGGTTACCGGAACAGCGAAAACTAAAGAACTAAACAACGTCCCCTGAACCGCTTGCCCGCGGACGGGTTATTGTGTTTAATTGACTGCCATGAAGAAAGGCGTTTTCCATTTCGCCGGGATAGGCGGCTTCGGCATGAGCGCGCTAGCGCAGACGCGGGCCATGGCCGGCCTTCCGGCGACCGGTTCCGACAGGGACTTCGACGCCGGGCGCAACCCTGAGACCCGGGCGGCCCTGGAGAAACTGGGCATAAGGATATTCCCGCAGGACGGCTCCGGCGTGAAGGGCGCGGCGAAGGTGGTGGCTTCCACCGCCGTCGAGAACTCGAACCCGGACCTGGCCCGGGCGGCGGAGCTGGGCGTGCCGGTCCTCCACCGCTCCGAGCTGCTGGCGGAGCATGTCAATTCCTCGCGCGCGGTCGCGGTGGCCGGCACCAGCGGCAAATCCACGGTCGCGGCGATGATCTTCGAAATACTGGACTTCGCCGGCCTCAAGCCCTCGATAATAACCGGCGGCGCGCTTCTTTCGCTGAAGGAGCGCGGTCTGCTCGGCAACGCTTTCGCCGGTCCCTCGGACCTGCTGGTCATAGAGGCCGACGAATCCGACGGCACCGTCGCGCGTTACAGGCCGGCGCTCGGCGTCCTGCTCAATATAACACGCGATCACAAGGAAGTGGAGGAACTGCGCGGGATATTCTCCGCCTTCGCCGCCAACTGCGGCCGGTTCCTGGCCTGCGCCGACGACCCCGAGGCCTCGGTTATAAGTCCGGCGGCCGGCTTCTTCGGCAGATCGGCCGCTGAACCCGTCTTTTCGGACCCGCGGCCGGGCCTCTTCGAGTCCCGCTTCCGGCTGGGCGGCGTGGAATTCTCCGTGCCGGCGCCCGGCGACTACAGTATCGACAATGCCGTGGCCGCGGCCGCCGCCTGCTCAAGGCTGGGAGTGGACCTGAAGACCTGCGCCTCGGCGCTGGCCCGGTTCAAAGGCGTGGCGCGCCGTTTCAATGTCCTGGGCCGCGCCGGCGGCGTGACCGTGATAGACGATTTCGCCCATAATCCCGCCAAGATCGCCGCCGTCCTCTCGGCGCTCCGGCTGAGGAAGGGGGGGCGCGTCCTGGCCCTGTTCCAGCCCCACGGTTTCACCCCGGCGCGCCTGATGCGCCGCGAACTCCCCGGAGTTCTTTCCGCCTCGCTGTCGCCGGGCGACGAGGTCTTTTTCCCGGACATATACTACGCCGGGGGGACGGTCGCCAGGGATATTTCGTCGGCCGACCTGGCCGCCGACGCGGCGGCCGCCGGCCTGAAAGCCCGCCATCTGCCGGACCGAGGGCGTATCGCGGCGGAAGTCGTCGCGGCCGCCCGCCCGGGCGACATCGTCATCGTGATGGGCGCGCGCGACCCTGGACTGCCGGCCCTGGCGCGGGACATACTGGCCGAACTTTCCGGGCGGGCGGGGGGCTGAAATGCTCGCGGAGAGGGAATTCCCGCGCTGCGCCCGGCAGATAGCGCCGCCCGACCGCCCGGTCTGAGGCGTCGGGGCAAATGGTAAAATATAGGGAAGAATTACCGGAAGGGGACATACTTCACATTTTCCCGCCGGTCTCGGGCGGATGACAAGGAGAGAACTATGAAGCCCTTTAAGCTCACCGACAACGTGGAATACATGTGCGTCAATCATTTCAACCGCCGGTTCTTCGACTCCCTCATCCCGCTGCCGCAGGGCACCAGCTACAATTCCTACCTGGTGCGCGGCGCGGAAAAGACCGCCGTCATAGACGCGGCCGACCCGGAGAAGATAGGCGTGCTGCTGGACTATCTCAAAGAGGAAAAGAAAATAGACTATATCATAGCCCAGCACGCCGAGCAGGACCACAGCGGCGGCATAACCGAACTGCTCAAAAAGTACCCGTCGGCCATGGTGGTCACCAACCCCAAATGCAAAGAACTGCTGATGACGCATCTCCATGTTCCGGCGGAGAAGTTCATCGAGGTCAAGGACGGGGAGGAACTGGACCTGGGCGGCGGCAGGAAGCTCAAGTTCATCTATACGCCCTGGGTGCATTGGCCCGAGACCATGTGCACCTGGCTGGAGTCGGACGGCGTGCTCTTTACCTGCGACTTCTTCGGCTCGCACCTGGCCACCCCCAATCCCTTCTCCGATCCCGAGGACGTGTACGAGCCGATGAAGCGTTATTACGCCGAGATCATGATGCCTTTCCGGCAGCAGGTGAAGGCGGACCTTGAGAAGATCTCCGGGCTGCCCGCCGGCTATATCTGCCCCAGCCACGGTCCCGTTCACAAAGGGCAGATGCCCGGCAAGGTCAAGGAGTATTACACGGACTGGGCCGTTTCGGCGCCCAGGAACAAGGTCGTGCTGGCCTATGTCTCCATGCACGGCAGCACCCTGGTCCTGGTCAACCGGCTCTACAGCCGCCTGCAGGAGCTGGGCGTGCACGTGGAGAAGCTCAACCTGGAGGATGCGGACACCGGTCGGCTCGCCATGTCGCTGGTCGACGCGGCCACCATAGTGGTAGGCACCCCTATGGTGCTGGCCGGCGCGCATCCCAAAGCCATATACGCGGCGTACCTCGTCAACGCTCTCAGGCCCAAGGCCAGATGGATAGGGGTGCTCGGCTCTTTCGGCTGGGGGGGCAGACTGGTGGAGTCGCTGGCCGCGGCTCTCGGCCCGTTCAAGGCCGAGGTTCTGCCGCCGGTGCTGGTCAAAGGGCTGCCGCTGGAGGACGACCTTAAAAAGGTCGACGCCCTGGCGGAAGAAATAGCTAAAAAGCACGCGACTATCGGCTGAGGCGCTCCCTTGAAAAAACGGGGTTTCTCTGCTAGACTTTTTATAAAGCTTTCCGCGCACCTGTCGGTTGTTGCGGGAGGCGGGTATTGTTTGGGGATATTCTATGGCTGACTCGGCCGACAGGGGCAAAAGGTCCCTGATAGTGATGGTGCTGGCCTTCCTGATAACGGGCGGCGGCGTCTTCGTCTTCCTTATTTTTCAGAGCCTGGAAGATATGCAGGACGTCAAGTTCCGCAGTTTCGGCTCCGGAATGACCGGCCGCGCCAGTCTCCCTATCCTCAAGTACTTCGGTTTCGTGGACAGCGAGACCGTGGCCGAGGCCGCCTCCGCCGAGCGCAAACTCGCCCGGGAGGATAAATTCGGGGCGGCGTCTTCCGACGCGGAGGCCGCGGCGGCCCCGGCCGACGCCCCCGTCGTCCGTTCCGGCGGGCCTTCGCGGGGGGGCTCCCCGTCGCGGTCCGCCGTCCCGAGGATGGCCTCCTCCATGTCCGGGCCTAAGGCGGGTTCGGGCGGAGGCAGCAAGTCTTTCTCTTCTTTCCAGCGCGCGGACTCGGGCCCGGCCCTCAAATTGTCGGGCGGAGGTTCCGGGGCCGGACCGGCCGCCGCCAAGACCGGGAAGACCATGGAGGCGCTGGTGGCTGCGCGGGGCCATCTTTCGGGCGCGCTCAATACAGGTTCGGCCCTCGCCGCCAAGGGCAAATGGGACCAGAGTTTCGGACTGAAGCATTCGGGGACCGGGACCGGCGGTCAGCTTGCCTCGTACAACAAGGCCGCGGCCAGCCTGGACGAGATCGAATCGGGCGAGGTCAGCAGCCTGAAGATCGACGACCCCAAATCGATGGCCGTGCCGGACGTGGGGAAACCCAAGCCGGTGCCGACTTCCGAGAGCATGGCCGATAAGCTCAAGGAAGCCGCCAAGAAAAATCCCAATGACCTGGTCGCCAACTCCCTGCTTAACAATATCCCGTCTACGTCCGGTAATTTGCCGGCTCCAAGCGGCGAAGGCGGCGGGGATCCGGGAGCGCCGGAGATGCCGGACGATATGAAAACGTACATACTCAATAACGGCGTTCTTGAAGGGGACCGTCAGTTCACATCCACAGCGGTCAAATGCGAGAAGAGCTGTCCCGGGGATCTTAAAGAAGGCGATTATTACTGGAATGTCACGTTCACGGGGACCGGCCAGGACGGGAACCCCTATTCGGAGACCTGCACCGTCTATTCCCAGTCCAGCGGCGGTTTTCAGGGGAAATGCCCTTATTAAATCCGGCCTTGCGACCCCTTGACAAGTCAACGTTCGCCTGCTATAACATAAAGGAAATAGGACTTTGCCCTGAACATCGCGGAAGGTGTGTCAAGGGAAAGTTTATGTTGTTTTGATTGTCCGGGGAAAGCGGGGCCTTATGATGAAAATAAATTCCGGGAAAAAATCCAAGACGGCCCAGTACGCCGTGGGGGGCGTGGTAGCGGTCATCGTGATATTCTTCTGGATGATGATGCCGCTCATGCAGAAATCCCCCTTCGATACCTCCGTTCCCACCGGCAATCCTTTCAAGTCCAGGTCAGTCGACCTCAACGCCCTGGATATCCCTTCCGAAGCTTCCGCTCCCGGCTACGCTCTCAGCGGGGCCATGACGGATAATCCGGCCACCGCGGGCGACCTGGCGGAGTCTTCGCTCTTCAGTTCCGGCATGGGCGAGCTTTCCGGCGGCGAGACGGCCGAGGCCGGCGTCTCAGACGGCGCCGGCGCGTCCGCCTCCGCTTCCGCGGATATTTCCGCTCCTTCCGCGCTGCCGGGGCGGACCCCCAGACCCAAGATGAGCGCTCCCGGTTCTCTTTCCGGCGGCAACGGTAATTCCATGACCGCCGGAGGCGTTCATAACAAGTTCTTCGGCGGGAGCAACGCCAAGGCCGACATCGCTCCTTCCAAACTGCCGGAAGTGAAGAAGTCCGCCCTTTCCGATAAGAAGGCCGCCGGGCTGATGGCCTCGCTGGCCGCCGCGGAAAAGAAAAGCGCCGCTTCGGCCGGCATGAAGGTCGACGATTCCCGCGGCGGAGCGTCCGGCGCTTTCCACGGCGCTACGGCGGCTTCCAAGACGCATCTCGACGAAGAGCTCGAACACGATTCGGCGGTGGCCGGCCTGGAACTCGGCAAGGTCGATTCCGACCTCAAGAAGAACGATCCCGCCATAAACAACAAGAAGTTCAAGCCGCCGGAAGTTCCGGAGCCCACGCTGGCCGAGAAGAACGACGAGATGTATAAACAGATGATAATGCAGATGCTCATCTCGCAGGTCCTGGGGCCTATGTTCGGCGCTTTGATGCAGGGCGCGATGGGTGTAGACAGCGGTAACACCACCAAGGGGTGACCATAGCAGGACAGGAATTCCGGAGGATTTATGAGCACCAATAACGGGGACAAGAAGAAAGAAGGACTGCTTGGCGCGCTCGCCAGGTTCTTCGGAGGGGGTTCCGGTTCCGGAGCCGCCTCCTCGCTGGGATCGGCCGCCGGCTCGGCGGCAGGGTCCTCCGCGGGCCTCGGCGGTCTTTTCGCCAGCAAGGCCGGCGTGCTCGGCATGGTACTCGGCGGCGCCACGATAGCCGCCGGGGTCGGGGTCGTCTATAACTTCATGGGGACCTCCTCCAAGCCGGTTTACTCTCCTTCCCTCTTCCAGAACGCTTACCAGGAAGAGCAGGCCGCCACCGCCAGCATGGAGCGCCAGCGTGTGAACAGCCAGGCCGCCGCGGAACCGTCCACCCTGGACATGTTCAGGGACCAGGCGAAGAAGGACGGGCTGGGATTCGGGGACGAAGGAGCGTCGGAGTCCTCCGGGGCGGGCGAAGAGGCGGGGGTATCGGAAGGAGCTAGCGCCTCGGCCGAAGTAGGAGCCCCGGATTACGGGGCGGGCGCCGGGCCTGCGGCCGGAGCCGGCAAGGGCAAACTGGCCGCTTCGCTGGGTTTCGGCCAGAAGAGCGCCGGCGGCAGCGGTACGAGCATCCCGAAAATGCAGACCTCGGGAGGCCTTTCCGGCGGCATCGGTCAGAAGTTCGCGCCCGTATACAGGCAGCCGGCCGGCCAGGCTTCCGAAATGAGGAAGTCCATGTCCGCGCGCGTCTCCAACTCTCCCAAGTACACGGTGCCTAATTTCAACAAGAAAGGCGCTTTCGGCCAGGCCAAGTACGCGGGCAAGATGGGAGGCAAAGCCGCCTATTCCGCTTCCGACGCCGGGGCCAAGACCGCGGCTACGGAGGCTTTCGCGGGCGAGACCACGGGTAGCGGCGACGTGGCCGGCGTGCCTGAGACCGGTGCCGGGCTGGGCGGTGCCGGGGTTTCGGCGGGAGATTCGCTCAAGGCCAACGATCCCAACCTCAACATGAACGAGAGCGAGCCGCCGCCGGTGCCGGAGCCGGAGAACGTCTCTCCCTGGGAAAAGTATACCGATATGGCGATGAAGGCCATGCTGGCCTCCATTGTCCTCATCCTTCTGACGAAGATACTGGGCAAGTGGCCCATGCTGTACTACGCGGCCGTCTGCACCGCCATAGCGGCCATGGGCGCGGCGGCCATGGTGATCTACGCCGGTATCAAGCTGATGACGGAATTCGGCCAGAAATGGATGGGCGGCATGTATGTCGTGGTCGGACTCATGCTGATGGTACAGGCCTGGGAAGCCCTTTGCGGGCTTGAGAAAGGCGTCGACCTGAAAACCGCGGGCGGTACAGGCTGCGATGCCGGAAAGAGCTTCACTTCTACCGCCGATGGGATGAAGGGCACCGAAGTATATAATGTCGGCACTCAGAACGGTGCGGCGGGGACATATGTCACCAAGCCCATGGGCAACATGAGCATCACCGGCGGCAAGGGTATAGGGTCGCTGCTTGGATTCGGCGGCTAACGCTAGGGAAGGACCTTTCAGGGAGGCTTTATGGAAGACAAGGATCTGCCGGAGATCGGCTTTAAAGAGAAGAAGGAGCGCAAAGGCTTCCTTCCCTGGCTCAGGGGCCGCATGGGTTTCGCTTCCCGCGGCCCGATGGGCTCGGTAGGCGCCGGCCAGGCGGCCGGCGGAGCGGGGCGCGCGCTCGGCGCCGCCCGGCTAGGCGCGGGCGCCAAGTTCGGCGCGGCCGGAGGCTTGCTGGCGGCGAAGGGGACCATAGCCACCGTGGCCGTGATAGCGGCCGCGATAGGCACCACGCTGTACATGAACAACCGGCAGGCCCTTTCGCCGGTCTCCTCCGCCTTCAATTCGGACCGGGGAGCGCAGTCCGCCGAATATGTCCCCGCCATATTGAGGCGCCAGGGCTCGCCCGGCTCCTCGCTCGACATGTTCGCCGACAGGAACAAGGGTGTCATAGACTTCGACGGCGAGGCCGCGAAGGCGGCCAAGGCCGCGGCCGACGCCGAAGCCGCGGCCGACGCCGAAGCCGCGGCTTCCGCCGACGCGTCGGCCGAAGCGCCGGAGGGCGGCGAGACGGCGGCCGAGGGGTCCGAGATGGGCGATCCCGGGGCTTTGCTGGGCAAGCTGCAGGGCGCCAGCGCCACCGGGCTTTCCACCGGGCTCAGCGGCGGCGGTTCCGGCAAGACCTTCGGCTTCCCGAACAAGGTGGGGCAGGGCTCTTTCGGTCCTAAGGTGGGCTTCAGCAACATGGGCGCCGGCAAGTTCGCGCCGATGCAGGGTCCCAAGAAAGGCAAACTCACCGCGATGAACGCCTCCAAGCAGGCCATACGCGGCGGCAAGGGTGCGGCGGCGGCCAAGAAATCGGGAGCCGGCGCCTGGAACCAGGCCAAGGGTGTGCGCGACGTGCAGAAGACCTACGGCGCGACCAACATAGACAGCATGCGCTCGACGCAGGACCAGGCCTGGGAAGGGACCACCGGCGAAGGCGGCGTGGACGGCGGCGCCGGTATAGGCGCGGGCGACGGAGGCGCGGGCATAGTCACCTCCCCTTCGCTGGATAATACGGCCAGCGGCGGAGGGTCCGGGGATTATGACACGCCCGGGGAATATACCCCGACCGATCCCGGCAGTTTCGACGTGAGCCCCTGGGCAAGCGACGCCTCGCAGGCCATGATGTACCTGCTGCTCTCGGCGGTGCTCTCCATAGCCGGGGCGTACCTTATCAGCATAGCGCAGGGACCCCTGGCGTTCCTGAAAATAATCGGCTATATACTGTGCGGTATAGCGTTGCTCCTGGCCGTGATGGCGATGCTCAAGGGCTTCGCGATCATGTTCAGCCACGGGCAGATGCTGCTCGGGACGATATATGTCATAGGCGGCGGCGTCGGAATAATGGGAGCTATAACCGCCATGCAGGGCAATCCCGGCGAGGCTATGAGCCAGAACGTCCTGTGGATGGCCGGCATAGCCGGAATACTGGGCCTGCTGGGCTCGATGATGGGGTCGCCCGGAGCTTGACGGCGGCGGGACGGGGGCGCGCGGCCGCGCGCCCTCCGTCCGGAAGCTGGTCTTTAGGGGATAATATATGGGCAGCAAATTCATACAGCGCCACAAGCGCAAGTCCCTGATCGCCGCCCTGCTCCTTCTTTTCAGGAGCAGGGTAAGGTACGTAATACTGTTCCTGGTGGTGGCCGGCGTTTCCGCTCCTTTCGTGGTGAGCCAGGACATGCTTTACCGCCTGGTCATGCTGCCGCCGGTCAACTATGTCCTGAAAGCCGCCGGGCTGCAGGGGTTCATCGCCACGATAAATCCCGCCTATTCGAACGAGATATTCCAGGCGGCGATGCAGCGCGCGATGTACGAGAGCGGGCAGGACTCCGTCTGGAACCAATTCCTCCGCGGCATGTCCCCGATGGGCGGAACAGGGGGGCCGTCCTCCCTGGCTATGCTCCGGGCCGAATACCTGGCCCGCGCCGCCGAGGAGGAGCGGGAGAAGGCCCGTTCCGCCAAGGGACGCGCCGACCAGGTCAAGGGCGCCGTAAGCGACGAGGAGAAGGCGCGCGGCGGAGGGGCCGACGCGGTGGATTTCGAGAGTTACCTCGCCTCCTATTCCGGCGCGGATGAGGGCGGCGGGTTCGGTTATATGGACCAGGGCGGAGGCTCCGACGGCGCCGCCTACCCGTTCATGAACCGCACGCTGCTGGGACCGGGCGGCGGCCCCGCGGGGCGCGACTCGGGCGTCTACTCCGGGGCGATGAGCAAGGCCGCGAGCGGCGTGCCCGTGCCGGGCAATCCCAAGGCCGTGAAGGGCAAGAACATGGGCCGCGTTTCCGGCTTCTCCTGGCGCAACGCCAGTTACAACAGGGGAGCCTCCAAAAGCCCCGGCTCCCGCATCAACAGGCAGGGCGCCATCTTCCGCCTCTCCGAGACCTTCGCGATGACTGGCGCGGCTTACAGGAACCCCACGGCCTCCTCGGAATACCAGGCTTCCTACACCGGTTCCACTTACGACGGCAATTCGGTGGACAACGAGGAGATCCAGACGGACGACGCTCCGCCTCCCGTGCCCGATAACGCCTGGGTGACCAATACCATCGGCGGGGCTTCGGAACTGAGCGACATGGCCGAGCACTGCTCCAAGGTCTCCGGCGAGCAGAGCGCGATAATATCCGAGAACACGAAGAAGATAGACGATATCTCGAAGACCCTGGGCAAACCGCCCAAATGCTGCAAGCACGGCGCCGTGGACCGGTGGAACGGCAAGATCGAGCGTATAAAAGCGCTCTGCATCGACAACAATACCCGGCAGGGGATAATCTCCCAGGCCTGCCAGAACCCGTCCAACACGGACCAGGTAAACTGCAACCAGTACAACAAGATGAAGATCAAGAAGTGCAGCAAGCTCAAGTGCTTCCTCTCGATAATACTGGCCATAATCCTGATGGTCATCGGCTTCGCGTTCGGCGGGATCCTCGGCGCGGCGCTTATGATCGCGGGCGCCATGATGATGCTTTCCCAGCTCATGCCCAGCCTGGCCGGCCTGCTGGCCGGTCTGCTCGGCGGCGTCGGCCTGGCCTCGTTCTTCGTGGGAGAGGAAGAGTCGCAGGAGGCCATGAAGACGGCCCTTGAGACCAATGCCGCCTCCGACGACGAGACGGAAGGGGAGAAAGAGGAGGAGTGATCTCCGGCGGCGGATTTTGCGGGTGGATAAGCAGGTTCGTTTCAGCCCGGCCCTTGCGGAGGCCGGCGACGGGGGCGCTGCGGACCCCTCCTTCCGGAGGGGAGCGTCCCGGGCGCCGCCCCGTAGTAAAGCAGGGGGTCGGGCTTTTGGTTTGCCGCGGTCCCGCGCCAAGGGCCATAAGGCCCAGCCCGGGATGGGCCGGATGACACTTGGAGGCCGGAGGATTATTAGGTAAAGTATGACAAGCAGTGTCGGCTGGCCTCGCGCCATGCGTGTCCTGCGGGATGTTTTTATATGTCGCAAGGCCAAGGTTTTCTGGAGGATATATGAACTTCCATAATGATAAAGAGGAACGCAAGCCCGTTCCGCCCGTGCTGGGCAGGCAGGCCCCCGGATTCCGCAAATCCAGCGTCTTCGGCAAGACGCCGGCCTTCTCCCGCGCCGCCGGCGGCATCATAGAGAGACTGAAAGGCCTCTCGCGCCGCGACCTCGGCCTTGTCGCGCTCGGGATCAGCGCCCTCGTGATGGCGCCCGTGGCGGAGTTCATGATGTCCCGCCCTCCGATGGACAACTCGCTCACCGCCGGCTTCGGCACGCGCGACGCTTCCGCGGCCGCCTCGCTCTACGAGCCTGGCATACACGGGCTCAGCCAGGGCTCTCCGGACGGCAGCGGGGAGGTGATAGTCCCGCTGAGCGCCCGCGACCCGCTCTCGCTGATCCTGGGCGCCTCCAAGCCCGCGCCCCCGCCCATGCCCTCTTCCCCGCCGCCCTCCAGCGGTTTCCGCGACACTATACGGGACTCCGGCCGCAATGCTTTCTCCGAGGCCGTCAAGTCCGCCGGCGCGCCCACCGTTATTCCTAAGATGCAGAGCGCCCTGCGAGGCATGAGTTCCTTCTTCGGCGGCGGCGAGAGTTCCCGCACCTCCGGCGCCCTTTCCGGCGGGCAGATAAGCGCCAGCGCCAAGAAGGCTTCCGGCAAGGCGGCTTCGCGTTCCATGGTCGGTCCGATAGCCGCGGCCGGCTATAAGGGCGTGGCGCTGACCCCCAACAGCTCGTCCAAGGGCGCTTTCGAGAAGCTGCGCTCCGCGGCCGACAAGGCGGCGGGCAATTTCACCGACAGCAGCGCCTCCCGCGGCCTGGACAAGGCCGCCGCCGATTCCGTCAATATCGGTTCCGGCAACGGCGGTCTGGGCAGCGGCATGGAAGGGGACAAGACCAAGGGGCATTCCAACAGCAGCATCCGCGACCAGAAATCCAATTCCGGCGAGTCGCTGCAGGCCCAGCTCAACCGGAAGCGCGCGGAAAGAGAGCTCGAGTGGGAGCTTTACAAGCAGTTCGGGATCAAGCAGGACCTGACCAAGGCCATGGTCTCCGCCTTCGGAGAGGTGCTGGGCGATTTCGTCAAGAGCACCACCAAGGGGCTGTTGGGCATGAACAGCAGCGGCCCGCCCGCCAAGGCCTGCTACAAGTGCAACGAATACACCCCCGACGGCGTCTGCGTCAGGTGGACCATGATCCGCCCGGCCACCACGGACGAGAAGGCCATAGACGCCTGGATATCCAAAGGCATCTGCGACGATATCAGGCCTCCGTCCGGCGGGAGCTCCGGCACGGCCTCCTCCAAGCCGGCCGCGGGGAACGCCTCCGATCTTTCGGGGCCCGTTCCTCCGGCGGATATATCGTCCAATTCCTCCAATATATATGCCGGCTCGGGCCAGGGGAGCAATAAGGGGCTCGACGGTATGCTGACCGCCCTCGCCAAAAGCGTCAAAGAAGGCAAGGGAACGGAATCCTCCAGGAAATTCGTCGAATGGACCCGCGGTATCGCCGAACAGTCCCGCTTCGCGGCCGCCGAGTACAGCAAGGCCGGCGCTACCCTGCTGGGGATGAAACCCACCTTGGAGACCAAGATAGGCGAATACGGCAAGGCTATCGAGGCCGCCAGCCAGAAAATGGTCAAGGCTGAGGCCGATCTTAAGGCCTTCTCCGCCAAAGTGAACGCGCTGGATGTCGGCAAGCGCAAGGACCTGGGCGGCGGAGCGCTCGCCGACGCGGACGAGACGACGGCGGCCATCTCCGAGGTCAAGGCCGAGATAGAGACCGCGGAGAGGAAAGTGAAGAACATCAAGCTCCGCGTGAGCAGGCATGGACAGATCAAGGAGTTCTACGCGGCCGAGGCCGCCAAGGTCGGGACTTCGGCCGATACCATCGTCAACGGGGCCCGTGATATACAGTCCCAGGTCTCCCCGCTCTTCTCCCGGCTGGACCAGTTGAAGAGCAAAGGCGAGATCGACCGCGAAGAACAGGCGGAAGTGGTGGAGGCCTTCAAGGCGCAGACCAAGGTCGACCCCATGTATCAGCCGGTCGAGACCGCGGTCCGTTCCGCTTCGCTCGAAGGCGGCGGGATGACGGCCGCGGCCGGCTTCAGGCTGTACGCCGCCGCCGCCATCCCCTCCGACCTGCGGGACGCTCCGGACGCCGGCGGTTCCCAATACCCGGCCGCCGAGGATTCCCCGGTCGGCATGCTGATGTCGTACCGCGGGGCCGACCTGGCCAAACTGTGGTCGGAAAAAGTGGACGATTCGGCGGCCAAGACCACTGAGCGCGGGGCCTGGGACGCGGTCAGCCCGTATCTCAAGTACGGGACCATCATCGAGTCCCAGTCCGACGCTCTGTCCTCCGGCCCGGAACTTCCCGACGACGTCATCTCGGTGGAACTGCGCGCCAGGAACATCCTCTGGGACATCAATAATGTCAGCGGCCAGGTCACGATCGAGGCCGCCAATGCCGAGCCCAGGATAGCCGACTGGACCAAGAAACTGCAGGGCTACGGCCTTCTCAAGGACGAGGCGCCCGCCGGCGGGAATAACGGTATAGCTCCTCCGCCCTCGCAGCTCCCGGGGGACGGCGAAGGCTCCCCTTCGACCGGCCCCGTCCAGCGTCCGCTCCCCGGCGGCGGCGGCGTCAAGAACGCCGCGGTTACCAAGGCCGACAGCATTCTCTCGGGCCACGAACAGGCCGCGATCGGCGCTAGGAGCAAGTTCAATGTCCTCAACAGCGCGTCCAGCCGCCGCAACTGCACCAGCACCTCGTGCAAGGAGAACCTGAGCAGGGCGGGGGCTTCCGTCGGTAAGATGGAGTCCCTGGTCCAGGAGGTCAAGGACCTGCGCCAGGAGGCCGGCCGCGAAGGTCTGAAGGCGGAGGATATCTCCAGGATAGAGGGACGGCTCGTCGAGAAAGAGAAGCAGCTCGCTGACGCCAGGAGCACCTTCGATACCTCGGCCGGTATAGTGGAGCGGCTGGAAGGCGTGCCGAGTTCCCATCATTCCGGCTCCGGCGCCAACGCCAATGCCGGCGCCAATGCCGACGCCGACGCGGGCTCCAATAATCCCCCGGCCGCCGAAAGGAAGACCCTGCCGCCCCCGATCCAGACCCTGTATTTCAACATGCCCGACAACCGCAGTATGCAGCTGGACCGCACCTCCCACAGCAATCAGGGCGGGACGGAGAAGGCCGTCTACGAGGGCTGGCATCGCGAGGAGGGCCGGAACTACCTCATACTCGCCAAGGACGCCAAGACCTACAGGGTCACCTGCACCCGCGGCGCCGACGGCTCTTTTACGGTGAGCAAGACCGAGAGCCGGGTGGTGGCCTTCCCTTCGGGCGAGGACCGCGGCCTGCTGGCCACTGTCGGCCTGAAGCGTCTCCTGCGGATGGAGAACATAAGCATAGGGAGTTTCAAGACCACCGGCGAATTCGACAATAAGCCCTGCCCCTGAGAGGCTTCCGCCCTTGAACGCCGCCGGCTCCCAGCCGGCGGCGTTTTTTTTGCCTTTGTGGCCCGGCCCCGCAAATTCATATAATGTGGGTACGGGCCGCGAAGCCCACCCAAAGCGAAAGCAGGAGAACCCCTTAAAATGCCCAAGCTCAAGAAGTCCGACTTCCTCAAAGAGACCGTTCAGCACATCGATATCAAGAAGCACAATGTCGTCCCGCTGGTGGACGCCATGCGCGAGATGGCCTTCTCGGCCCGCGACCTGGCGCGCGCGGCCGATATCTACCAGATGATGCTCGAGGACAAGAACTCCTCGATCATACTCTGCCTCGCCGGCTCGCTGTTCTCCGCCGGCCTCAAGAAAGTGGTCTACGACATGGTCAAGAACAACATGGTCGACGCCATCGTCTCCACCGGCGCCATCATCGTGGACCAGGACTTCTTCGAGGGCCTGGGCTTCAAGCATTACAAGGGCACCCCCTACGGGATAGACGACAACGATCTGCGCGACCTGCACATCGACCGCATCTACGACACCTTCATAGACGAGGACGAGCTGCGCCTCTGCGACGACACGACCCGCAAGATAGCCGACTCCCTGGAGCCGCGCCCCTATTCCTCGCGCGAGTTCATCGAGGAGATGGGCCGCTACCTCTCCAGGCACGGCAAGAACAAGGAGAGCGTCGTGCTGGCGGCCTACGAGAAGCGCGTGCCGATCTTCGTGCCCGCCTTCTCCGACTGCTCCGCCGGCTTCGGCATGGTCGAGCACCAGTGGAAGAACCCCGGCCGCCACATGTCGCTGGACTCGGCCAAGGACTTCCTGGAACTGACCAAGATAAAGATCGAGGCGGGCGAGACCGGCATCTACATGATCGGCGGCGGCGTCCCCAAGAACTTCACGCAGGACACGGTCGTCGCGGCCGACATCCTGGGCGAAGAGGCCCCGATGCACAAGTACGCCGTGCAGGTGACCGTGGCCGACTCGCGCGACGGCGCGCTGTCCGGCTCCACGCTCAAGGAGGCCTCCTCCTGGGGCAAGGTCGAGACCACGTTCGAGCAGATGGTCTACGCCGAGGCGACCATAGCCATGCCGATAATCAGCGGCTACGGCTATCACAAGGGCTCCTGGAAGAACCGCAAGGCGCGCTGCTATTCGGACTTCCTCAATAAGCAGCTGGTAAAGGCTTAAAAGACGGTGCGGCGCCGGCCCCCGCGAGGGGGCCGGGCCTATTTCAAAGCAGGGGGAAAGTTAATGAAGAAGACTATCGTTGCTCTGATGACGGTGCTGATCTCGGTCACGGCGGCCTCGGCCTGGTTCGACGGCAGCGTGGGCCAGACCACGGGTCCGGACGGCTATAAGAAGACCGACGCCAACCTCACCTTCGGCTCCGGCGGGATGTGGTTCCGCGGCGCCCTGATGCGCCAGGACGCCGACGCCTTCAGCAAGGCGCTGAACACTTATTCCCTGCGCGTGGGCAAGGAAGCCGAGTTCTATACCGCGGCCGGCGAAGCCGGCATGACGCCGTCCACGGAGTACATGACCGGCCAGGATTACTCCAGCACCTTCTTCGGCGGCGATATCACCTTCTCGCTGACGCCCTCGGCCGGCGGCAAGGGCCGCCTCGCCGGCCCCAACGCCAAGGTCGCCTCGGGCGGCGGCGACGGCATCGCCCGCGTGGACGTCGGCGGCGGCATAAAGCATACCATGCATAAGACCGAGGCCGCCGCTCTCGAAACGAAGACCGGGCAGACCGAATACTCGCTCTTCGCCGGCGCCTCGGTGCTGATGGCCCGCGTGGGCGCCTCGTGGACCGGCTATAAATACGGCGACGACGACACCACCCCGGTGGTCGGCTCCATAAACGGGCAGGCCCTTTCCCTTTTCCACGCGACCAACGCGCTGCCCGACGCCAGCGTCAACTTCCGCCTGGACCTGCCCGGCTACCCGCTGGTCACGCCTTTCCTGTCCTACACGACCACCAAGTACAAGGCCGCGATAAAGGACACCGACGCTTATACCATAGGCGCCTATATCGACCTCAACATGGTCGGCGCCAACGTGATGTACCAGGTCTACGACGACGGCAACGACAAGGACAGCTACGTCATGCTGACCGCCGGCATCAACTTCTGAAGTTTATAAGGCGACAAAAGGGGCCGGCGGCGTAGTGCCCTGTAAAAACCGTCCGGAGCTCCGAGCTTGCGTAAGCGCGAGGAGCGAGAGTCGGAAGGGCGAGCACGGTGTGCGAGACCCTGTTTTTTACGGGGCACTACGCTGACGGACCCGGAAGGATCCCGATTTTATGTACCAGAACCTCGCCGTCAAATACCGCCCCAAGGACCTCGACGAAGTCCTGGGCCAGGCCCCGGTCAAGACCACCATCGAGAACGCGGTCAGGCTGGGCCGCATCGCCCACGCCTACCTGCTCTTCGGTCCCCGCGGCTGCGGCAAGACGACGATAGCCCGCATCCTGGCCAAGACACTCAACTGTCACGCGCCGAAGGACGGCAAGCCCTGCAATAAGTGCGCCTCGTGCCTCGAGATAGCCGAGAGCAAGTCCCTCGACGTGCTGGAGATAGACGCCGCCTCCCACACGCAGGTGGACAAGGTGCGCGAGGTCATCATCGAGAACGTCGGCTTCGCCCCCTCGCGCGACAAGTACAAGATCTACATCCTCGACGAGGTCCACATGCTCTCCAACAGCGCCTTCAACGCGCTGCTCAAGACCATAGAGGAGCCGCCGGCCCACGTCGTCTTCATCATGGCCACCACCGAGCAGTCCAAGGTGCCGGTGACCATCGTCTCGCGCTGCCAGGGCTTCCGCTTCCGCCCCATACCGGAGGAGGAGATAATAAAGCGCCTGACCCATGTCGCGTCCAAAGAGAAGCTGAAGGCCGAACCCGAGGCGCTGCGCCTGATCGCCCGCGCCTCCGGCGGCGCCATGCGCGACGCGCTGACCATACTCGACCGCGGCGCCTCTTTCTCGGGCGGGGCGGTGACCGCGGCCTCCGTCAGCGAGCTGCTGGGCCACGCCCGGGAGGACCTGGTAGTTTCGCTGGCCAAAGCCGTCCTGAACCGGGACGCCGCCGCGCTGCACGCCGCTTTCGGCAAGCTCAACGGCGAAGGCTACGACCCGCTGGTGGCGCTGCGCGACCTGCGCAACCTCTTCTCCGAGGCTTTCTTCTCGGCGCAGGGGTTCGCTCCCTCGGCCTCTCCGGCCGCTAAGGAACTCGCCGCCGCGGGAGCCTCGCCCGCCGCCCTGGCCAAGCTCTCCCGCAAACTCAACCCGGTGCTCGAGGAGATACGCTTCTCCGACATGCAGGCCGTCTCGGCCGAGATCGCGCTGTTCACCCTGATAGAGGTCCCCCTGGACCTGGAGAACCTGGTGCGCAGGCTCGAGGCCGCCGAGGGAGGCGCCCCGGCCGAAGCCGCGCCGCCGCGCCCGCAGGAAAAAAAAAGCCCTGAAATAGTCCCGCCCGTCCCGCGGGCTCCCGCCGCCCGCCCGGCGCCCCCGCCGCCGCGCCAGGAACCCGCCGCCGCGCCGGTCCCCGCCGCTCCGTCCTGCTCCGCGGACCACGCCGCGGCCTGGAAGACCCTGCTGGGCCAGCTCTCGCGCAATAAGCCGCTGCTCTACAATATAATGCTTTCCGTCCGCGTGAGCTTCGGCTCCGACGGTCTCTGGAAGGTTTCCTCCGACAATAAGTACAACGTCGACACGGTGGAGCGCAACAAGGCCGACCTGGAGGCCAGGCTCGAGTCCATCTGCGGCTCCAAAGTCGTCATCAGGACGGAGAAGACCGCCGCCCCGCCCCCCCGCGTGGAAGAGCTCTCCAACGACGCTCCCGGCGCGGAGGAAGGACCGGAAGAGGACGCGCCCGCGGCGCGGTCCGCGGCCGCCCGCCCGCCGTCCGGCACGCAATGGGTCGATCTAGAGCCCGGCGACGCCGTCGAATCCGATCCGGAGATAAAGAAACTGGCCAAGGTCTTCCACGGCAAGATAACCAGCATCAAAAAACTCAAATGAGAACCCTCGACAGGGTCATAGCGGCGTTCCGCCGTTTCCCGGGCGTCGGCCCCAAGCAGGCCGAGCGCTTCGCCATGTTCCTGCTGCGTTCCAGCGAGCCGGAGACCGAGGAACTGCTGCAGGCCGTCAAAGCCCTCAGGACCTCCGTCTCGCAGTGCGGCGTCTGCTGCGATTATTCCGATTCCCCCGTCTGCGCCGTCTGTTCCGATCCGAACCGGGACGCCTCGGTCATATGCGTCGTACAGCAGCCGCAGGACGCCGCGGCCATAGAGAGATCGGGGGCTTTCAAGGGCCTCTACCATGTCCTGCACGGGGCCATATCGCCGATGGAGGGCCTGGGCGCCGGTTCCATACGCCTCAAGGAACTGCTGGAAAGGCTGGAAGTGTCCAAGGGGGGGGTCAGGGAACTGATACTCGCCATGGACCCGGACACGGAAGGCGAGGCTACCGCGATCTACATAAGCGGCCTCGTCAAGGAACTGGTCCCTAAGATAACCCGCATAGCCTACGGGGTGCCCCTGGGGGGGGACCTCGACTATATGGACGAGGTCACGCTCGGCCACGCCCTCAAGGGCCGCACTAAGATTTAGGAAAACTATTCGGGCCACCGCTGTCTCACCACGAAAAAACGCCGCGCTCGTTCCGACCTCGGCCGCGCATATCCCGCGTAGCGGTCTTGCGCGGCCCCGCCTCGGCGATTCCGCTTAAGCGGGGAATCGCCTGCGGCCTTGCGGACCGGGCGCAAAGCGCCCCGCGCTTTGCTCTTCGCCGGTCCTCACCTCGCGCTCTTGTGCGGAGGCGTAAAGTTTTCTGAAAAATTTATGCGATTCTCCTATTACAGGAGGCCGCTTTTTATCGTCCTGGCGCTCCTGATGGCGCTGATCTGGCTGCAGCGGCGCTTTTCCGGGCCCCCGCAGGCTTCGGCCTGCTTCGGCGGCGGCTACCGGAGTTCGGTCAGGGGGTATGTGACCGGCTTCCCAGCCGCGTCCGGCGCCGGGTCCTCCTTCGCCTTCAAAGCCTCTTCCAGCGAGCCGCCGGGCTGCGAGGGAACTCTTTTCGTGCGGCTAAAAGGGGACGTCCCGCGCCCGGGAGAAACGCTGGAGCTCGAGGGTTTCGGCGCCGAACCGCGGGGAGCCCGTCTGCCCGGCGGGCTGGACTGGGCTTCTTTCCTGCGCGACCGCGGTTTCAGGGGCGAGTTCAGGGCGGAGAAAGCCGTCCGCCTGGCCGCGCCGGGCCCGCTGCGCCGTTCCGCGGCCGCCCTGCGCGGGAAGGCCCTGCGCTCCTTCTCGTCGGCGCTGGAACCCAGGAAGGCCGCGGTCATGGCGGGGGTGGTGCTGGGAGAGAAGAAGACCATAAGCGCCGGGGACAGGCGGGCCTTCCAGGACTCGGGCGCCATGCACCTGCTGGTCGCTTCCGGCTCGAACGTCGGCTTCGTGACCCTGCTGGTCTATGCCGCCTGTTCGCTGGCCGGCCTGGGCCGCAGGTACTCGGCGCCGCTGGCCCTGGCCGCCGCCGGCGTATATGTCGTCGCCGCCGGCGCGGATACGCCCCTGCTGCGCGCATACCTGATGTTCGGGGCGGGCCTGGCCGGTTACGCCGCCGGGCGGGACTCTGGCGCTTTCCAGGGCCTCGTTCTCTCGGCCCTGGCCCTGCTGCTGGTCCGCCCCTGTTCGCTTTTCGACGCGAGTTTCCAGATGTCGTTCCTCGCGGCTTACAGCGTGACCGCCGGCACCGGCGCCTGGCGGCAGGTGCTCGGGCGGCTGGGCCGTCCGGCGCGCTGGGCGCTGGGACTTTTCCTGGTCAGTTGCTTCGCCCAGGCCGTGCTGGCGCCGGCGCTGGCCCTGTATTTCCACAGGCTCTCGCTGGTCTCGCCCGTTTCCAACCTGCTCCTGGTGCCGCTCTCGGGGGCGCTGATCTTCTCGGGTTTCGCCCTCGCCGCCTTCGAAGGCCTGCCGCTGCTGGGCTGGCTTTCGGCCTCGGCGGCGGACCTGCTCTCCGGTCTTTTTCTCCGGCTGGTCGAGCTTTTCGCGCGGCTGGACCTCTCCGCCGTGCCGGTGAGGGAACTTTCTCCCCTGCAGACCGCCGGTTGGGTTCTGGCCTGCTTCGTCCTGCTGCACCTGCCCCTCTTCCGGCGTCCCGCCGTCCCCGCCGGGCTCGGCGCGGCCGGCCTGCTGGCGGCCGCCGCGGGGCTGCTGCTGCCCGCCCGCTCCGGCGCGGTATCTTTTTCGCTCGGCGGTTCGGGGGCGTCCATACTCAGCGCCGACGGGCGTTCCGCGGTAGTGGTCTCCTGCGGCTTCGGGGAAGAGGAACTCGCGGGGGCCTCGCTGGCTTCGGGCTTCCCCCTGCCCGCCGCCTCGCTGCTTACCTGCGGAGAAGTCTCCCGCGCCGGGGCGGCAGGGGGGGCCGGGGGAGAGGATGGGCCGCCCGCGGTCCATCTGCCGCTCTGGTCCGCGCCGGCGGCGATGAGCGCCGCCGGGGAGGAGGCCCGCCCGGTCTGGCCGGGAGAGACCCTGCGCGCGGGAACTTTCGAGGTGCGTGTACTCTGGGCGGACGGCAGGGAGGGTTATGGCGAACCGTCGCAGCGGACGGAGTACATCTTCTCGTCCGGGGCGGACTCTTTCCGCGTCGGACCGGACGGAATCCTCGAGGGGGAAAAATAGTATCATATCCTCCGGGGAACCGATGAAAAAGATAAAGAGCGTGTTGTTCTTCTACAATTCCAAGAGCAGGAAGACCGCGGAGTTCGCCTCCCGCGCCGCGAAAGCGCTGTCGGCCCGCGGCGTCAGGATCCTGTCGGTCTGCGTGAACGAGCCCTGCCCGCTGCCGCCTTCTGCCGACGCGGCCGTGAGCGTCGGGGGGGACGGCACGGCCCTCTTCGCCGCCAGGCATATCGCGGACAAAGGCGTTCCGCTGCTGGCCATAAACGCCGGCGGCCTCGGTTTCCTCAGCGGCCTGGAGCCGCGCGATTTCAGGTCCGGCCTGGAGACCTTCCTGGCCGGCCGTTTCGAGGTGAAGAAGCGCAGCCTGCTCAGCGCGGAGGTGCGCCGCGGCGGCCGCCGCGTCTTCGGGCCGCAGCCCGCCCTCAACGACTGCGTCCTGCGGGCCTCCGAGGCGCGCGCTTTCACGCTTTCGGTCTCCTGCGGCCGGGAGTTCGTCTCCGAATATTTCGGCGACGGCATGATAATCTCGACCCCCACCGGCTCCACCGCCTACAGCCTCGCCGCGATGGGCCCGATCGCGCACCCGAGCCTCGACGTGCTGATAATAAACCCCATCTGTCCCCACACGCTGACCCACAGGCCCATAGTCGTGCCGGCCGCCAAGCAGGTGATACTGAAAGCGGGAGGGGTGCGGGCCCCCCTGAGCGTGGACCTCTGCCTCGACGGCCAGGAGAGCTTTCACCTCGACGAGGGTGACTCCGTGATCGTCTCCAGGCATCGCCGGCCGCTGAAGCTCCTGCTGCCGCCTGGTTTTTCCTGGTTCGAAGTGCTCCGGCGCAAGCTCAGCTGGGGCGAGCGCTAGTCCCGGTCCCCATGCTGGAAAAGCTGAAGATACGCAATTTCGCGCTGATCGACTCGCTGGAACTGGAGTTCCGGCCGGGCCTCAATGTCCTGACCGGAGAGACCGGCGCCGGCAAGTCCATACTGGTCTCCGCCCTGGGCTTCCTGCTGGGACAGCGTTCCAGTTCCGAACTGGTGCGCTCCGGCGCCAGGCTGCTGGAAGCGGAGGGGACCTTCTCCGCGGCCGGCAAAAGGACCGTTTTCAGGCGGGAACTCGATCTCAAGGGCCGTACACGGGCCTTCCTGGACGGCCGCCAGGTCCCCGTTTCGGCCCTGGCCGACGCCGGCGCCGGGCTGGTGGATTTCCACGGCCAGCACGATCATCAGAGCCTGCTGCGGCCGGACGAGCAGCGTGCCCTGCTGGACCGTTCCGGCCGCCTGGAGAAGGCCGCCGCCGCCGTCGCCAGGGCCTGGGAGGCCATGTCCGACGCCGAGGCCAGGCTGGGCGCGGCCAGGATGAGCGAGGACGAGCGCGAGAGGTTCCTGGACCTCGCCCGCTACCAGCTCTCCGAGATAGAGTCAGCGGCGATAAAGGAGGGCGAGGAGGAGGAACTCGGGTCCCTCTATCCCCGTCTTAAGAATTCCGACAGGATAGCCAGGCTTTCCGGCGAGGCTTACGAGGCGCTTTTTTCGGAGGAGGGTTCCGCCGTGGAGCTGGTCTCCAGGGCGGCCGCGCGGCTGGCCGAACTGGCCGACCTGGACCCGGAGCTGGCTTCGCTTTCCGACACGCTGACCTCCGCCCGCATTTCCCTGGAGGACGCCGCCTCCGGGCTGCGCTCGTACCGCGACTCGGCCGGCGCCGATCCCGCCCGGCTGGAGGAGGTCATAGCCAGGCTCGAGAAGCTCTCCGGTTTGAAAAAGAAATACGGGCCGGGGCTCCCGGACATCGAAGCGAAGGCGGCGGAACTGCGGGCGAGGATAGACAGCCTGGAGAACGCCGGCGCGAACGAGGCCGCCCTGGCTTCCGCCCTGGAAAAGGCCCGCGCGGAATTCTCGGACTTGGCCTTCGAACTGCACTCGGGCCGCCTGGCCGCCGCCAAAAAACTTTCCAGGGCCGTCGAGGCCGAGCTGAAAGGTCTGGGCTTCGCGCAGGTGCGCTTCATGGTCTCCGTCGAGGCCGACGAGTCCTCGCCGTCCCGCGGCGGCATAGATTCCGTGGAATTCCTTTTCTGCCCCAATCCCGGGGAGCCGCCGCGCCCGCTGCGCGCCACCGCCTCGGGCGGGGAGCTCTCGCGCGTGATGCTGGGCCTCAAAACGGTGCTGGCCGGCGCCGACAGGGTCCCGGTAATGGTCTTCGACGAGGTGGACACCGGCGTCGGCGCCGTAGTGGGACGGCTGGTCGGTGAGAAGCTCGCCCGGCTCGCCGGGGAGAAGCAGGTCTTCTGCGTGACCCATCTGCCCCAGGTCGCGGCTTTCGGCGGCGCGCATTTCTTCGTGGAGAAGACGGTCAGGGGCGGGACTTCCTCCGTCGCCGTGCGCCTCCTCGACGCGCCCGCCCGCGAGGCCGAGATCGCCCGTATGCTGGGGGGCAAAACGCGGTCCACCGACCTCGGGCTCAAGCACGCCCGCGAACTGCTCGCCGAGTCGTCGAAATAGGAGACACCTCATGGAAGTCAGGACCAGATTCGCCCCCAGCCCGACGGGTTACATGCATATAGGCAACCTGCGCACGGCGCTCTACGCCTGGCTGCACGCGCGCCGGAACGGCGGCAGGTTCATACTGCGCATAGAGGATACCGACCAGGCCCGGCTCGTCGAGGACAGCGTCAGGGTCATCTACGAGAGCCTGCGCGTGACGGGCCTCGACCACGACGAGGGGCCCGATAAGGGCGGCCCCGTCGGCCCTTATGTCCAGAGCGAGCGCCGCCATATCTACCGGGAATACGCGGAGAAACTGCTGGCTTCCGGACACGCCTACCGCTGCTTCTGCGACAAGACCGAGAAGCAGGAGGAGCCTCCGCAAAGCGAGGACAAGCCCCGGGAAGGCGGCGAGGAGCAGTCCGCCCCGATACTCGGCTACGACGGCCGCTGCTCGCGGCTTTCCGAAGCCGCGATAAAGGCCAACCTCGACAAAGGACTGCCCTTCGTCGTGCGCCAGCGGATAGACAGGGAAGGTTCCACGTCGTTCAGGGACTTCATCTACGGCGACATCACCGTGGAGAACGAACAGCTCGACGACCAGATCCTCCTCAAGCGCGACGGCTTCCCGACCTACAATTTCGCCAACGTGGTCGACGATCACCTGATGGGCATCACGCACGTCATGCGCGGCTGCGAATACCTGTCCTCGACGCCGAAGTACGTGCTGCTCTACAAGGCCTTCGGCTGGGAATACCCGGAGCATATACACCTGCCGCACATCCTGGGCCCCAGCGGCAAGAAACTCTCCAAGCGCGAGGGCAGCGTGGCCCTGTCGGACTTCCTGGACAAGGGATACCTGCCCGAAGCGATGCTCAACTATATCGCGCTGCTGGGCTGGAACCCCGGCACCGAGCAGGAATATTTCACGGTGCCGGACCTGGTAAAGACCTTCGACGTCGCGCGCATCGGCAAGGCGCCCGCCACTTTCGACGAGGTGAAGCTGGCCTGGCTCAACGGCCAGCACATCAAGGCCCTGCCGGCGGAGCGGGCACATGAACTCTTCGCCCGTTTCTACCCGCCGGAACTCTCGGGGGTGGACCTGAAAAAGCTCAGCGCCCACATACAGGGGAAGGTGGAAAAGCCCTGCGACATACCGCAGATGGTCGGTTTCCTGGCGGAACTCGAAGAGTCCTATTCCACGGAACTTTTCGTGAACAAGAAGAACAAGACGACGCGGGAAGGCTGCCTTTCCACGCTCGGAGAACTCAGGTCCCTGCTCTCCGGCCTGCCGGCCTGGGACTACCAGGCCATCCTGGCCGCGCTCACCGCCTACGCCGGGGAGAAAGGCCTCAAGACCGGGGCCGTCATGTGGCCCCTGCGCATAGCCCTCTCGGGCCGGGCCGTGACCCCGACCGGGGCGGTGGAGATAGCCGAGCTGCTCGGCAGGGAAGAGACCCTGCGCCGGCTGGACCTGGGCCTGGCCAGGCTGCGTCGCGGCTGACCCGCCGGCCCCGTAACAAATCCGCCACATCTTTGTCTTAAATCCTTAATTCAGGGCGTGTAGAATTATTCCATGAAGCGCGGGAGGTCCCGCGCCGCGCTATGAGATACTGGCTCTATTCCGAAGGCAATATCATCGGCCCCTACTCCCCGGAGGAACTGCCGGGCCTGCCCGCTTTCGGGCAGGGCAGCCTCGTCTGTCCGGAGAACGCCGCCGGCGAGGCCGCCGACGACTGGAAACCGGCCGAGCAGGTCGCCGAGATCCTGGCCGCCATCAGCGTCGGGGTGGGGGGAGGCGCGGACGGCGGCGGTTCGGCCGGCTTCTACTCCGCGGAGAGCGGTTTCCCTTCCGGTGCGGACCGGTACTGCGACGACAAGTTCCAGGACCTCACCTCCTATTCGAGCGCGCTCGAGGCGATCGAGAGCGTGCTCGGGGCCTGCCGGGAGGAGTCCGCGGCCCCCGTGATGAAACTGGAGGAGGAGGACAGGTCGCTGCTCGACAAGTTCGACGTGCGTCTTTCCAGGGTACAGGAAGAACTGGAGGCCGCCCGGTGGGAGAAGAACCTGCTCCTCGAGAAGATGCGGCTCAAGGAGGACGAGGAGCGTAAGACCCGCGAGCGGATGACCGAACTGGAGGCCAGGCTCAAGGACGTGCTGGAAGGCCGGTTCCCCTCCGTCCGCGGCCCGGCTGCGGCCGGGGGAGCGTCCGCCCAGGGACCGCGGGGCGCGGCTCCGGCCCCGGAGCAGGAGCGGCCGGGTCAGGAAGAGATACTCGAAGAGGCCCGCAAAGTAGAGGAATTTTCCAGGAAAGAACTGGCTCCCGCCCCGGAGGCGGAGGAAGAGCCCGGCGAGCGGAAGGACGGCGAGGGGACTTCCGTTCCCCCGAAGACCTTCAAGAGCATACGCTCCTCGGGCACGCTGAAGAGGGAACAGCTTCTGGGCGAAGCCGGGGAAGCCGAGCCGCCTTCGGGGGACAGCAGGCTGAAAAGTCTGGGCTACGCGAAACCCGGCCGCATACTGGGGGACGAGGAGGAAGAGGAACTCTCCGGAACGCCGTCCGACGCGCCGGAGGGAACGGTGGCCGCGCCCATCCCCGGCTCGGCGCTCGTCTATGATTTCACCGTAGTGACGCCCAGGCAGGAACCGGCCGGAGAAAAGGTCAATTTCAGGATAGAGCCGACGGAGGCCCCCTCCGGGTCCGTTCCGGCCGGGCGTCCGGCGCCCGCTCCGTCCCAGGCTCCCGCCCCCTCCCCTGCCTCCGCCGCCCCGCAGCCGGCCGTCACTCCCGCGGAGCGGCCCGTCCCTTTCCCCGGCCCCGTGTCCGGTCCCGCCGCCGTACCCGCGGCGCCGTCCGCGTCCGTTCCCCCGGCCGCGCCCCCGCCGGTCCAGGGCGCGCCAGCTCCGGAATCGGTGGTCTTCTCGCCGGGCTCGCCGGCCGTCGAGCTTAAGGCCGCCGAGCCCGCGAAGGAAGAGCGTCCCGACGTCACCGTACGCCTGCCCGCCGGGGAGACGAAACAGCCCGCCGCGGCGCAGGAAGTCCCCAAGGCGGCGCCCCGCAAAGGCCGCGGCAAGGCCGCTTTCCTGGCCGTCATGGTCGTATTCGCCGCCATAGCGGCGGGAGGGGTCAGCTTCTTCTTCCTGGGCGACGGCATAAGCCTGGCCGATTTCTCGCTGATCGGTTCCCCTTCGAAGAAAACCGCGGAGGAGGCCGCCCAGCCCGAGCCGGAGCCCGCTCCGGCCGCGGGGGAGGAGCCCGCCGCCGCCGCGGAACCGCGGCCCTCCGGCGAAGAACCTCCCGCGCCGCCGGCCGGCGAGACGCCGCAGCCCTCCTCCGGCGAGAACAGCATTAAAGCCGTGGAGATAGTCAAGAACCACCGTCTGCCCGGCGGCCGCGGGAACATCTCCGCCTGGTTCAGCAATTCCTTCCTTTCCAGTTCCGCCGTCGGCTTGAGCGAGGAGTGGTCGGCCACCATACTGCACGGCGAGATATTCGTGGTGCAGTACCGGCTGCTGAGGCCCAAGCAGGATCCCCTGGTCTATCAGTTCGAAGTGGACGTGGCCAAGGGGACCCTCGTGCGCGGCATCAACAACGGCGCCATAGAGCTGCTGGACTTCCCCTCCGGGGAGAATGTCACCGCCTCCGCCGCGCCCGCGCCCAAGCCGGCCGCGAAGCCGGCCGCGAAGCCCGCCGCGAAGAAGAGGGCCGCTCCCAGGAAGAGGAGCGCGGGGACCCCCGGCGAGATCCCGATCCTGCCCCTTCCGGAGGACAGCTCTTCCCGCGCTTCCGATCCCGCGCCGAGCGGTTTCGAGAACGTCGACCTGAACGACGAGAAGGTCCGCTACATAGTCGCGCAGGAGTCCGACGAGGAACTTTTCTGAGCCTCTGAGCCCGGCGATGTCGTATAATTAAAGGCCGGCGCGGGCCCGTTCCCCGTTCTTCCGCCGGCCGCAGGATCTTATGGCTGACAAGGGTTTTCCGATAAACGTCACGAAGCGTCTCGGCGAGATGCTCGTCAGCTCGTCACTGATAACGGCCGAGCAGCTCAACGAGGTGCTCGAGTTCCAGCGCGCCAGCGGCGGCCGCCTGGGCCAGCTCCTCATACACAAGAAGTACATCACCGAGCGCAAACTGCTGGAGTTCCTCAGCAAGCAGTTCGGCATAGAGTTCGTGGAACTGGGGGAGAAGGCGATCCCCGAGGACCTCATCAAGATAATCCCCGAGAACATCGCCCGCCGCCACACGCTCATCGCGGTGGAGAAGAAGGACAATGTCCTCAAGGTCGCGATGGAGGACCCTCTCAACATCGTGGTCCTGGACGACCTCAAGATGATGACGGGTTTCGAGATAAAGGCCGTGTTCGGAGCCGAGTCGGAGATCGCCGCCGCCATCGACAAGTATTACGGCACCAAGACCTCGAAGGAGGCGCTCGACGAGATCCTCAAGAAGACCGACGGCGGCCTGGCCGAGGTCTCGCTTGTGCCGGAGGACGTCAAGAAGGGCGGGGGGGAGGACATCACCTCGCTCGAGGACAAGGGCGAGGCCGCGCCCATAGTCCAGATGGTCAACCTGATCATCGCCTCGGCCATAAAAGCCCACGCGTCCGACATCCACATCGAGCCCACTTACAAGGAGACCCGGGTGCGCTTCCGCATCGACGGCGTTCTGCACGCCCAGCCGGCCCCTCCGAAGAAATTCCACAACGCCATAGTCAGCCGTCTCAAGATCATGGCCTCGCTCGACATCTCCGAGCGCCGCCTGCCGCAGGACGGCCGCACCAAGCTCAAGATAGAGGAGAAGGAGATCGACCTCCGCGTTTCCATACTGCCCTGCGGTCCCGGCGAGAAGGTCGTCATGCGTATCCTCGATTCCTCGGGCCTCAAGCTCAGGGTGGAGGACCTGGGCATGGAACCGGAGAACCAGGCCATATTCCTCAAGTGCATGCGCGCGCCGCACGGCGTGAACCTTATCACCGGCCCGACGGGCTCGGGCAAGTCCACCACCCTCTATTCCGCCCTGGCCTCCCTCAACGGCCCCGACGTCAACATCGTGACCATCGAGGACCCGATCGAGTACCAGCTCGAAGGCATCAACCAGGTCGGCGTCAACGCCGACGTGGGCCTGACCTTCGCCTCGGGCCTGCGCTCCTTCCTGCGCCAGGACCCGGACATAATCATGGTGGGCGAGATACGCGATTATGAGACGATGTCCATAGCCATCAACGCCGCCATGACCGGCCACCTGGTCTTCTCGACGCTGCACACCAACGACGCCCCCGGCGCCATAACCCGCATAGGGATGATGGGAGTGGAGCCGTTCCTGACCTCCTCCACGCTGCTGATGGTGGTCGCGCAGCGCCTGGTCCGGACCATCTGCAAAGAGTGCAAGGAGACCTACGAGGTCAAGCCGGAACTGCTCAAGGGGCTCAACGCCAGCGACGCGATCATCAAGAACAACACCAAGAACGGCAAGATCTACCTTCACCGGGGCCGCGGCTGCGAGAAATGCGCCAATACCGGCTACAAGGGCCGCCTCGGCATACACGAGATACTGGAAGTCAACGACGTCATACGCGGGCTGATAATAGAGAAGGCCCATGTCTCCGTCATCAAAGAGGCCGCGCGCAAGAACGGCATGATAACCCTGCGCGAATCCGCCGTGCGCAAGCTCTTTACCGGGCACACCACGGTGGAAGAGGTGATAAGGGTCACCGCCTCGGACGTGGATTGATCCCCCATTTTAAGTATAATTATCGGAGCGGGACGGCCCGCTCCTAAACCGTCCCGCAACTGGAGAAACCTATGGTAACGATGAGCGAACTTTTCATAATGATGCACGAGAAAAACGCCTCGGACATCCACCTGACCGCCGGCGCGCCGC
Source organism: uncultured Elusimicrobiaceae bacterium (assembly GCA_964415175.1). Taxonomy (GTDB): domain Bacteria; phylum Elusimicrobiota; class Elusimicrobia; order Elusimicrobiales; family UBA9959; genus UBA2231. The sequence continues at coordinate 30,535 of CAYPYG010000005.1, forward strand.
CCATGATGCGCATAGACGGCGAGCTCGTCGCCGCCCCGTTCGATAAGCTCACCCCCGAGATGAGCCAGACCCTGATCTTCTCCCTGATGACCGACGCGCAGCGCCAGCGCTTCGAGGCCACCAACGAGCTCGACTTCGCCTTCGGCATCAAGGGCATGGGCCGCCTGCGCATGAACGCCTACCGGCAGCGCGGCGTGGTCGGCGCGGCCATCCGCTCCATCCCGAGCCGCTACAAGACCTTCGAGGAACTCAACCTCCCGCCCGTGGTCTACGAGATCATGAAGATGACCAAGGGCCTCGTGCTGGTCACCGGCCCCACGGGCTCGGGTAAATCGACCACCCTGGCCTCGATGATCGACTACCTCAACGAGAACCGCAACTACCATATCATCACGGTCGAGGACCCGATAGAGTACGTCCACACCCACAAGAAGAGCATCGTCAACCAGCGCGAGGTCGGCGCGGACACCGAATCTTTCGGCGCCGCCCTGCGCCACGTGCTGCGCCAGGACCCCAACGTCATACTCGTGGGCGAAATGCGGGACCTGGAGACGATCAGCGCCGCGCTGAACATCGCCGAGACCGGCCACCTCGTCTTCGCCACGCTGCACACCTCCGACGCGGCCCAGACCATCAACCGCATCATCGACGTCTTCCCGCCGCACCAGCAGGAGCAGATACGCGTGCAGCTCTCGTTCGTGCTGCAGGCCGTCTTCGCGCAGCAGCTGCTGACCGCCGCTTCCGGCTCCGGCCGCACGCTGGCCTGCGAAGTGCTCATAGCCAACTCGGCCGTGAAGAACCTCATCCGCGAGCAGAAGATCGAGCAGATCAGCACCGTCATACAGACCGGCGGCAAGCACGGCATGGTCACGATGAACCAGGCGCTGGTCGATCTTTACAAGAAGCAGAAGATCACCTACCAGGAGGCGGTCAACCGTTCCTCGGACCCCGAGGACCTCAAGAAGCTGCTGCAGAAGACGCTCTCGACGGCCGGCTGAAGCTGAGGGGGAAGGCCCAGGATGCAATTCGCCTATAAAGCCAAGGACGGAACGGGCAAGGTACTGGAAGGCACCGTCGAGGCTTCGGACCAGGCGGCCGCCGTTTCGCGCCTGAGGGGCCAGCGTCTTACCGTCGTAGAGATAAACGCCAGGGCCGCCGGGCCCAAGAAGATAAAGGGCCGGGTCACCTCCAAGGACATCGTGATGTTCTCCCGCCAGCTTTCCACGCTGGTCTCGGCGGGCGTCCCCATCGTGCAGGGCCTGAGCATCCTCGAGCAGCAGGCCGACAACCCGGCCTTCGGGCACGTGCTTACCCAGCTGCGGGGGGATATCGAGTCCGGCCTGTCCATCGCCGAGGGCATGCGCAAGCACCCGAAAGCGTTCACCGACCTCTATGTCGCCATGATAAAGGCGGGCGAGATCGGGGGCATCCTCGACACGATACTCGAACGCCTTTCCGCCTACCTCGAGAACTCCGAGGCCCTCAAGGCCAAGGTCAAGAGCGCCATGATGTACCCGGCGGTGGTCCTCAGCGCCGCGGCGCTGATCACGGTGTTCCTCATAGTCTTCGTCATCCCGATCTTCAAGGACATCTTCGGCGGCTTCGGCGCCGAGCTGCCCTTCCTGACGCAGGTCATCATCGACATCTCCGACCTGCTCCGCAAGTACATAATCCTGCTGCTGCTGCTCGGCGGCGGCGTTTTCTGGGGGCTCAAAAAGTGGGCCGCTACCGAGAAAGGGCAGAGGAAGATAGACGATGTCGCGCTGAAACTGCCCATCTTCGGCATACTGCTCAAGAAAGTCGCTGTAGCCAAGTTCACCCGCACGCTGGGCACTCTCATAAAATCCGGCGTTCCCATACTTCAGGGCCTCGAGACCGTGGCGCAGACCGCCGGCAACAAGGTCATCGAGGAGGCCATAAACCAGAGCCGCGATTCCATCAAGGAAGGCGGACGCATCTCGGACCCGCTCAGGAAGGCCGGCATCTTCCCGCCGATGGTCATACAGATGATCAGCGTCGGCGAGGAGACCGGCGCGCTCGACAACATGCTGACCAAGATAGCCGATTTCTACGACCAGGAAGTGGACACGGCCGTGAAAGGCCTTACCTCCATGATCGAGCCGCTCATCATGATAATCCTGGGCGTCGTCATCGGCACCATCGTCATAGCGATGATGATGCCGATGTTCGGCCTGGGCGAAATGGTCGGCTGAGCCCGCCGCGTCCGAAAAGAGCCTGGCTTCCGCCGGGCTTTTTTTTTACCGTCTTTCTTTTTTCAGAAGGGCCGCCTTGGCCCGCGCGCCGCCGGGACCGGAGAAGCCGCCCGGGGAACCGTCGGAGCGTATCACGCGGTGGCAGGGCACCACCGGGGCGAAAGGGTTCTTCCCGAGCGCGTTGCCGACGGCCCTGACGGCGCCCGGGCGGCCTATCCTCTCCGCTATCCACTTGTAGCTCCGGGTCTCGCCGGGCGGTATCGACATGCAGGCTTTCCACACGGCCCGCTGGAAAGGCGTGTAGGTCCTCATTTTTTCCAGGACTTCCTTCCTGTTCATCGGTCCTCCCCGAGTTCTTCGCCGCCGCGCAGGCGGCGGTGATAGGTGACGCCGAAGCGATGGGCCTCGTCGCGCAGGGCCTGCAGCAGGCGCAGCGCCGGGTCGTCCGGCGGCAGGCGCAGCGGCTCCGGCCTGCCGGGGACCATGATCTCCTCGAATTCCTTGGCCAGCGAGACGACGGGGAGGTCCGCGCCGGCCGCCCGCGCGGCCGCCAGGGCCGCGGAAAGCTGGCCCCGGCCTCCGTCTATCAGCAGCAGGTCCGGCGGCGGTTCCCCTGTCCTGCGCAGGGCCGCCAGGCGCCGGCCCACGATCTCGCCGATCATCGCGAAGTCGTCCGACCCTCCCTCGGGCAGGACGGTCCTTATCCTGTAGCGCCGGTAATGGGCCTTATGGGGCTCCCCGTCGCGGAAACATACCGACGAGCCTACGGGCTGCCGGCCGAAGAGGCTCGAGGTGTCGAAGGCCTCTATGTGCAGCGGGGGGGAGCCGAGACCGAGCAGTTCCATGAGGCGCGTCGATCCGCGGCTCCTGTCCACCGTCCAGTCGATGGCCTCCGGTTCGAGCCTGCGCAGCAGCGTGCGCTCGGACATGTGGTCCAGGGCCGAGAGCATGTCGCGGAAAAGGGCGGCGCCTTCGTAATCGCGGGCGGCGGCGCGGCGGGCCATCTCCCGCCGGAAATCCTTTTCCAGGGCGGCGAAGTCGCCCTCGAAGAAGCGCTTCACGCGCAGCGCCAGCGCGCGGTAGGCCCGGAAAGGGATCAGCCCGTCGCAGGGGGCGGTGCATTGCCCAGTGTGGTAATAAAGGCAGGCGTCTATGCGCCGCCTGTCCAGCGGCCGTTCCCTCGAGAAATCCCAGCGGCAGCGGCGCAGGTTTATGAAGCCCGTCCGCCAGAGATGGGCCAGCAGTTTTTTGAGCGGCTCGGCCTTGGGATAGGGGCCGAAGACCAGGTCGCCCTTCGCGCCGGGCTTCCTCGTCATGAAGACCCGCGGGAAATCCTCGGACATCGTCAGGCGGACGCGCGCGTAGGACTTGGAGTCCTTCCACATCGCGTTGAAGAAAGGCTGCAGCCGGCCTATTAGGTCCCGCTCCAGCAGCAGGGCGTCCTTCTCGCCGGCGCAGGGGATATAGTCGATGACCCGGATGAGCGGGACGAGGTTGGGGATCTTCCAGCCGCCCTTTTCGGCGGCGCCCTTCATGAAATACTGCGCGACGCGCCGCCGCAGGTCCTTGGCCTTGCCGACGTAGAGGACCGTGCCGGCCGCGTCCTTCATCAGGTAGACGCCCGCGGAGCGCGGCAGTACGGAGTAGTCCATCAAGCCCGCCTCCCGCGCAGGCCCAGCAGTTCGCGGGGGCCGCCCGCGCCGAGCGCGCGCAGCAGGAGGAAGTAAAGGCCCGCCCCGGCCGGCACCAGCGCCAGGACCGCCGCCGCTGGCGGCAGGCCGGACATGAGCCGCGCGCCGGCGGAGCAGGCCGCGCCCATCGCCGCGGCGGCGGCCAGCGTTCTGGCGACGAAAAGTCCGAGCCCCGGGGAGAAAGCGCCCGGTACCCTGCGCGCCAGCAGGACGGCGAAAACCGCTCCCGCCGCGAGGGAACTGGCGGAAGTGGCCAGCGTCAGCCCGGGAGCGCCGAGCGGCCCGGCCAGCAGCAGGCACAGTCCCGCGTTGAGGACCAGCTGCGCGCCGGCGACGGCCAGCGGGGTGGTCAGGTCCCCCAGGGCGTAGAAGACCGAGGACGCCAGTTTGTTGAGCGCGTAGCCGGCGAGCCCCGCGGAAAGGCAGGCCAGCACCGCGGCCGTCAGGGCGCTCATCTCGGGGGTGAACCTGCCGTGCTCGAAGAGCGCGCGGGTGACGGGCAGCGCCAGCGCGACGAGCCCCGCGGTGGAAGGGAAGATCACCAGCGCCGTCAGGCGGAAGGCCGAGTCCAGCGTGGAACGGAACCGCGCCGGGTCGCTCCGCAGCAGCCCGCCGGAGAGCGACGGGAGGGTCACCGCGGCGGACGCCGCGGCGAAAAGGGAAACGGGGAACTGCGTGAGCCTGGCGGCGTTATGTATCGCCGTTATCGAGCCGGGCTCCATGAAACTGGCGAAGAAGGCGTTGACCAGCAGGGACAACTGGTCCTGGGCGGCGGCCAGCAGCGCGGGGACCGCCAGTATCAGCAGTCTCAGGGCCGCGGGATCTCCCAGCGGGGAGGAGAAGCGCGGCCGGTATCCCGCCCGGACCGCCGCCGGCACCAGCAGGGCGCATTGCAGCAGCCCGGAAGCCGAGGCCGCTATGGCCAGGCCCGTCATTTTCTCTTCCATGCCGAACCCGTCGCCCAGCGGCGAAGCCGCCAGCCCCAGGTAGAGCAGCGATACTATCGAGAAGGACGCCGCCGCGGCCTGCGGCAGGAAGAAACGTTTTTCGGTGTTCAGGGCTCCCTGCAGCAGCGCCGAGGCCGCCACCAGCACGACATGCGGCAGCAGTACGGCGGTAAGCAGGACGGTCGTTCTCATCAGGAGCGGGTCCGAGGCGAACCCCCTGGCGGTCAGCAGCACCAGTTCTTCCCTGAAAAAGAAGGCCAGCAGGCCGAGCGCCGAGGCGGCCGTTATGGCCAGGGTCCAGGCCGAGGCGAAGAACGCCGGCCCGCGGCCGGCCCCGCGCTCCGCGGCCAGGGCCGGCACGAAAGCCGCGTTGACGGACCCCTCGCCTACCGCGCGGCGGAAGATGTTGACCACCCTGAAAGCCGCGTAATAGGCGTCCGAGAGCCAGCCGGCGCCGAAAAAGGCCACCATCGCGGCGTCGCGGAGATAGCCGAAGACCTTGGAGACCAGCGAGCCGGAGGCGAACCTCAGGACCTGGCCGCCGAAAGAGCGGGAGGCGCCGGCGGTTGATTCAGCGGTCATAAAAATAATAGACTATACGCCATATGGCTAAGTTAAAGACCGGCAGGCACACCAGTGCCATCAAAGCGTGGAGGCAGTCCGAGCGCCGCGCCGCCCGCAACAGGGGCGTTAAATCCAAGATCCACGACGTTTCCAGGGAGTTCAATGCCCTTACCGGCAAGAAGGACATTGAGGCCGCCCGGAAGCTTCTGCCCAAGGTGTATTCCCTTCTTGACAAAGCGGCCAAGAAAGGGACCATACACTGGAAATCCGCGTCGCGCAAGAAGGCGAGGCTCGCCCAGCGCGTGCGCAAGATAGCGCAGAACCCGTCCTGAACCTCGGACGCTCCGTCCGGCGCGCGCAGGGGAGACCCTCCGCGCGCCGCGGTCATTTCCGCCGGCCGCGCCCGGAAAACGGACCGGTTCATCTAAGGATCGAATAAAACACGCCGCGCAGCACCAGCGCGGGGTCCCTGCCCGACGACGATTTCAGCAGCGTTTCCGCTTCCAGGCAGAGCCGCAGCGCCTCGGCCAGCTTCTCCTCGCTGTAGAGGCGGGCCGCCGAGGACATCGCGCGCATGTACCCGCCGCCGCTCCACCCGCCGTACTGTCCCGTGCCCTGCTTCTTGAAGCGCAGCAGTCTTTCCAGCGAGCCCGAGACCCTGTAAAGTATGCCCAGCGGCTCCTCGCCGTCGGCCAGCATCCTGTCGAGGATGCCGGCCGAACCGGCGCGGTCGCGTTCCATCAGCGCGTTCGAGAGTTCGAAAGGACCCAGTTCCCGCGAGAACCCGGCCGATTCCGCCACGTCCTCTTCCGTGATACGGCCCTTGCTGCCGTGGCGCAGCAGCGCCAGCTTCTCCGCCTCCTGGCGCAGGGCCAGAGAGTCGGTGCCGGCCAGTTCGACCATCATGGCCGCGGCTTCGCGCGAGACGGTCAGCCCGTCGCGCTGCAGCATGGCGGCGAAGAAGGCCTCGGCCTCGGCCGGGAAGAGCGGCTTGAAGGACGCGGCCGCGCCGGCCCTGGAGCAGGGGTCGTAGAGCGGGTCGGCCTTGTCCTGCTTCCTGTCGGAAATTATGACCAGCGAGGCGTCGGGATTGGGGGAAGAAAGGTACTCGAGTATGCCTTCCAGCTCCTCGGAGTTGGCCTTCTCGGCGGCGCGCAGCACCACCAGCCGCCGGGCGGCGGCCATCGGCGGCGTCATGGCCTGCAGTATGGCCTGGCGCGAACCGCCCTTGCCGGCCGGGAATTCCGAGAAATTGAAGGCGTCGGGCTTGAGGCGCGAGAGCAGGAGCTCCATCGCCCTCTCCTTGAGGTACTTCTCCTCGCCGCAGAGGTAATAGACCGGGCGGAGGGCGCCGCTCTCCCATTCCGCTCTCAGCTGTTCCTGCGTAAGCGAAGGCATATCAGGGGGCTTTGGACGGCTCCGGTATGGCCCCGGGGACTTTCTTCTGCGAGGCGCTGCCCGCCGCGCCGAAGCCCTCCACCGTGCGCTTCACTATGTCCTTGGCGAGTATCTCCCAGAGGTATTCGCGGGCGCTTTCCTCGGTGAGCCCGCCGGGCAGCGTGGGCCCGGAATACATCTTGGTCGCCTGCATCGCCGGTTCCTCCCAGAGGTAGCGGTTGAGCGCGCGGTCGAGCAGGCGCACGTTCACCAGGACATTGAGCTTGTAGACGGTGGGCACCAGGTTCACGTCGTACTGTATCGGCGTGAGTATGTAATGGGTTATCTCCCCGACTATGACGCCCTCGGCGCCGCTCTCCTGCACCACGCCGTACTCGCCGTTCTTGAGGAACTCGTCTATGGTCTTGAGCGTCAGTTTCTCCTCGAGGCCGAACTGCTGCGTCCTGTTGACGAAAGGCCGTACCGCTATGCGCTTGATATGCTGCGGCAGCTTCTGTTCGGCCGGCCGGTAGACCACGTCGGGCCCGCCGGCGCAGGCCGAGAGCAGGAACGCGGACGCTATGGCTAATTTTTTCATGTTTCTCCCCTTGTATCCCCTGTTTTCCCTTTATTTGACGACTATGCTCACCAGGCGGCCCGGCACCACGATGGTCTTCACGATGGTCCTGCCGGCCGTATGCGCCGCCGCGGCCTCCAGGGCCAGGCGCTTGAGCTCGTCCTGGGACGTGGTCTCTTTCACGCGCAGCTTCTCCCGTATTTTTCCGTTTATCTGCACGGGTATCTCTATCGTGCGCGACGCTATGACCGACTTGTCCGCCTCCGGCCACGGCCGTTTCATCAGCGTCCCCTCCCCGCCGGAGACCTCCCACAGCTCGTCGGTTATATGCGGCGCGAAAGGGTGCAGCAGCGTGAGGAAGGTCTCGAAGTCTTCCCGCAGGGTCTCCTTCCGCTCGGTCAGGCGGTTGAGGTATACCATCAGCGCGGAGATGGCGGTGTTGAACTTGAGCGCCTCTATGTCGGAGCCGACCTTCTCTATGGTCTGGTGACGCAGGATCAGGTCCTGTCCTTCCGCCGGCTTGTCCGTCAGCGAGCCGGCCCGCTCCAGGCCCCAGGCGTAGGCGCGCTTGAGGAAGCGGTAGACGCCCTCGATGCCGCGCACGTTCCAGGGCTTGGAATCCTCCAGCGGTCCCATGAACATCTCGTAGAGGCGGAAGGCGTCGGCCCCGTAGCGTTCCAGTACTTCGTCCGGGTTTACCACGTTCTTTTTGGACTTGGACATCTTCTCTACGAAGGGCTTTATTGTCTCGCCTTCGGGCGTTTTAGCAGTGCCGTCCTCCGCGATATCGAGTTCCTTGTAGTTGCGGTAGGCGCCCTTGCCGTCGCGGTAGGCGTAGGAGAGTATCATGCCCTGGTGCACCATCTTTCTGAACGGTTCCTTCGTGGAAACATGGCCCAGGTCGAACAGTACCTTGTGCCAGAACCTGGCGTAAAGGAGGTGCAGGACGGCGTGTTCGGTGCCGCCTATGTATAGATCCACCGGCATCCAGGCCTTCTCCAGTTCCTTGTCGACGAAAGCCTTGTCGTTCTTAGGGTCTATGAAGCGCAGGTAGTACCAGCAGGAGCCGGCCCATTGCGGCATGGTGTTGGTCTCGCGCCTGGCGGGGCCGCCGCAGGACGGGCACCTGGTGTTGACCCAGCTGTCTATCGCGGCGAGGGGGGATTCGCCGGTCCCGGTGGGCTCGTACTTCTCCACCTCGGGCAGCAGTACCGGCAGCTCGCTCTCCGGCACGGGTACGGTGCCGCACTTGGGACAGTGCACCAGCGGGAAAGGTTCTCCCCAGTAGCGCTGGCGGCAGAAAACCCAGTCGCGCAGTTTGAAATTGACCTTCGGTTCGCCTATCCCCTTCTCCTTGAGCCAGGAGGTGATCTTCTTCCTGGCCTCGGGGGTAGGCAGGCCGGTGATCACGCCGGAATTTATAGAGGTGCCGTCGCCGCAGAAGGCGCCCTCGCCTTTCCAGTCCGCGGGAGCTTTGAGGACCTCTATTATCTTCAGGCCGAACTTGACGGCGAATTCGTGGTCGCGGTCGTCATGGGCCGGCACGGCCATGATGGCGCCGGTGCCGTAGGTTATCAGGACATAGTCGGCGACCCAGACCGGGATCTTCTCACCGTTGACCGGGTTGAGGGCGTAGGCGCCGGTGAAGACGCCGGTCTTTTCCTTGGCCAGCTCCGTGCGTTCCAGGTCGCTCTTGTTGGCGGCGGCGGCCACGTAGGCGTCGACGGCGGCCTTCTGCTCCGGCGTCGTTATCCTGGAGACGAAGGGATGCTCGGGCGCGAGCACCATATAGGTGGCCCCGTAAAGGGTGTCCGGGCGCGTAGTGAAGACGCGCAGCTTGCCGGCGCCGGGCACTTCGAAGTCCACCTCGGCGCCTTCGGAGCGGCCTATCCAGTTCTCCTGCATGAGGCGGGTGGAATGCGGCCAGTCTATCCCCTCCAGGTCGGCCAGCAGCCGGTCACCGTAAGCGGTGATCCTCAGCATCCACTGCTTGAGGTTTTTCTTCTCTATGGGCGTCTCGCAGCGGTCGCATTTGCCCTGGAAGACCTCCTCGTTGGCCAGGCCGGTCTTACATTTGGGGCACCAGTTAATGGGCCGGGTGTCCTCGTATGCCAGTCCTTTCTTGAACAGCTGCAGGAATACCCACTGCGTCCATTTGTAGTAAGCCGGGTCGGAGGTGTTGATCTCGCGGTCCCAGTCGTAACTAAAGCCGAGGGCCTGGATCTGCCGTTTGTAGGTGGCGCAGTTCTTTTCCGTGGTGACGCGCGGGTGCACGCCGGTGGAGATGGCGTAGTTCTCGGCCGGCAGGCCGAAGGCGTCCCAGCCCATAGGGTGCAGGACTTCGAAGCCTTTCATCCGCTTGTAGCGGCAGAGTATGTCGGTGGCCGTGTAGCCCTCGGGGTGGCCGACATGCAGGCCGTCGCCCGACGGGTAGGGGAACATGTCGAGGCAGTAGAATTTGGGTTTGCCTGGCAGGCGTTCCGTCCTGAAAGCGGCCATTTCCTTCCAGCGCCGCTGCTGGCGGGCGTCTATCTCCTGGAAAGTCCTGGCGTTGGTCTCGGTATTCACTCTGATGCCTCCGTCGCGCCGGTCCGCGCCCGGTCGAAGATTATCAGCAGCCCGTCGGGCCGCGGCTCTATCCTGTATTTGTCCGGGTCGGCCCTTTCCGGTATGGGCAGGAGCTTGTCGAACTTCCTGGCCCTGGCCGGCGGGCGGCCGGGCGGTTGGAGTTTGAGCGGGGCCTGGTAGGTCATCTTTATGCGGCCCTTGTTGATGTCCAGGTTCAGGGAACCTTTGGCCAGCTGGGGGGAGCGCAGGACCACGGTTATCGTATCCTGCCCGTGCTCGACGTAAGGCTTGAGAGGGCCTTCTTCCAGCCTTTCGGAGGCCCAGCGGCGGTAGGAGTCGCGTATCTGCGCTCCTTCGCCCGCGAAGGTCTCGCTTACGCGCTGCTCGAAGGTCCTGATGTCGTCGAAAGGCCTTTTGGAGCCGCGGAAAAAACCGTCGTCGAAGATCTGGTCGAAGTCCAGGGGCGAGATGCGTTTCCTGGACCGCATCCTGGATCTGACGGCGGACATCACGGCGTCCATGGCCGGCCGCGTTACCGTGGCCGCCATCTCCTCGCAGGAGGGCTCCTCGGCCTTCTGGGCCCGCGCGGGAGAGCAAAGGAGGAGCGCCAGCAGCGGTATCAGCGCGTTCATGGTATTTATTTTACAAAATAAGGGGGAGGGGCTCAGAGAACGGCGGCCAGCCGTTCCGCCCGGCGGTGCATGGCGGCCCGGCGGGCGGCGGTGTCGTCGTCCATGCCGGCCAGGTGCAGCGCCCCGTGCAGCGCGAGCAGCAGCAGTTCGCGTTGCAGCGGGTGGCCGAGCTCGCGGGCCTGCAGCCTGGCCTGGGGCAGGCAGACGAAGATGTCGCCGAAGGGAGCGCCGGGGGCGGGGCAGGGCGGGTAATTGAAGGCGATCACATCGGTCCGGTGCGACTTCCCGAGGAAAGCCTTGTTCAGGCGTATTATCTCCGGGCCGCCGACGAAGACCAGGTTGACCTCTCCCCGGGCGCGCGGCAGGGCCTTGCGTACGGCGCGGGCCAGCGGGGCGGACCGGCGCTTCACCGCCGGGCCGGGGTCGGCCTTGAAAACGACGTTCACCGAAAGCTTCACGCGGAGGGGTGCTCCTTCTCCCACTTCTCGTAGGCGGCCAGTATGGAGCGCACCAGCGGGTGGCGCACCACGTCGCCCGCGTCGAAGTCGACGAACCTCGCGCCGCGCACGTCCTTGAGGATCTCGCGCGCCAGCACCAGCCCCGAGCGGTTCTTTTCCTTCAGGTCTATCTGCGTGATGTCGCCGGTCACGGCGATCTTGGAGGCCGTTCCCATGCGGGTCAGGAACATCTTCATCTGCTCGGGCAGGGTGTTCTGCGCCTCGTCGAGGATTATGAAGGCCTTCTCGAGCGTGCGGCCGCGCATATAGGCCAGCGGCACGGTCTCGATGACCTCTTCCTGTCTCAGGTCGCGGAACTTCTCGGGTCCGAGCAGGGAATAGAAGGCGTCGTAGAGGGGCTTGAGATAGGGGTGCACTTTTTCGGAGACGTCGCCGGGCAGGAAGCCCAGCTTTTCCCCGGCCTCTACGATGGGACGGGTCAGTATGACGCGATGCACCTTGCCGGAGCGCAGCAGGCGGAGCGCGCAGGCCGCGGCGAGATAGGTCTTGCCGGTGCCGGCGGGGCCGGTCGCCACCACCAGGTCGCTCTCCTCCATCGCGCGCACGTAGTCCGCCTGGTTGGCTCCGCGCGGGTAGACGGCTTCGCCGTCGGGTCCCACGAAGACGGCCCCGCCCGGCGCGCGTTTCTCCGAAGGGACTTTGAGGTCCTTCGGGGCTATGCGCGCCGCGGCGGAATCCTCCAGGACGGCCTTCAGCCGGGCCAGCGCCTTGTCCGCGGCGGAAGTGGAACCTTTGATCGTAAGGGTCGCGCTTTCGCTTTCGGGATGATGATGGACGAAGATGCGGACCTTGAGCTCCTTCTCCAGCCGCCGCAGGCTTTCGTCGGACGGGCCCAGGAGGTCCATTATCTCGTCGAGGTTCTTAAGCCTTAGTTTTTTCGAGGTCATACGGGTCGTCGAGCCCGGTCTCGCGCAGCAGAGCGCGGACGGCCTCCCGGAAAGCGGGGGTCTCGGCGGGCAGGTCCTTTTCCTCCAGTCTTTCGGCCAGGACCCTGCGCAATCCGGGGAGGTGCGCCGTGAACGGGGCGTCCGAGAAGAGCCGGGCCCACGGCCCCGCGAAGGCCAGGGCGGGGTCCGAACGCTCCAGCAGCAGCCGCAGATGCGCCACCGCCTGGCGGCAGGTCTCGTGCGCCCCCGGCGGCGGGGAGCCCAGGAGATCGGTAAGCCGGCGCAGCAGGGCCGGCAGGGAAGGGTCCTGCAGCCTGGCCGGGGAAAGGCGGCGCAGTTCCGAAAGCCAGCTCTTCTCGTCGGCCGAGGGCCTGCCGGCGGAGAGCCCGGCCGCGGCGGCCGTCCAGGCCGCCTCTCCCGTGAGAGAGCCCGCCCTCATTTCCAGCGCGAGCCGCGCGCGGGCCAGCTCGATGGTCCCCGCCGCGGAGGCGGCGGCGGAGAGACCGGCCAGCGAGGCGGAAGCCGCTTCCGCGTCCGCGGCCGGGGCGGCGAGGGCGAACGCTTCCCCCTCCCGCGGCAGTACGGCGAGCACGGCGAACTCCTCGTTGGCGAGAGTGTCCCGGTCCTCCACCCGGAGGCAGCAGCCCAGGAACGCGGCGCCCTCCTTATCGAAACGCTCCTCGTAATTGACCAGCACGTGGAAACGGCCCTGGCGCGGCGCGGGGGGGAGCCCGGCCGCCAGGAACAGGGCCTTGGAACAGGCGGCCAGGACGGGTCCGCGCGGTTTGCGGAACTCCCCGAGGAAAGCGGCGCCGGTTCCCTCCCCGCCTTCGTCCAGGAGCCCGGCGAACCCTTCCGCCGCCGCTTCGCCGTCGGGACCGGCCAGGGAGCAGGCGGCCGCCGCCCAGGCCAGCGCGCCGCGCGCGGCGGGGGAATCCGGGCCGTCGAAATACCAGGCGTCGCTGTCCAGCGAGAGCAGGCGGGCCTGCTGCATGCGCAGGAGTTCCATGGCTTTTCTGGCTTCGGCGGGTTTCGGCTGCCGCCCGAAAGCGCGGGAGAGGAACCTGCGGGCCTCGTGCGGGTCCGCGCAGGCCAGCGCGGCGCCCGCTTCCTCGAGGACTTTCCACGGGTCGCCGAACAGGGCGGCGCCCTCCCTTTCGTAGACGGCGGCGCAGCGCTCCTCCAGCAGGGCCGCGGCGCGGCGCAGGGCGGGGCGCCACCTGACCGGCCTTTCCGGACCGGAGGAGTCGCGGCAGGAGCACTCCCCGGACCAGCGTTCCAGACCGTGAGGGCAGGCGGAGGAGGAGGGCGAAGCTATCTCGACTTCGTACGCGGGGCGGTTGTCCCGCAGGAAAGAGGCGTAATTGGAAAGTCCCCAGCGAGAGCTCCTGTTCACCGAGCGCAGGAAAGAGACCAGCCTTCCGGCGGCGCCGGGATGGCGGCGGGAGTGGCGTTCCCAGTCCAGCGCCGCGGAAGCGAGCGCGGCGCCGCGGCCATGCGGGATCTCGGCTTCGACGGCGGCCGAGAGCTCCGGCGCGGAGCAGGGCGAGGAGCGGAGGAGCCCGGAGATGCGGGGGCTGGAGAAGAAGACCGCCAGCGAGGCGCCGTCCGGGGAACTCCACTGGTAGGGAACGCCCGTGTCGAGGCTGTTGGGATTGGCCGGTTCCCATTTCTGCAGCCCCCGCTTGCGGAAAGCCCGCGCCTGGGACGGGGCCAGGACGGTGAAAAGAACGCCGGCTTCGGCCAGGGCCGCCAGCGTGTCCTCGTCGGCGGCGTTCTCGGGCAGCCACATCCCCGCGGCCCTGCGCTTGAACCTGCGCTCGAAATAGTCCAGGCCCCAGCGCACGGCGGCGCGCCTGTCGCGCGGGGAAAGGAGCGGCAGCGCCGCGTGGGGCCAGGGATGCGCGAGCGCCGCGCCCTCGCCGGATTCCCTGACGGCGCGCCGGTCGGCCTCGGCCAGCGCGGCCGGCAGTTCGGGGAAGAACGCGTCGAGCCAGTCGAGCAGGCGGGGGGAGATGTCGAAGCTCGTGAGGCCGCAGAAGTCCGGCGGCCCCCCGGCCGGGGAGCCGCCGGAAACGCGGGCCGCCGCGTAAAGGGGCAGAAGTTCCTCCGCGGCCAGCCGGTGGTCCGCGTCCCGCCAGGGCCGGGCCGAAGGCTCGGCCTTCCAGTCGCCGGTCCGGGGGTCGGCGGCGGCCTGGCCGCGGAAATGGGCGTGCAGGCAGAAGAACTTGTTCTTCATCGGGCGCTCCCTTCCCCCCGGCGCCGCGAGCGGCTCACTCCCACTTGGAGATGCCGCGCGGTATGACCACGATGCCGTCGGGGTCGATGTAGTGGCGCTGGGAGTCCTTCTCCGCGTCGTAACCGATCACGCTCCTGGGCTCGATCGTGTTGAAGCGGTCCATGATGACCTTGCGCAGGCGCGAGCCGGCCTTTATCTCGCAGCCGTCCATGATGATGCAGTCCTCGAGCTGGCATTTCTCGTGTATGGTGACGTGGTTGGAGAGGATGCAGCGCTTGAGCGAGGACTGGTTGATGAAACAGCCGTCGGAGATCATGCAGTCCTGCAGGTTCGACTCCAGGATCTTGGCGGGCGCCGAATTGGTCTTGTCGTCCTGTATCGGCCACTGCGGGTTGTTGAGGTCGAGTTTCGGCCTGGCGCCGAGCAGGTCCATGTGCGCCTGCCAGAAAGCGTCGATCGTGCCCACGTCGCGCCAGTAGTTCTTCTCTTCGTACGGCCTGACCCCGGGCAGCACCTGGCTGTCGAAGTTGTAGGCGAAGACGCGGTAGCGCTTGTGGATGCTGGGCAGGATGGTCTTGCCGAAGTCCAGGCCCTTGCTGTCGCCGGATTCCTCGTGCAGGATCTTGACCAGGGCGTCGTAGCTGAAGATGTAGTTGCCCATCGAGGCGAAGGCGTGGTTGGGGTCGCCCGGGATGGGCTTCGGGTTCTTCGGCTTCTCTTCGAAGCCCGTCACCTTGTTCCTGGAGTCCACGAGTATCGTGCCGAAGCGCGAGGCCTGCTTCAGCGGGACCGTCAGCGCCGAGATCGTGACGTCCGCGTTGTTCTTCACGTGGAAGTCTATCATCTTGCGTATGTCCATGCGGTAGATGTGGTCCGCGCCGAACACGGCGACGAGGTCCGGCTTGTAGTCGTTGACCAGGTTCATGTTCTGCTTGACGGCGTCGGCCGTGCCGCGGTACCAGACCTCCCCGAGGCGCATCTGGGGCGGGACCACCGTGATGAAGTGGTCCTTGATCATGCCTCCCTGGTTCCAGGTATTGCGCAGGTACTCTATCAGCGACTGCGACAGGTACTGCACGAGCACGTAGTTGGAATAGATGCCCGAGTTGATGAAGTTGGAGATCACGAAGTCGATGATGCGGTATTTGCCGCCGAACGGCACCGCCGGCTTGGAGCGTTCCTTGGTGAGAGGGTAGAGCCGCTCTCCCTTGCCCCCGGCCATGATTATCCCCAGTGTTCTCATAACGACTCCTTGTGTCCCGCCCGGTTTTCCCGCTCCCGGCGGGTCTCAGTTTATGGCGTCCAGTATGTCGCGCAGGTCCCTGCCCACGCAGAAGAAGACCGGCCTGTCCAGCGAGGTGTAGCGTTTGATGCGCTGCTCGCGCAGTTCCTTGGTCGCCGCCGCCAGGTCGGAGAGGGAGCGCGCCTCGCGCACCACCAGCATCTCCTGTTCGTCGAGGCCGTAGGACATGAACATGTTCTCCTGGATGTCGGCGTGCCTGGCCAGCACGCGGAGGCGCTCGTTCTGCAGAGCGGTCCTCTCCTCCTCGGAGAGGTCGTACCAGGAATGGGTCTTGATGACGGGATGCAGCAGCATGTACTTGTGCCGGCCGAACAGGTCCCTGGGCAGGAAGCCGAAATCCAGGTCCTTGCGCTGGCCGTCGGGGAAGGTGTGGATGCCCAGGAAAGAATGGGTCGGCAGCAGCCAGCGGCCTATGCCGGCGGAGAAGGTCCGGGCGCAGAGCTCCTGCAGGAAGTCCAGGTCCTGCGACATGCGCCAGAAGAGGACGTCGGAGTCAGAACGCAGGCCGGAGACCAGGTAGGTGCGCAGGAAGATCTTCTCCTGGCAGGAGGCCACCAGGTTCTCGAACTCCTGCTTGGCGGCTATCTTCTCGTTGGAGATCAGGCGCCTGAAGGCCGGGTCCAGCTTCAGGAACATGAAACTGGAATAGGCGAGGTTAGGGCTTTTTCTGGTCTTTTCCACGTTTTCTCTCCTCCGCTTTTCCGGGCTCCGCGGTCCGGGGCGGCTCCGGCAGGAGTATCGCGTTCCCGCGGCGGGTTATCTCCGCCTCCTCGAAATTCATCAGGCCGGTCTCTATCTCGGTCATCAGGTACTTGCGCCCGTCCTTCTCCACGATGGCCCCGCGCGGCGCTATCTCGGCCCCGGCCGCCTTTCCGAGCAGGATCTCCCCGTCGAACCGGTGCCCTATGCGTATCTTCTCCCTGAGCTGGTCGGCCTCCAGCCAGAGCCGGTAGAAACCCGGTTCCTCCTCCAGGGGCACCACTCCGGTGACTTTGGCCGTCAGTTTCACGGCGGGGTCCCTGGCATAGCTCAGATCGGCGGTCATGCCCGGCCGCGGGACGTAGTAGAGGCGTTCGGTGTTGCGGCCGATCAGCATGATCTTCCTGGCCACGGTGAAAAGCCTCTCCCCTTTCGTGACCGCGGTCTTGGGGGCGGTGTGCAGGGCCGAGATTATGCCGGTGTGCTCCGGTTTTACGTCGTAGATCTTGAAGACGCCCTTCCAGCGTTTCTCCATCTGCGCCAGGGCGTCCCTCGAAGTGGAGTCTATCATCGCGGCCATCTCGCCGGAGACCATCTTGGCCAGCACGCTCTTGGGCGTGACGAAATCGAACAGCTCCCCTATCACTTCCTCCACCCGTCCGTCGAAAAGGGCGTAAACGTCGTAAGCGTCCTGGGCGGTGGCGATGCCGGAGAATTTCGCGCGCAGCTCGAGGTCGCCGCGGCGGATGGAACCCTCTCCCGGCGCGAAGGTCAGCGTGGTCTGGGCCTGGGCCGCGGCGGCGGCCAGCAGGACGGAGAGGAAGAGCGCCGCCCTAGTCCGCATTCAGCCTCCGGTGCGCCTCCCAGGTCCACGGCATCTTCCCGCGGAAGATCTCCGCTATGGCCTCGGCGTAGCGCCGTATCTCCAGCTGGGCGTGCTTGTCCAGGCGCAGATCGAGGAAATTAAGGAGGCTCCTGGCGTTCACGGTCCAGTAGAACTGGGTGTACTGGGAGACCGGCAGGACGCCGCGGGCCATCTCCCTGGCGACGCCGGCCTTGAGCAGGGCCTGGTAGGCCGCGTAGGAGGCCTCGATGGCCGCCGAATATTCCGCCGAGAGCTTCCGGTGGTCCAGCCCGCCCTCCACGGAACCCTGGCGGTTGACGGTGTCCTGCGCCCGGAATTCCTCCGGCATGTAGAACTCGTCGTGCACCTCGGTGTAGCGGGCGCTGATCTCGTTGTAGGAAGCTATGCGGTGGCGCATCCACTGCCTGGCCACGAAGATGGGGCACTTTATGTGGAACTGGAAGACGGAGTGCTCGAAGGGGGAGAAATGGCCGTGCTCCAGCAGGTACTCGAGCAGCTTGCGGTCGCGGTCCTCGCCCTTGGAAACGCCGCCGAAAGAGACGCGGGCCGACTCGACCGCGCGCATGTCGCCGCCCATGAAATCCACCAGCTTGACGAAGCCCTTGTCGAGCACCGCCGCCGCGCCTTCCGGCGCCTTTGTCTTAGTGCCTGCCATTACCCCTCCGGGCGGCCCTCCCCGCGTTTTCGCGGGATCCGGGGATTTTATAGGTCCGCGTTTTTAATTATATACTTTATGGAGCTTGACAGTCTATCCGCTCCGGAGAACCGCTTTATGGGCAAAAAAACGATCGGACCGCATCCCCGGTACGCCGCGGCCGGCCGCGAGCTGGCCGGCCTCTGCGGCATAATGCGCCGCCTGCTCTCGCCGTCGGGCTGCCCCTGGGACAGGGAACAGACGCACCGCTCGCTGCTGCGGCACCTGCGCTCGGAAACGCGGGAAGTCGAGCGCGCGGTGCGGGCGCGGGACTGGGGCAATCTCGAGGAGGAGCTCGGCGACCTGCTGCTGCAGGTGGTCTTCCACGCGGCCCTGGCCGAGGCCAAAGGGCGCTTTTCCATGCGCGACGTGGTCCGCGGAATAAACGCCAAACTGGTCCGCCGCCACCCGCATGTTTTCGGCCGCGAGAAGCTGCGCACCTCCGGCGAGGTGCTCGCCCGGTGGAACGTGATCAAGAAAGAAGAGAAGCGCGCCGCCGCCGGGCGCCGGGGCCGCTGACGCTATGGACGCCGCCTCCGCCGCCGTCGCTTTCGAGGGCCTGTCCGCGCTGGACTACGGCCTGCTGGGCGCCGCGGTGCTGGCGCTCTTCCTGATCTCCTGGTTCAAGGGCCGCGAGGAGCGCGATACCCGCGACTACTTCCTCGGCAGCCGCAAGACCCCCGTCTGGGTGGGCACGCTCTCCTTCGTCGCCACCGAGATCAGCGCCATGACCATAGTCGGCATACCGCCGATAGGCTACATGGAGAACTGGCAGTACCTGCAGTTCTTCCTCGGCTCCGCCGCGGCCCGCATACTCATAGCCTTCGTCTTCATCCCGGCCTTCTACCGGTTCAACTGCACCACCATCTACGAATTCCTGCGGCACCGTTTCGGCGCCGGCACGCAGTACGCCGGCTCGTCCTTCTTTTTCGTGACGCGGCTTTTCGCCTCCGGGGTGCGGCTCTACGCGGCGTCGCTGGCGGTCTCCGTCATAATGGGCTGGGAGCTCTGGCACACGATAGTGTTCTTCACCGCCATCAGCGTCGTTTTCATAGGCTTCGGCGGCATCAAGGCGGTGCTCTGGACCGGCACTTTCGAATCGGTGATGTTCTTCGCGGCCGGCGCGGCCGTGGCGGGCTGGCTGGTCGCGCATATCGACGGCGGCCTGGCGGGCGCCTGGCAGCTGGCTTCGGAGGCGGGAAAACTGTCGGTCTTCAACCTGGGCTGGGGCATGAAGGACCCCAACCTGCTGTGGGCCGCCCTGCTCAACGGCGTCTTCGGTTCGATGGCGGCCTTCGGCACCGACCAGGAGCTGATGCAGCGGCTGCTGACGCTGGAGACCCGGAAGGAGAGCCAGCGCACGCTGATCTACACCATCTTCACCAGCGTCCCGCTGACCTGGCTCTACCTGGCGATAGGCACGCTGCTCTACGTTTTCTACCGCCAGAACTCGGGCCTGCCGCTGCCGGAGAACGCCGACAAGATCCTGTCGCATTTCACGGTGCACGTGCTGCCCTCGGGTCTCAAGGGCCTGGTGCTGACGGCGGTGGTGCTGGCGAGCATAGACTCCCCGCTGAGCTCGCTGTCCTCGTCGTTCGTGACCGACATCTACAGGCCCCTGATAAGGAAGGACGGCGACGAGCGGCATTACCTCTTCGTCTCGCGGGTGAGCGTGGTCTGTTTCGGCCTGCTGCTGGCGCTCATAGCCTGGGCCTGCGCGGCGGGCTCCGGCCGCATGCTGTGGCTCGCCTTCAAGATCAACGGCGTGACGGCGGGCAGCCTGCTGGGCGTTTTCCTGCTGGGCCTGCTGACGGCGCGCCGCGCCGACCGGGCCAATATCGCGGCGATGGTGTTCAGCGCCGTCATGGCGGCGGTGGTGCTTTTCCTCTCGGAGAGGGGGACGCTGGCGCTGGGCTGGAGCTGGATCATCGTGATAGGGACCTTCTCCACCTTCGGCCTGGCCTGGCTGCTCGGCCCGCTGCTGGACCGCGAAAAACCCGTCTGACCTCGATAGGTCCCCCGGAGGCTTCCACGCTTGTCACGGTCCGATTATTGGCTTCCCTCCCAGCCTTCCGTCCGCCGCGGTCCGGCTTTTTGAAATCCACCCTGCGCTTCGCTCGGCCGGGCACGAACTCGGCCTGCGCGCATAGCGCGCAAGGCCTCAAACAATCATGCCCGTCCGGCAGTGCCGGTTCCCGAGCTCCGCTTGGGAAAAAGCCTCCATCATGCGGCTTGCCGGAAGGCTGGGAGGGAAGCCTGCCCGTTAGGACTCCTATAAAGAAACAACCGGGGGATGGGGGCGGCTCACCTAAGAAAAACCGTCCGAAGCCGCGAGCTTACGGAGTATGCGCCGCAGCTGACGGTGCTTTGCTTCCCGCGGAGCGGAGGCGCATACGAGAGCGAGCGGCGAGGTCGGAGCGCGAGCACGGTGTGCGAGCGGCGTTTTTTCGTGGTGAGCCGCCCTCAGCACCCGGAATAGTTTTTCCTATTTTATCGGCTTGAGCCTGAAGGGGCGGCCTGTGAGGGACTGCCAGGCCTTCCTGAAATCTTCGGGGACGGGGCAGGCGATCTTCGTCGGGCGGCCCGTGGCGGGGTGGGCGAACTCCAGGCGCATGGCGTGCAGCAGCATGCGCGCCGCCGGCGGTCCGCCGTAGATATCGTCGCCCACTATCGGGTGCCCCGCGTGCGCCAGGTGGACCCTTATCTGGTTCGTGCGGCCGGTCTCGGGCCTTATGTCGAGCAGGCAGGCCCCGCCCGCGCGCTCGAGCACTCTGAAATTGGTCACCGCGTCGCGCCCGTACTCCCAGACCTTTATCCTGCGCGCTCCCGTCGGACGGCCCATCGGCGCGTCCATCGTCCAGGCGTCGGATTCCGGGTCGCCGGCCGCCGCGCCGATGTAGAGCTTGCTTATCTCCCTGTCGCGGAAGGCCGCCGAGAAGTATTCCGCCGCGGCCGGCGTCCTGGCTATCAGCATGAGACCGCTGGTCTCACGGTCCAGGCGGTGCACCAGGCCGAACCTGGGCACCCCGGCGAGCTCCGGCCTTTCTTTGGCCAGTATCGACACCAGCGTCTCCTCTCCCAGGAGCGCCGCGCGCGGATCGCGTTCCCAGTTGGAATCCGTCGGATGCACGCAGAGCCCGGCCGGCTTGTCCACGGCCATGAATTCCCCGTCCTCGCTAATTATCATGCCCGGCAGCCGCGCGGAGGCCGCCGCGCCGGCGGCGGGCGCGGAGATGGTCACCTCGTCGCCGTCCTTCAGCGGGGCGGCCGGTTTGACGGCGCGGCCGTTCACCCGTACCAGGCCCTCGGCGATGAGGCGCTTGACGAACTCGCGCGAGAGGCCCGGTTCGCCGCTCTTGACGAAAAGGTCCAGCCTTGTGCCCGCGCCGGAATATATCAGTTTCTTATTTTCCATTCTCTTTTCTCCGGGCCGAAAAGGCCAGCCAGGCCGCGGCGGCGGCCGCCGCCGCCAGCGCGATGAACTGCGCCTGGGACAGCCCCGCGCTCAGCCCTCCCCTGTCGTCGCCGCGCAGGAATTCCAGAGCGAACCTGAGCGCCGAATAAAGCAGCACGTAAAGAGCGGTGACCGCTCCGGCCCCGCGTCGGGCCCCGCGTTCCCACAGCAGGTGGAGCGCCGCGAATATCAGGAAATTGCCGGCGGCTTCGTAGAGCTGCACGGGATGAAGCGGCATTCCGAGCAGCGAAGGCTCCACCAGGCACAGCGGGTCGCTGAATACCACGCCGGGGGCCCCGTGCGCGGGCGAACCGTGGCAGCAGCCGGCCAGCAGGCAGCCTATGCGGCCGAAGCCGTGCGCCAGCGCCAGGGCCGGCGCCGTGAAGTCGGCCGCGGCGGCGAAGCCTATTCCCCTGCCGCGGGCCCAGTACCACAGCGCGGCCGCGCCGCCGCCCAGACCGCCGTAGAAGACGAAACCGTACTGCACGCTTTTCAGGGCCGCCAGGAGCCGCTCCCAGGCGCCGTCCCCGAAGGAATACCAGAAGGTGGCGAGGAAGAGGAGCTTGCCGCCCAGGAGCCCTCCGAGCAGGGCGTAGAAGGCCAGGTCGGAGACGCTTTCGGCGGAGACGCCGACGCGTTCGCGGCGGGCGCGCAGGTAGAAGAAGGCTGCCAGGAAGCCCGTCATGGCCATGAAACCGTAGGCCGGCAGTTTGAAAAAGCCGAGGTCGAGTATGTAAGGGTGCATAATGCCGGTCTCTCAGGAATTGCGGGCGATGAAGTCCGCCGCCGCGGCCAGGTCCGTCAGCGGGGAGAACTTTACGCCCTTCGCCCGGCAGAGGCCGCGCAGTCTGCCCGCGGCGTAGACCTTGTCGGCCAGCGCCGCCGCCCGGAGGTCGCTGGGCGCGTCGCCGCAGAACAGGACGCGGCGGCCCAGCTTCTTATGATGCCGCACCCTGGACTCCTTGAAAGCCGGCAGCCCGGCGCCGTCCAGGTCCGCGTATTCCACGTCCCAGCCGCGCCCCCTGCGCCTGGCGCGTCCGAAAGAGGAGAGGGCCTTCACTCCCCAGGCCCGCAACAGCGGCCGGCCGTAGATGTCCGCCCCGCCGCTGACTATGTCGAAAGGGATCCGCCGGCGGGAGCAGAAGCCCGAGAAAGCCCGCAGGCCCCGGCGCGGCTTCATGGCGCGCAGTATGAACGACTCGATCTCTCGGCGGGAGGCGGACAGCCGCGCGAAACCGCGCCGCATCCATTTTTCCACCGACTGCCCCGGCGCGTAGGAGCGCTCTATGTCGGCCGCGGTGAAGACGCCGAACTCCGTCAGTATGGCGTCGCCGACGTCCTCGAGCGTCAGCGTCCCGTCGAAATCCGAGACCACGGCCCATTTCATAGCGCCGCCGAGATGAACTCGTCGCCGCCTTTCGCGGCCAGCTTCACGTAGATATTGTGCAGTTTCTGGGCTTCGATCGTCGTCGAGGAGCCGTTGTAGGCGTGGCCCGGCCAGACGGCGGTGTCGCCGGGCAGGGAGGCCAGCTTGAGCAGGCTCCGCCTCATCTGCTCCGGGTCCGCGCCCGGCAGGTCCACCCGTCCTATCGCGCCGACGAAAAGCGTGTCGCCGGTGAAGACCGCGCCGGGGCCCAGGAAAGAGCAGGAGCCGGGGGTATGCCCCGGCGTGTGGAGCACCTTGAGCCTGAGCGCGCCCGCCTCCAGGTCCTCCCCGTCGGCGACCGGCAGCAGCCGGGACCGGTCCAGCCCTTCGGCCATGTTCCCGTCGGCCGGGTGCAGCGCGGCCCGCAGGCCTTCGTAGCGCTCCAGGAACCAGGCCGCGGCGTTGAGATGGTCCGGATGGCCGTGGGTCAGCGCCAGCAGCGCGGGCCTGAGGCCGAGCGCGAGGAGCTCCTTCTCTATCTTCGCGCCTTCCCAGCACGGGTCTATGACGGCGCATTCCGGCCCGGCGCCCTCCCAGGCCAGGTAGCAGAAATTATCCATGGGGCCCGCGGCTATCTGCCTGACGTTCATTTGTCCCTCTCTTTCTCGGGAGGCGGGGGGAAGCGGAACTCTATCTCGCCCTGCCTGAGCATCCCCAGTTCCCTGCGCGCGTTGTATTCCACGCTTTCGCTCCGGGCGGTCTCGGCGGCGGCGCTCTTCAGTTCCGCGCTCTCGGCCTTCAGCGCGGCCAGCCGCCGCTTCATCTTGAAGACCTCCAGCTTGTTCGCGACCAGCGAGCGGAAACCGGGATTGGCCAGCAGCAGGACCGCCGCGGCCAGCGCGAGCAGCGTCAGCCCCGTTCTCCTGGTGATAACGGCGTCCTTTTGTCTCATCCGGGAAAAGGGAAGGGGCGGCCCTCCCCGCGGAAGGCCGCCCCGCGGCGGTCTTTACTTGAAGCGGAAGGCCGCGTCCTTGGCGTACTTGGCCTTCTTGCCCAGCTCCTCCTCGATGCGGATGAGCTGGTTGTACTTGCAGAGGCGCTCGCTGCGGCACGGCGCGCCCGTCTTGATGGCCCCGGCGTTGGTGGCCACGGCGAGGTCGGCTATGAAGGCGTCCTCGGTCTCGCCCGAGCGGTGCGAGATGACGGTGGCGTAGTCCGCCTCGTGCGCCATGTTGATGACGCGGATCGTCTCGGTCAGCGAACCGATCTGGTTGAGTTTGATGAGGATCGCGTTGGCGGTGTCCTCCTCGATGCCCTTCTTGAGGCGCTCGGGGTTGGTCACGAACAGGTCGTCGCCGACGATGCGGGCCTTCTTGCCGAGCAGTTTGGTGAAATGCTCCCAGCCTTCCCAGTCGTCCTCGGCGAGCGGGTCCTCGTAGGAGACTATCGGGAAGTGCTTCTTCCAGTCGGCGTAGCGGGAGGTGAGTTCCTGGGCGGTCAGGTTGGCCCCTTCGAACATGTAGCTGCCGTTCTTGTAGAACTCGCTGGCGGCCGAGTCGAAGGCGATCTGCACGTCCTTGAACGTGTAGCCGGCCTCCTTGATGGCCTTGACGATGGTCTCGATGACGGCCTCGTGCGTGAAGATCTTGGGGGCGAACCCGCCCTCGTCGCCGACCGCCGTGGTGTAGCCGCCCTTGGAGAGGATGGCCTTGAGGGTGTGGTAGACTTCGGCGCCCATGCGTATGGCGTCGGTGAACTTCGCCGCGCCCGTCGGGACTATCATGAACTCCTGGATATTGATGCCGCTGTCGGCGTGCTTGCCGCCGTTGACGATGTTGAGCATCGGGGCGGGCAGCAGGAAGTCCTTGTGCCTGAGGCCGTAGGCCTTGCGGATATAGGCGTAGAGCGGCAGCTTCGCCGACTCCGCGGCGGCGCGGGCCAGCGCCATCGAAACGGAGAGTATGGCGTTGGCCCCCAGCTTGCTCTTGGTCTGCGTGCCGTCGAGCTCTATCATCTGGTCGTCGATCCGCTCCTGCTCGGCCTTGAGGCCCAGGAGTTCGGGGGCGATGAGCTTGTTGACGTTCTCCACGGCCTTGAGCACGCCTTTGCCGCGGTAGCGCTTGCCGCCGTCGCGCAGTTCCAGCGCCTCGTGGGTGCCGGTCGAGGCCCCGCTGGGCACCGCCGCGCGGCCGAAGGAGCCGTCGGCGAGCAGCACGTCGGTCTCCACCGTGGGGAAGCCGCGGGAATCGAGTATCTCGCGGGCGGTTATTTTCTTGATCTTGGCGTCCATTATGTTCGTTCTCCTTGGGGCTGTGCCCCGGTTCTATTTAAAATTTGCCGTCGGCTATCTTCTTCCCGGCGTCGACCAGCTTGTCGAGCTTGTCCCGCGAAGAGGCCTCGGCGTAGATGCGCACGACCGGCTCGGTGCCGGAAGGGCGCAGGCCCAGCCAGGAGCCGTCGCGCATGATGAACTTGAAACCGTCGGTGTGGTCTATGCGCCAGACCGAGGAACCGCCCAGATTGAGCGGCGGGCCGGAGTTCAGTTTCGCCGCCAGCGCCTGCACGTCGGCGTCCGGGCCGAGGCGCAGGTTGACGCGCGTGTTGAGGAAGGTCCCCACCCGCTTGCGCAGGCCGGCCAGCACCTTGCCCAGCGGCTTGCGCTCGTAGGCGTAGAGCTCGGCCAGCAGCATGCAGGCCAGGATGCCGTCCTTTTCCGGCACGTGGTTCATGATCGACAGGCCGCCCGATTCCTCGCCGCCGATCAGGAACTGGCCCGTGCGCAGCATGTTCCCGACGTATTTGAAGCCTACCGGGGTCTCGCGGACCTCGAGGCCGTGGCTCCTGGCCACGGCGTCGGCGAAATGGGAGGTCATGACGGAGCGGGCGACCTTGCCCTTCATGCCGCGGTTGCGGACCAGGTGGTCGAGCAGCAGCGCCAGCACGTCGTTGGGCGCTATCCAGGTCCCGTCGGAATCGATCACGCCGAAGCGGTCGCCGTCGCCGTCGCAGGCCAGGCCGAGGGCGAGCTTCCCCTTGAGCACGGCCTGCCTCAGGCCGGCCAGGTTCTCCGCGTCGGTGTCCGGCGGCCTGCCGCCGAAAGTGACGTCGCGGTGCTCGCGCAGCGGGGTCACCGAGGCGCCCATCTTCTCCAGCGCCGGCCGCAGGTAGGTGCGGGCCGTGCCGTAGACGGAGTCGGCGGCGACCTTCAGGCGGGCCTTCTTCAGCGCGCCGGCGTCGAGCAGCGAGTAGAGCTGGGCGAAATAGGAGTGGTGGAAATCCTCCTCTTTCACGAGACCGGCGTTTTTCGCCTGGGCGTAGGGAATGAACTTGTCGCAGTCGGCTATCGTCAGCGCGGAGGCCCTGGCCTCTATGTCGTTGGTGACCTCCGGTATCGCGGGTCCGCCCCAGTAGGGCGTCCACTTGAAGCCGTTGTAATTGGCGGGATTGTGGCTGGCGGTTATCATCACGCCGCCGACGGCGCCCGAGCGCATCACGGTCCAGGCCACCACGGGCGTGGGGGTCTCCCCGGGCGAGAACAGGACGTTCACGCCCTCGGCCGCGAAGACCTCGGCCGCGTTGCGCGCGAATTCCTCGGACATGTAGCGGGTATCGCAGCCTATCACGGCCAGCGGGGCGGACGGGGCCTTGGCCTTACCGTTCTTCAGGTTGAGACGGTATTCGTCGCCCTTGAAACCGTAGTCCTTGTTGTCGCGGGCGTGCCGGGCCGCGGCGTGGGCCGCCCTTTTGAGATTGTTCAGCGTGAACTCCTCGGCTATGACGGCGCGCCAGCCGGAAGTCCCGAATTTGATGACGGTGTTGCTCATGCCATGAAATATAGCATAAAACTTTTTTCAAAGCAAAAAGGGGACGGCTGCGCGTAGGGGGCCCCTAATTAATATAATATGGCGATGAACCGATACGCCGCCATAGCCGCCCTTATCGCCTTTTGCCCGCCCGCCGCAGCCGACGGCCTGCCCCTGGAACCGCGGGGATATGTCAGCTCCTGGACCCAGTCCGCGGGCGGCATCCCCGTTCCGGCCGAGGTCAATGTCCCGGTGCGGCTCGCTCTGCCGCTGCCGTCCGGCCCCGGCCAGGCCGCCGCGGTCTTCGTGGAAAAAGAGCTCGGCTCTCCCGCCGGTCCCCTGAAGGTGCGGGCCGAATTCTTCTCCGTCTGCCCGCACGGCTCCGCCGACTGCCGGGACGTCTATTTCCAGGCCAAGGCGACGCTGTCCGGGCCGGTGGAGTCCCTTTGCGCCGCCTATCTCAACGAGGCCGACTTCGTCCCTTTCCCCGTCATGGCCTGCGCGGGCGGACTGCCGGACGGCGGTTATCTCGGCGTCACGCTGCACCGGCTCCCTTTCAGGGACGGCCGCTTTCATGATCTCTGACCTGCGTCCGGCCGCGGCGCTGGCGCTGCTGCTCTGCGCCTGCTCGCCGGGGCCCGAGCGGCGCCCCCTGCTGGCCTCGCCGGGCCTGCCGGCCCCCGAACTGCGGCTGAAGGAACTGATCGGCGGTCCGCCGCCGGAATTGCGGGGCTGGCGCGACCTGGGAGGCCGCGCCGCAGTCCTGCATTTCTGGGCCCCGCGCTGCGCGGGCTCGCCGGCGGAGTTCGACCGGCTCGACGCCCTGGCCTCCCTGTTCGCCGGCCGGGGCCTGGCCTTCGTCCATATCACCGACGCGGACCGCGACGCGGCCGTCCGGGCGCTGGCCGGCCGGAAAGTGAAAGGACTGGTGGCCCCGGGCGCGCCGCCCGAACTGCTGACCGCCTTCCGCGTTTACGACCTTCCCTGTTCGGTGCTGGTAAGTTCCTCGGCCGAGGTCTTCTCCTTCGCGGGACCGGGCGATGTCACCGAAGGGACGCTGAAAGCGCTGCTGGCCGGCGAGCCTCCTCCCGGCGGGGGGGCCGGCCCCGAGGCGTGCGCCGCGCCGGAGGGGGAGGTCTGAGCGGCCGTCTTTCCTCCAAGCCCACGCAGTACCTGCTCGACGCCTCCAATTTCGCGCGGCGTTTCCCGGGCGGCCGCGGTTTCTCGCCGGACCTGGCCGAGGCCGAGTTCCTGGGCTGGGTGGAGGAACTGGCCGCGCTGCCGCTCCTGGCTTCCTCCTCCTTCCGGGTCTATTTCGACGGACCTTTCCGCGAACTGGGGTTCCCGGTCCGGGGGCCGGTCAGCGTGACCTTCAACGAGGGACGCAGCGCCGACGATTCTCTGCTGGAGACCGGCGAGTTCCTGCTCTCCTGCGGCGTGCGCGCCGTGCTGGTCACCTCGGACCGGGGGCTGCAGTCGGCCGCCGGCGCGCGCGGCGTGTCCTGGCTGAGCTGCGAGGACTTCTACCGCCTCTGCTCCTCCGAACTCCGGCGGGGACGCCGCTGAAAGCCCGGCAAAATGATAGAATCTGTTCTCTGCCGGGGGTGCCTGGTTTCCCCTTGCAGCGGGGCCGAGCGGAGTATTCCTTCCGGAGCGGGGACGACCCGGCCGAAGGGAGGGCCCGGAACAGAGCCCGGGTGCTGTAACTGGTAGCCAGAGCTGACTTAAAATCAGCTGGAGTTCACTCCGTGCGGGTTCGAGTCCCGCCCCGGGCACGGCTTTGAAGGCGACGGCTTTTCGATCTTGAAAGGAGAAGGAAGATGAACCTAGCCCCCGCAGGACGCAGGATACTTACGGTCACCATAGCGATAACCGCTGTCGGCGGCCTGGTCGCTTACTGGTGCCGGTGGTGCGGGGTCCCGCTGCTGGTCCTGGGTTTCCTGCTCACCGCCTTTTCGGCCTATTTCTTCCGCGACCCCGAGCGCGACAAGGTCTTCGGCACCAACGACATAATCTGCCCGGCCGACGGCACGGTGCTCAGCGTCGGCGTCGAGGACGATCCCGGGGTCGTCGTAGTGCGCATCTTCCTCTCGGTCTTCAACGTGCACGTACAGCGGGCCCCGCTGGAGGGGGTGGTCGAGAAGATAGAGTACGAGAAGGGCCGCTTCGCCGTCGCCTATAAGCCCGAGGCGAAGAAGAACGAGCGGAACCTGATAAGGATAAACGGCGGGAACGGCCGCTGGGCCGCCGTAGAGCAGATAACCGGCGCGATAGCCCGCCGCATCGCCTGCTACGTTAAAGAAGGGCGGACCGTGGCGGGCGGCGAGCGCCTCGGCATGATCTATTTCGGCTCGCAGGTGGCGCTTTACCTGCCCAAGGGCGTCAGGGTCCTGGTCAGGCCCGGCGACAAGGTCGCCGGCGCCGAGAACATCATCGGTCTCTGGAAGGCCGAATGACGGCCGAGGAAAGGAAGCGGATAGACGTGGAGAAACTGAAGAAGACCGGCGCGGTCGTGCTCCCGTCGCTGTTCACGATCGCCAATATGGCCTTCGGCTTCTTTTCGATACTGGCGGCCACCGAGCGCAATTTCGTGCTGGCCGGCTGGTTCATCATCGCCTCGATCGTAATGGACATGCTCGACGGCCGCATCGCCAGGCTGGTGCACGGCGAGAGTTCCTTCGGCGTCGAGATAGACTCCCTCTCGGACTGGATGTCGTTCGGCATCGCCCCCGGCTACCTGATGTACAACTTCGTGCTCAAGGATTACGGCTACTGGGGCGCCCCAGTAGCCTTCCTCTACGTCCTCTGCGGGGCGCTGCGCCTGGCCCGCTACAACGTGAAGTCCCATTTCGGCGGCGATTCGCCGAACCCGAACTTCCAGGGCCTGCCGATCCCCGGCGCCGCCGGCATACTGGGCTCGATAGTGCTGGCCTACAGCATGCTCGAGACCGAGAGCGGCTTCCGCAGCATCAGCATGGTCATGAAACAGATGCCTCACGTCTACGCCGCGATCCCCTTCATAATGATAGGGCTGTCGCTGCTCATGGTCTCGACCGTGCCCTACGCCGCTTTCAAGAAAGGCGGCGCGGTGCGCCCCGGTTCCCTGAAGGGAATGCTGCTGATCCTGGTCATCCTTTTCCTGATAATACGCTATCCGCAGGACGGCCTTTTCATATTCTTCTCGGTATACGCCCTGTCGGGCGTGCTGATAGGGCTGGTGAGGGCGCTGCTCCCTTCCCGCGGCCCGCGGTAGCGGCGCTCCCCGCCCAGGCGGCGGAACAGTTACATGGAACAGGCTTTTCCCGAACGGTCCTTTTCCGTCTACCGGCACCGCAGCGGCCTGGCGGCGCGCCTGCGGGAACTCGGCGGCGAGGCCCATCCCGGCTTCCTGGACCAGAAAGAATTCTTCATAAGCGTGCTGCGCGCCGCGGAGGAGCCGCTCGCGGCCCTGCAGCAGGAGGCCCTGCGCGCGGTCTGCGCCGGTTTCCTGGAAAAGCTGGGACGGGGCCGCGTCACGCCGGAACTGCTGGAGGAGTTCAAGGACCCGCTGGACAAACTGCTCTCTTCCGGCGATTTCCTGCTGGTGGAGGGCGGGCTGCCGGGCAGTCCGGAGGTGGTGCGCTCGCGGCTGGCGGCCCTGCGCCCGCTTTCCATAGCGGAAGGGGCCAGGACCGGGACGCTCCGCGACCCGGGGGGCGAGCGCCTTCTGACGGAGGCCTACAGGCGCCTGGGTTTCGACCGGCTGGAGAAAGTTCCGCCCGGTCTCCGCGGCGACGCGGCGCTCAACGAGCTCGTCCTGAGAGCGAGGCGCTCCGTGGCCGAATATTCCCGCCTGTACCAGGTGGAGCCCTCCCCCGAGGAGACCCTTACGCCTTTCTCTCTTTCCAGGATAGACGCCGCGCTGGGCGCCTGCTACCGCCTGCTGGCGCGCCTCAGGACCATGCGCTGGTAGTCCCGGTCAGTCCTTGACGGGGAAAAGCGGCGCCGCCTTCTGCGGCTCGACGCCCGCGGCGGTGGTCCCCATGCTCATTATCATCTGCATCCGCGCCGAGGTGTCGGGCATGAAGGGATAGAGCCAGCCGGCCAGCAGGCGCAGGCACCAGACCATGTCCTTGAGCAGGTCCGCGCCGGCCGCGGGGTCCCTCTCCTTCTCCCGGCCCGGTCCCATGCATTCGTTCAACTCGCCCACCGCCCCCCAGATGCGGTCCAGGGCGGAGGAGAAGTTCAGTTCCTCGATATCGGCGGCTATCCGCGGTTCCAGGGCGCGCAGGCGCGCGAAATTCCTGGCGGGGCCTTCCTCGGGCCGGTTCGGCAGCCCGTTCTCCGGATACTTGTCCGCCAGGCCCAGGACCCGCGAGAAAAGACCGCCGAGGTCGCCGGCCAGGTCCGCGTTGTAGCGCCGGCGGAAAGCCTCGGCCGAGAAATCGCCGTCCTGGCCGAACGGGGTTTCGCGGAACAGGAAATAGCGCAGCGCGTCGGCCCCGTACTCCTTGATGATGTCGGACGGACTTATCGCGTCGCCGCCCGTACCGGACATCCCGTCCCCTTCTATCGTCCAGCCGCCGTGCGCGTAGATCCTGCGCGGCAGCGGCAGGCCCAGCGCCAGCAGTATGGCCGGCCAGGCGGTCGCGTGGAGGCGGAAGCTTTCCGCGTCCGCCAGGTGCAGGTCCGCCGGCCAGAGCCGGGCGAATCCGGGCGCGGGGCGGTCCGCTTCCCAGCCGGCTCCCGTTATGTGAGCGAGCAGCGCGCCGAACCAGGCCTGGACCGTGTGCTCCGGGTCCGAACTCACGGGGATGCCCCAGCCGACCCCGGTCCGCGCGACCGGGATATCCTCCAGCCCGTTCTTTACCAGGGCGGCCATCTCGGCCGCCCGCCGGGCCGGGGCCAGGAAGGCGGGGTTGGCGGCGTAATGCCGCAGGAGAGGCTTGCCGTAGCGGGAGAGACGGAAGAAATAGGCGTCGCCGGAGACCTTTTCCGTCCTCGTCCTGTGCACGGGGCAGAGCCCGTCCCCGCGCAGCGCGCCCACGTCGTAGAAGCTCCCGCAGGCGGCGCAGTAAGGGCCGGAACAGGCGCCCGGGTAGATATCGCCCGAGGCGAGCAGTTTCCCGAAGGCGTCCCGCACCCTGCGCGCGTGCTCCGGGTCCGTGGTGCGCAGGAAACTGTCGTAGCCGATGTTCAGGAGTTTCCAGGCCCGCTCGAAATCCGCCGAGACCCCGTCCGCCCAATCCCCGGGAGCGGCGCCTCTCGCCCGCGCGGTCCCGGCCACGCCCGCGGCGTGCGCGTCGGCGCCGGTCCGGAAGAAGACCTCGCGGCCGCCGGCGCGCAGGTGGCGGGTCAGCACGTCGGCGGCCAGCGCGGTGTAAGCGTGCCCTATGTTCGGGCGGCTGCTTGCGTGGTAGAGAGGGGTGGTGACGTGGAATTTACCGGGCTCAGGCATCGGCTCGTTCCAGGTTGCGCAGGCTGATGCCGGCCCCGGCGCATTCCATGACCGCCGTCTCCACGGTCACCGCGGGGCTGGCGTTGCGCGAGAGGCAGCGTTTGAGCTCGAAAAGCCTGTCGAGCAGCCTGGTCAGCGAGGTCTTCTCCGGACCCGCCGCCGCGCGCCAGCGCGCGGCCGCGCGGGTAACGAGGATATTGAGTATCAGTCTGGCGGTCTCGCGGGCCGTCGCCAGCTCGCGGCCCAGTTTGTCGGCCACGCGGAAAGGGGCCATGGGGTCGAGGTGATTGAGGTCGGAGAGCTTCTCCAGCACCTCGCGCAGGTCCAGCGCGCGCTTGACCGAGCCGAAAGCCAGCCCGGCCAGGTTGTCGGCCTCGGAGAGTTCCAGGCCTTCGCGGCCGAGTATCTCGGCCACCTCGCGTCTGGCCAGGCCGCGGAAATTGACGGTGTGGCAGCGGGAGAGTATCGTCGGCAGCAGCGCGGCCTTGTTCGAGGCGATCAGGATGAACGCCGTGTCCGGCGGCGGCTCCTCGAGCATCTTGAGTATGGCGTTCTGGGCCTCCACGGTCATGGAGGAGGCGTCGTTCACCACGAAGACCTTCCAGGGGGAGAGTATGGGGCTCGCGTAGGCGGAGCGGGAAAGCTCGCGCACGGTGTCGATCTTGACGCTGCGCTGCTTCTCCTCGTCCTCGCCCAGCAGGTGCGCCTGCCAGGCCGCGTCCACCAGGCGGCAGTCGGGATGCACGTTCTTTCCCAGCTGGACGCACGACGGGCACTTCCCGCAGGCCTTGCCGGGCTCGCGGGGGGCGGGCTCCGCCGCCCCGAAAAGCCCGCTCTCGTCGGCGGGTTCCCCGGTACAGTTGAGGCCGGCCGCGAACTCCATGGCGGCCAGCCGCTTGCCTATGCCCTCCTGGCCGTAGAAGATCATGGCCGGCGGCACGCGGCCGGAAGCGGCCAGCGCCCTCAGCGCGGCACGCTCCTTTTCATGGCCGAGTATTTCCTTGAACATCAGCGGGTCCCGGGACCTTTTTTGCGCAGCAGCGCTTCCACGGCGGCGCGTACCCGAGTGTGCACGTCCTCTATGGAGGCGGCCGCGTTTATCCGCCGCACGCCGGGAGCGGAGGCGAGCTTCTTGTAGGCCCTGTTGACCTTCAGGCGGAAAGAGGCCGCCTGCAGCTCCATCCGGTCGCTGCCGCGGCATTCGCGCTGTTCGAACACCTTGTCCGGCACGTCGAAGACTATGGTCAGGTCGGGCCTGAGGCCCATGGTGGCGATGCGGTTGAGCGTCTCCACCGTCCGGAGGTCCAGGCCGCGGCCGTAGCCCTGGTAGGCGGTGGTGGACATGGTGTAGCGGTCGGAAACGATTATCTCGCCGGCCTTCAGCGCCGGCAGGATGACCTTGAGAGTATGCTTGGCGCGCGAGGTCTCGTAGAGGAAGAGCTCGGTCAGCGGCTCTATGTCGCTCTTCGGGTCGAGCAGTATGGCGCGTATCTTCTCGGAGAGGTAGGTGCCGCCGGGTTCGCGGGTCAGGCGCACCTTGCGGCCGAGACTTGTCAGCCAGTCGCGCAGCATGGCGGCCTGCGTGGACTTGCCGGAGCGGTCCGGTCCTTCCAGCACTATGAAAAGCCCCCGTTTCATGGGGTTATTTTAGCAAAGCCGGGGGCGGGGGGGCTATAAAGAAAAAGCCCCGGGCGGCCGGGGCTTTCCGGGACGGCCGGCCCCGCTTCAGGAACACTCGGAATAACCGCAGTCGTGGCAGGTCGGGCCGGAGCAGCCGCTCTCGTAGCTGACGTTGGAGGAATAGCACTTGGGGCAGTACTGCGTCTTGGAGACTTCCCAGAGCTCCAGCTTCTGCTGGCCGTTGACGTCCTGGTCGGAGGCGATGATGCCGGTGCGCTTGAGATGGCTGCGCAGCGCGACCGCGATGCCGTGCGCTATCGAGTTTATCCTGTTCTCGCCGAAGCCCATCGGCCTGTCGCCCTTGACCGAGTTGAGGTGCTTGATGATCTTGATCGGGTCGCCGCCCTCCTCGAAATACTTCGACAGCAGGATGCCGATGAGCGAGGTGAGGCCGCTGATCTCGGTGCCCAGCGGCGGCATATTGGTGAAGACCTGGTAGGGGCCCTGCTCGTTGAAGTTGATGTGCACGTGCAGCGGGCCGTAGCCGGTCTTTATCTGGAAATACTCCGAAGAGACTCCGAAGGTCTGTACCGGCGCCCTGCGCTTCTTGCTCTTCGCCTGATGGCCCGCGGCCCCTATGTTGAGGACCTGCTGCGCCTTGCAGCCGTCGCGGTAGACGGTCACGCCCTTGCAGCCCAGCTTCCAGGCCAGCGTGTAGCAGTCCTTCACGTCCCCGGCCTTGGCCGCGCCGGGCATGTTTATCGTCTTGGAGACGGCGTTGTCTGTGTGCTTCTGGAAGGCGGCCTGGGCCTTTATGTGGTTCTCCACGCTGACGTCGTGCGCGGTCGGGAAGAGGTCCTGTATCTCCGCCGGGATCTCCGGTACGCCGCGCACCGCCTTGTGATTGGCCTCTATCTTCTTCCAGAGCGTCTTCTCGTCGAGGCCGAAGAAGCCGTTCTTCTCCGCCAGCTCCCGGAACAGGGAGTTCACCTCGAAGAAGGTGTCCTTGGGGTCCGGGTCCTTCCCGTGCTTGAGCGCGTCCAGGGCTTTGGCGTTGTAACGGGTGTAGGCGATGGCGAAGAAAGGCTCTATACCCGAGCCCTGCAGCCCGGCCGCTATCGCTATCGTGCCCGTCGGGGCTATGGTCGTGCGCGAGGCGTTGCGCGGCATGGCGGAGAGCCCCGCGAAATGTTTCCCGTCCCTGTCGTAGACGGAATCCTTCCAGTTCTGGAAAACGCCGCGCTCGCGGGCCAGCTCCTGCGAGGCCGAAAGGGCCGCCTCGTCGATGAACTTCATGACCTCCTCGGCCTTGCGCAGCCCCTCCGGGCTGTCGTAGGGGAGGCCCAGCTTCACCAGCGTCTCGGCCCATCCCATCACGCCCAGGCCCACCTTCCGGTTGCCTTTGGCCACCCGCTCTATCTCGGGCAGCGGGTAATTGTTTATCTCCACCACGTTGTCGAGGAAGCGCATCGCGGTGCGCACCGCGGCGCCGAGCCTGTCGTAATCCATCGCTCCCGACCCGGTCTCCCCCGTTACGAAGCGGGCCAGGTTCATCGATCCAAGGTTGCATGACTCCCACGGCAGCAGCGGCTGTTCGCCGCAGGGATTGGTGCTCTCTATCCCGCCCAGCGCCGGCGTCGGGTTGGACCGCGGACCGTTGATCGCGTCCATGAAGACTATCCCGGGGTCGCCCGAGGTCCAGGCCGCTTCCACCAGCGAGTTGAAGACTTCGCGGGCCTTGAGAGAGCCGGCTTTTTCGCCGGTGCGGGGATTGACCAGGTCGAAGGAGGCGTTATGTTCCGCGGCGCGCATGAACTTCGAGTCCAGCGCCACCGAGATGTTGAAGTTCTCCAGCACGCCCGGCTCGGCCTTGCAGGCGATGAAATCCTTTATTTCCGGGTGCCAGTAGGGCAGTATTCCCATGTTGGCGCCGCGGCGCGTGCCGCCCTGCTTGACCACGTCGGTCAGCTTGTCGAAGAGTTTCATGAACGAGATGGCGCCGCTGGCCACGCCGTTGGTCTTCTTGACCGTGTCGCCCTTCGGGCGCAGGCGGCCGAAGGAGAAGCCCGTGCCGCCCCCGGATTTCTGGATCAGGCTCTGCGCGGTCAGGGCCTTGGCTATGCCCTCCATCGAGTCCGGCACCAGCAGCACGTAGCAGGCGCTGAGCTGCTGCAGGTCGCGGCCGGCGTTCATCAGGGTGGGGGAATTGGGCAGGAAGTCGAAGGCGGCCATCGCGCCGTAGAACTCCGCGGCGCGCGCGTCCACCAGCTCCCTGGCGGCCGCGTGGGACTTGTAGGCCTTCTCCAGGTTGGAGAGGAAGCGGGCGAAGTTGAGCTCGCGCTCCGACGACTCGCCGAGCCCGTCGTGGAAGAGGATGGTGCGGGAAGGCGTCCCGCCGTAGCTGTTCTCCACCACGCGGCAGCGCACGCCTTCGAAAAGTCCCCAGCCCTCCGCCTCGGGCCGGCAGACCAGCTCGGCTAGCGCTATATTATGCGCGACCCTTTCGAAGAGGGCCTCCGGCGATTTGTCCTCCCGCAGGTACTTGTCCTTTATCACCTTCTCCTGGTTCTGCGTGAGATGTATCTTCCCGTGCTCCGTCATCGTATGCCTCATGATAAGCCTCTGAGCCTGGATTTTGACCCCTCCCCCGGACCCGCAGGCCTACTCTAACAATGGTCTTCCGGGATTGTCAAATTTTCAGTCGGGACCGTTCCGGGAGGCGGGAGTCCGCGCGCCGGCGCCGGGGGTATTTATCAGGATTTCCCTATTTTAGTAACATTTGCGAAACACGCCGGGTGTAGATTATAGCGGCCGGCATTACGCCCCGCCGGCAGGGGGGACCGCGCGGAGCGGTCGCCCCCTGCCGGGCGGGGACGGGAGCGGGCGCTTCCGGGATGCGGGCGGAACGCGGTTCTTACGGGCAGGAACTATGAACGACAAATGGGACGAATCCTCTTTTAACGAGCAGGCCATAACGGACCTCGAGACGGCCAGGCTCGCGCTGCGCTGGGCGCTGGACAAACTGCGCGCGAACCAGGAAGAAGCGCTCAAGTCGCGCCAGAACCTGCAGGAGAAGGCCTCGCAGGTCACCTTCCTCGAGAACCAGCTCAGGACCAGGAACGCCGAGATGGAGCGCCAGCAGCGCGCGCAGGAGGAGGAGATCAAGTCCCGCCAGGAGACGCTCGAATACCAGTTCAGGTCCCGCCTGGACCGGCTGACCGAGCGCGAGAAGGAACTGGAGGACAACGCGGCGAGAATGGAGTCGGCTTTCAAGCTTCGCGAGCAGAGGCTGACCGAGGATTTCCAGAAGCGGTCCGAGGAACTGCGCGGCCGCTGGGGACAGGTGGAGGGCGAGATCTGGCAGCTGCGCCAGGAGCAGCTGCTCAAGCAGCAGGAGTTCGAGAAACTTTACGCCGAGAGGCTCGCGGCGGAGCAGCAGCGCGCGCAGGAGGAGGCCGGGACGCTCCGCGCCGAACTGGAGAAGAGCTACGAGACCCGCGTCCAGGACCTCGAGAAGCGCGAGCAGGCGCTCAACGAGGAGCTCAGGAAGCAGGAAGCCGTGATGAAGTGGGCCCGCGACAGCTGGCAGAAGGAAGCCGACGAGCGCGAGAGGAAACTCAAGGCCCGCGAACTGGAGATAGAGAAAAAACTGCTCGAGAAGCAGCAGGAGCTGGACGAGCACAAGGTCAAAGTGGGCCTGCTCGAGAAGCAGCTGACCGATCTGCCCGAGGCCGTGCGCAAGCGCGACGAGGAACTGGAGCGCTACCGCGGCGCGCTGGAGAGCCTCGAGGGCGTCATCAGGACCCTGGAGGGGGAGAAGAAGCAGCTCGCCCAGGAGTCGGATTCCAGGCAGTCCCGCCTGTCCGAGGCGCTCGAGGCCGAGAAGCAGCGCTTCAAGGACCTCGAGAGCGAGATCCCCAAGCGGCTCAAGATAGCCATCGAGCACGAGCGGACCCGGCTGCAGGAGAAAGCCGCCGATCTCGAGAAGAATTTCGGCCTCGACCTGCGCAAGAAGCAGGACGAGGTGGATTACCTCGAACGCAACCTCAGGACCTTCGAGGAGACCATAAAGACGCTGCAGACCGAGCGCGAGGGCCTCGCGCAGAAGGCCGAACAGCTGCAGACCCAGCTCAATATCCGCTCCGAGGAGACCTCCTTCCGCGAGCGGCAGCTGCAGTCGGAGTACGAGGTGCGCCTCAAGGTCGAGCTGGAGAAACAGAGCCGCTCCCTGCGCTCCGAGACGGAGACCGCTCAGCGCATCTACGAGGACAACCTGCGCCTGAAGGTGGAGGAGATCGCCCACCTGCGCAAGGAGCTCGAGACGCTCGCCGGCGAGAAGGCGGACCTCTTCGCCTCCACCTCCGAGCTGCGCCGCCAGCTGGAGGTCCAGAAGGATAAATACGAGCGGGACCTGGCGTCCGCCAGGTCTTCCCTCAAGCAGAGCCACGACGCGGAACTGGAGAGGAGACTGGAGGAGGAGGCGGCCAGGCACGGCCAGGCTCGCGCCGCGCTGCAGAAGGATTTCGCCGCCCAGCTCGAGAACCTCGGCCTCATAGCCGCCGAAAGGGACGCCGAACTCGCCCGGTTCAAGAGCGAACTCCAGCGCCAGGCCGCCGAGAAGGCCGAGGCCGTGGCGCGCGAGAAGGAGAAGTCCCGCCAGGACCTGGAGCTGCAGGCGAAGAACTTCGCCGCGACCGAGAAACTTTACCAGGAGAAGGAACTGCAGGCCGCCCGCAATCTGGACGCGCTGCGCGTCGACAAGGAGGAGGCGCTGCTGCGCGAGAGGGAGCGCCTGGAGCGCCTCTACTCGGAAAGGGAGAAGGATTTCGACGAGCAGACGGCGCGGAAGGACCAGGAGCTCTCGCGTCTCCGCGAGGAGATCGCCAGGGCCGAGGCGGACAAGGAGTCCCTGCGCAAGGAGCTGGTCTCCGAGCGCGAGACGCTGACCCGCAGGCTGAAGGAACTGCAGGAGGCCGCGGCCCGCGCCGAGTCGGCCAGGAGCGGGGAACTGGAGAGCGTCCGCGCGGCGGAGAGGGAGAAGTACGCCGAGCAGCTCGACCGCCGCGAGAAGGAAACGGCCGCGCTCGCGAAGGCGAAGGAGGAGCAGGACGCCGCCTATCGCCGTTCGCTGGAGGATTTCAGGGCCAGGCTTTCGGAGGCCGTCTCGAAGATGGAGGACCTCAAGGCCGTGGCCGAGGAGCGCCAGGCCCGCGTCTCCGCGCTGCAGCTGGAGATCTCGGAGGAACGGCGCCGTTACGGCGAGGAGCACAACTCGCTCTCGTCCAAGCTGGCCGACAGGGAGAAGCAGCTGAGGTTCCTCAAGGACGCCTACGATTCGCTGAAGTCCGAATCCGAGACCGCGGCGCACGGCCTGCGCAAACGGGCGGAAGAGACCATGGCGCGCATGAAGTCCCTGGAGGAACAGAAGGCCGCGTCGGAGCTGTCGCTGGCGGAGGCCAGGCGCGAGCTCGACCTGCGCAAGGCCGAGGCGGCCAGGTCGGAGGAGGAGGCGCGCAGGCTGCACGCCGAGGCCGAAGGCCTCCGCAACGCGGCGGCGCGCGGCGCCGAGGACGCGCGGTCCCGGGAGAACGCCCTGCGCGGCCGGATCGAGATCATGGAGGCCGAGGCCGCCGGCAAGGCCGCCCTGGCCGGCGATCTGACCTCCGAGCTCAAGCTCCGCAATTCGGAGCTGTCCGGCCTCGTACAGGAGAATTCGCGCCTGAAGCAGGAACTGGATTCCTCGCTGCTGGACCTCCGGCGCGCTTCGGAGGCCGCGAAGGCGGACGCGGAGACCCTGTCGCGTAAACTGGCCGAAACGGAAAGCGCGAAGCAGCAGCTCCGCGCCCGCGTTTCGGACCTGGAGAGCCGGGCGGCCGCCTCGGAGGAGAGCCTGTCCGCGCTCTCCCTGGACCTCGACTCGGCGCGCAGCGCGCTGGCCGTGGCGGAGGCTAAACTCGCGAAACTTTCCTCCTCCCTCGATTCCGAGAAACGCAAGCGCGAGGAGACGGAGACTTCTTCCCAGGCCGCCGCCGGCGCGCTGCGCGAGAAGGAGGAGCAGCTGCGCGCGCTGGAGAAACGCGCCGCACGGCTCGAGACCGACCTGAACGACGCCCGTTCCGCCTCGGAAGCGGCCGCCGTGGAGGCCGCCCGCCTTTCCGGCGAGATAAAGGAACTGCGCCGGGTAAAGGAAGAGCACGAAAAGACCAAGCTGATGCTGGAGCAGCTCAAGGAAAGGCTCAGGCAATGGAAGAAGGAATGAACTCTTCCGGCCTGGAAGGGCTGGACGAGGAACTGGAACAGTTCCTTTCGGATGTGCGGTCCAGGGAGCGCGATCATTCGGCGCGCATCGTCGAACTGGAAGCGGAGGTCCGCCGCCGGGACGAGGAGCTGAAGGCCCTGGAGGCCGGGCTCGCCGCCGCCGAGTCCTCCCGCCTCTCGGCCGAGCAGGAGGCCTGCGCGCGGCTCGGTTCCCTGCGCGCGGAGCTTTCCGAACGCGACGCCGCCTCTTCCCGCCTGGCGCTGAAGGCGGAGGAACTTTCCGCGCGCATAACTTCCCTCGAGAAGGAGCTGGAACGGGAGCGCTCCGCCAGCCGCGAGAAGGACGTCTATATCCAGACCGCCAAGTCCGCCGTCAAAGGCCGCGACGCCGAGTTCGAGAAGGTCTGGCGGATGCTGGAGGAGGCCCGCGCCGAGACCGCCTCCTGGAAGGCCCGGACCGCGGAGCGGGATGCCCGCCTGGAGGCCGCCGCCGGGGAGAACAAGGCCCTCGCCCTGGAGATACGGAAACTGAACAATTCCCTGCAGCAGGCCGCCCTCGGTTTCAGTCAGAAACTGGCGCTCGTCAGGCGGGAGACCCCGTCCGCCGGCGGAGCCCGTTCCGGAGAGGCCCCGGACGCGGGCGCCCCCGGACCGGAAAGCGCTGTCCGGGAGGCTGCTTCCGGTCCGCTGGACATGGCGGCCGCGCTCGCGCGCCGGGTCTCCGGTTTCGCCGGCGCGCTGCGGGACCGCGCGGAGTCCCGCCTGAAGGCGTCGCGGGGAAAGGACCTGAAAGAGCCGCTCGGCGCCATAATACGCGGTCTGGCCGCGCTGCAGGAACGCATGGAGACGGCGGCCTCTCTTTCCGGGCCGGCGCCGCTGCGGCTGGAGCCCGTGGACCTGGGAAAAATAGCCGGGGAGGCTCTTTCTTCCGCCGCTTCTACGCCCGGGCTGACTTCTTTCGAGCCGAAGCTCTCGGCGGCAGCGGACCTGCCGCCGCTGAGGGCCGACCGGGCGCGCCTGCTGGAGGCGCTCGGGCACGTGCTGGTCAACGCGGCGGAGGCGATGCCCGGCGGGGGCAGGATCTCGGTGGAGATAAGCCGCTCCCGGGGCGGGCAGGTGGTCAGCGTCGCGGACGACGGGCCCGGCGTGGACGCCGGGAACATGCCGTCGCTCTTCGAACCTTTTTTCTCCACGAAGCCCGGAAAACTCGGGCTCGGTCTGACGATAGCCAGGAGCATAATAAAGTCCCACGGCGGGGATATCGCCGTCTACAGCGGGCCGGGCCGCGGTACGCGGGCCGAGATCTTCATTCCCGAAACGCCTGAGAAAGGCTGAACCGTCCATGGCCAGGATACTGATAGTGGACGATGAGCCCGATATGCGGCTGGTGATAAGCGCCGCTCTGCGGCTGCGCGGTCACGAGGTGACCGAGGCTCAGGACGGGCCGGCCGCGCTGGCCGCACTGGAGGGGGAGAAGCCCGGACTGGTCCTGCTGGACATCCGTCTGCCCGGTATGGACGGCATAGAGGTGCTCGGGCGCATACGCGGGATCAGCCGCTCGCTGCCCGTCGTGATGATGACGGGCTACGGCCACATCCACTCGGCCGCCGGAGTGGCGGAACTGGGCGCCGACGGCTATCTGCAGAAGCCTTTCGGGGACCAGGAGCTCGCGGAGACGGTCGGCCGCTTCGCTTCCGGTAAGCGGTCCGCGCCGTCCGAAGGGGAGCCATCCCGGCCGGCGGCTGAGGACCGCCGCGGCCGGGCTTTTTTCGCCGTCTCGCTCCTGCTGGTCCTGGCCGCCTCGCTGCTGCTCCTTTTCCGCTGAACGGCCGCGCCCGCGGCGAAAAAAAAACCGGCCCCCTCGCGGGGACCGGTCCTCTTTTTTCGGCGGTATCCTCAGATGAGGTCGCGGGTGCAGTTCGCCTGGCTGCAGGTGGTCGCGCCGGTGTCTACATTGTAGGTCAGCACGTAGCTGCCGTAGGTCGCGGGCGCCGCGGGGGCGGCGTTGCGGGTGGCGGTTATGCTGCCCCCGGTGAGCGAGATGTTGTAGACCTTCATCACGCAGCCGCTGGTCCCGGCGCAGTCCGTGCCGCTGGCGTTCTTGAAGGTCACGTCGAGGACGTCCCAGTTGTTGGTGTATTCGCCGTTCTTGGCCATGGCGCGCGACTGGGCCGCCTTTACCGAGGCGAAGACCGACTGCGCTTCCGCTATGCGGGAGCGCTCGACGACCTTGAAGTACTGGGGTATGGCCATGGAGGCCAGGATGCCGATGATGAGCACCACGACGAGCAGCTCTATCAGGGTGAAACCTTTGCGTATCTTTTGCATTTTTCTACGGTTCTCCTTAGTTATATTTCGGCGCTTTGTCGGAAGTGTCCCCCGGTCCTTCAGTCCCAGCTCCGCCCCCGGCGCGGCCTAAGTTCGGAGAAATACTAATAAAAAAATACCGGCAAAATCAAGCGGCCTTCCCGGGCGGACCCGGGAAGGTACGTTTGTCCGGCGCTTCGGCTACCCGCGGCTCAGATGAGGTCGCGGGTACAGTTCGCCTGGCTGCAGGTGGTCGCGCCGGTGTCTACATTGTAGGTCAGCACGTAGCTGCCGTAGGTCGCGGGCGCCGCGGGGGCGGCGTTGCGGGTGGCGGTTATGCTGCCCCCGGTGAGCGAGATGTTGTAGACCTTCATCACGCAGCCGCTGGTCCCGGCGCAGTCCGTGCCGCTGGCGTTCTTGAAGGTCACGTCGAGGACGTCCCAGTTGTTGGTGTATTCGCCGTTCTTGGCCATGGCGCGCGACTGGGCCGCCTTTACCGAGGCGAAGACCGACTGCGCTTCCGCTATGCGGGAGCGCTCGACGACCTTGAAGTACTGGGGTATGGCCATGGAGGCCAGGATGCCGATGATGAGCACCACGACGAGCAGCTCTATCAGGGTGAAACCTTTTTTCGCGTTCTTCATGATACCGTCCTTACCGGAATATCGCGCGGGGACCTTCCCCGCCTTATATAAGTATACCGCCGCCGCCGGGCCGCGGCGGTGTGAATTTTGTGATTTTTGTGTGAAGATTTACCCGCGCCCTTCGGGG
The DNA here is from genome assembly GCA_964415175.1 of uncultured Elusimicrobiaceae bacterium. Classification (GTDB taxonomy): domain Bacteria; phylum Elusimicrobiota; class Elusimicrobia; order Elusimicrobiales; family UBA9959; genus UBA2231. The sequence continues at coordinate 73,325 of CAYPYG010000005.1, forward strand.
CACTCCCACTTGTAGCCGAGGCTTTCCACCGTGACGATGCACCCTTTCATCCTGCCCAGGTTCTTGCGCAGGTTCTTCACGTGCGTGTCTATCACCCGGCTCGTGTTCGCGTAGGGCCGTTCCCAGATCCTCTCCATGAAGAACTCCCGGGTTATTACGCGCCCGCTTTTCCTGACCAGGAGGTAGAGGATCTCGAATTCCTTGGGGGAAAGTTCGAGCCTGCGGCCGTCGACGGAGACCTCGTGGCGCTGGCGGTCAATGACCAGCCCGCGCGACCGGAGGGGTTCCTCCTCGGGGCCGTCCTCGCCCGCGGCGCGGCTGCGCCGTATCAGGGCCTTGATCCTGGCCACCAGTTCGGCGGCGCCGAAAGGTTTGGTCAGGTAGTCGTCCCCGCCGAGCTCCAGGCCCAGCACCTTGCTCACTTCGCTCGCGTCGGTGCTGAGGAACATCATGGGGATGCGGCCGGCGGGCCCCCCGGCCGCGCGGACGCGCCGGCAGAGGTCCAGGCCGCTCATGCCCGGCAGGCGCAGGTCCACTACCATAAGGTCCGGGAAAGAGGAGGCCAGCAGCTTGAGCGCCTGTTCGGCGCTGGTACAGGTCGTGACGCCGAACCCCTCCAGTTCCAGGAGGTCCTTTATGGATTTGAGCAGCGAAAGTTCGTCGTCGACCACCAGGATCTTCTGTTTCTGGTTCACCGTTCGCCATCCTTCCTTCCGGCCGGCAGGACGAACGTGAAGACCGAGCCTTTGCCCGGCTCGCTCTCCACTTCGATCCTGCCGCCGTGCTGTTCCGCTATGAAGCCGGCGATGAACAACCCCAGGCCGGTCCCCTGCCGGGCGGAGGGCCGTTCCCGTCCGGCCGGTCTTATGCGGTAGAATTTCTCGAAGATCCGGCCCAGTTCCCCGGCCGGTATGCCGATCCCGGTATCGGCCACCCTGACTTTCTGCCCGCCGTCCTCCGCCGCCACGAACACCTGCACCCCGCCCGAATCGGTGAACTTGAGGGCGTTACCCACGAGATTGGAAACGACCTGGTAAAGGCGCTCCGGGTCGCCTTCGATGTCCGGCAGTTCCCCGCCGACGACGAGTTCCAGCTGCAGCCCCCTGGCCGCGGCGTAGGGCCTGAAGGACCTGACCGCCCTGTCGGCTATTTCCTCCAGGTCCACGGGCCGCGGGCTGAGCGCCGCTTTACCGGAATCTATGCGGGCCACTTCGAGCAGTGAGTCGATGAAGAGGTTGAGCCGCTGCAGGTGCTCCCTGACCGAGACCAGCTGTTCCGGTATTCTTGCGTGCTCCTTTTTCGCCGCGAGCGCCTCCACCATGTCGGCGCACAGCCCGATGCCGGTCACCGGAGAGCGCAGGTCGTGGGTTATGCTGGAGGTCAGGTCCCGTTTCATCTCCTCGGACCTGGCCAGGCGGTCCGCCATCTCGTTGAATTCGGCGGCCAGCCGGCCCATCTCGTCGCGCCGCGTCACGGGGATCCTGTGGGCGAAACGGCCCGCCCCTATCATCTTCGCGCCCGCCGAAAGCGCCTGTATGGGCGCGGCCACCACGCGCGTGATGATCAGGGCGCCCAGGCAGCCTATGGCGAAGGCGGCCGAAAGCACGAACGCGAAGCGCCGCAGGGAACTTCGCAGCGACTCCTCTATCTTCTGGTAGAGGCTCTGGGTGGAAAAATCCACCCTCGCGGAGACCCTGCCCCCGCCCGGCGCCGCGGTCTCGATGGAAGCCTTCAGTATCTCTATACCGTTGTCTTCCACCGTGACCCAGTTCCCGGCGGCGGGAGGCCGGAAAGAGCCGGGCAGGTACCTGGAGGGCCTGTAATAAGGAGTGTTGTAGCGTTCGCTGAGGAAGACCGCGCCCCCGGCGTCCGCGCAGGAGACCATCATGGTCTCGGGGGTCTTTATGAAGGACTTGAAATAACGATAAGCGGAGGATTTCCCCGGGCCGCCGCTTTCCCGGCAGACCTCGGCCAGGGACAGCAGCACCCGCAGGTTCCTGTCCCGCGCGGCGCCGGAGACGGAGCCCAGTTCGTTGTGGAGGAAAAGGACGAGCAGTACGGTGGAGACGGCGGTCATCAGCCCCAGCATGAGGAGGATGAGCCTGGTGCGTATGCTCATAAAAAAATGCGCCCGGCGCGATTCGAACGCGCGGCCACCCGCTTAAAAGGCGGATGCTCTACCACTGAGCTACGGGCGCTCATGTCGCACCCCTCGCTTGCGCTCGGGGCGGATCGCGCCCGGCCTTCGATAGGAAAACGGCCGGGTGCTCCACAAGGGGAACCAAAGGTTCCCCGTTTCGTCGTCGCTCGCTTTATCCGGCCATTAAAGTCCGGAACCGCTCGCTGAACCCCTCCTATAAGGGCCCGGCGCTCGCTGACGAACGAACTCGCGCCGGCTTATCAAAACCCGCCGCAGGCGGATTGACGAGAAAGGATTATACAAAAAATGTAGAATGTCGCCTAACGTATGGCGAGGAACCGGAGATACAAGGTCAAGGTCCGCTTCAAGGTGCGCAAGCGCAGCCTCGGGCTGGCCGGCGGCGCGGCGCTCGCCGTCTTCCTCGCCGTCTCCGCCGTCTACGGCGCCAGGATAGCCTGGGACTGGGTCTCGCCCCGCTTCAGCCGCGGTCTCATAAAGTTCCGGCTGGAACGCCCGGTGGTGGAGGTCCCGGCCGCCAGCGTGGAAAAATGGCTCGCGGCCCACCTGGAGTCCCGGAAAGGCGAGGAATGGACCCGCGCCGATCTCTCCCGCCTGCTGGCGAAGGTGAAGACCCGCTACCCCTACCTGAAGGACGTCTCCGTTTCGCGGAACTACCTGACGGGGGCCCTGCGCTTCAGGGCCGGCGTTGAGACCGTCGTGGCGCCCGCCCTGCGCGGCGGCGCCGCCTGCTACCTGGGAGAGAGCGGCCGCCTTTTCCCCGAAATCTACCCGGAGGCCGTGCCGGGCGGCGTCAGCGTTTCGCTGCCCGCCGGCCCGGACCGTTTCCCGTCCGAAGCGGCCTTCCTGGCCCGCCTCAACGCCCTTTCCGGCCTTTTCGACCGGAGACCGCTCTCGTTGTCCTGTCCGCACGGGAAAAAGACCTGCCGGCTGGCGCTGGACGACGGCAGCGAGGTGCTCTGGGGCGGGTTTGAATTCACGCGCGCAAAAATATTAAGATTGAACGAGGTCCTGGAGAGATCGGCTTCCAGGCTCAAGGGACCCTACAAAGTGGACCTGCGCTATTTCGAGGACGGCAGGGCGGTCGTTTCGTCGCTCTGAGCCCGCCGCCGGCGTCCGTTCCCGCGGTAAGCCGTCAATACATCCTGTTAACCGGAGACTTCGACTTATGGCCAAACCGGAGATAGTAGCGAGCCTCGACATGGGCAGCGGCAAGGTCACCTGCATCCTCGCCGCGCACGACCCGGACGCCGGCAAGGTGCGCATCATCTCGGGCGCCACCGCTCCCTGCAAGGGCCTCAAGGGCGGCGTCGTGGTCAGCATCCCGGAGACCGCCAAGGCCGTCGCGATGGCCATGGAAGAGGCCGAGGAGAAGAGCGGCGAGGTCATCCGCGAGGTGCTCATGGGCGTGCGCGGCACGCACATCAGCACCTATAACAACCGCGGGGCCTACAATATCGCCCGCACCGACCGCGAGATAACCGCCGACGACGTTTCCAGCGTCATAGAGAACGCCAAGGCCATCCCGATCTCCAACGACAGGGACATCCTGCACGTGGTCCCGCAGGGTTTCTCCCTCGACAGGCAGAAGGGCGTGCCCAACCCCGTCGGGATGGAGGGCTCGCTGCTCGAGGTCGGCGTGCACATAGTCACGGTCTCCAACTCGCACATCAACAATCTCACGCGCGCCGTCGCGCAGGCCGGTTTCCGCGTCGTCGACACCGTCTACAGCCTGCTCGCGCTGGGAGAGGTCGTCGTTTCGCCGGAGGAGAAGGACCTGGGCTGCCTGCTCATCGACATAGGCGACCAGTCCGTCTCGATAGGCAGTTATTACGAAGGGAGCATCCGTTTCAGCCGCGAACTGGGCATAGGCGGCTACCATATCACGCGCGACATAGCCTACGCGCTGCATACCTCGATGAGCGCGGCGCAGGCTATCAAGGAAGGTCACGGCGCCGCCCTCTCCTCGCTGGTGGACGACGAGGGGACGATCGGCGTCGTGGGCCTCGACGGCCGCAATAAACGCGAGATAAAGCCGCGCGAGCTGCTGGACTACGTGCAGCCCCGCGTGGAGGAGATCTACGGCAAGATCAACGATTCGCTGCAGAACTGCAATTACGCCTTCCCCGGCGGCGCCGTCCTGACCGGCGGCGGTTCGCTGCTGCGCGGCATGCCCGAGGCGGCCGAACAGGTGCTGGAGCTCAGGCAGTCCCGCCTCGGCCAGCCCAGGCACGATTTCGTGGACGGGCCGCCCGAATACCTTACGCCCGAGTACACGACCGCCGTGGCCATCGCCTGCTACCCCTTCATCAAGCCCTGGCCGGGCGACGCCGGCTCCGGCGGGGCGGCCTCCGTCGGCGGGCTTTTCAGGCGCGTTAAGCGCGTCCTGCAGAACATGATCTGAGCGGGGCCCCGGAGAAAGATGCCCAGGATAAACTGCATAGAGGAAAGCCGCGAGCACGAGGCGGTGATAAAGGTCGTAGGCGTCGGCGGCGGCGGCGGCAACGCCGTCAACCGCATGGTGCAGGCCGGCATACGCGGCGTGGACTTCATCGCGCTCAACACGGACGCCCAGGCGCTGCGCATGAATTCCGCGCCGGTGCGCATACAGATAGGCGAGAAGGTCACGGGCGGCCTCGGCGGCGGCAGCGACCCGGCGGTCGGCCAGCAGGCCGCGCTCGAGTCGGAGCCGCAGATCAAGGACGTCGTCCGCGACGCGGACCTCATTTTCGTCACGGCCGGGATGGGCGGCGCCACCGGCACCGGCGGCGCGCCGGTCGTCGCGCGCGTCGCCAGGGAGACCACGAACGCCCTCGTCGTGGGCGTCGTGACCCGGCCTTTCGCGGTGGAGGGCAAGAAACGCCAGGACCAGGCGGACGCCGGCATCCGCGAACTGCGCAATCACGTCGATTCCCTGCTCATCATCCCCAACGAGCGCCTGATGGAGATAGTCGACCGCGATACCACCGCTCCCGAGGCCTACCGGCTCGCCGACGACGTGCTGCGCCAGGCCATACAGGGCATCTCCGACGTCATCACGCGCGCCGGCACGATCAACGTGGATTTCGCCGACGTGCGCAAGATCATGACCAAGTCCGGCGAAGCCCTGATCGGCATCGGCAGGGCCGAAGGCCCGGAACGCCACATGGAGGCCGCCAGCATGGCCATCCATTCGCCGCTGCTCGAGAACGCCGTGATGGAGGGCGCGCGCGGCATCCTGGTCTATTTCACCTCCTCCAAGGACCTGCGCCTGTTCGAGATCAACGAGGCGATGGACTACATCAAGAAGTCCGCCAGCCCCGACGCCATGATAAAGTACGGGCAGGCCTACGACGACACCCTGGGCGACAGCATCGTCATCACGGTCATCGCCACCGGTTTTCCCTCCGCGCAGAAGCGCGTGCGGGAGCTGGGCCAGGGCCGGCATCCGTCCGTCCGCCGTCCGCCGGCTCCCGGCGTGGACCCGGACCAGGACCCGGCGCTGCCGCAGCCTCCCCACCTGGTCTCGGACGACGAGGAGATGGAGAAACCGGCTTTCATCCGCCGCGCCGGTAAGAGGATCCTGAAGTGAGGAGCTAGGCATGGCCGTAGATCTGAAACTGCTGCTGAAAGTGATGGTCCAGAACAAGGCGTCGGATACCCACATCCGCGCGGACTCGCCCGTCTTCCTGCGCATCAACGGCGTGATGACGCCCGTGAACGGTTCCAATATGACCGCGGCCGAGGTGGAGGCGATGATACGGCCCCTCTTCAACGACCGCCATAAGCGCATCTTCGAGGAGATGAACGAGGTGGACTTCTCCCTCGACGGCGGGGAGCTAGGCCGTTTCCGCTTCAACGCCTTCCTGCAGAAGAACAAGATGTGCGTGGCGATACGGCACATCCCGCTCAAGATCCCCACTTTCGAGGAACTCAAGCTGCCGGTCGAGTCCATAAAGAAACTGCTGCAGAACGAGCGCGGCATCATCCTCGTGACCGGCATCACCGGCTCGGGCAAGACCTCCACGCTGGCCTCCATGATCGAGCATCTCAACGGCGAATGGGAAGGCCATATCCTCACGATCGAGGACCCGGTCGAGTTCGTGTTCACCGATAAGAAGTGCATCATCAGCCAGCGCGAGATAGGCGCCGATACGTCCAACTTCGTGGAAGCCCTGCGCGCGGCCATGCGCCAGGACCCCGATATAATCCTGGTCGGCGAGATGCGCGACCTGGAGACGACGCAGGCGGCCATCACCGCCGCCGAGACCGGCCACCTGGTCTTCGCGACGATGCACACCGTGAACGCCGTGCAGACGCTCTCCCGCATAGTGGACCTCTACCCGCCGCATCAGCAGGCGCAGGTGCGCATGCAGCTCTCCGAGACGCTGAAAGGCATAGTCTCGCAGCGCCTGCTGCCGTGCACGAAGGGCGGCCGCATCCCGGCCGTCGAGGTCATGGTGGCCACGCCGCACGTCAAGAAGATGATCGCCGACAACAACCTGGAGCACATCGGCCAGGCCATCGCCAAGGGCGGCTTCTACGGCATGCAGAGCTTCAATCAGTCGCTGGTCAGGATGCACAAGGAAGGCCTCGCCAGTCTCGAGGATATAGTGCAGGCCGCCAGCAACCCCGACGACGTGCTGCTGGCCGTCAAGGGCATAGAGCAGGACGTGGAGTCTCGGAAGTAAACCGTCACGGAAGAGGTGTGAAATGTTCGCAGAAGGCTACATCGGGATAGCTGGGATCATAGGCGTGGGCAAGTCCACGCTGACCATGGAGCTGGCCAAGGCGCTGAACTTCGAGCCGGTCCTCGAGGAGGTCGGCGGCAACCCCTACCTGGAGCACTTCTACAAGGACATGAAGCAGTACGGCACGATCATGCAGATCTGGCTGCTCAACCACCGCTTCCGCCAGCATCGCGAGTTCGTCAGCCGCATCAGCCTCGGCAAGATCCGCGGCGTCGTGCAGGACCGGACCATCTGGGAGGACACCATCTTCGCGCGCATGCTCAACCGCCACCCGGACAAGGTCATCAGCGACATGGACTACAACACCTACCTGGACCTGTTCGACAACATGGTCCTGCGCGAGATGGTCTTCCCGCAGCTGATGATCTTCCTCGACTGCCGCGTCGAGACCGCCCTCAAGCGCATCAGCGTGCGCGGCCGCAACATGGAGAAGGCCATCGACCCGGCCTACCTGAAGAGCCTGCAGGAGAACTACTACGAGTTCATCGAGGAGATGGAGGACGCCGGCGTGCGCATCCTCCGCCTGAACTGGGAGAACTTCCACTCGATCAGCGAGGTCGCGCGCCTGGTGCACGAATACTCGCTCAAGCCTTCCTCGTTCACCAAGTGGGTGCGCCCGCTGCGCAAGCTGGGCCTGGAGAACGAGGCCAACATCCCCAAGAAGGTGCCGGTGGCCCAGTGAGCCGGCCCAGGGGCATCATCATCGCCATCGACGGCCCGGCCGGGGTGGGGAAATCCACCATCGGCCGCCTGGCCGCGTCGCGGCTCGGCTACAAGTTCTTCAGCACCGGCCGCATGTACCGCGCGCTGGCGCTCAAGGCCCTGGAGGCCGGGCTGCCGGTGGACGACGGCCCCGCGCTGGCGGCGCTGGCCCGCCGGCTGCGCTGGGAGTTCCGCGACTCCGCGGGTCCGGAGCACGATATGTACGTGGACGGCGCGCTGATGGGCGACCAGCTCTCCGAGGAGAAGGTGAGCCGCGCCTCCAGCGCCGTGGCGAAACTGCGCGAGGTGCGCGATTTCATGCGGGACCGGCAGCGCGAGGCCGGCCGCGCCGGCGGCGTCATCATGGAGGGCCGCGACATCGGCACCAACGTCTTCCCCGACGCGGAGCTCAAGATCTACCTCGACGCCTCGCCGGAGGCGCGGGCTTCCCGGCGCGTCGGCCAGCTGAAGCAGCTCGGCCAGCCGGCCGACTACGGCGAGATACTCGATTTCATAAAGAAGCGCGACGCCCAGGATTCCGGCCGCGAACACAGCCCGCTTAAAAAGGCGGACGACGGCCATTACCTCGACTCCACCGAACTCACGCGCGAGCAGGTGGTCGAAGAGATAGTGCGCCTCCACGCGGCCGCGTCGGGAGGCGGCCGCTGATGTTCGCCGGGCCCTTCCTCGCCTTCGTACGCCTGCTGATGCGGCTCCTCTACAGGATAGAGGTAAGCGGCCTGGAACGGGTCCCGCCCTCGGGCCCCGTCCTACTGGCCTGCAACCATCTCTCCAATATCGACCCGCCGGCGCTGATGTCCTTCGTCAAGAAGGTCCGGCCCGACGCCTGCATAATCGCCAAGAAGGAGCTCTTCGCCGTGCCGGTGTTCGGTTCCGTCATCAGGGCGCTGGGCGCCTTCCCCGTGGACAGGCGGCGCGAGGGCGGCGACCTGGGCGCCATGCGCGCGGCCCTGGGCGCGCTCAAGGCCGGCCGGCTGCTGGCCATCTTCCCGGAGGGGACCCGCGCGAAGGGGAAGAAACTGGAACCCAAGGCCGGCGTGGCCATGCTGGCGCACCGCTCCGGCGCGCCCGTCCTGACGGCGCGGGTCTTCAACAGCGAAAACGCCGCCAAATTAGGTAAAATAAAGGTGAAGTTCGGCAGCCTGATGACTTTCGAGACGTCCGGAACTGATCCCAAAAAAGATTATCTGGAATTTTCAAAGGCCGTGATGGACGGCATATTCGCGATAACGGAGGACTGAGATCGCCATGGAAGAGAACAAAGAGAAACAGCATGAGACCGGGACCGCCGGCCAGGTCCCGCACGTCGGGAACGGCGGAACTTCCATGGACGCGCCGCCCGCGGCCGGGCAGGCCGCGGAAGAAGAGATGTCCATGGCCGACCTCCTCAAGGCCGAGGAGGCCGTCTCGGAGAAGCTTTACGGGCGCGACATAGTCGAGGTCAAGGTGGTGCAGGTCACCGCCGACTCCGTCCTCGTCGATATCGGCGAGAAGAAGGAGGGCTCCATCCCGCTCTCGGACTTCCCCGAAGGCAAGGCCCCCGAACCCGGCGCGGTCATCCCGGCCGTGCTCGAAAAGAAGGGCGGCGAGGGCCGCCCCACGCTGCTCTCCCACAAGCGGGCCCGCGAGCGCAACGCCTGGCAGGCCTGCGCCAAGGCCTTCGAGGCCAAGGAGCGGCTCCGCGGGCGCATCTCGGCCAAGGTGAAGGGCGGCTACGTCGTGGACGTGGACGGCCTGCGCGGGTTCATGCCCCTGTCCCTCTCCGAGATAGGCGGCGCGCACAGGCATTACCTGCCCGACAGCGCCAAGGTCAAGTTCTATATCACCGACTTCTCGGAGAAGGAGCGCAAGCTGATCCTCTCCCGCCGCCAGGTGCTCGAGGAGGACGAGAAGGCCCGCAGGACGGAGGTCCTGGCCGGGATAAAGAACGGCGAGATAGTCCGCGCCGTGGTCTCCAAGGTCATAGCCGACGGCGTGTTCCTCCGCTTCCAGGGGATCGAGGGTTTCGTGCACCTCTCCGACGTCTCCTGGCGCAAACCGGAGGAGGACGTGAAGACCCTCAAGCGCGGCCAGCGCGTCAAGGCCAAGGTCCTTTCTCTGGACCGCGAGAGCGAGAAGCTTTCGTTCGGCCTCAAGCAGCTGATGCCCAACCCGGTGGACATGCTCAAGAAACGCTTCGCCTACAAGTCGCTGGTCGGCGGCAAGGTGGTCTCCGTGACGCCCGAAGGCGCCAGGGTGGCCGTCAGCGAGCGCGTCGAGGGGTTCATCCCCGCCGCAGAGTACGGCCACGAGGCCGTCCCCGCCGAGGGCTCCCAGATCAAGGCCGCCGTCATAGGGGTCAACGCCCAGGATTTCACGCTGACGCTCTCCGTCAGGAGCGTGGAGGCCATCGAGGACCGCAAGCGGATGGCCAAGTACCTGAAGGGGGCCCCGACGCTGACGCTGGGGCAGATCCTGCTGGAGAGTTCGGAGGACGAGGGTGCCAACGGCTGAGGCCGCCGCCTCCGTTCTCCGCGGGCGACGCCGACTTCCCCAGTTCTTCCGCAACCGGACGACCGCCATCCTCGCCGCAGCCCTGGCAGCGGCGGGGATGTGTTTTTTCCGGGCGCGCGGCCCGGAGGCGGTGGAAGAGAAACTGGCCAGGGTCCGGACGCGCCTGGCGGAGGACCCCGGGGATATGAGCGCCCTTTACGAGGCCGGCCGCCTGGAGTTCCTCCGGGGGCCGGCTTCTTACGCCGCCGCCGCCGCCTATTTCGAGCGGGCCCGGGAGGCCGGCCTGACGGACCCGCGGCTTTTCTATTACCTGGGCTCGGTGTACCAGGGCCTGGGCCTCTACGATTTCGCGGCCGAGGAGTACCGGCGTTATCTCAACAACAAGCCGGGCGATCTCGAGGTCCGGCTCTCGCTGGCCAAACTCTCGTATCAGAAAGGCGATTACGCCGCCGCCGAGGACGCTTTCTCCGGCCTCGCGGAGGAGCGCCCCCGGGACCCCGTGGTCCTGGAGAACCTGGCGCTGGCGTCCTGGAAGAACGGCGGAGCCTGGGCCGCGCCCCTGGCCGGACTGCGCGAACTGGGGGGGACCCCCGCCGCGCGGGCCGATCTCGTGGAGGGCCTGATAAACCACGCTTCCGGGGACCACGCGCGGGCCGCGGAACTGCTGGCGCGCGCGGCAGGCTCCCCCGCCGCCGTTCCCGACAGGACGGAGCTCCTGCGCAAACTGGCCGACTCGCGCCGCCGCCTGAAGGACGAGGCCGGCGCCGCGGCCGCGCTGCGCGAACTGCTGGCGCTGAGCCCCGGCGACAAGGAAGCCGCCTCGCTGCTCCCGCGCCTGGAGCGCGCCGCCAGGAAGAAGAAATAACCGCCCCGGGGGTAGCCCTGTGTCCCGCAGCCGCATCATACCGCTACTGACGCTGGCCCTTCTGCTGCCGGCCGCCGCCTCCGCCGACAACAAGGTCATAGTCCGGGATTTCGACTGGAAGGTGTACTCCACCGACCACTTCGACGTGCACTATTACGCCGGGTCGGAGGGCTGGCACCGCTTCGCCGCGGACGTCCTGGAGGACGCCTACCGCACCACCGGCCTTTCGCTGAACCCGAAACTGGACAAGCGCATCCCTTTCTTCCTCTACGCCTCGATAAACGACATGCAGCAGTCCAACATCGCCGACACCGGCGACGGGGTCGGCGGCGTGACCGAGCCTTTCAAGGACCGCTTCATGGTCTGGTCCGACGGCTCGCGCGAATGGCTGGAGACCGTCATCCGCCACGAGTTCGCCCACGAGGTGCAGTTCAGCCTGCTCATCGACGGGTTCTGGAAATCCGCGCGCATACTCAAGACGTTCATCTACCCGCTCTGGATGATGGAGGGCATCGCCGAGTACGCCACGGGGGACCGCGACCTGGCCGTGGAGGAGATGTACGTCCGCGACGCGGCGGCCGACGGGCGCCTCATGGAGCTCTGGCGCCTGAACCAATTCGCGCATCTCAAGCCGCACCAGATCACCTACGCCTACAAACTGGGCGGCCAGGCCATGCGTTTCCTGGCCGAGCAGTACGGCGGGGACCGGGTCGGCAGGATGCTGGAGCTCTACCGCACCCGCTACGACGCCTCGTCGGTGCTGCTGCCGCTGGCCGGCCTGGACATCTTCGAGTTCGACCGCAAGTTCCGCGAGCGCACGACGCAGAAGTTCCTGGCCCAGGCCGAGGAGGAGCGCCTGCGGGGGCCGGAGGCCTGGACGGTCCCGCGCACGGCCAACCCCTATCCGGGCGTGCCCGAGTTCAACCTCAGCCCGGCTTACGCGGCCGGGACCCTGGCCTGGCTCTCCACCTCGGAGGGGCATCCTCCCGTCGTGAAGGCGCTGCGCCCCGGGGACGGGAGACCGCGCCGGCTCACGGGCCTTTCCGCCGGCGCGGAGAACATCCCCTACGGACGCTTCACCAAGCCGCTGCGCTCCCTCTCGCTCTCGCCCGACGGGCGCTGGGCCGTGTTCTCCGGCCAGCGCAACCACCGCGAGGGCATCTACGCCTGGGACCTGGAGACGGGCCGTTCCGCCCGCCTCGGCCCCGAGGGCCTGGAGGAGACCCGCCAGCCTTCCTTCTCGCCCGACGGCGGGCGGCTGGTCTTCGTCGGCATGAAGGGCGGCTTCAACGACCTCTACGAGATGGACTTCCGCGGCCTGGAGAAGGTCCCGGAGGCCAGGCGCCTGACCGCCGACGCGGACGACGAGTCCTCGCCGGTCTACGGCCCCGGCGGCGAACTCTGGTTCTCCTGCGAGCTGCCGGCCTCCTCGGCCACGGCGCGGGCGCTCTGTTCGCTGGCCCCGGGGGGAGAGAAGCGGGTGGAGCTGGAACTGGACGGGTCCGTCTACGACCCCGCCGTCTCGCCCGACGGTTCCCGCGTGCTCCTGGGCTCGGACCGGGGCGGCCTCTTCGACCTCTACGAGTACGAACCGGCCTCCGGCGCGGTGCGCCGCCTCACGCGCTCGCTGGGCGGCTCCTTCACCCCTTCCTGGGGGGAGGAGGGGGAAATACTCTTCGCCGCCTTCCGGGGCGGGGAGACCCATGTCCACTCAGGGCGGCGGGAGGGGTTTCTTTCCGAGGAGACGGTTCCCGGCGCGCCGGCGGCCGCCGCCGCGCCGCCCCCGGCCTTCGGCGTGAACAGGCCTTACAAGTTCAGCGCCTCCACCGATCTCTTCTTCCCCGCTTTCCTGTTCTCCTCGCCCGGCGGGCTTTTCTGGATGAACTACTGGCAGGTCTCCGACATACTGGGAGACCACCAGGCCGGCCTCTTCCTCAGTTACAATTCCGGCGCTCCTTATCTCAGCTACCAGCTGGACTACACCTACGGACCGCACAGGACGCAGTTCTATTTCCAGGCCGCCGGCCTCTCCTCCGACGACAACGAGGACTCCCTCTCGCTGGAGTACGACAAGCGCTGGAGCCGCCAGATCCTCGGCGCTTCCTACCCGTTCGACCGCTACAACAGCCTCGGGCTGTACCTGATCCGCAAGAACGAGAAGACCGACTATACGGAGCTGGACTACTCCTACCGCGAGGACACGCGCGCCGCGCAGCTGGCCTATGTCCGCAACACCGCCAACGGCGTCTACCTGCTGGCCAACCGCGGCTCGCGCCTGCAGCTGAACTGGATAAAGGCCGTGGACAGGCTGGGCGGCGACGAGAAATACGACGCCTACGTGGCCGAACTGACCAAGTTCTTCCCGCTCTCGAAGCAGTCGGTCCTCGTGGACAGGTTCTTCGCCGCCGAGAGCGCCGGCAGGGACCGCCTGGAGTTCGACTACGGCGGCCTGACCGGCGTGCGCGGCTACGCCAGGCGCAACGAGGCCAACGAGAGCGGCCGCGTGCTGGTCAACAACCTGGAGTGGCGCTTCCCGCTCTTCGAGGACCTCGATTACTATATGTGGTACATGTTCCCGGATTTCTACTTCAAGACCGTATTCGCGAAGTTCTTCGTGGATTCGGCCGTCCCGCTGCGGCCCGAGGGCTCCTGGCGCTTCAGCGGGAGCGACGCGGTCACCTCGGTGGGCGCCGGCGTGAACGTCCATACCTTCGTCCTGCAGGCCTTCCCCCTGGTGCTGAGCCTCGATTACGCGCGCCGGCTGGACGACGGCGGCTATATCGTCTATTTCTATCTCGGTCCGCTGTTCTAGCGGACCCCCGCTCCCGCCGGCGGGGGTTTTTTATGATAGAATTTCACCCATGGCACGTAAGAACCGCAAGCGCGCCGACGGACCCAGGCAGACGGGCGAAACGCCGCGCGGAGCCTACTTCGCGGCCGCGGAGCCGCTGGACGGCGGGGAGATAAACCGCCCGGGCTGGCTGATAATAGCGCTTTCGGTCCTCACCGCGGCCGCCGGGTATTTCCTGCTCTCCAAAGCCGCCCCAGAAGGCCGCGACATATACTCCAACCTCTCTCCTTTCGTGATCCTGGCCGGTTATGCGGGGGTGGCCGTGGGGATAATGTGGCCGGCGAAGCGGGGGGAGGGGGGAAAAGCCCCCGCCTCCGCCGGTGAAAAGTCCCCGGCCTGATCCAGCCCCTTTTTCAGCCTTTTTAGTCCCCTTTTTCCCTCCTTTTCATCGCGAACCCTTTACCGGTCTTTTTCAGGACGCCTGGAAAAAGGCCGTCCCGCCTTTTTCTCATACCATGAAAGCCCCGAGCCCCGGTCCGCCGGCATTTCCGGGGCCTTTCATGGTATTTTTTTTCTCCTCGTAACTTCGCTGTCCCGGCGTCCCCTCCCGTTTTGCCGCCCGGCCGGGTCGCCAGGCGCTTTCATGGTATTTTCGATCGCGCCGTTCTTTGCCTCCCCCCTGCCCTTTCCAGGACGCCTTTCCTTTCATGGTATTTTTGAACCCGTGCCTTTCGATCCTCGTTCCCGGTCCTTTTCCCGGTCTTTGGCCGCCCTGGCTTTCATGGTATTTCCGGCCAGACGGGGGGAGGGGGCCTATTCCGCTGCATAGGCCCCCCTGCCTTTCGCGGGTTTTCAGAAAGTTGGCAAGTTTCCGGGTTCTTTGGCGCCGGAGACCATGAAGCCCGGAGGGGGCCTTTCATGGTCTTTTTGAAGCCGCTATTTTCAGCTTCCCGCCGGGATCTCCTGGTTTCACTTCTTCAAAAAGTTGGCAATATTTTTGGAAATTTTTAGCCTTGCCGGCGCTTGCCGGGGCTGGGACTATATATAAGGAGAGTGCTAAGAATAAATAATTATAAACTATATTAGATTCTTCTGAAAAAACATTGTAAAATAAGGCTTTTTATGAAAATATTGAAAACATTTATAACTTCACGCAGGCTAGGCGTGGGGGATGGTTTAGTTAACATAATATATCTTATCGTAAGTAAAGGGCAGGGGACGCTGATTCCTAAATGCCTGATCGTTTCAGAGCTCCGGGGCCTTGCGGATCGGCCTGTTCGTGGTTGTTATGCGGGCTGGGCTGCGCCGGAGCCCTTTCGGTCAGGACCCGCGGCGGTCTGGCGGCATTTTGTCCGGATTTCAGTCTTCGCTGTCGACTATCTTCTTGAGTTTCATGGCGGCCGTCCAGGCCTTTTCCAGGCCTTTCCGGGTTATGGTGTAGGTCCTGCCGCGCTTGCTGCCGCTGGCGGTTATCAGCCCTTCCCTGATGTGCCTGGCGATAAGCCTGTCCAGTCTCTCCGGGGCATACCCGGAGGCCTTTATGGCCTTCGACAGGGTTATGGCGCTGGTCTCCGGGCGGTTCTCCAGCAGGTGGTAGGCGGCCGTCAGGACCAGGAAAGCGTCCTCCGGGCCGATCTCCGGGCTCTTGTTGCGGAGCTGCAACAGGCCGGCCCTGACCGCGGTTATGGCCCGCCAGAGTCCCGGCTGCTCCCGGCCGGGATCCGCGGAGCCGGCCGCCGGCGTTCCGCCGCGTCCCGGCGCGGCCAGCTCTTCCATGAAACCGCGCTTCTCGCTGATTATGAAATCCAGCGGACCCTCGGCCTCGAATTCCGCGCCTGAAGGGTGTTTTATCCTGAGCTTATAGTTTTCCATGGTATTTTTACGCCAGCGATTAAGTCGCTGATGGTTTTATGCCATTATTCTAACCTATACTGTGTTATATGTTAATATATGTCGGATATATGCCGCTCTTATGTCAACAGGCTGTGGATAAAATTGTGGATAGCCGGCTCTCCTGGCTGTTCTCATAGGGAAGATAGTGTATCCGGAGGAGCCCCGTAACGGCCTGCCGGGACCCCCGGATATCCCCGGGAACGGCCTGTTTTTGAGCCCCGGAAGGGGGTAAAAACACCCCTTTTCTCCCCCTCCCGCCCCCGGTTTTATCGGTAAACATTGGGGGTGGCGGCGGATTCGCGGAGAAAAACCCTTCGGAGCCGCGAGCTTACGGAGTATGCGCCGGAGCTGGCCGGTGGAATCGCATCTCGAGGAGGCGGAGGCGCATACGAGCGCTCGCGGCGAGAACGGGAAGCGCGCGTACGGTGTACGCGACGCTGTTTTTTCGCAGCGAACCGCCGACAGGCCCCCCATAGTTGTTCCTTGTGGCGGGGGTGGGAAGATGGTTAAGAAAAGGCCTCCAGGGAAGGAGGCCTGAGCGGGGGCGTGTAACCCGGGTTACAGGGGCCGGGAGGGCTAAAAACTGGCCTGAACGTAGGCCGAAAGGAGCTTGGCCTTGTCGTCGGTGGGGTAGAGGCCGCCGGGGCTGAAGAACGCGTAGATGGCCTTAAGGGAGAGGTTCTTGTCCATCGGCCAGGTGACGGCGAAATCCAGTTCCGTACCCAGCTGGCGGTTGCTGTCGTTGAGGTTCTTGGAGGCCCTGTACTTGAAATAGTCCACCGACAGGGTCAGGCGCCTGTAGGGCAGATCCGCGCCGATATTGATGACATTGAGCCCCGAGACGCCGTCGGGCAGGCCGTTGACCGTGTCCGAGGTCTTGATGGTGTCGTAGAGACTGGCGCCCATTATGGCCCCGTAGCCGCCGCGCTCTATCCCCCCGTCGGTCTTCGCGCCGAAGGCCGGGAAAAAGGCCTTGTCCTTCCCCCCCGTGGCGTCCGGATTGCCGCTGGAGCGGCCGTAGGCCAGGCGCAGCCGCGAGGAGCCGAAGAAGCCCAGCGGCTGCCGCCAGGCGCCCTTCATCATGAAGGCCGAACCCTCGTAGTCCACCTTGGCGCCGTCGGTCTTCTTGCCCGAGCCTCCCTGCATGACGAACTCGCCGTCGAACTCCAGCTCGCCGCGGCCCATGAAATAACGGGCCCCGGTATAGGAGCGGTTGCGCGAGGAGGCCGTATAGTCCAGGCCGTCGGCGTTGGAGGCTGTGTTCTCCCGGAAATAGTAGAACTGCCAGACGCCCTCCTTCGAGGGGTGGTAGAGGCTGGCGCCGAAGACGGTATAGGCCGCGGTCGATTTATAAGGGCGGAAGGCGAAAAGGTCGGTCTTGAAGCCGAAGAGGCTGTCGGTCTCCAGCAGCGCGCCGGGGAACCCCGTATCGCTGGACGCGAGCGTGATCCCCTGTCCCAGAGTGAAGTCCTGCCGGCCGAAGGTGGCGGTCAGGCCGCGGCGGCCGAAATTATAGATCTTCACGTAGGCGTTGCGCACGAAGGGCGAGCCGTTGACGCTCTCGTACTTGCCGACGCCGCCCTGGAACTGCGGGGCGGCCACCGTGCTGGAATTGCCGCCGGTGCCCAGGCTTTGGAAGACCACGCCCAGGTCCATATGGGAGAGCGGCCTGCGGGGCAGGGCTATGTCCTTGACCACGAAGCCCAGCGAGGCCCGTTCCGTGTAGACGGTCTGGCTGTTGCGCGAGTCGATATAGAGGAGGTCCTCGTAGGAGGAGGCTTTTATGCGTATGTCGGAGATTATGTCCAGCTTGACGGCGCGGGCGGTGCCGGAGAGGGCGAAAAGGGCCGCCAGGACCGAGGAGATAACTATATGCCGCTTCATCGGGATTTATTATAACAAAATAAAAACCCCGGGGTTCTGAGGCCCCGGGGTCTTTTTATCCGTTAACCTTTACGGTTATCAGAAGTTGACGCAGAACAGAGCGCCCATCACGGACTCGGCGTCGTCCGGGGTGTTGTTCTTGTCTTCGGGCATGAACATCGCGTAGTAGCCCTTGACCTTCACGTTGTCGGAATGGTTCCAGGTGGCTATCACGTCGAACTCGTTGCCGAGGTGCTTGTCGGCGGAGCCGTTCTTCTTGTCGGAGGAGAAGGTATAGTACTTCGCCGCGACATTGAGCTTGTCGAGCTTCTCCGGGGTCCAGTTGCCGCCGAAGTCCATGATGTTGGAGCCGGTACCGGCGCCGACGGCGGCGGCGGCGTAACCCGCGCCGTAGATGATGCCGGGGCGGTAGTCGTCGTTGATGCCCTGGAACTCGGTGGCCTTCTTGTTGTTGCTCTCGTCGCCGGAGGTGAAAGCGTATTCGCCCTCGAGCATGAGCTTGCCCATGAGGTCCATGGAATAGTCCGCGTTGAGCTTATAGGCGGTACCCTCGTACTCGTAGCCGATGGCCGGCTTGTTGGGGTCCTTGCCCATGTTCATCGCGTACTCGCCGGTGACGTTCAGGTCGCCGAAGGCATACTTGGCCTTGGCGCCGAGCACGTCGAGGTAGGCCGTTTTGACGCCGGTCCCGTCCTTCTGCTGGTAGAAGTAGGCGGTCAGGCCTATGTCCATCAGCTTGGTCATCGCCTTGATACCGGAGACATTGACGTCGTCGCTGGTGCCGCCGGCATCGGCCGTGTTGGTCTCTTTGCCCATCATGGCGTGGACGTCCCAGTTGTCGTTCTTGTACCAGCCGGTCCAGGCGTCTATCGCCGGGGTGAGGGCGGTCATCAGCCGGGTATAAGGCCAGGTCCTGGGTCCGTAGTAGATGACCAGGT
The DNA here is from genome assembly GCA_964415175.1 of uncultured Elusimicrobiaceae bacterium. GTDB lineage: Bacteria > Elusimicrobiota > Elusimicrobia > Elusimicrobiales > UBA9959 > UBA2231. Next base: position 91,800 of record CAYPYG010000005.1, read on the forward strand.
CGCCGGCCTCGCCGTAATACTGGCGGCCCACTTTATGGTCCAGCCCGAACACACCCTTGAGGTTCACATAGGCCTGCTCGAAGAACAGGTTGTTCTGAACGGTGTTGACGTCCTCGCCGTTCTCGTCGTACTCCCTGTTGTTCTTGACCAGGGAGACCACCGCGTCGGCGTCGTCGTTGAGGTCGAAGCCCGCGTTGATCTGGACGCGGGTCTCGGTCTCGCCGCGCTTGTCCTGGGTGTTGTCGTTGTAGTCGAGGTTGTTCAGGTTGTAGCCGTGGACCTCGAGCTTGCCGTCGTACTTGAAGTTCTTGAGCAGTTCGGCGCTGGCAATATTGCCGGCGAACGCGAGCAGCGCAAGCATCGCTATCAGTTTCTTCATTTACTCTCCTCCTGTTTTGTCGTAAGCCCCCGTTTCCGGGGCCTTTGCTCTCTCCCGCGGGAGGATCTTCTCCGCCCTTGGGATAGTGCCTGTGCCCCTTTTGGGGGCCTACGGCCTTTCTGGAGAAGCGCCTTAAATCTGGCGCTCCGCTCCCCCCCATACTACCCCGGGGCTGGCGGACCTTCCATGACTTCCTGCGGAAGGCCTCCTTTACAGAGCATAAGAATGCTACAAAAACCCCAAAAGCCTGTCAAGTACTTTTCAGGATATATGGCGGATATGTCTTATATGCCAGGTCCGGGCTAAAAAAAACCCGGCCTGGGGCCGGGCTTCCAAAAGGTTCCAGGTCCTTTTATTTGGGCTGCGCGGGAGCCTGCCCGGTCTTCTGTTTGGCGTTTTCGGACCAGGAGGTCTCGGGGTAGAGTATGGCGATCTTCTCGTAGGCGGCCCTGGCGCCTTCCTTGTCGCCCAGTTTCTCCTGCACCGCGGCCAGCGAGTAATGGGCCTCGGGGGCCAGCATATGGTCGGAATACTTCGCCAGGAAGTCGCGGTAGTCCGCGGCGGCCTCGGCGGAGGCTCCCATGGCCTCGCGGGCCTTGCCGGCATTGTAGAGCGCGAAGGGGCGGATGGCCTTGGGGCCGTCGGCGAGCTTCCTGTACTCTTCCAGGGCCTCCTTGTACTTCTCCTGGCGGAAGAGGAGGTCGCCCTTGCCCATGACGGCGTAGCCGGCGGCCCCGGAGCGGGCGAAGCCGGAGACGACCTCGTCGAACTTCTTCCCGGCCTCGGCGTAGGCGCCGGCGAAGCCGGTCTGCTGCGCTATGAAGAGCTGCTTCCAGGCCGTGTCGTTGATCTGGCGGTAATGCAGGTAGAACCAGGAACCGAGCAGGATGGCGGCGAGCAGGACCACCGAACCGGCGACGACGGATTCGCGGTTCTCTTTCACGAAGGTCATGACCTGGTCGGTCCTGCGGGGCTTGAGCTCCGGCTCTCCGCTGGCTACCCATGTGGTTGAAGGCATCTTTAATCTCCTGAAAAAACTGGCGCGCCCGGGCGGACTTGAACCACCAACCCTCTCCTTAGGACGGAGCAGCTCTATCCAGTTGAGCTACGGGCGCTTCTCTCCCTGCGCCGCGCCTGAACGCGGGGTCAATATTTTATCAAAGATTCGACGGGGTAGCCAGACAGCCTGTCGCGGCCCTTGAGGAAGCCGAGCTCGATGAGCATGGCCACGGCCTCCACCTTCCCGCCGAGCTTCTCCACCAGGCCGCAGACGCCCCTGGCCGTGCCGCCGGTGGCCAGCACGTCGTCCACGATCAGTATCTTCTCGCCGGTCTTTATGGCGTCCTCGTGTATCTGCAGCGTGTCCTGGCCGTACTCCAGGTCGTAGGTCACCGAGACGGTCTTATAGGGGAGCTTGCCCTTCTTGCGCACGGGCGTGAAGCCCGCGCCAAGTTCCAGCGCCACGGGCGCCGCGAAGATGAACCCGCGGGCCTCCATGCCGATGACCTTGGTGATGCCCCGGCCTTTATAGGGCGCCGCCAGCAGTTTCACGGCCAGGCCGAACAGCGCCGTGTCGTTGAGCAGCGGGGTGATGTCCTTGAACATGATGCCGGGCTTGGGGAAGTCCGGCACGTCGCGGATAGCGGCCTTGAGCGTCTCTATGTCGGCGGACGTGGCGTTCATCATTTCTTCCCCTGTTTGCGCGGCATGTAGGGCTTGGTCGGTATCGCGTCGCCCAGCAGGTCGGTCTTCTGCTTGGGCTGGTTCCAGCCGGGCTGTATGTTGGTCGGGCCGCCCTTGTTGGACATCTCGATGAGCCCCATGCGGGCGGCCACGCGGCGCAGCCTCAGCAGCGCGCGCTCCTCTATCTGGCGCACGCGCTCGCGCGAGAGGCCCAGTTTCTGGCCTATCTCGTTGAGCGTCATCGCGGTCTGGCCGGTCAGGCCGTAGCGCAGCTCCACTATCATGCGCTCGCGCTCGCCTATCTCCACCAGCGCGCTCTTGAGCTCGTCGTGCAGGCGCAGTATCGAGATAAGGTTGTCGGGCGTGGAGGCGTTGTGGTCCTGCAGCGTGTCGCCGACCGTGTCGGAGCCGTCGTCGTGGCCCAGCGGCGTCTCGATGGACGAGAGGCCCGTCATGACCTCGGAGGCGTTGAGCGCGGTGCGCACCTGGTTGGCGGTCCAGTGCATCTGCTTGGCCATCTCGGCCAGTGTCGGGTCCCGGCCCAGCTTGCCGTGCATGCTGTCCCACTGCTTGAGCCATTTGCGCAGCGCGGTCCAGGCGTGCGGGGGAACGCGTATCGTGCGCGAGGTCTCCTCCACCGAGCGGCGGATGTACTGCTCCACCCAGTACGAGGCGTAGGTGGAGAAGCGGTAGCCCTTGCGGATGTCGAACTTGTCGATGGCGTGCAGCAGGCCGAGGTTGCCCTCCTCGACGAGGTCCATCAGGTCGGCGCCGGGGTAGAGGAAACGCTTGGCTATCGGGATGACCAGCTTGAGGTTGAGCTCCAGCAGGCGCTGCTTGGCGCGGCGGTCGCCGCGTTTGACGCGCTTCCAGAGCTCGTGGTTCTCCTCGCGCGAGATCCTGTGGTCGATGGTGCTGATCTTGCGGATGTACTGGTTGGTGGAATCTATGTTTATGGCGCTGAGCTTTTCCTTGGGGATGCTCTTCTTTTCCTCCCCCCCGCCTTCGGCGGCGTCGTCCTCTTTGGCGGAGGCCTGCGGTTCTTCCCGCTCTTCCTCTTCCTTTTCCTCTCTCTTGTCTTTCTTCTCGGGCATGTGGAGTCTTCCTCGATCAGCGTATTTCGAAATTTTCGTCCGCGGTCTCCGGTACTTCGTAATGCTTCAGTTCGTCCACCCGGGCCGGGCCGCGGCAGTCCCGCAGTTCCGCGAGCAGCCGTTCCAGCTTCCCGGCCTGGCCCTGGGCCTCGCCTTCGACGTCGCCGCCCGGCAGGTTCCGCACCCAGCCTTTCAGGCCCAGCGCCAGCGCGGAGTCGCGCACGAACCACCGGAAACCGACTCCCTGCACCCTGCCCCCGGCTTTGAAGTATACGCGCATCTTTGACCGGAAAAAATAATACTAAAATCGGTCCGTACGGGCAAGGACTATTGACACCGCAATAGGGGCTCCGGCGGCAAAGGCGAAGCCCGGCGCCTGCGCGCCGGGCTTCGTTATGTCCGACCGTTCTAAAACAGGAATCGGGGCGGTGAGATTTGAACTCACGATCTCTCGCACCCGAAGCGAGCGCTCTAGCCAGCTGAGCCACGCCCCGATCGTGGATTTATTTTAGCATGTTTTCCGGCCCTTTTCAAAAGAGGGCCGGCCGCGGAGTTACTGGCGGCGGGCGCAGCGGAAGCTTCCCTGTTCCGGCCGGTAAAGCTCCTCCAGCACCCGGGCGGCGATGTCGCGCGCGGCGCGCGGCCTGGAATACTGGACGATGGCCTTCTTCATGGGGTCGAGCATGGCCGGCTCGCCGGCCGCCCTTTTCACCAGCTGCGCCAGTTCCGCGGCGGTGTCCGCCCTGAGCGCCAGCCGGCGGCGGGCCAGGAAGTCCGCGTTGCGCTCCTCCTGACCCGGCAGCGGGGCGAAGACGAAGATGGGCTTTATCAGCGCCAGCGCTTCGGCCGAGGTGACGCCGCCGGGTTTGCCGGCCACTATGTCGGCGGCCGCCAGGTGGGGCGAGGTGTCCTTGCAGTAATTGAAGACCCGCGCGTGCTTCCTCCCCCCCAGCAGCTTCTCCAGGCTGGCGGAGAGGCGGCGGTTCTCGCCGCAGAGCACCAGCAGCTGTATCTTCCCCAGCAGCGGCCTGAGCGCGGCCGCGGCCTCCTCCAGTTCGCCGAGCCCTTTGCTGCCGCCGGCCAGCAGGACGGTGAACAGCCGCGGGTCCAGGCCCAGCGAGAGCAGCTCGGCCTCGCGGCTGCGCGGCGCGGCGAAACCCTTGCGCACGGGTATGCCGCAGGCGAAGATCCTTTCCGCCGGGGCCCCGTTCTTCCTGAGGTCGTCGGAGCCCGCGCGGTCGTGGGTGAACCAGGCCTTCACGCCCCGGCCCGGCCAGTAGGAATGGGCGCGGAAATCGGTGACCACGGCGAAGAGCGGGCCGTGAGGGGTGCCGCCGCCGTCGGCGGAGAGCATCTGGCAGGCCGCCGCGTGGGTGGAGATGACCGCCCTCACCCCGCGCTTGCGCAGGTAGGCCGAGAGCCTGCGGGAATAGTAGGGCAGCACGGCGCCGCGCAGGCTCTTGGCCGCCAGCGAGAGCAGGCTGTTGTCGTAGGCGTAGGACCAGACGGCCGGGGTCTTCTTGAGCACCTGCAGGTAGGCGCGCGCGACGAAAGGCCCGAACGACGGGAAGACGGACGAGAGATCGACGTGGACCGGCTCGACCAGTTCGGAGGGGAGTTCCTCGGCTATGGCCTGCGCCGCGGACGAATGGCCGGACGGTTCGTAGCCGTAGATCAGGGCCGCTTTGAGCGGCCGGTGGCGGGGCATAGCGACAGTTATACAAAATTAAGACGCCGCCGGGCCCGGGCCCGGCGGCGTTCTTCGCGGCGGCTCTCCCTCACTTGAGCTCGTCGTGCACCTTTCCCACCAGTTTCTCCGAGGGCCGGAGGGTCTTCTCCCCCGGCTTCCACCTGGCGGGGCAGACCTCCTGCGGGTTCTGATGGACGTGGACGAAGGCCTTCAGCTTGCGGACCAGTTCCCCCATGTCGCGGCCCACGTTGCTGAAGTTTATCTCCGAACCCACCAGCGTTCCTTCCGGGTTTATGATGAACGTGCCGCGGAAGGGCAGGCCGGTTTTGCGTTCGTAGGTCCCCAGCGCCGAAGCCAGTTCTCCGCGTATGTCGGAACCCATCCGGTACTTCACGTCCTTGAGCAGCCGCTCCTGGGCCTGCCAGCCCATATGGGTGAACTTGGTGTCGGCGCTGACCGAGACGACTTCGGCGCCCAGGGCGGAGAGCTCGGCGTGCCTGGAGGCCAGGTCGGCCAGTTCCGTGGGACAGACGAAGGTGAAGTCGGCCGGGTAGAAGACCAGCACGGTCCAGCGCTTATCCCTGACCGCGTCGGCCAGCCGGAAACGGCCGAACTTCATCGAAGCGGGGTCGAAGGTCTCCAGGTCGAAGTCCGGGACCCTTTCCCCCACCGTCAGCGTTTTTTCCTTTTCTTCGTGCATGAGTTCCTCCTTCTCTTTGACGCTTTGGCCGCGCAGCGGCGGCAGTAACCGCGGAAAACGGTCTCGGCTTTGAGCACTTCGAACCCCCGGGGGATCCCGGCGGCCCTCGGGGCGGAACAACGCACGTCGAGGACCCGCCCGCAGTCCAGGCAGAACAGGTGGGCGTGGGCCGAGAGGTCGGGGTCGAAGTGCTGGCGGTCCCGGTCGAAGGTCAGCTCGGCCAGTTCCCCGGCGGCGACGAGCCCCCGCAGGTTGTTGTAGACCGTGGCCAGCGACAGGCCGGGGAAGCTCCTGCGGAGCTTTTTGTGCAGCGCCTCGGCGGACGGGTGCGAGCGGTTCCCCGCCAGCAGCCTGGCCAGCGCGGCCCGCTGGGGCGTATTTCTTCCTTTCCGGAGGTCCCCGGAGGTGTTGACTTTTTTCATAAGGTAAATTAGAATAACTCTTATTAAGGAAATAATATCAGATTGTAACGATTATTGTCAAGGAGCCGCATGAAAAAGATCGTGAAGGTGAACGGAATGAGCTGCGGTCACTGCGCCGCGGCCGTGAAAAGGGCCGCCGGGGGCGTGCCCGGCGTCGCCTCGGCGCTGGTCAGCCTTGAGAAGGGCGAAGTGGAGCTGGAGTACGACGGCGGAGGGGATACCCTGGAAGCCGTGAAAAAGGCCCTGGGCCGGGCCGGCTTCAGGGCCGGCTGACCCGGGGCCTCTCAGGCCCGCGCCGCGGCTCAGGCCGCCGCCGGGTTCTCCACGCGGCCGATGAAGAGTATGAGACCGGTCCTGTTCTCCGTTATCAGGAACAGGAAAGGCCGGTCGGCGCGGAACACCTCGAAGTCCATCATTATCGATTTCAGGCCCATGGCCACGCCGGTGGCGGCGGCGGCCTCGGTGCCTTCCTCGTTGACCTCCACGAAGGCCTGGTGGAAGGCCTTCTGCACGTAGAGGTCCAGCGTGCCGTCCATCCCCGAGAAGTCGGCGGCGTCGGTGAAAGCGAGCTTGAGCCCCATGGCGGGCAGACGCGCGGCGAGGTCGTATTTCGCGCTGAACTTGAACCTGGGCAGAAAGGCCTTGACGTCGCGTTCCTGCATGGCGGCGCGCCAGGCGGCCAGTTTTCCGGCCGAGAGCTCGGCCTCCACTTCGGCGAGGGTCCTGCCTTCGCGCGGCAGCACGGCCGTCATGGACAGCGAACCCCCGGCGTAGGGCAGGTCCAGCACGGCGGCCAGTTCGTCGGCGGTGTAGAGCCGCTTCTTCTGGCCGGGGTGGGCCATCATCTTCACCTTCACCGGCTCCTCCCCCTCCTTCGCGAAAAAGTCGGCGTCGGAGGTCATGGCCGCCTCGAAAGGATGCAGCCAGGAGCCCTTGAAATAGACCGCGCTGGCCAGGACCAGCCGGGTCAGCGCGTTGAGCGACTTGGCCGGGAAAAGGTCCTTTATCTTTCCCTCGGTCCTCTTCCCGGTCCAGTCGTTTATCTCCTTGCGGGCGGCCTCGGCGTCCTTTTTGAAGTCGACGGCGGCGGACTGCGCGCCGTAGGACTTCTTCAGTTTCGAGAGATAGTCGGGCTTGAACTTGTAGTCCTTCTGGGGCCAGATGCTGTTGGCCAGGACCAGCCTGGCGGAACCTTTCCCGGCCTCCAGCGCGGCGGCGCCGGCGGAGAAACTTCCGGCCAGGCCTTTCCCGGTGGCCGGGAAGCCGAAGACCGCGTCGAATTCGGCGGCGGTGGCGCCTTTCGCCCCCTCGCGGGTCATGGCGAAAGCGGAGGCGATGCTGTAGGGCGAGAAGAAGACGTTCCCGCCCTCGGGGGCCAGCGAGCGGTAGAATTTTACGGCGAAGTCGTTGTTGTAGGAGGCAAGCGGAACGGGCGCGCCGCCGGTGTCCGCGCTTTCCTTTTTATCCGCCGCCACCCTGCCCGCGCAGGCGAAAGCCGCGAAGGCGGTCATAAAAACCGCCGCCGTCGTTATTTTATTGCCGATCATTCGTTTTCCCCTCCCTGCAAAGTCCTTCCGTCGCTTTACCAAAAACTTCGACCTTCCTCATCGGGGCGCCGGGAATTGAACCCGGAGTCTCTCGCACCCCAAGCGAGCGCTCTACCATTGAGCCACGCCCCGGTGAGGAAGGTCGAAAACGTCGAAGCGCTATTCTATCAAAAACCGGGCCCGTCTCAAAATCGCGCGTTCCGTCAGAGGTCCTTGATCATCTGGCGGAGCTCTTTCTTTATCTCGTCGAGCAGTTCCACCGTTCCCGCGTCGGAGGCGGGCGGGACGAAAGCCCGCTTCTTCTCGGGGCCGGCCTTGCCGCGGGCGTAGAGCACCTTCCTGGCGCCGCGCAGCGAATAACCCTTGAGCAGGACCAGGTCCTTGATCTCGTTGACGGTCTCCAGGTCCTTGCGCGTGTAACGGCGGTGGCCGCTGGCCAGGCGCAGCGGGCGCAGCAGCTTGAACCTGGACTCCCAGTAGCGGATGGTGTGCGGGGCGATGCCGGTCCTGCCGGCGATCTCGTTTATCGTGAAGTAGTTCTTTTCCGTCATCGTTCCGCCGGCGCCACTCCGCGTTCCCTTATATCCCCATCAGTATCTTTTTGGAGGGTTTGAAGCGGATGCTCTTGCGCGGGCCGACCATGACCTTCTGGTTGGTCTTGGGGTTGCGCATCTGGCGGGGCTGGCGCTCCTTGACGCGGAACGTGCCGAAATTGGAGATGACCACCTTCTCGTTGGAGCGCAGCGCCGCGGCCATCATCTCGAAGATGCGGTGCACGGCCATCTTGGCGTCCTTCTCCGTGGTCAGGTGGCGGGCGATCTCCTTGATAATGTCGTGCCTATTCATCGCCTTCCTCCTCCTTCTCGTCCTCGCCGCCGGGCTCTTCGCCGGCGGCGTCCCCGGGACGGCCGGGGCTTTCCTTCAACAGCTGCGCGATTATGTCGTTGGGCTTGAGGTTCTTGAGGTCCTCGCGGAATTTGACCACTTCGTCCTCGGTGATAGGCTTGGAGAGGACCTGGGTCTTGGCGAAAACGGCCTCGGAGACGTAGATCGGGCAGCCGAAACGCACGGCGACGGCGATGGCGTCCGACGGACGCGAGTCCACGGTCCTGCGCGAGGACCCGTCGCGGGAGACGAGATGGATCGAAGAGTAATAGGTGTTCTCGTTTATGTCCCGGACGACGACCTTCTCGACGGTATGGTCCAGCTCCCTGATAAGGGAGAAGAGCAGGTCGTGCGTCATCGGGCGCGGCGACGGGTAGCCCGAGAGCCGTATGGCTATGGCCTGGGCCTCCTGCGGGCCTATCCAGATGGGCAGTATGCGCGAGCCGTTCACTTCGTCGAGGAAGATGATGGACTCGGTCAGGCTGGTCGCGATCGAATAGATCTTGACCTCTTTTTCCGGGGATTCCGTCATGGCCGGGGCCGCGGGCCCTCCCCCTCTTTGCGCGGCGCCGCGCCGTCCTTGTGCTGGAAGGAGAGCTCTTTGCCCTTGAGTATGCGGCGGATATTGGAGATGTGGGTGTAGAAGATGAGGGCGCAGACGACCAGCGCGAGTATCGTGAACGGCCGCTGCTTCCCGTCCGGGTCGGTCAGGAAATAGCAGAGCACCGGCAGCGACACCGAGGCCGCCATGGAGCCCACGGAGATATGGCTGGTGAGAGCGACGGCGATACCGAAGACGACGAAGGCGCCGGCCGTGGGTATGGGCAGCAGGGCCGTGAAGACGCCGGCCGCGGTGGCCACGCCCTTGCCTCCCTTGAAGCCCAGGAAGATGGTCCAGATATGGCCCGCGATGGAGAGCGCTCCCGCCGTGACCGGTATCCACCAGTGGCCGTCGCGGACGTAGAACTGCATGGCGAACCAGGCCGGGACGAAGCCCTTGAGGAAGTCGATGACGAAGGTGGCGATGCCGGCCCATTTCCCGAGCGTCCGGTAGACGTTGGCCGTGCCGGGATTGCCCGAGCCGTACTGCCTGATGTCCAGCCCGTAGAAGCGCCTGCCGATGAGGTAGCCGGCCGGTATGCCGCCGAGGACATAACTGGCGATGAAGGTGAGGGCGATGGAGAGTTCGTACATGGTGGAGTCCTTAAATTATATAAAAATAGGGGGCGCCGCAAGGCTTATTCCGTTTTTCTGGCCAGCAGCGCCTCCACGCGGGCGCAGTTGGCCGCCGTGGCGCGGAAACGCAGCCTGATCTCCTTTTCGCCGTGTTCCGCCTCCAGCACCTGGCCGATGCGGTAGATCTCCTTGAGGAGGCCCGACCTGGCGCGCGGCAGGACCAGCTCCCGCTCCTGCCAGGAGGCGGAGAGCATGGCCTCGGCCTTGGCCAGCAGGGCGTCCAGGCCGTCGCCGTTGAGCGCCGAGACGCAGAGCGGCCGGAAGAAAGGCCCCAGCCGGCGGGCGCGCGCGGGCGAGGCTCCCGGCAGGTCGGCCTTGTTGAAGACGTTGAGCGTCGGCTTGTCGCCGGCGCCTATCCCGGCCAGCACGGCTTTGACGGCCGCGTGGTGCTCAGCCAGCGCCGGCGAGGAGAGGTCGTGCAGGTGTATGACCAGGTCGGAGCGGACTATCTCCTCGAGCGTGGCCTTGAAGGCCGCCACCAGCGTATGCGGCAGTTTCTGTATGAAGCCGACCGTGTCGGTGAAGAGCGCCTCCCCCCCGCCGGGCAGCCGCACGCGGCGGGTCGTCGGGTCGAGAGTGGCGAACAGTTTGTCGTCGGCGTAGACCGCGCCGCGTCCGGCCGCGCGCGTGAGCGCGTTGAGCAGCGTGGACTTGCCGGCGTTGGTATAGCCCACTATCGAGACCTGCGGCAGCGGCACCGAGTCCCGCCGGCCGCGCTGCACCGAGCGCTCCCTGCGCACGGCCTCTATCCGCTCCTTGAGCTCCCCGATCTTGTCGCGCAGCGCGCGCCGCTCGTACTCTATCTTGCGCTCGCCGGGGCCGCGCGTGCCTATCATGCCGTGCTGCTGCTCCAGCGCCTCGCCCTTGCCGGAGAGCCGGGTCAGCATATGCGTAAGGCGCGCCAGCTCCACCTGCAGCTTGCCCTCGCGCGTGCGGGCGCGCTGGGCGAAGATCCGCAGGATGAGCTCGGTGCGGTCGGTAACGGCCAGCGAGAAGATGCGCTCGAGGTTGCGCTGCTGCGCCGGGCTGAGGTCGTCGTCGAAGATGACCGCGTCGGCCCCGGCTTCCGCGGCCTTCGCCGCGAGCTCTTTGGCCTTGCCCGAGCCCAGCAGCGTAGCCGGCGTGAAGGCCTTCACGCGGGCCAGGACGCTGCCAGCCGGCATTATGCCGGCGGTCTCGCAGAGGCGGCCCAGTTCGGCCAGTTCGGCGGAGGCGGCGGCGGACTCGGCCGGGCCGCCCCTGAAAACGGAGACGAGCAGCGCCTTCAGGCGGCCCCCGCGGCCTTGAGCAGGTTTTCCGGCAGCAGGTCGGCCGGCGAAGAGGCGTCCACGCGCGGGACATTGCGGTAGCGGGCGAACCAGGTGGCCTGCCGCTTGGCGTAGGCCATGGTGACGCGCAGTATCCTCTCGGCGGCGGCCGCCTGGCCGGCCTCGCCGCGGATATAATCGATCATCTGCGGGTAGCCCAGCGATTTGAGCGCCGGGCAGTCCTCGGGATAACCCTCGTCGAGAAGGGCGCGGGTCTCCGCCTCCCAGCGCACGAAAGAGGCCAGCGTGCGCGCGCGTACCCGCTCGAACAGGTCCTTCTTGGCCCAGGACAGGACGATGAAGCGCGAAAGATGCGTCGGCAGGGCGTTGTGGAAGCGGCCGGTCCAGAGCTCCGAGATCGGCCTGCCGCTTATCCTTATCACTTCCAGCGCCCGTATGACGCGCTGGATATTGTTGACGGGGATCCGGGAGGCGGCCTCCGGGTCCAGCGCCTCCAGTCTCGCGTGCAGGGCCGGGCGGCCCTCTTTCTCGGCGAAGGCCGCGAGCTCGTCGCGCACGGCCCGGTCGGCGGGCGGCAGCGGGTCCAGCCCGCTCCAGAGCGCCTGCACGTACATGCCCGTGCCGCCGGCGATTATCGGGACCTTGCCGCGGGACTTTATCTCCCTGACCAGCCGGTTCGCGTCGGCCGCGAAGGAAGCGGCGTCGTAGGAGGCCCTGGGATCGAGGAAGTCCACCAGGTGATAGGGCACGCCTTCGACCAGGTAGACGCGGCGGCCGCCCTCCTCCCGCCAGGTCCCGTCGGGCTTGGCCGTGCCGGCCGTGAGACGCTTATAGACCTGCCGCGAGTCGGCCGAGATTATCTCGCCGCCCAGCAGGCGCGCCAGGCCCAGCGCCGCCTCGGTCTTGCCCGAGGCCGTGGCGCCCATCAGCGTTACCGGCTTTATCTCTTCCTGCTGGGACATTGTCTCCGTGTTCCGACGGGAAACAAGAAGGCCGAAAGCTTTAGCGGTTCTCCTTCTTAAAGCGTTCCGGCCTTCCGGTCGATCTTTTTCCCGGTCTTATTTCTTCTTGAAGAGCGTGTCGTCCTTCTGCGGCTTGTTGCAGAGCTCGTGGGCCTTGCAGGTCTCCACGCAGACCTCGGGCAGCTTGAGCTCCAGGCGCGTGTCGCAGTCGGCGTAGTCCTCGGCCATCGCGTTGATGCGCTTGACGCAGTCGGGGCTGATGCCGCTGAAAGAGATGCCGTTCATGAACACGCCGCCCTTCTCCTTGACCCAGGAGATCTTCCCGGTTATCGGCACTTCGCCCAGGCCGGCGAGGTTGAGGACTATGTTGAATTCCTTGGAATGGGGCGGCGCCATGAAGGTGATAAGGCGCATGCCGCCGGCCGAGAGGTCGGAAAGTATGGCCGGCTGGGGCTGCACCTTGCCCGCCTCGTCCGTGGTGAAGAACTCTATCTCCACGGGCTCGAGTATGCCGTGCAGGATGGGCAGACGGACATGCTGACGCCGCTCTTTGACTACCTTGTGTTTTTTGGTCATGGTAACACCTTCCCGCTTAATTCAGTCTTAGCGGTCCCGGTAACTTCCACCGTCACCAGCGAACCCGGGGCGCATTCCCTGTCCAGCCTGCAGTTGAAATTGGAGGAGGTCTTGCCTCTCCGCGCGGACTCCACAAGGACCTCTTCTATTCTACCAATTCTTTCCGCGAAAATACCCCCGCCGGCGATTTTTACCTCCTCCAGCAGCCGGGCCAGGCGGGCCCGCATCTCCCCGTCCGTGATGTCCCCGCAAGGCGAGGACAAGTCCGGCGCGTCCTTGGCCGGCGCCCCCGGCCGCGGCGAATACTTGAAGCAGAAGGCGAAGCCGAAACGGCCTTTTCTGACCAGCTCCAGCGTCTTTTCAAAGTCTTCCTCTTTCTCGCCGGGATAGCCCACTATGAAATCCGTCGAGAATACCGTGTCCGGGTCCGCCTTGCGTATCCTCTCCAGGATGCCCAGGTATTCCGCCGCCGTATAACCGCGCCGCATCGCCTTGAGTACCCGGTCCGAGCCGCTCTGCACCGGCAGGTGCAGATGCCGCGCTATGACCGGGTTCTCGGCGTAGGCGCGCAGCCAGGCCGGCGTGAAATATATCGGATGCGGGCTCATGAACCGCAGCCGCAGCACGCCGGGCACCGAACTTATGGAATCGAGCAGGTCCTCGAACCTTTTTCCCCCCTCCCGCCAGGCGTTCACCGTCTGGCCCAGCAGCACGATCTCCCGCGCCCCGGCTTCCACTCTCCGACGGACCTGTTGGAGCACTTCTTCTTCGGGCAGGAAAGCCGCCGGCCCGCGCACCGAAGGCACTATGCAGTAGGTACATTTATGCGAGCAGCCGCGCATCACCGTAACATAGGCCGATAGCGGCGAGTTGAAAAGGTTGGACGGCGTAGTTTCTCCGACGGCGGGAGGCAGGTGCCTGTCCAGCTCTTCCGAGAGCCCGTCCAGCGCCTTGGCGCCGATGACGCCGTCTATGAAAGGGAATTTGTGCCGCAGCGTGCCGAAGCCCAGCCGCTCCGCCGCGCAGCCGATGACGAACAACTTCCGGTTCTCCCGCGCCGCCTTCCAGCCCTCCAGTCGCCCCAGCTGCGACAACGCCCGGTTCTCCGCCTGCTGGCGCACCGTGCAGGTATTGACCACCACCGCGTCGGCCTTCTTGAGGTCGTCGGTCAACCCGTAGCCGCGCGCCGCGAAATCCGCCGCCACCAGCTCCGAGTCCGCCTCGTTCATCTGGCAGCCGAAGGTGATGATACAGACCCTGCGTGCTGCCCCGCCCGCCCCGGGCGGGGCAGCACGTTTTTCTGATTTCTGCATTTGTTTTTTTCCTTTAAAATTAAAAAATTAAATGGCGCAAAAAATTCTGCATTTTTAATTTTTTTGTCCCCTATCTTCAGGTTTCGGACCATCACTCCCAGGAGCCTTTTCTTGTCAGCGGCGTCCGGTTCTTTCTCCCCTATCTTACCGTCGGAGAGGAATGTTCTAACTTTCGCGAGATAGTCCGCGGATTTTTCGCGGTCTATCTCGCGCAGATCGTAGAAGGCAGCCAGCTTTTTCAGCTCTTCGCCTTTCTCCATCAGGTCTTTATTCGTGACCTCAAAAACTTCCTTGGACATGAGGCCGTTTATGTAGGCGTCAGTCAATTTCGCCTGTTTGGCGAAATTGTCTGACAGGCTGTGGTGGACCGCCTTTTTAGCCTCTTTTTCGTCCTCCGGCAGTTTTATGGGAGGCACGGTCATGTTCGGCCATCGGTTCGCTAAAGTGTCGCTTTTGAGCAGCAAGTCGAGTATCAGTTCCAACTGCGGCTCAAGCTCTTCCGCCTTAACGCTCTTGCCGCGGCAGGCCGTATAACTGCGGGTCCTTGAAGAACAGCGGTACCATTTCTTGGTGGCCCCGGTGCGGTGGTTGGACACCGAAGTAGCGCCCACTAACTTGTGGTTGCAGCATCCGCAAAAGAGCAGGCCGGACAATAAGTAATCCCCCGGCCTGGCCTGGCGGAGGGTTATGCGCTTCTCAGCGCGAAGCTTTTGCACTTGCGCAAAGGCTTCCGCGCTGATTATGGGGAGATGCCTGCCCTGGGCGGTAATAACCTCGCTGGGGGCGTTTTTGACGTATTTATAGCCCTTTGGCGTTCTCTTGGTCTTGTCGTAGTGGTGGGTGTTCCAGACGATCTTGCCGGTATAGATGGGGTTTTTAAGGATATCGCCTATGGTCTTGTTGCCGAAATAGTTGCCATTGCGGTTTCTTACGCCCTGCTTGGTAAGGGCCGCGCCTATGGAAAAAGTGCTTTTGCCCTCCAGGTACATGGCGTAGATCTGCCGCACAACCTCGGCCTCGCTCTCCACCAGTTCCAGCAGCTTGGCCGGCTTGTTGTAGGCGTAGCCGTAGGGCGCGTAGCGTGAGCCCTGCCAGTTTCCCTGCTGAACGCCTTTGACCATACCAGGGAATACGCGCTCCGCAATGCGGTTGCGCTCGAACTCCGCGAAACTGCCAAGCTGCTGAAACATCAGTTTGCCGGCTGAGGTTGTGGTGTCGAAGGGTTCCCCCGCCGATTTAAAGCCTACGCTGTAACTGCAAAGCTCGTCCACCAGTATCAGGAGGTCTTTCAGGTTGCGGCTGAAGCGGTCCAGTTTTGCCACCAGCACCAGCCCGAACTTGCCGCCTTTGGCGTCAGCCAAAAGTGCGGCAAGCGCGGGCCTTCTGGTAGTAGCCCCGCTAATGCCGTCGTCGGAGTAGACCTTGTAGATTTCGTGGCCTTCGCGTTTTACAAAGGCTTCGAGGGTTTCCCTCTGGACCTCAAGAGAGTAACCTTCCCGTGCCTGGTCTTCCGTGGATACTCGCAGATATAGAGCGGTCTTCATATGGCTACCTTATGGTTTCCTTCCACTTTTTGATTTTGCGTATATCCGCCTCGGTGAACACCGGGAAGTTCTTGTAATCGCGCCCGGGTTTTATCCAGCCGCGGCTTATCCAGTTGTAGAGGGTCTGGCGCGTTACGCGCAGCAGTTTGGCGGCTTCAACCATGTTGTAGCGCTTCATAGGAATATTATACATGGTTTTACATCCGTTGTCTTCTTCTTTTTCCCCGCTAATACCGGGGCAGCCCGGCTTGCCCGGGCTGTACCGGTTTTAGCTCCCCCTCTTCCGGGGGCTACAGATAATTAACAGGAAAGCCCGCCAGGGCCGAGCGCACGCGAGGCTGGGGCGGGTTTTCAATAAACCGGTGGCCCCCGGTCCCCAAAAAAATTAAAAATGCAGAATTTTTTGCGCCATTTAATTTTTTAATTTTAAAGGAAAAAAACAAATGCAGAAATCAGAAAAACGTGCTGCCCCGCCCGGGGCGGGCGGGGCAGCACGCAGGGTCTGTATCATCACCTTCGGCTGACCTCTGGGTCCGGCTGTACCGGACCGTCTACAACTACCTCGAAAAGACGTAT